>NZ_CP069338.1:4518571-5129642 GCF_016859125.1 Archangium violaceum | reverse complement strand
CATCAACGGCAGGTACTTCATCAAGAGCAAGGTGGCGAAGGAATCCAGGGCCGCGCAGAACGACGAGGCCGCGGAGACGCTCTGGCAGAAGAGCTCCGAGTTGACGGGGGTAGGAAGCTGATCAAGCACACCGGCTCAGTTCGAGTTTCGCAGTTTCGGGCGACCTGAAGGAGCGAGCGGATGCGCTGGTGGGCGCAGTAGCCCTCGTGCCCCGAGAAGGACACCGCGCCCGCAGTGCTCGGGCGCGCTGACCATCACGTCAAGGCTTGCTCTGCGCCTGGATGCAGTCACTGTACAGGCGAGTGGCGGCCTCCGCCGTCAGCGTCGAGAAGAAGGCCGCGTTCGCGACCACGACGTCCACGACGCGCGTGGAGGCCGGCGTGCACTGCGCCAGCGCCGGGAGCACGACGGTCGTCCCCTCACACAACGCGCTGCTCGCTTCGACAGGTGGGAGCTCGTCCGGGCCGCACTCTGTGGGGGTCGGCCCTGCATCGATGGGGGTCGGTCCTGGATCGGTACATGCGCAGACAACAACGAAGATCAGCCACATCGCGGGAAAGCGCTTCATGTCCACACTCCTGTGCCTTCCGCTGCCGTTGACTACGCTCGATGAACGAGATGGCTGCCATGTTTCGCATCTGCTCGCTCTTGAGCTGCTCCCACTCGGGTCTGTACTCCTCGATTGGCGTCTGCGAGACCGTCACCGAGGTGGCGACGCCCTTCCAGAGTTCCTCGTTCTCGTAGTACAAACATGACAGCTTCTGGAACTGCTCGAGCGTGAAGCTCTTGGGCTCCGTGAGATCGGCAAGGCCGCAGCCGACCGTATCCGCGACGATGGTCTCGATCCACTCGTTTCCGGCTGGCGTCTGCCACTCGATCTTCACGGCCGCGGGGCGCTGCTCGCGCAGGCGCTCCTCGGCACGGAGCTCGAACTCCGGGTCTTGCGCAAGCTCCTCCTTGGCCAGCACCTCCTTGAGGTGCATCACCTTCAGCGCCTTTACCTGCCTCTCGTCCGTGACGGGGCGCATCTTCCCGTCGCGGCTCGGGATGCGCGGGGTGACGGACGCGAAGCGATTCTCAGCCGCCGCCTCGAGGATGGCCTGCGGCGACGACGGCGTGCTCTCGACGTCCGGGGCTCGACGCCATCGCGTCGCCCCGTAGAGGAGCACCGCGACGCCCACCAGGAGCCCTCCCGCGATCCATCGTCTGCGACCCCGGCCGGGGCCGAACCGGTGGGCTGCAGGCGCTCCCGTCCGCTTGTTCATACGGTTGTCTTTCATGGGGTCTCCCCGGCAGAGGCTTTAGAGCTCGATGGTGCGCGTGACGATCCAGCCGGGGAACTCACCGTCCTGCGCCACCTCGGCCAGCACATACGTGTCGAAGGTCGGCTTCGAGAACAGCTTCGCCAACGCGGTCTCAACGAACTGGTCCCTCGCGGTCTCCGACAGTTGCAGGTAGCTAGCCGCACCGCTGGGCGTACGGCTCAGCGCCCAGCCGATGAGCACGAGCGCGTCATCCCGCGACATCGGATTCTCAGCGAGCTCCTGCGCGCCTCTCTCGATCTCAGCGTGCAGGTCGGACCACCGGAGGGTGCCCGACACGATGACGGTGAGCGGCAACGGCGCGTTGAGTAGATTGCCCGCGGCGGCGTCCTCCTGGAGCTGCTCGACGTAGGCGTCGCCGATGTCGTTGCGGAGGTTGAACGAGAACTGGCACAGCGCGACCAGCGTGTTGCCCGCGATCGCGCGGTCCTTCATGTCGGCCTGCCGGGCCACGAGGAGCATCTCGGGCTTGGTATTCAGCGTACACGACTGGCTCGGGGTGAGGGTGAACGGGAGCGCGGTGCGACCCGCCCAGCTCGGGTGGAGCGTGCCGAGGTCCAAGGGGAGCTTCAGCGTCCTCAGCTTTTCCTGCACGCGGAAGCGGCGGTACGCGCCGCCCGGCACCGAGAATTCCTCAAGCACCGTCTGCGTCTTGGCGAAGTAATACACCGCACTCGGCTGCTCCTGCTTGCTGAAGAACACCGCGTCGGTCGTCTCGACCAGCGTGGTCGCACTCACCTCGGTCTGCGCCCATGCGGCGGGGGCCAGGGCGATAGCTGCCAACACCGATAGCAGTACGAATCTCGACCTCATCCTGCACCTTCTTCCTTCGTAAGGGTTCAAAGCGTTTAGCACAATCAACGGAGAGGCCCAGGTCGCTGCTGTCGCCTCCTGGTACATAAGAACAAGACATGTCCTTCAGGACAGACAATGCACTGAAGAACAGACAACCTGGACCCCAGAAGCATAAGGCACAGACAGACGTCACACCCCGGGCATCAGCCCTCCCAGTACGTATTGCACGGGTAACGCATGTCTCGTTCGATCAGTCCGTCCACGTTCCGGCGGACGCAGGAGACCACAGCCGGCAGCTCAGTCGTTCCGACGTTGATCGACTGCGGGCTTTGGAACACGTACTCCCTCACGATCTGCTGGTAGCTGGTGAACGACTGCGCGCGCACGCGGCTCCCGAAGAGCGGCCGCGGGGGCGCGCCCAACCAGGGCGCCGGCTGCGAGACCCCGCTGAACAGCTCGTCGTTGAGTTGCTGGTACAGGCGCTCGGCCGCCTGCAGGACCATCTTCTGCTCCTCGAGGTTGTTCGGGTCGAGCGTCGGGGTGGCGACGCGCCTGCCCGTCACGAGATCCGTGTACTCAATGAAGACGCCGCACTCGTTCTTGCGATCCGCCGGCTTGTGCGTGCACAGCACCTCGCGCTCGAAGAAGTACCGACGGTCGCTGCCCCAGAGAATGCCGCCGCGCGAGACCTCCTGGTAGTTCAGATACAGACGGCTGAAGTCCACGCGAACCTTCGCCTCGAACATGCGGCCCGACTTGTGATGATGATGCGTGATGAAATGATATGGATGGACAGTGCGCGTATTAAAAGTGCGTGCGGTTGGTGTTGATCACATTCCCCCCTCCAGAGAGCAGCAATGGCTGCGCAATCGGCCAGCCACGTTTCGTGGCAATGACCTGGTACTTCTGTGTCATAGAGTTCGGTCCCCCCCGAAAAGTCGCGCTGGCAGCGCCGATGAAGTAAGGCGATCCCAAGCGGAAGCCAGGCGCTTATGACACAGAAGCACCAGGACTGTAGTAAATTTTTAAAAACGGAGCCGGAAGCGGCGGGCGAGGGCCCCCGCCTTGAGTTCCGATCCCTGCTTGGGCAAGCCCAGCAGATAAATCTCAAGGCGTGCGACGAGTTGCAGGGAACGGACGTCGCGGTGTGCAGCCGGCCTTGTCCAGCAAGAGATGCAAGGGGCAATCCGGCGCTCATGGGTCTGGCTGGCCAGGGTCGCCGCGGCCCACCGCCAGCTCCTACGCCGCCAACGGCAACTCCAGGGCTCCCATCCATTGAATCTTCTTCATGGTGTTGTACCCCCTGTCTTCGTGAATACGCGTTGTCGTTGTTGCACCGGCCTGGGCGCACGCCTTCTTCCGCAAGGGGCGTGACGGCGCTGTGACGGCTCATTCGCCCGGCTCCTCGGTTTCTACTTACATGCTCATGAGGGCCACATGCCCTCTCATGTCCTGCTGACGCGCTCTCCATCCCCCGAGACTGCGAAACTCGAGCATAGACAACCTGGCCATCTCTCTTTGAGAGGCGGCATCCCACCAGGTGAACAGTCAGGGAGACGCTCTTCACCAGCACCAAATCCCTCATCTACCGGGCGACCCGAACCGCCGACGCGCGGCCCGTGATCCTCAAGGTCCTGAACGCGGAGTTCCCCAGCACCGAGCAGGTTGCCAGGCTTCACCGCGAGTACCGGCTGACACGAGAGCTCGCGATGGAGGGCATCATCGAGGTGCTCGCCCTGGAGCGGTTCGGCACGAGCGTGGCGATCATTCTCGAGGACTTCGGCGCGGAGTCCCTGGCCCGCCTCCTGAAGGGCCGCCCAGTGGAGCTCCCGCGGTTCCTGGAGCCGGCACTTCGGCTCGCGGAGATCCTGAGCGTGTCCACCGGCGCCACGTCATCCACAAGGACATCAACCCCTCCAACATCATCTGGAACCCGAGCACCGATGAGCTCAAGCTCATCGACTTCGGTATCGCGACAGAGCTGTCGCACGAGACTCCAGCTGTCTTCGGCCCGAGGGGACTCGAAGGGTCTCTCCCCTACGTGTCAGGGCGGAGGACCGCTACCAGAGCGCCTGGGCTCTCGTTGGAGACCTCCGGCGATGTCGCGAGGAGTTACGTGCGACGGGCTCCATCTCGTCCTTCGGACTCGGACGCGGAGATGTCTCCGAGCGCTTGCAGCTCCCGCGGAAACTCTACGGGCGCCAGCGTGAGAGTGAGCAACTCCTCGCGATCTTCGATCGTGTGTCCGAAGGCTGGGCGGAGCTCGTCCTCGTGGCCGGCTACTCGGGCATTGGGAAGAGTGCGCTCGCCCACGAGGTGCACAGGCCGCTCGTCGAACGCCGCGGATACTTCATCTCCGGTAAGTTCGATCAGCTCAGGCGGAACATCCCCTACGAATCCCTCTTCCAGGCCATCCAGGATGGTGACACTGCCGAAGCGCGCGAGCTGATGCTCCAGCTCATGGCTTGCTCGAGCCACCCGGCGCGAGCGGCAGCTCGAGGGTGGCCGTGGCGCCCTTGCCCGGCCCTTCGCTCGCCAGGAGGATCCGCCCCCCCAACATCTTCGCCGCCAGTGCGCTGGAGTGCAGCCCCAGACCGTGCCCGTTCTCCCGGGTGGTGAAGCCCTGGGAGAAGAGCCGCTCGCGGATCTCCGGCACGATGCCCATGCCGTTGTCCACCACCTGGATGAGGGCCGTGTTGCCCTCGGCCACGAGCCGGACGTGCAGGTGCGGCCGCCTGTTGGGAAGGGCCTGCATGGCGTTCTTGGCGTTGCTGATGAGGTTGACGAGGATCTGCACCACCTTGTGCTTGTCGAGCCGCAGCCTGGGCACCGAGGACAGCTCCCGGGTGACGGTGATGCCGTGGCGGTGGAGGGAGGGCAGCTGGATGCTCAGGGCATCCTCGACGAGGAGGGAGAGATCGCACTCCTCGATGACGAGCGTGTTGCGCGCATAGGTCTGCTGGACCTGGACGATGGCGCGGATGTGCTCGATGTGCTTGCCCATGGCGCCCATGCTCTCCTGGAGCGTCTTCTGCTCGCGGAGCAGCTCGTCTCCGAGCGCGGAGAGATAGGCCGGAAGCTGGGCGCCACGCGGATCCCGGGTGAAGAAGTCCGCCAGATCTCCCCGGTGCTCCTCGAACAGGGAGGTGACCTGCTTGAGCCGGCCCACGCGCGAGGTGTTCACCAGCTCGAGCATGGACTGGAGGTTGATGACGGCACTGGTGAGGACGTTGCCGACGTTGTGGAGCACGTTGACGGCCACCTCGGCCATCCCCGCTCCGCGCGCGGAGTCCACCAGGCGGGCCTGGGTCTTCTTGAGCTCCTGCGTGCGCTCCTCCACGCGCCGCTCGAGCTCGTCATTGGCACTGCGCAGGGCACTCTCCGCGCGCTGGACCTCGGCGTAGAGCTGGGCGTTCTCGATGGAGATGGCGGCCTGGCTGGCGAGGTGCCCGAGCAGGGCGATGCGGGCGGGAGTGAAGGCGTTGGTGGCCAGTCCGTTCTCCAGGTACAGCACGCCGCGGAACCCCTCCTGGCGCAGCAGGGGCAGACAGAGCACGGAGCGGGCGCGGCCGTCCTCGAGGTACTCATCGGACGAGAAGGGATGGGGTTGGGAGACGTCACCGATGAGCAGGTGCTCGCACGTGCGCCTGACGTAGGCAATGAGGGTCCAGGGCAGCTGGACTCCGTCCGCGCTGGAGGCGGAGTCCTCCGGCGAAGTGCCCGCGGTGGCGACCACCGAGAGCTTGTCGCCGCGAGGCAACAACAGGGCGCCACGCTGGGCCCCGGCGTTCTCCAGGGCGGCGCGCAGCAGCGTGGCCGCCAGCCGCTCGAGGACGATTTCACCCGAGATGGCCTGCTGGGCCTTCACCACCGTGAGCGCGTCGATCTGGGTGGAGTCCGTCTCGGTGGTGGTCCCCTCGGAGCCGGCGGAGCAGGCCAGGTGGGGCCACTGGGAGTCCAGGTGCGCGACCTTGCCCCTGGCGCCCCAGCGCAGGTACGCCTCCCGGGCCTTGCGCGCGTAGGTGTCCGCGAGCGTCGGCACCTTCCGCTCGTACCAGAAGCGGGCGGCGAGCTCACAGGCCAGGGCCACGTGCTGGATGAGGCCGTGCTCCCGGGCCGACTGATGTGCCTCCTCGTAGGCACGGAGGGCCTCGCCCTCACGGTCCAGGATGCGGGCCAGCTCCGCGGACACCATCCGCTCGGGGGCACGGAAGGTCGCGGGCTGGAGGTTGGCCCACTCGGCGAGCAGTTGCTGGTGCTCGCGCAGGACCTCCAGGGTCCGGGGTTGCTCCTCGGGTGACATGTCGCCGTAGCAGGCGGCCAGGGTCAGGGCGTGGAAGAGGTGGAAGTCCAGGCGCCGGACCTGCCCGAGCGAGGACCACCTCAGCTCCGCGGCCCGGGCTCCCGCCTCGCGCGCCTCGGCATGGGCACCACGCAGGAAGCGCGCCTGCATCTTGAGGGTCCAGTACCAGTACCGCATGTTGCTCAGGCGGGCGGGGCTCAGCCCGGCCTCGAACGACGCCTCGTCGAAGTCCTCTCCCGTGAGTGAGCCGAACGAGGGGGAGAGGCCGCGCAGCTGCTGCACGTAGAGCTGTTGGTGGTGCAGGATGTACTGCATGTCCGGGAAGCTCGCCTTGCGCATGAAGGCGAGGCGGACGACCGACTCCTGGTAGACCTCCTCCAGGTCGTGCCCCAGCATGAGCCGGAGCGTGACGAGGTGATTGGCGCAGTAGCTCGCGATCTGGAGATCACTGCCCTGGAGCGCGAGATGGAAGGCCCTGCGGTTGGCCTCCAGCGAGTTGGACAGGGGTTCGGTCCAGTTGTTGATGGTCTCCTGGATGTAGAGAATCTTTCCCCGGAAGGCGGAGAGGTCGTAGCGCTCGACGATGGCCCACGCGAGCTGGCCGAAGGCATGGGCCTCCTGGTAGCGATTGAAGGTGGAGCCCTGCACCACGCCGTACCAGCCATACCCCTGTGCGGCCGAGCCGCTATTTCCGTGGCGGATGCTCAAGGAGACCATCCGGCACAGGTTGAGGATGAGCAGGTTCGGGTCGGTCAGGAGCGCCGGCACGAACAGGGCGCCCAGCACGCTCATCACCGCCTCCGTGTCCGGGTCCTCCATACGAGGCAGGTCGACGAGGCTCGCGATGGGGCGCTCTCCCAGGAGCTTCCCCACCTCCTCGTTGGCGGCCACGACCTCCTCCCATGAGGGGCTCGGGGAGATGGGCATGCCCATCTGGGCAAGACATTCCAGGAGGCAGGCGATGGCCGCGGAAATCTCACTGGCGGCGATGTGGAGGTTGCCCTTCAAGCGGTAGACGGCCGCCGTGTCCGAGCAGGTGCGGGCCCGGGGCCGGAGCTCCTCCACCAGGCGGCGCGCCTCGGCGGCGTTGCCGCTCATGAATTCGCAGGTGGCCCGGTCGAGCTGAATCCTGAAGGCCAGCCCGGCGTCGGTCTCCCACGGGTCTCCCGGGAGGAGCTGGAAGGCCGTGGTGAGATAGGCGATGGCCGAGCCGAACGCGGTGGAGGCCTTGGCCTTCCGTCCGGCCTTGGCGTTCAGGCGAGCCACCCGGAGCCGCTCCTCGGGGTCGTCGAGCAACTCCGCCCCGGCGTTGAACTGGCTCACGACGTCGAAGAGCTTCTCCTGCACCGCTTCCGAAGACAGGCTCGCCAGCAGCAGCCGGCCGATGCGCAGGTGGACGGCCTTGCGCTCCGCTTCGGGGATGAGGGCATGGGCCGCCTGCTGGATGCGGTCGTGGAGGAAGCGGTACTGCTCCGGACCGGCCCGCACCAGCATGCCCTCCAGGAGCGCGGGCTCCAGGCCCCGCTCCACCTCGGAGGACTCCCTGGTGTCGGAGATGAGGCCGAGCAACTGGAGCGGAAAGGCATTGCCCACGCAGGCCGCGAGCCGCAGCAGGTGCTGGGTCCCCAGGGGAAGCTGGCGCAGCTTGCCGGCCATGAAGTCGACGACGTTGTCAGAGTAGCCCCTGGCACGGGTGGCCTCGGCGTCCCAGCGCCAGGGGCCCTCGGGCGTGCGGACCAGGAGCCCGTCCTGGTTGAGCGTCAGCAGGAACTGCAGCAGGAAGAAGGGGTTGCCTCCGGTCTTCTCGAGCGCCAGGGCCGAGAGCGGCTCGAGGACCGCGGCGTCCGCGCCCGGGAGCGCATCGGCGACGAGCTGACGCACCTCCTCGAGGCCCAGCGCCTTCAGCTGGAGGTCGGTCATCCGGGCACCGGCCTTGCGCAGGCCCTCCAACGCCAGCGCCACCGGGTGGGCGGGATCGACCTCGTTGTCGCGGTAGGCCGCGATGAGCAGGACCGGAGGCGTCTCCGGGTGGGTGAGCAGGTGGTGGAGGAGCTGGAGACTGGCGAGGTCGGCCCACTGGAGGTCATCCAGGAAGACGACGAGGGGGTGCTCGGGGCTGGCGAAGACGCCGAGGAACTTGCGGAAGACGCGATTGAAGCGGTGCTGGGATTCCGAGGGCGGCAGCTCCTGGACCTGGGGCTGTTTGCCGGCGACGAGCGCGAGCTGCGGCACCACGTCCACGAGGACCTGGCCCTGTCCCTCCCAGGCCTCGTTCACGTGCGCACACCAACGGGCCAGCTCCTCGTCGGTGCTCGCGAGCAGTTGTTGCGTCAGGCCGCGGATGGCCTGGGCCAGGGTGTAGTAGGGGATGTCCCGCTGGAACTGGTCGAACTTGCCGCTGAGGAAGAAGCCACGCTGGCGCACCACCGGCTTGTGCAGCTCGTGCACCACGGCGGACTTGCCGATGCCGGAGTAACCCCGGACCAGGAACAGCTCGGGCCGTCCAACCTGAGCCACGCGCTCGAAACCCTGGCGCAGCGCCGCGGCCTCGGAGTCCCGCCCATAGAGGCGCTGGGGAAGTTGGAAGCGCGCGGAGTAGTCATGCACTCCGAGGGGAAAGTCCTCGTGCACGCCCCGGAGCAGGTCGTCCCGGCACCGCTCGAGGTCGGCCTTGAGCCCGTCGGCGCTCTGGTAGCGCTCCTCGGCGACCTTGGCCAGCAGCTTCATCACGATGGCGGACAGCACGGGAGGCAGGCCCGGAACACGCTCCAGCGGTGGCTGGGGCGCCTGCGCCATATGGGCATGGAACCACTCGAGCGCGTCGCGTCCCTGGAAGGGCCGATCTCCGGTCAGGAGCTCGTAGAGGGTGACACCCAGCGAATAGAGGTCGGTGCGGTAGTCCACCGCGCGGTTCATGCGCCCGGTCTGCTCGGGGGACATGTAGGCCAGGGTGCCTTCGATGAGCGCCGCGGGGGCGGCATCCACGTGCTCGACGAGTTGCACGGTGGCGGTGCCGAAGTCGATGAGCCGTGTCTCGCCCGACGGGGTGACGATGACGTTGGAGGGCTTGAGGTCCTTGTGGATGACGCCGCGGCGGTGGAGCTCGGCCAGGGTGGACGCCAGGGAGAGCGTCAGCTCCAGCGCGCGGAGCACCTCGAAGGGGCGGCCGGTGAGCTCGGACAGGGGCTCGCCCTCCACCTCCTCCAACAGGAGCATCGGGCGCTCATGGAGCCGTTCGAGGGCATGCACGCGGGTGACGCCGCGCACGTCCTGGAGCCGCTGAAGAATGTCGTGCTCCCGGTGGTAGCGCTCGAGCTCTCGTGGGCCCAGGGAGGACGCCACGGGCGTCTTGAGGATGAGGGGGCGGCCATCGGCATCGCGGACCGCGTGGAAGATCAGATTGGTGCCGGTGGCCTTGATGGCCCCGCGAAGTGTGTAGCCGGGAAGGTGCAACATGCTGTGATGGAACAACGCGGGTCCCTGGGGGGAAGTTCGGGGGAGAGGGGGGCGGGTATATTCGCCACAAACCCAGGGGTGAATACAGCCTCCTCGCGCCCCCACCAGACGAGCATCCATCCCAAACCCGGAATACGGCGCTCCCGGTGCCTAGCTTGAGGGCACCATGAGTGAACTCGTTTCCCAGCCCCGCGGATTCTTCCAGTCCCTCGGCCCCGGCTTCGTGGGCGCCGTCTCCCTCACGCTCGTCCACCAGGGCGCGCGCGCCGTGCTGAAACACCCGCCGCGCATGGACGTGCTCGGCATGCGCTCGCTGAAGAAGCTCTCCCGTTGGCTCGGCCGGAGCCCGGCCCATGGCCGCGCGCTGTACCGGCAGAGTCTCATCGGCGACCTGGTGAGCAACACCCTCTACTACGCGCTGGTCGCCATGGGTCGCCCGCGCCGCATCTACCTGCGAGGTGCCCTCCTCGGGGTGCTCGCGGGCGTCGGAGCCGTGGTGCTTCCTCCCTACCTCGGGCTCGGCGCGCGCCCCAGCCGCGCCAGACGCAGCACCGCCCTCCTCACCGTGGCCTGGTACACGCTGGGAGGCCTCGGCGCCGCGCGCGCCGCCCGGCGTTCCCTCCTGACGGCCTCGACACCATGAACACGGACCTCACCCGGCTGCCCCTGCGTGGCAAGGGGGGCGCCTTCCACGTCGTCGTCGAGTCGCCCCAGGGCGCCACGGTGAAGCTCAAGTACGAGCCTGCGCTCGGAGCCTTCACCGTCTCCAAGCCCCTGGTGCACGGGTTGCGCTACCCCTTCGACTGGGGCTTCGTCCCCAGCACCCTGGCCCCGGATGGAGACCCGCTCGACGCGCTGGTGTACTGGGATCAGTCCACCTATCCCGGCGTGGTGCTCCCCTGCCGCGCGCTCGGCGTGCTGAAGGTGGATCAAAAGAAGAAGCGCGGCGGCGGCCGGGAGCGCAATGATCGGTTGCTCGTCGTACCCGTCATCGCGGCGCGCGCGGACAACCTGAGCTCCCTCAAGGATCTGTCCCGCCGGGAGCGCGAGGAGCTGGAGCACTTCTTCACCGCCGCCGTCGCCTTCGCGGACAAGGACGTGCGCATCCTCGGTTGGGAAGGGCCGGAAGCCGCCGAGCGGATGGTCCAGGAGGCATCCGCCGCGTATGAGGAGAAGACCCGTCGTTAGCGCGCCCCTCGGCGTAGCAAGCGAGCACCTCCCTCGGGCGCTGGAGGGGTCTTCACCGGAAGTACAGCGCGACCATCACCCCGCGTCGGTACATCCCTCATCATGTCTCCCGAGCAGACCAGACCGACCCGCACACGAAGACGGTGATGAGCGTTCTGACGGCCCTGTTCACGCCCGCGTACTTCACCAGCCAGAACCTGCTCATCCTCCACCTGTGCCGGATGGTCACCCTGTCCCTGCTTCATGGAAACACCGAGGCCTCCGCGCATGGCCATGGCTGGTACGGCATGGTGCTGGGGGAGCGGTTCAAGAAGTACCGTGAGGGCCAGGCCTTCGGGGAGCTCGCCCTCGAGGTCGTCGAGCGCCACAACTTCTCCACCTCCCGCGGGAAGGTGCGCTACAGCCTGGAGACCATCGGCTTCGAGCCCGAGCTCCGCGCGAGGCTCTTCGCGCACGGCTTCACCACGCGCAAGGAGGGCCATGGCTTCGGGCTGCACTCGAGCGCACTGGCGGCGAAGATGCTGGGAGGCCACCTGTCGCTGGAGAGCGCGGGGCCGTACCTGGGTGCCACGGCAACGTTGGAGATTCCGCTCACCACCAAGGGACCGGGCAGGCCATGAAACGTATCCCCTACTCGGCACTACCCATGGACGCCGTTTGCGCGTAGAGGTGCGCCCCCCATGAGCGCTTGCGGACTCGACTTTGGAACCAGCAATACGGCCATCGCTCTCCCGGACGGGACGGTGCTCCCCATCTCCCCCGGCTACAGCGACCCGCGCCTCTACCGCTCCGTCATCTTCTTCCCCGAGGATGAGCGCGAGGTGTACACTGGCGCCCCCGCCATCACCCGCTACCTCGAGGACCACTCCGGCCGCTTCATCCAGTCGGTGAAGTCCTTCCTCCACAGCGCCTCCTTCCGCGCCACCCAGATTCGCGGCCGCACCTGGCTCATCGAGGATCTCGTCGCCCTGCTGCTGCGCCGCGTGCGCGACGCCGCCGCCTCCCAGATGGGCGCGGCCCCCGAGTCCGTGGTGCTCGGCCGCCCCGCCCTCTTCGCCCCGGACCCCGAGGCGGATGCGCTCGCCGAGCAGCGCCTGCGCCGCGCCGCGGAGATCGCCGGCTTCACCCACATCCAGTTCCTCATCGAGCCCATCGCCGCCGCGCTCTCCTACGAGTCCCAGCTCACCCGCGACGAGCTCGTCCTGGTGGCCGACTTCGGCGCCGGCACCACGGACCTCACGTTGATGCGGCTGGGGCCCTCGCGCCGCGGCAACCCGGACCGGCGCGCGGACGTGGTGGGCTCCACCGGCGTGCGCATCGGCGGTGACCGCTTCGACGCGGAAATCATGCGCCACAAACTGCTGCCCCGCTTCGGCGCCGGCTCCACCTACAAGGTGCGGGGCTTCAGCGACAAGCGGCTGGCCGTGCCCCAGCACGTCATGTCCAAGCTGCTCTCCTGGCACGAAATGTCCTTCATCCGCGAGAAGTCCACCCAGGAGCTGCTGGAGCTGATGCTCGAGTCCAGCGACAAGCCCGCGGAGGCCGAGGCCCTGTACGACCTCGTCATGGACAACCTCGGCTACCGGCTCTTCCGCGCCATCGAGGCCGTCAAGGTACAGCTCTCCTCGAGTGAGGAGGCCACGCTCGACTTCGAGGAGGCCCGCATCCACCTGCACGAGCCCATCACCCGCGCCGAGTTCGAGACCGCCTCCGAGTCGCTCCTCACCGAGCTGCGCGAGGTGACGGAGGGGCTGCTGAAGCGCTGCGAGGGCGCCGGTGAGGTGGATGCCGTCTTCCTCACCGGCGGCTCGTCGCAGATTCCCGCCGTGCGCCGGCTCTACACCGAGCGCTTCGGCGAAGCGCGCGTGCGCACCCGGGACGCCTTCACCTCCGTGGCCGAGGGTCTCGGGCGGGCCGCGGCGTCCCTCTGAGCCCGCCGCGCCTCAGTGGCGCAGCACCCAGTCCAGGATGGGCGTCCACACCAACGCCTCCGCGTCATCCGCCAGGAACAGGTCCGCGTGGCCGTACTCCACCGCGCGCGCGGCCTCGTCCTCGAAGCGCTGCACCACGTACGGGGTGACATCCTTGCTTCCCAGCAGGGACAGGCTGTGGAGGCCGTAGGTGCCCATGCCGCCCGCGGCGCCCACGTACAGCACCGGCACCTTCACCTTGCGCAGGTGATCGTCATACGGGACATCCGGCTTGCCGCACCACATGGCCAGGGTATCCACCTGCTCACCCAGGCTCTGATAGGGCAACGCCTGCACCATGCTGTCGACGAAGAGGCGCTCGCTCGTCCACACCAGGCCGGTGGGAGCCACCTCGCTGAACATGGCGCCGGTCCAGTGGTAGTCCGGAATGATGACCGGCTCCTGCAACCTGAACGTGGCCCCGCCGAACGTCAGCGCGGCCTGCCGGTTCGTGAACCCCGACATGTAGGGCGAGGGCGCGTCCGGTTGGGTCATGGCGAGCCGCCCCAGGCTCTGGACGAGCAGACCGACTCCGCCCGCCTCGTACTCCCCCGCGGCCTGGAGCTGCGCGAGCACGGCATGAAATGCACACGCCATCTGGCGCTCCGTCCTGTCTTCCGGCGCGAACGTATAGGCCATGTCCACGGGGATGAAACCACTCACCTGACGCCTGACCGCTGGCAGCTGGGTCTCTCCATTCAGATACGCGTAGGAAACCGTGGCGCCGCGGCTCCAGCCCAGCAGCACCATCTGCCCCCCACCGCTGCCGGTGAACAGACGCGTGCTGCGCGCCAGCTTCAGGCCGGTGCCCACGTCCCGCGCATGCATGCCCAGGTTCCAATTCTTCATGAAGGAGAAGTTCGTCGTCGAGGCCGGCACGTGCACCCAGCGCAGGTCTATCCCCCACACGTCCACGCCCTGCCGCGCCAGGAAGACGGCGATGGACTGCCGCCGCGGTACCGCCACGCTCCCGGCGCTGCCCAGGAAGGCGCCCCGGAAGCCCAACAAGTCCCCATGCACGAAGAACACCGACTTCGGCGAGGGCATCGGCGTCCCCAGAACCGTCTCACGCACCACGCGGTGGAGGGTGATGAAGTCGTAGGCGCCGCGCCCCACCCGGACGCGATAGGTGTGTTCGAAGACGTTGTCGACGATGTGCCGGCGCTCGGGGGCTCCCAGGTTGCAGGGCTCACCCTCGTCGTCGTCGTCATCATCGTCGTCGTCGCCGTCTCTCTTGAGGTCGTCGTCGTCCTCATCACACGTCAGCCCGAGCTCCACCGAGAGCACCAGCGACGACGGCTCATCCTCTGCGCGAACCTGCGCCCCAAGCCCCAGCGTACCGATACACACCCACGCGGCCATCCAGCTTGGAATTCTCATAACACTATCCTTCCGCATAAGACTGACTTTATTGAAAAACTGGTCATTTCCGTCAATCCTGACAACCCCAATGCACCTTTTATTTATGGCAACGAAGGGGGAGCCGAGAGGAAGAACGTGCGAGGAGCGCCTCAGGGTTTGCCGGAGAGGGCCGCGGCCTCGATGACGAGGTCCGCATAACGATTGCGCGGATCGGCCGGCACGGTGCCGTCGCGGAAGTAGAAGGTGAAGTCGTCCCACTCATCCGGCCGGGCATCGTTGGCGAACATCCACGGCGCGCTGGCGCCCACCCCGGTGCGCCACGCACAGCGGAACCAACCGCGGTACATGGCGCGCCGCTCGTCGAGCGTGAAGCCCTCGCGGTTGCGCAAGGCGAACTCGCCGATGAACAACGGCTTGCCCAGGTCGCGGGCGATGGCGGCGTGCTCGGAGAACCAGTGCGCGCCCGCGCGGGCCGTCTCCTCCCGTCGCACGCCATAGGCCTCCGGGTAGAAATGCACGCTGGCGAAGTCGATGACGGGCGAGGCCGTGTTGCGGCGGAAACTGATGCCCTCCCCGAAGAGGGAGGCGGAGGCCGCGTCGCGCCAGAAGAGCGCGTCATAGCCGGCGGAGGAGGTGTCGAAGCCCTCCTCTCCTGTCCCCACCAGGTGCCCGGGCGCATACGTCTTCACCACCGTGGCGACCTCGTCCACCCACGCGCGCATCGCCGCGCCCTCCGGGTCCAAGCCCCTGCCGCGCGGCTCGTTGAGCAGCTCCCAGGCCAGCACCGCCGGGTGCTCGCCGTAGCGCAGCCCATCGAAGGTGTTGACGCGCGAGAGCAGCCGGGCGAGGTGCGCCTTGTAATGGTCGATGACGGCGCGCTCGGTGAAGAAGCGCGGGTCTCCCTGCACCGGCTCGGGCAGCCCCGCCCACTCCACGTACCGCCGCGCGCCTCCGTAGGCATCCCAGTAATTGCCCAGCGGAAGGACGAGCTTCACCCCATGCGCGGCGGCCCGGGTGAGCACCAGGTCCAACCCCCGCAGGGACAGCTCGTCGTACACCAGCGGAGCCACCTGGATGGTGGTGTCGCCCCGCTTGTCGGCCGCGTCGTTGTAGCCATTGGTGCGCACGGCCCACGCCCCGAGCGCCGCCGCCTTGGCGAACGTCTCCTCCACGGAGGGGGATTCGGTGCGGCCCCGCCGCAAGTCCCGCGTGGCATCCTCCTGGAGGTAGTACGCGTTGAGCACCACGGCCGCGGAGGGAGCCGCGCCGAGCCGCATCTCGGGCAGGGCGGGACAGTCCGAGGCCTCCTCCTGGAGCACCTCCAGGGCGTCCTCGCCACAGGCCATCACCGTGAGCAGCAAAACCAAGAGGACAGGGGCACGCATGCGCGACTCGCGTCGGGAGGGCCCCATGCCCGCCCCACCGGAGCTTCGCCCTCTACCTTACCCGGAACCCCGACACACGCGTGCGCGCCAGGAGCGCTCCCTGTTAACGGGCGTGCATGCCCTCCGGGGAGGGACTCCGTCATCACATCATCACGTGCGCTCCCGCTCCCGGTCCTCCATCCCCGCCCGGCTCTGCTCGGCGATGGTCTCGTCATCCTCATGGACCGCCTGCTTCAGCTCGGGCGGGAGGTTCTCGTCACCGTAGGTGCTGGGAGGAGAGGGCGCCGCGTCCCGAGGGGGAACGCCGTCCCGGGTCAGTTCGTCGAGCCGCCGCTCGGCCTGAGCGCTCTTCTCCCATCGCTCCTCGGAAATGGCGCGTGGGCCCTCGTGTGCATCCGGAGTCTTGCGTGTGTCCGCCATGGCTCTCTCGTGAGGAAGGGGTTCCTCGCAACACGGTAGGCATGGCGGGGCGGCCAGAGGCGGAGGGCACCCGGGACGGCGGCTCGGCGTGCGAGCGGCCAGGGTCGAGGGGCTCAGCCCCGACGCTCGGGCAGGCCGAGCGCCTGACGCACCTCGGCCACCTGGCGCATGGCCCAATGGCGGCGATGGTTCTCCAGGGTGGTGAAGCTGCGGGGCTCCATCCGGTCGATGTACAGCATGCCATCCAGATGGTCGATTTCATGCTGGAGGATGCGGGCATACCAGCCCCGCGCGGAGACGGTGAGGGCCTGGCCGTTCTCGTCGAAGGCCTCCACGCGCACCCCACGCGCCCGCCGCACCAGCGCGGAGAAGCCGCTGACGCTCAGGCACCCCTCGTAGAACTCCACCTCGGTGGGGTCCTCCACCACGAGGCGCGGATTGATGAGGACATGGAAGTCCACGGGCTTGCGCTCTCGCGCGGCCAGCTCCTCCGCCGGAACACCCGCCTGGTATTCCGCCCGGTCCTCGATGACCGCGAGTCGCACGTCCACGCCCACCTGCGGCGCGGCCAGCCCCACGCCGGGCGCGTCCCGCATGGTGTCGCGCATGAGGGCGATGAGCTGTCGCACCCCGGGGCTCGTCATCTCCTCGGGGGTGAGATCTCTCGCACGCCGGCGCAGCACCGGCTCTCCCGCCTGGACGATCTTCAGCATCATGACCCGCGAGGATAGCGTGCCGGGACTGGCGGACACCCGCCATTCATGGCTTCGTCACCCCATGGACAACCCTCGCCCCCACCGAAGACGCAACCTCGTGCTCGGCGCGCTCGCGGGGCTCGCCGTGGTCGGCGCGTCGGCCGTATGGCTGGGACGCTCCGCCCCCGAGCCCGTGGCCACGCGCTGCACTCCCGGCCGCGTGGACCCCGAGCGGCTGAAGGCCCACGTGCGGACCCTGAGCGAGACGTTCCAACCGCGCGACCACGCGCACCCGGAGAACCTCGAGCGCGCCGCGAGCTACATCGCCGACGCGCTCGCGCGAGCGGGCGGACGCGTGCGCCCGGAGCCCTATACGGCGGGCGGGAAGAGCTACCGCAACGTCATCGCCACCTTCGGCCCGGACGGTGGGGAGCGGCTCGTCATCGGCGCGCACTACGACGCGGCGGAGGGGGCCCCTGGCGCGGATGACAACGCCAGCGGGGTGGCCGGCCTGCTGGAGCTCGCGGCCCTCCTCGGCGGCAACCCTCCGCCCATGAGGGTGGACCTCGTGGGCTTCACCCTGGAGGAACCGCCCCACTTCCGCCGGGGCACCATGGGCAGCAAGGTCCACGCGCGGGCGCTGCGCACGCGGGGCGAGGCGGTGCGCGCGATGATTTCGGTGGAGAGCATCGGCTACTTCTCCGACGCGCCCGACAGCCAGCGCTACCCGGTGGCCGCGCTGAGGCTGCGCTACCCCTCCGAGGGCAACTTCATCGCCGTGGTGGGCCAGGGGGACGACAAGGCCTTGATAGACACCGTGCACCGGGCCCTGCGCGCCGCGAAGAACGACCTACCCTCCGAGTCCCTCGCCGCCCCGCGTGGACTCGAGGGCGTGGACTTCTCCGACCACGCGAGCTTCTGGGACGAGGGCTACCCGGCCGTCATGGTCACCGACACCGCCCTCTTCCGCAACCCGCACTACCACACGCCCCAGGACACCTGGGACACGCTCGACTACGCGCGCATGGCCAGGGTGGTGCAGGGGCTCCAGTGCGCCGTCGAGGCGCTCGTCACACCAACGCCCACCTCCCAGTTGCCCCACTGAACGGACCGCCGGAGAGCACTTGGCATCCTCCCCGAAATAGGCTCTTAAGCGGAAAACCATGAGCCAGCCTCTCGAGGTCCGCAACGTGCAGCAGACGGTGGAGCTGGCGGCTCCGCCGGACGCCGTCTACACCGCGTTGATGGATGCCCAGCAGCACGCGGCCTTCACCGGCTTCGATGCGGAGATCGACGCGCGCGAGGGCGGCGCCTTCACCACGGGGAGTGGGCGCAACATCGGCTACACGCTGGTGCTCGTGCCCGGGCGCCGCATCGTGCAGGCGTGGAGACACCGGGACTGGTCCGAGCACCACTACTCCATCGCCACCTTCGACCTGATGCCCATGGGCAGGGGCACGCGCCTCACCTTCACGCAACTGGGAGTGCCGTCGGACGCCTATGAGTGGATGGACGAGGGCTGGCGCACGACCTACTGGAGCCCGCTGGCGCGCTACCTCGCCATCAGGCGCCGGGCGTAGGCGTCCGCGGGCTCACCCGCGCTGGGCGATGGCGGAGGCGAGCGCCCCCAGCGTCCGGAGCGAGTCGGGTGGAAGCTCGCGCAGGAGCTTCGTGAGGCGAAGCAGCTCCGGAGGCGAGACCGACGCCGAGGAAGGGGACTCAACCAGGAGCTGCTCGGCGCCGAACCCCAGGAGCACATCCGCGGAGATGTGCAACGACAGGCAGAGTTTGTACAGCGTGGGCACGCTGGGCAGCATCTGCCCGCGCTCGATGCGGCCGTAGACCGCGGGTACCAGCCCCACCATGGAGGACACATCCGCCTGGGTGAGTCCTGAACGCTCCCGGGCCGCCAGGAGCGCGGCTCCCAGCTTGCGCTTCACGTCTTCGAGGTCATCCATGTTCCGGCCGACACTACCTCAAAAAACGGCCCGTGGGAAATGACTTGGGAGGTTGAGGCCGAACCCGGCTCACCCTGTGCCTTTACCCGGCCCGCCATCTCGTCGATCATGCGCCACACCGTCGCACCCGAAACATCCATCCTGGAGGTTCCCGTGGCGCTCCCCCCCTCTGAAGCGCAGCAGCTCGTCCGCCAATACAAGGACAGCGCCGCCGCCAACATCCTCCAGGGAAAGCCCGCGGAGGCGCTCGCCGACTACCGCAAGGTGGTGGAGCTCTCCCCCAACGACTCCGCCGCGCGCCTCAAGGTGGCCGAGCTCCTCGCCCAGCTCGGGCAGCGCCAGGAGGCCGTCCGCGAGTTCCACCACCTCGCCATCCGCTACGCCGCCGAGGGGCAGACCCTGCACGCCATCGCCGCCTGCAAGCTCATCCTCGCCCTCGACCCGGGCCACCAGGAGACGCAGGAGAACCTGGCCAGCCTCATCGCGATGCAGGATACCGAGCAGGGCACCGAGGCCGCCCCTCTGGACAAGCCCGCGCCCACGCCCCTGTTCTCCCAGCTCCCCCGGGAGGTCTTCCTGGCCCTGCTCGGGATGCTGGAGGTGCGCCGGGTTCCCGGTGGCGAGCCCATCATCACCGAGGGAGAACGGGGCAGCTCCATGTTCATCCTCGTCCACGGCACGGTGCGCGTGGTGCACACGCCCGAGAACTCCCTGCCGCACACGCTCGCCGAGCTGAGCGAGGGCTCCTTCTTCGGCGAGATGGCGCTCATCTCGGACACCCCGCGCACGGCCACGGTGATCGCCACCCGGGACTGCACCCTGCTGGAAGTGACGCGCGAGATGCTCACCCGGCTCGGCACCCACTTCCCCTCGCTCGAGCAGGTGGTGCACCAGTTCTACAAGGAGCGGCTGCTCGACGACCTGCTCAGGTCCAACCCCCTCTTCCAACCGCTCTCCGACGAGCAGAAGCGGGCCATCTCCCAGCGTTTCCAGAGCCGCTCCGTCGAGCCGGGCACCGTGCTGCTCCAGCAGGGCCAGCGCAGCAACGCGCTCTACCTGCTGCTGCGCGGGCGCTGCTTCGTGGTGCACCAGGACCCCGAGGGCACCGAGCGGTCCTACCCGGACATGACCGAGGGCGCCCTCTTCGGAGAAATCTCCCTGCTGCTCGACCTGCGCGTCACCGCCACCGTGCGGTCCGCCACCCCGTGCCTCCTGCTGGTGTTGGATCAGGAGACCGTCAAGGAACTGGTGCTGCCCCACCCCGAGGTGCGCCGCGCGCTCACCCAGCTCAGCCGCGAGCGACTGGACCGGACGGCCGCCATGCTCGCCGAGGGCGCCGAGGTCCAGGGCTCCTTCCTCATCTGAGCCCCGCGAGAGCCCCGTGCCGCGCGTCAGCGGCGCTCGTAGATGGGGTTCTCCCGCAGCCAGGCGGTGAAGAGCGCGTCCGCGAAGGCCTTGCCGGGAATCATCACGCCCCGGCTCGCGTCACCGGAGATGAGCAGCCCCTGGCCCGGTAGATAGGTGATGAGGAGCGTGTCGCCCTTGCGCACGCCGCGCAGCGACTGGACGAGCTGCTCCGAGTGGCGCCGCATCTCCGGCGAGCGCATCGCCGCGCTATGCGAGAGGAAGCCGCGGAAGGCATCCACCAACTGCTCCCGTTTGATGCTGCGCCGGAAGTGGAGCTGGAGCTGCTTGGGCCCCGTGAAGGCGATGGCCTCCTGGGTCGAGTCCGGTGCCTGCTCCAGATAGAGCCCCCAGACGTAGATATCGAAGAAGAGCCTCTTCTTGAGCGCCATGTGGTCCAGCAGGAGCTCCCTGCCCTGGAGGCGGATGGCTTCCGGCATCCGGACTCCCGCGATGGCCCTGGCCTGTGCCGCCGTTCCCGCGATCAACATCAGCACCAGCACCAGCCACCGGACGCCGCGCACAGCCTTCCCCGTTCCACCCTTCTCTTCCCGTCGCCCGTGCTCCATGTCGTCCAAGGTGGACATGGCCCTTCGGGGCGAACAGCCCCGCTTATTCCGGGGTTCGGCAGCGAGGGCTCGCCCGCCCGCCCGGGAGGGGCCAGTCAGCCCTCCAGCCCGGCCGCTCTCCCTGGGCACTTCCCCATCTCCTGTCCACTTTCAGAGACATGAATCCGTTCGATGAAGACAAGGGAGATACCCGGGACTTCCGTCCGGAGCTCATCGAGGGCGTGCGCACCGCGGCCATCGCGTTGAAGGACGACGACTCGGATTTCGACGCGCTCCTCGAGGGCATCGGCGATGCGCGCTTCGTCCTGCTGGGCGAGGCCACCCACGGCACGCACGAGTTCTACAAGGCCCGCGCCGCGCTCACGCGCCGGCTCATCGTCGAGCGGGGCTTCAGCGCGGTGGCGGTGGAGGCGGACTGGCCGGACGCGCTGCGGATCAACCAGTACGTGCACGCGGAGGAGATGGGCGAGGAGGCGAAGCGGGCGCTCGACACCTTCGAGCGCTTCCCCCGGTGGATGTGGCGCAACCAGGAGGTGCTGGAGCTGGTGGAGTGGATGCGCGCGCACAACGCCGCGCGGGGCAAGGACGCGCCCAAGGTGGGCTTCTACGGGTTGGATCTCTACAGCCTTCATGCCTCCATGCGCGAGGTGGTGCGCTACCTGGAGCCGAGAGATCCGGTGGCGGCCGCGCGAGCGAGGGATCGCTACGCCTGCTTCGACCGCTACGGCACGGACCCGCAGGCCTACGGCCACGCCTCGGCCTATGGCTTCGCGGACACCTGTGAGTCCGCGGTCATCGCCCAGCTGATGGAGCTGCGCGAGCGCGTGGTAATGGACGGGGTGCGCGAGGAGGACGCGCTCTTCTACGCGGAGCAGAACGCGCGGCTGGCGCGCGACGCGGAGGCCTACTACCGGACGATGTACGCGGGGCGCGACGAGTCCTGGAACCTGCGCGACACGCACATGGCGGACACCGCGGATGCCCTGGCCGAGTACCTCGGCCGCCGCCATGGAAACCCGGCGCGCCTGGTCATCTGGGCGCACAACTCGCATCTGGGTGACGCGCGCGCCACGCAGATGGGGGACCAGGGCGAGCTCAACCTGGGACAACTGCTGCGCGAGCGTCACGGCAAGGAGACGTACAACGTGGGCTTCACCACGTACTCGGGCACCGTCATCGCCGCGCGCGAGTGGGACATGCCCGGCCAGAGGCGGCGGGTGCGGCCGGCGCTCAGGGGCAGCTACGAGACGCTCTTCCACGAGGTGGGCCTCCCCGGATTCCTCTTGAGGATGGAGGACCTGGGCGAGGCGGGCTCGGGCCTGCGCGAGCGGCGGCTGGAGCGGGCCATCGGCGTCATCTACGCGCCCCACAGCGAGCGCCACAGCCACTACTTCTACGCGGACCTGCCCGCGCAGTTCGACGCGGTGCTGCACTATGACGTCACCCGTGCCGTGCACCCCCTGGACCGGGACGCCGGCCACGAGGAGGAGGATGCGGCGGACACCTGGCCCTTCGGGATGTGAGCGAAGGCGCTGCGCTGGAGAGGCTCTCGGGCTATAGGAGGCGACCGTGATTCTCGAGAGCTTCCAGGTAGGAGAGGGGCAGCGGCCGACGGTGCTGCTGCATGGTTTCCTCGGCACGGGGCGCAACCTGCGCTCGCTGGCGACGGCATGGAGCGAGGCGGACAAGAGCCGCCGCTTCCTGCTGGTCGACATGACGGGCCACGGCACCTCGCCGCGGCTGCCGCCCGGGGCCACGCTGTCCACGGTGGCCGGGGACGTGCTGGAGACGGCGCGCGCGGCGGGACTCCAGGGGCCATTGGAGCTGGTGGGGCACTCGCTGGGGGGCCGCGTGTCGCTCGCCGCGAGCCTGCGCTCCCCCGCCGACGTGGCCAGCGTGACGCTGCTGGACATCTCCCCCAGCCCCATCGCCACGAGTCAGTCCGAGAGCGGCAGGGTGATGGAGATCCTCCTGACCGCGCCCGCCAGCGCGCCCGACCGCAGGGCGATGCGCGCGGAGCTGACGGGACGCGGACTGTCCGGACCGCTGTCGGACTGGCTCGTCATGAACCTGGAGCCCAACCCCGAGGGCGGGGTGCGCTGGCGCTTCCACCGCGAGTCGCTCGCCGAATTCCACGGGCGGGTGAATGGAGAGGACCTGTGGGCGGCGGTGGAGCGCCCGGGCGCGAAGGTGCGCTGCATCCGTGGCGGCCGGGCCCACTACGTCTCCGACGCGGACCTGGCGCGGCTGGAGGCCCTGGGCCATCCGGTGGCAACGCTCCCCGACGCGGGCCACTTCGTCCACGTGGACGCGCCGGACGCGCTGCTGCGCTGGCTCCTCTCATGATCTCCACCCCCCTCCTCATCTGGCTGGCGGTCCTGGCCGACGGCCTCGCGGGGCTCGCGGGGGGGCTCCTCTCGGAGCGATGGCTGTCCCGGCACCTGTCGGCCCTGGTGGCCTTCGCGGCCGGAGCGCTGCTGGGAGCGGTGTTCCTGGACATCTTCCCCGAGGCCGTCGAGAGCGCGGGGCCGGCGGCCTTCCGCTGGGCGCTCGTCAGCTTCCTGGCCCTCACCCTCGTCGGGTGGTTCCTCGGGCCCCACCACCACGACCACTCCCACCACAAGCCAGACCATCCCCATCACCAGGAGCACCTGGGCCCCTCCTCACCCGTGGTGCCCTCCCTGCTGGCCGCGGACGCGCTGCACAACATCGGGGACGGCGCGGCGGTGGCGGCGGCCTTCCTCGTGTCACCGCAAGCCGGAGTGGCCACCGCCGTGGCGGTGATCGCCCACGAGCTGCCCCAGGAAGTGGGGGACTACGCGCTGCTACGGGCCACGGGGATGTCGCGCGCGCGTGCCCTGCTGCTGCTCGGGGGTGTACAGCTCACCGCGGTGGCCGGAGCCGGCGCGGTGCTGCTGGGCTCGCAAGCGGTGCGGGGCCTGGAGGGCATCATCCTGGCGCTCGCCAGCGGCACCTTCCTCTACATCGGCGCCACGGATCTGCTCCCGGAGTTGCGCCATGGCTCCACACCGAAAGAGGCCCGTGGCCGCCTGCTGGGCTTCCTGCTGGGGCTCGCGCTCGTGGCCACGGCCGGCGTGGTGGAGCGGCACGTGCTGGGCTCGCACCATTAGCGGCGTCACATCGCGCCCTGACAGGAGGGCAGGCGGCGGGCCAGGGGCTGACCTGGATACCCATGGCCGGGTACGGGCCCCATGGCCACGATTGCGAGCATGCAGCTCGGGTCCAGGCGCATGCTGGGAGAGATCTTGATGGAGCTGGGGCTGATCGACCGCGCCCAGCTCCGTCTCGGTCTGGTGCACCACCACGAGACCCACGTTCCGCTCGGGCGGGCGCTGGTCCGTGAAGGGGTGTGCACCGAGGCCGACATCCTGCGCGCGCTCTCGCTGCAACTTGGCATCGAGGCCATCGACCTCGACCGGGAACCCCTGGACGCGAAGCTCACCCGGCTGGTGCCCAAGCGCATCGCCCGGCAGTACCGGGTGGTCCCGCTGCGGCTCGAGAAGGGCGAGCGCGAGGTGCTGCACATCGCCATCCCCGCTCCGGCCTCGCTCGAGGCCCTGGACGCGGTGCGAGCGGTCTCCGGCAAGCCCCGTATCGAGCCGCACCTCGCCTCGGACACGGCCCTGACCCACGCGCTCGGTGCGCTCTACGGCCTCCAGGACGACCTCCAGCAGCCGACCCTTGGCTCCACTCCGGAACGTGGCCCGGATCCGCCCCTGCTGCTCTATGCCTGGCCGCCCGTCACCGCCACGCTCATCTCGCGAACACTCGCGCGGCACGGCATCCGGACCCGGGTCGCCACGCCGCTGGAGGTCATGCACACGACCGCCGCGGACCTCGTGTTCGCCCCGGTGCAGGCCATGGAGGGGCTGCTCGCGGGAGAGGCGCGGATCGCCGGCTCGCTGCTGCTCTCCGGCTCCTCGGAGGACGAGGACCTCGCTCGGGCCCACCAACTGGGAGCGAGGGGCTACGTCTCCAATCCGCTCGATGGCGAGCTGCTGCTGCGCGCCATCCGCCGGCTGCGCCCCGGTCCCGGCGACACCTCGCAGCCGCTCTCGGGCCCCAACGGCTGACGTACCACCCGGGGGGTAGGACCCCGCGCGCGCCTCCAGTAGAGTCCCCGCACTCCCGATTCCATCCCGTGCGAGGGAAGAGATGAACCCGAAGTGGGTTGTAGCCAGTGGATTGCTCACGATGTCCCTGCTGGGCGGTTGCCCCAACCCGAACCGCGCACAGCGCCGTGAGGCGACCCCACAGCCCGCCCCCCAGGCGATGAAGAGCACCCCGGCTCCGCTGTCCGCGCCGGCCGCCAGCGCGTCCAGCCACCCCGTGACCGAGGGCCGCCTCGTCGATTCCGGGCTCATCATCGAGACCTTCGCGGGGAAGTTCGGGAGGAAGGGCCTCCAGCAGGTCCCCTCGGAGGTGATCGACAACGGCATCCTCCGGTATGTCCCCTACCTCTCGTACGAGGCGGAGCAGTACCAGCTCAACATCTACGGAGACCCCCAGCACCCGGCCGCGGTGGAGATCGGCGTCTACGCCGGCAAGGACGGCACCAAACAAGAGGTCCGGAGCGTGATGGCCGGACTCCTCCAGAAGGCGGCCGACCGGGAGGTGGTCCACGGCCTGGCGCTCGAGAAGGATCAGCTCGAGCGCGCCGGCCTCACGTTCGAGGTCACCCCACCGACCGCGGACGATGCCTTCGGGGGATGGTGGATCTCCATCTATGACAAGAGTGCCCTCGACAAGGCCCGCGCCTCCACGGCCGAGATGAAGACGATCACGGTCAGCGTGCCCCAGCCCAAACCCGAGAGCGCGCCCCACCAGGAAAGAAAGAAGGTGAAGAGGGCGAAGAAGCCCGCTGGCGGGAAGAAGACGTCCGATCGCGTCTACATCGAGGACTACACCAAGAAGGACGGCGCGTACGTCAATCCGGCGCTCTGAGCGGGCTACCGGTAACGGCGCTCGGACTCCTGGATGGGGTAGTCATTGGCACTCATGTCCCGGCGGCGCATGAGCCCGGAGTCGTCGAACTCCCAGTGCTCATTGCCATGGGTGCGCATCCACTGCCCCGTCCGAGCGTCGCGCCACTCGTATTCGAAGCGCACGGAGATGCGGTTGCCCGTGTACGCCCACAGCTCCTTCATCAGCTTGTAGTCCAGCTCCGTCTCCCACTTGCGCCGCAGGAAGGCCTTGATGGCCTCGCGCCCGCGGAAGAACTCGGTGCGGTTGCGCCACTCGGAGTCCTCCGTGTACGCGAGCGCCACCCGCTCGGGGTCTCGAGAGTTCCAGGCGTCCTCGGCCGCCTTCACCTTCGCCCGCGCCGTCTCCTCGGTGAAGGGAGGGCGGAGGATGGTTGGAGCCGAGGAGGGAGCAGCGGCGGTGTGTGGAGTGGTCATGAAGGGCTCCGATAGCAGTTCCCATGCCTGGCATTGCCGGGAACCACGACCCCTGTCGAATCCACGGGTTGGCTCTCGGGGTGGACATGAGAAGGAACCACGAGAATTCGTGGTCCACGAGATGTCGTTGCGGCGCCCCGAACTCTCGTGCACGGTGACTGGATGCTCTCGGAAGCACTCCAATCCATCGCACTGGCGGTGGCGCAGGTGCGCTCGGTGGACGAGGTGCTGGACGCCGTGGTGCGCGGACTGGCGGCCCAGCCGGAATGGGCGCTCGCCCGCCTGTGGCTGACGCGGCCCGGCGACCTGTGCGCCGCCTGCCCCATGCGCGCCGAGTGTCCCGACACCTCGCGGTGCCTGCATCTGGTGGCCAGCGCGGGCACACCCCGGCAGGCGCGCAGGCAGTGGACACGCCTCGATGGCCGCTTCCGCCGATTCCCACTGGGCGTGCGGAAGGTGGGGCGCATCGCCACCACGGGGCAGGGCGTGCTGCTACAGCGGCTGGAGGGGGACGCGGGGTGGCTCGTCGACCGGGCCTGGGCCGAGCGCGAGGGCATCCGGGCCTTCGCCGGACAACCGCTCGTCTTCCGGGGCGAGGTGCTGGGCGTGCTGGCCGTGTTCAGCCGCCGCGAGCTGGGCGCGCGCGAGTTCTCCTGGCTGCGCACCTTCGCGGACCACGCGGCGGTGGCCATCACGAACGCGCGAGCCTTCGAGGAGCTGGCGCGGCTGCGCGAGCGACTGGAGCAGGAGCGGGACTACCTGCGCGAGGAGGTCCGGGACGCGCTGTCCTTCGGGGACATCGTGGGACGGAGCGCACCCCTGCAACGCGTCTTCCAGCAGCTCGAGCCGGTGGCGGCCACGAACGCCAGCGTGCTCATCCTCGGGGAGTCGGGCGTGGGCAAGGAGCTGGTGGCGCGAGCCCTCCACGAGCGAGGCCCCCGACGGGGCCGGCCACTCATCCGAGTCAACTGCGCCTCCATTCCCCGGGAGCTCTTCGAGAGCGAGTTCTTCGGCCATGTGAAGGGAGCCTTCACCGGGGCGCTGAAGGACCGGGCCGGACGCTTCCAGCTCGCGGATGGAGGCACGCTCTTCCTGGACGAGGTGGGGGAGATTCCGCTGGAGCTCCAGGGCAAGCTGCTGCGCGTGCTGCAGGAGGGCACCTTCGAGCGCGTGGGCGAGGACGTGACACGCCGGGTGGATGTGCGCGTCATCGCCGCCACGAACCGCGACCTCACACGAGAAGTCCAGGAGGGCCGCTTCCGGAGGGACCTCTACTACCGGCTCAGCGTCTTCCCCATCGAGGTGCCACCGCTGCGCGAGCGAAAGGAAGACATCCCCCTGCTCGCCGCCCACTTCGTGCGCCAGGCCCGCGCGAGACTCGGCCGCCCCACCCTGGCGCTCGGTGCGGCGCAAATCGAGACGCTCCAACGCTACGACTGGCCGGGCAACGTGCGCGAACTGGAGAACGTCATCGAGCGAGCCGTCATCCTCTCGCAGGGCGCGGAGACACTGCGCCTGGACCTGGCCCTACCGGAAACCGCGAGACGCGTGCGAGCACCCACACCCAGGCCAGCGACATCCCCGGTGCCGACCTTCGTCACGGACGCCGAATTCCGCCGGAGGGAGAGGGAGAACCTCCAGGCCGCGCTGGATGCGGCGGGAGGAAGGATCTACGGCCGAGAGGGAGCCGCCGCGCTGCTGGGCATACGACCCACGACACTGGCCTCGAGAATGAAGGCACTCGGAATCCCAAAACCGAGCAACCCCTCGAGCAACCACCCCTCTCCCACTGGGAGAGGGACGGGGTGAGGGTATATACCCACCGTATTCACCTCCGTGAGCCACCGCTCCCCCGGGCGCTGAGGAACCGAGCCTTGCGCGCGCCGCCAAAGGTGAAGACCGTGAAGGGAGAGCGGCCGGGCCGCACGCAGGCCGCGGGAGTCCCCCATGCTGAATCTCCGCGCGTTGCAGGCATTCCTGTGGTCGATCTTCTTCACTCCGGCGCTGGCGCTCGCGCAGACGGCCGAGCCCATCGAGCCCTATGAGAGGTACGAGTCCACCCGCTGGGGCCTGGGCTGGCTGTGGCTGGCGGTGCTCGCCATCATCATCGTCGCCCTGGTGGCCTGGGGCCTGTCGCGAGACCGGACGCATCAAGGCCCCCCCCTGAGACACTGAACCAGACGACTTCACGAGGCGCACGCCAGGCCGTCAGACAAACCTGAAGGAGGACCCGCCCGCTCAAGGAGCCTGCGCGGGAGCAGGGGCCGGGTCGTGCACCTCCCCCACGACGGCAACAGTCTCTCCCGGACGTACCGGTGGCGTCCCGAAGAGGACGAGCACGACACCACCGTGCGGTGCCCGGTGCTCGGCGATGCGGTTGCCGAAGAAGTCGGTCACGTAGCCCAGCAGCGAGCCCGTCCGGACCCACTGTCCGACCTCGACGGTGGGGTAGAAGAGGCCCTCCACCTCGCTCTTCAGGTTCGCGCGTCGCGCGATGAAGATCGGGTGCTCCACCGGGGAGGGCTTGCCCTCGAGCATCCGCAGGTGGCGCAGCAGACTGAGGACGCCGCGTTCGATGAGGGCGAGCTGCTCCGGGGTCGCCCGTCCGAGCCCACCCACCTCCACATCGAACGAGGGCTTGCCGAGCGCCACCGCCGCCGCGCCCGTGTAGAGGGCCTTGTCGAAGCTCAGGTTCTCCATCGGGAACAGCACGATGTGATCCACCCCGAAGGCGAGCGCCAGCTCACGTGAGCGGGCGATCACCTCGGGAGACCCGTGCTTCGCGTAGTAACCGGTCCAGGGGCGAAGGGCCTCGTTGGCGTCCCCGGCGTGCAGGTCCACCACGACGTCGGCGCGGCGGAGGATCTGCTCCCGGAGCACATACGCGATGCGCTCGGTGACGGTGCCCTCGGGATTGCCCGGGAAGCTCCGGTTCAGGTTCTTCCCATCCACCGGGCCGGTGTAGACGGTGCGGCCGAGGAACGCCGGGACATTGGCGGCATGCACCAGGATGAGGGTCCCCGCGAGCCGGCCAGGCTCGAGCAGGGGCCGCACGCGCTGGAGCGCCAGGACGGGCGCGTACTCGGAGCCGTGCACACCGGCGATCAACGCCAACACGGGGCCCGGCCGCGAGCCATGAATGAGGGTGATGGGGATGAAGGTCCCCGGGTCCACCCCCTCCGGGACGGGGAGCCGGCCGGACGCGGCGGTGCCTGGCCTCGCCACGATGGGCCCGATGGAGAAATCCCCGCGAGGCGCCCTGGCGAAGGCGGCTCCCGACAGGAGCATCATGACCAGGCACCACCAGCGGGCCGCGTACGGCCCCCAGGAGAATCGTGACAAGACCCCACCTCTCGCGCGGCTGAGCATCCCTGGAGGATAGTGGCGCGCTTCGTCCGTCGCACCTGACTTGTATTTGCAACCCGGCTGCCTGACCGGATGAGGAGGCCGACACAGCGCCCGCCCCCAGCTCGTCCGGCGCCCACGTGGCTCAAGAGAAGCGCCACACGTGACTCGCATGGCGACCTCCAGATTCCGAAGTGGAGAAGAAGTTCTCGTTCGAGGGGACCGCGGCCTGATGCTGGGGCCGTGCTTCGATTGACTGGTGACGGCGCCGTGGCCCGGCAAGGCTACCCATCGACAACGGCGGGACGACACCACCATACTCTCCGCGTCCAACATTTCACTGGAGCCTCGAATGAGCAATGACACCGAAATCGAGCAACTCGACGCCCCCCCGCCGATCTCCGCCGAGCTGCGCGCGAAGATCCTCGCGGATCCGAACGTGGCGAAGATCGCCGCGGAACTCGAGATGGACATCGACGAGTTCGTCAACTCCGTCGGCTACTACCTGAACAACCCGGGTGTGGAGCCCGCATTCCTCGTGGTCAGCGACGAGAACCTGAGGAAGATGGGTGTCGAGCCGCCCACCGCCGAGGCCATCGAGGCCAACGTGCGAGCCAGCGTCGAGGCCATCAAGGCCGGCCAGTCCCCGAGCGGTTTCGAGGCTCCTCGCAAGAAGGCCGTGGACCTGGCTGGCCAGGGCGGCGAGGCCGTGAAACCCAAGGCAGATCCCGACCTCGATGATTCGGTGAAGAAGAGCCGAACCACGCTAAAGCCTTGATTTCACTGGGTTTTCGAGAAATATTCCTTCCGCAGACAACATCCTACCGCTGCCCACGATAATCCCTTCAAAGCAGCACCTTCCTTTCCACAGCAGCACTCAACTTTCCACACAAGAGGGGTCCGCCATGGGTTTCATCAAGGGCATCGGTAAGGCGTTCAAGAAGATCGGCAGCGTCTTCAAGAAGGCGGTCGGCTTCGCGAGCAAGATTCTCAATGGACCCCTCGGGAAGATTGCCTCGTTCATCCCGGGCGTCGGGCCCTTCATCGCGGCCGCCTCGAAGGTCGTCGGCATCGCGAACAGCGTCATCAACGGTGGTGGCCTCAAGGGCATCATCGGCGGCCTCGTGGACAACTTCGCTGGCGGTCTGCTCGGCAAGGCGGGTTCGCTCCTGAGCAAGACGGGTCTCGGCTCCGTGATCGGCCTGGGCTCGCAGACCAACAGCACGGGCGGGGTCCTGGACCTGGTCAAGGGCCTGATGAGCACCCGCAAGGGCGACGAGTCGCCTGCCGCGCAGGGCGACAAGTACAACCTGAGCCAGTTCGCGGCGTTCCAGGTCGCCAACCTGCTCCGCGCCGCCTGATCGGCCCGACTCCGCTTCACTCCAAGGGGTGCACGCTCACGAGCGTGCACCCCTTTTTCTTTTGGGCACCTCCATGGCCGGACGAACGGGTCCGGTGGAGTCGATGACCAGGCGGTCACCGGCAGCGGCCGGTTCGTGCGCGAGCTCGGCGGGACCGGAATCTCCGCCGATCCGGCCTGAATCCCCGCTCTCCCCTTCATCGGGGTCCCGACGCATCCTCCGGTCCGATCGCCCGCCTCCCGCGGGCCTCCCGAGGACACGTCATGACTCACGAACACCCCGCCCCCTCCGTCCACCACATCGTGCAGGGCTTTGGCGCCGACCGCGCCGCCCACTACGACACCCAGGCATCCGTCAGCCTCGCCGGCACCCAGGCGGCGTACGAGCTCGGCGTCAGCGCGCTGACAGCCCAGCTCGACGGCCAGGACACGGCGTCGCTGCTCTTCGTGGGACTGGGCACGGGCGCGGAGCTGATGCCCTACACCCGCTTCGACGTGCCGGGCTGGCGCTTCACGGGCGTGGATCCCTCCGACGCCATGCTCGCCGTCGCCCGCAAGCGTCTGGAGGCAGAGGGAATGCTCTCGCGCACGCACCTGCACGTGGGCGAGCTGCACACCCTGCCTCCCGGCCCCCCGTTCGACGGCGCGCAGATGATGGGGGTACTGCACCACGTGGAGGGCGAGGAGGCCCGCCTCGAGCTGCTGCGAGAGGTGACCCGGCGGCTCAAGCCTGGAGCGCCCCTCGTCCTGGGCTGCCGTGTTGGCAAGGATCCCGAGCTGACGAACGTGGAGCTGCGGCGGTGGCGTGCGTATGGAATCCCCCCGGACAAGCTGGAGCATCGGCGCCAGCTCTTCGCGATGATGCGGCCCATCGAGTCCGATGCCGCCCTGTTCGCGATGTTCGCCCGGACCGGACTGGTGGCGCCGCGTCCGATCTTCCTCTCGCTGCAATACAAGGTCTTCCTCGCGCGCTTCGAGCCCGGAGCCGCGGGACGTTGAGCAGGTCGTGAGGTGAGCGACAAGGCCTCTCCAATCCCCGCGATTCATGTAACACATGTGTAACGTTGATTCAGCGTCAGACCCGTGTACCACGATGCATGCGTGACGCGAGGTCCCTGTGCACGGGAGGCGAGGACCCGCCGCCACCCAAGCAGGCCCCCCGCATTCCTCCCGAGGAGACCGCATGAAGTCATCGCACCTGGCGTATTGCCGCACTGTCGCGTTGGTGGGAGTGGCCCTATGGGCCAGCGCCTCCGGAGCCCAGACCCGGCAGCGCGCGAGCCGGCCCCTCATGCCTCGCGCCGCCGTCGTCAAGCACTCCGGCCGCGAGCTGCCCCCCGACACGCTCGTCGAGCGCCTCGTCGTCAAGTTCCACGAGGGTAGCCGCGTGCGTCTGCGTGGCAACGCCCTGGCGTCGCTCGCCTCCGAGCGCTCCTCCTCCGAGCGCAGCCGGTTCTTCGGGCGTGGACTGACCGAGGCGCGGCTCACGGACGACCTCCGGTCCGTCCAGTCCCTGCTCGAGCGCGCCCCGCGCACGCATGGCCTCCGGCGCCTGTTGCAGGAGGACGAGGCCGTGCTGGAAGCGCGCCAGCTCTCCGGTGAGTCCGCCAGCGGCCGGCAGCTCGCCGATCTCAACCTCTACTTCGAAGTGCCTCTGCTGCCGGGCACCACCGCTGAACGCGTGGCCGCTCTGGTGGAGGCGCTCAATGCCGTGGAAAGCGTGGAGGTGGCCTATGCCGAGCCCCCCGCGGAGCCCGCGGTGGTGGGCGCGGGCCTCGACACCGTGGTGAGCAGCCTGCTGGCCGCCTCGGACCTTCCCCCCACCACACCGCTGTACGAGAGCCGTCAGGGCTACCTCGACGCGGCGCCCCGCGGCATCGATGCGCGCTACGCCTGGACGGTGCTCGGCGGCAGCGGCTCGGGCGTGCGCATCGTCGACGTCGAGAGTGGCTGGAACACCACGCACGAGGACATGCCCGGTTTCTTCTACATCGGCGATGCGGGTGACAAGCGAGACCATGGCACCGCCGTGCTCGGCGAGCTGGTGGGCGCGGCCAATGGCTATGGCGTGACGGGCATCGTTCACTCGGCCCAGGTGGGTATCGAATCGCACCTGAGCCAGGGGCTGTCGAACGCCCTCTCGCGAGCGGCGACGGCGGCGGGCCCCGGCGGCCTTCTGCTCGTCGAGGTCCACCGGCAAGGGCCGAGCGATGGGACGGCGTGCACCTGCAATACCAGTCAGTGCAACTACGTCGCCGTGGAGTACTGGCAGGCCGATTACGACATCATCGCCCAGGCCACCGCCAACGGAGTCATCGTCCTCGAGGCGGCGGGCAACGGCAGCGCCAACCTGGATGCCGCCGCATACAACAACGCCTTCAACCGCGCGGTGCGGGACTCGGGCGCCATCCTCGTGGGCGCCAGCACCGCCACCACGCGTGTTCCCATGTGCTGGACCAACTTCGGCAGCCGCGTGGACGTTCACGGTTGGGGTGAGCAGGTGGTGTCCATGGGGTACGGCGACCTGTTCTCCAGCGGCGTGGACCAGTACTACACGGCCACCTTCAGTGGCACCTCCAGCGCCTCGCCCATCGCGACGGGCGCGGCCGCCAGCCTCCAGGGCATCTCCCTCGCCTACGGCCGTGGTGCGCTCGACTCGCGCACCGTGCGCTCGCTGCTGGTCAGCACCGGTACGCCCCAGGCCTCCGACTCGCGGAAGATCGGCCCGCTGCCCGACCTGCGCCAGGCCATCGCTCAGCTCTTCAACGGCACCCTGGCCGTGCGGATCGATGGTCCGAGCGCCGCGGGGTATTGGTGCTGGGAGGGCGCCTGGACAGCGCATCCCATTGGCGGTGACGGCAACTACACCTACCTCTGGCAGAGGAACGACAACGGGACATGGAGGGACGTGGGCTCCGGCCCGAGCTACGGCCAGCAGGTCTGTGACGCGACGGACCTGCGCGTGACCGTCACCTCGGCGGGCCTCTCCGCCTCGGACTCCATCTACCTCTGGGTGGATTGAAGCATCCGCACCAGGAGCACGCGCCCGGTCTGGAGCGGCACGGCCCCAGCCGGGCGAGCTCTTCGAGACGACATGACTGGAGTTGGGGCGGCCGTGCTCGGCTCCCTGCCGGAAGAATTGTTTTCGCACGCCGAAACTCTGGCGTCGCAGGCGCGATAACCCCCACAGAACATGAAGAACCGGCTTCCAGGATTTCCCCCTCCTCTCAAAAACTGGAAGCCGGGGACGGGGGCATGGTGTCTCCCGTCGATTTCTCACTGGAAGGGAATGCGTTTGATGAATCAGGTAGCGAGAAGGGCTTTCTTGTTTTCTGCTTCGCTATTGCTTGCGTGTCTTCCCCTGTCCGCGAGCGCCCTCACGCTCGTGAACGCGGGCGCGTACACCAGCCCGAGGACGGCGGCCACGGGGCAGACGGTCCATTACATCATGGAGCTGCTCTCCGCGGAGGCCGTCTCCAATGTCACGGTCTCCTTCCAGGTGAGGCCGTACACGCCTGGCGGCGCCATCTCGTCGACCGTCGTCTATACGAATACGCTGACGGGGCAGAGCTTCGCGGCCAATGAGAGGAAGCGGTACACCTCGAGCTTCACGGTTCCCTCCTCGCTCGCGACCGGCGAGTACGTCTGGGTCACCAGGGCGACCAACGCCACGGGCTCGGTCGTCTACCTGAACCTGGCGAGGACCGAGACCAACTACACCTTCCACGTGGATGGGGTGGCCGCCAGGCGCTACGCGCGTGGCATCAACATCATGGACCTGGGCAATGCGGGCAAGGCGCTGCCGGGCATCCTCGGCACCAACTACCCCAAGCCCACCCTGGCGGGGATGCAGCGGCTGAAGGCGCGCGGGCTCGACGTGGTCCGCATCCCGTTCCTCTGGGAGCGCATCCAGCCGGTGCTCAACGGCAACCTGAACACCACCTACCTGGGTTACCTGCTGGAGACGCTCGAGCACGCCAACAGCGCGGGGCTGCGCGTCATCGTCGATATGCACAACTACGCGCGCTTCACGTCCGGTGGCGTGACGCGGGCCTTCGGCAGCTCCGGCGCTCCGACGAAGGAGCAGTACGCGGATGCCTGGCGGCGGATCGTCACGGCCATCCGGAGCAACCCGGCGGCGTACAACTCCATCTACGCGTACGACATCATGAACGAGCCGCATGATCTGCCGTACCTGGAGGGCACCTTCTCGTACCCCGTCACGTTCTCGAGCTTCGAGTCCGGCACCGAGGGCTGGGTGCCGAGGGACTCCTCGAGCACGACGGTGAGCCGGGTGGTGCGCAACAACCAGGGCTCCCTGCAGATCACGACCCGGGCCACCTCCGGGAGCGGCCTGGTGCTCGGTGCGGCGCTCCCCGCGTCGACGAAGCGCGCGTCCCTCACCAACGGCCCGACCTTCCAGGCGAAGGTCTTCGTGCCCACCACCACTCCGGGCACCATCCGGGCCCGGCTTCTGATGGTGGATGGCTCCTACAAGTACCAGTTTGGAGAGGAGTTCGCCGTGACGAAGGGCGTGGAGAACCGGGTGTACTTCAAGCCCCCGGAGGCCACGTGGAACCTCAACCGGAGCTTCTCCATCGAGTTCATCGTCGATGGGAGCGACGGCAGCGCCCCGCTGGTCTTCTACCTCGACAACGTGGCCCAGGGCACGCAGAGCGGCGAGCTGCCGCCCCAGCGGGTCTGGGAGACCTACTCCCAGGCGGCCGTGGATGCCATCCGCCAGCTGGGCGAGCAGAAGCTCATCATGGTGGAGGGCTACGCCTACAGCTCGGCGGAGTCGTGGCCGAAGTACCACCCGGTCAAGTGGGTCAACGACTCCTTGAACAACATCATGTACCACGCCCACTTCTACTTCGACCGGAGCGGAAAGTACGAGATCAGCCACGCGGCGCTGCTCAACCAGGCCAAGAGCGGGGGCTACGCGTCGGTGGGCGACCTGGGCATCGCCCGGCTCAAGAACTTCACCGACTGGGTGGCCGCGCAGAACACCCAGGGCTTCATCGGTGAGCTCGGCTGGCCCAACTCGGTCAGGCGCCCGAGCGAGAGCGCCGCCTGGAACGCGGATGGCGAGAGGCTCTTCCAGTTCCTCGACCAGGTGGGCATGGGCGCGACGATGTGGACGACGGGCACCTGGGAGCAGGCGTCCAGGTCCAACGTCAACATCAACACCGTCTACCAGATCGAGCCCTCGTTCGTTCCGCTGTCGCAGGCGGAGGTGCTGGAGCGGCACCTCGGCAAGCCCTGAGGTCTCCCGGCGGCACTTCGCGCGGAGTGTGCGCGAAGTGCCGCGGACGGCGTGTTCCGCTACCCGAGGGCCGCCCTCCGGCCGCGCCTGGACATCGCCAGCGCCACGGCCGCGAGGACGACGAGCCCCACCCAGGCATGCCCCGAGGCGGCCTCGGCCCACGGCCCGAGCGGCGTGCTCACATCCAGCGCCCGCTTGAGCACCCAGCCGCACGCGGCGGCGCCTCCCACGGCCGCGCCGCCGATGCGCAGCACGGTGAAGCCGGGCGCACGGCTCCACAGCAGGAGCCAGGGCAGGACGAGCAGCACCACCGCGGCCTGCATGGTCTCGATGCCCAGGTTGAAGCCCAGGATGCTCATCGCCAGCGCGCCCGAGTCGAACCCCATGCCCGCGAGCACCGTGGCGAACGCGAGCCCGTGCACGAGCCCGAACCCGGCCGCCACGAGGTGCTCCCGGCCCGGGAAGAGCGGACGTACCGCGTGCACGGCGGACACGAGGATGCTCACCGCGATGAGCACCTCCACGGGCTGGCTCGGCAGACGCAGCACCCCCACGGCGGCGGCGGCCAGCGTGAGCGAGTGGCCCACGGTGAAGGCCGTCACCACGCCGAGGACGCGCGCGAGGCTCGCGCCCAGCCGGTCCGGCTCCCGCCACCGGCCCCCATGCGCGAGCAGCGGCGCGGGTAGCAGCAGCACGAGCAGGAACAGCAGGTGATCCGTCCCCTCGGCGATGTGGCGCAGGCCGAGGCGGAAGACGGCCCGGAAGCCCGTCCACCACGAGCCGTGCGTCCGGTCGATGAGGAGCGACGGCATCTGCGCGCTCGCCACGCCCACCACCTCCTGGCTCTCACCGAAGAGGCCGGTGTGGAAGTCGCGCCGCACCGACACGAGGGCCCGGTGGTTCATCACCTGGTGCAGCACCAGCGTGTCGGTGAGCGTGAAGGCGCGCGCCGAGGCTCCCGGAGGCGCCCGCAGCGTGACATGCGCCACGAGGCAGTCCCCATCCTCCACGCGCTGCACGCCCACGGTGCCGACCTCGACCTCGAAGGGCCGGCCGTCGGGCGTGCTCGCCTTCAGGTGCTCCCGGACGTAGGCCGGAAGCTCCGCGGCCCGCTCGCGGATGACGTCGGCGGGCACCGCGTCGAACGACTGCGTCAGCGCGAGCGCGAGCTGGTCCAGGGGCATCTGGAGCTCGGCCTCCACGGAGCGCTCCCCGATGTCGAGGAGCACGGCCGTGTTGCGCGCGAGGTGCGCGCGGGCGGCCCCCCCCGACAGGAGCACGGCGAGGCCCAGCGTCCATGCCCAACCCTTCATCGTTCTCCTGGCAGGGGCGGTGCTCATGGGGTCAGCTGGTTCCCGTAGTCCGTCTGCTTGTCACGGTAGATGGTGTGGTAGTGCGTCTGATTCCTGATGACGGCGCCCCCCTGGCACGCCACCTCGATCCAGACGCGGGGCCCGTCGATGCGCATGTACGTGCCGCTGACGTCCACGTTGACGCCCGCGGACTTCGTGCCGCCCCAGGCCACGTAGGTGTGGGCGTAGGCGTCCGGTGAGGTGTACGCCGCCACGAGCGGCTCGGAGACCGCGGGCGCGAAGTCGCTCACCCACTTCTTGATGGCCGCCGTCACCAGTGCCTGCTGGCTCTCGGAAAGCGTGGAAACGAGCACGCCGGCCTGGGCCGGGAAGACGACCTTCGAATAGCTGCCGGTCCCGAACTCCACGGGCCCGAGCACGACATCGGAGAAGGTCCCCGACAGGTAGGCGGCGTCGAGCTGCTCGGTGCTCAGGGAGTTGTAGAGGGCAACCATCGCGTCGCCCTCGTCGGCGACCGGCGCGTAGGTTTCGCCGTTGAGGGTGAAGGCCGTCTTGGGCTCGGCGCCGATGTGGTTGGGCGTCGGGTAGCCCGTGCCGTTGAGGTACGTCACGTTGTAGGCCATGTGGTGGCCGCCAATCTGGAGCATCCAGCTCCCCGTCGAGGACGGCGTCCCGATGAACGCGATGATGTAGTTGTCCGACGAGTAGTCGAGCGCGATACCGCCGCCCCCTCCACCGGGAGGACCGCCCATGCCCCCGTCAGCGCCAGGCGGAGGGCCGCCGAAGCCACCATCGCTCCCGGGAGGCGGGCCGCCGAAGCCACCATCGCCGCCGGTGCCACCGCCCAGCGAGTCGAGGTAGTCATCCGCCGCGAACACGCCCGTCATGTCCGCGTACCCCTCGGGGGTGAGGACCAGGGCGGCGAGCGTCAGCGCGGCCTCCTTGCTCTCGGCGCTCAGCGTGCCCCACTTCAGGCCATTGCGCGTGACGCCGGGCAGGTTGGACCAGTACGTCTTCGCCACCTGGTCCGTCCAGGCGTAGAGGACCGAGGCCTTCTGGGCCTCCGTCAGCGTGGAGAGGAAGGCATTGGACGCGCAGACCACCTGCTCGATGTGCGTCGTGGCGGTCGAGCAGTCCTCCGTGGTGGTCCCTCCATCACCCGTGCCGGGGTCCCCGGTTCCCGGGTCCGAGTCTCCGTTGCAAGCGCCGAGCGCCAGGATGGAACAACTCACACCGAGACACAGCCATTTGACGGAAAGTCGTTGCATTCACTACCCCTTGAGCAAGATCTCGCGGGATGGCTTGTAGCGGTGAGTTCTTAAGAGACTCTGAACCCGAGTGACCGGGCCGAAACAGCTCGCCCCCAAGCGAAGGGGGCGAGAGTGATGCCCGAGGCAGAGGCTTGGGTAGGGCCCCGGCGAGCCGCTTCGCTCAGCGTGCCCTTGGGAGGTAGAGCGGCATGGAATCCTCCCAGAGGCTGTCGGTGATGATGCGCTTGTCGCTGCCGTCCGCGTTCATGATGAAGATCTGGCCATAGGGCTGGAAGGTATTGTCGTAGAGCGCGGCCTCGTCGCGGAAGCCGTACAGGCCGCTGCTCCACATGATTCTTCCGTCCGCGGTCCAGACGGCGTGGCCGTCATTGGCGCCATGCGTCGTGAGCCGCCGAAGGTCGGTTCCGTCGGGCCGGATCGTGAAGATGTCGAAGTTCACGGCATCCACCTTGCGCGTGAACACGATGCGGCTGCCATCGGGCGACCATCCCGGCAGGTTGTCGTACTCGGTGGTCAGCACCCGAATGCCGCGGTCCTCCAGATTGAGGATACGCAGGCCCTTCTGGTCCTCGCCCCAAACGCGGAACACGATCTGCCTGCCGTCGGCCGAGTAGCTTGGAAAACCCGAATGCGCCGTGCCGTCGGTGAGCGGCTCCCAGAACGTGCCGTCCCGGCTCACGCGCATCAGCGTCGCCTTGCCGTGACGGCGCTCCTGGAACCAGGTGCCGATGCCGAACGCGATCCACTGGCTGTCCGGCGACCAGGCCGGCTGGAAGGCTCCGGCGAGCCCCTTCTTCACCAGCTCCGGGTCGAGGCCCTTGCCTTCGACGTCGAACACGACCCGGCGGTTGGAGCCGTCCGGATTCATGATCACGATCGAGGAATTGCCGAGCTGCTTTTCGGTGATCGCCAACGTGCCGTCGCGCGAAAGGATCGGGAACACGTCGGTGTGGCGGTATTCCCAGTCCTTGTCCCAGCTGTAGAGCGATTTGTTCTGCGGGCGCGCGGTGAAACCGACCTTCTCGTAGATGACCATCCTGCCATCCGGCGACCAGTTGGGCGACCGCAACGCGCGTCTGACGGCGGCTCTGCCGGACGTGTAGGCCAGCCCCTCCTCCGGGCCTCCCTTGATGAGATAGCCGATCTCTTGCGTGCTCAGGAACTGAGGGAGCAGCTTGAGGCCGGGGCCAGTCGTGTGTTCGATCCGTTCGCCCGTGGCAACGTCAATCGAGACGATCTGCGATTCGACCCGGCCGATCCACTCGGGGCGATGCGCGCCCCACGTGCCTTCCGTGGTGATTTCGTAGAAGACGATCCGGCGACCGTCGGGTGACCATTTCGGTGAGCCCAGGCAGTATTCCGGCTTCGAAGCGACGCGGCGGAAGCCCGTGCCGTCGGCGCGAATCACGTAGATGCTGAGTTCCTGGGTGTGTTCCCAGCCACGGCCCTGGTCATGGCCACGCCAGGGCGTGTTGCGGTCGCTGGAGAAGGCGAGCCACTTCCCGTCGGGGGACCAGGAGGGCCGGAAGAAGCCGTGCGGACCATTCAGGTCGCCTTGGGTGCTCTTGCCCCCCGTCAGATTGAGCATGCGCCCGGTCCTGAGGTTCAGCACCCAGATATTCGCGAGGTAGCCCTCGCGGGTCGAAACGAACGCCAGGCGGGTCCCGTCAGGCGAAAGCACCGCGGCATCGTCCATCGGAGCGCCGGTGACCAACGGATGGATGCCCGTCCCGTCCGGGCGGCTGCAGAAGATGTCCGATTGGCCGTCACCGTTGCGCTCGGAAGTGAAGAGCACCGTTCTGCCATCCGGGGCCCAGGAGGCGTGATAGTCGAAGCCCGAGGTTTGCAGGAACTTGCGCTCGCCGGATCCGTCGGCATTGGCGATGAAGAGTTCCGAGGTCGACGGGCCGATCCGGTTCATGAGCATGACGCCCTTCTTCCGGGTCGGCTCTGGCGCGGAGGCGAATGCTTGACGGGCCAACAGGGCCGCAGCCGGGAGGGCGAAAAGAAACTCACGACGATGCATCACACTCTCTCCTGGTTCGCCCCTTTCGGATCCAGTGTGTATGAGCTTACTGCCGGGCCTCGAATGGGGCCGGCATTGCTACGGATGCGGGGGCCACCCGTGTTCCGAGAGGGTGACTCACTCTAAGGAGCTTGTGCATTGCCGGGCAACTCGCAATTCGCCGCGAAATAAATGGAAATAGAATGAAATGAATTCGTAATGCACCCGGGATGGTGTCACCCGGGATGGTGTCAAAGGGTTCGAAACGCGGGACGCGATCACTTCAACTCGTGTTGGTGTGGGCACGAGGGACCGCGCTCGTCGGCCTCATGCAGTACCTGCGCGCCAACATTTCCGAGAAGTTGGGAAAGTTGGCGCGCTGGATGAAGGCTTCTGGGAGCCCGCTACTTCATGCGCACGGACACCGTGTTGGTGGCGGTGTTGAGCGTGAGGAAGCCCTTCTGGAACTCGCTCTCGCGGCCACCGGTGACGGCGTACTCGTCGGACACCGGGTAGCCCAGCGGGCCCGTCTCCCAGCCCAATGCCTCCCACTTCGCACGGATGGCGCCACGCACCTCGTGCGCTCCCGTCGTCGGCGTCCAGTAGATGCTTCCCTTCTGGAAGTGGTTGTAGCGCCCCACCCCATCCGGCGTCTTCATCTCGTCCGTGAGCGGATAGCCCAACACCGTCTCCCACCCCAACTGGCTCCACTTCACGTGGATGGAGCCACTCACCGCGTGCGCTCCCGTCTCCTGCGTCCAGTAGATGCTCCCCCCCTGGAAGTGGTTGTAGCGCCCTCGCCCGTCCGGCGTCACCATTTCACCTGTCGTCGGATAGCCCAGGGCCGACCTCTCCCACCCCAACTGCTCCCACTTCGCACGGATGTTTCCGTGCACCTCCCAGGCCCCCGTCTCCTGCGTCCAGTAGATGCTTCCCCCCTGGAAGTGGTTGTAGCGCCCTCGCCCATCCGGCGTCGCCATCTCGTCCGTGATGGGGTAGCCCAGGATGCTGCGCTCCCACCCCAGCTGCTCCCACTTCGCACGGATGCTTCCCATCACCACGTGCGCGCCCAACGCCTGCGTCCAGTAGATGCTGCCCCGCTCGAAGTGGTTGTAGCGCCCCACTCCGTCTGGTGTCGCCAGCTCTCCGGCCTTGCACGCTCCCAGCAGCACCGGTCCGTTCACCGCGTCGTACTTCGCCTTGATGCTCCCCGTGATCACGCAACCGGTGCCGCAGTATGCGTTGGCCCGGCTGAGGTAGTCCGCCCACGGCCAGTTGGAACCGGGATCCGTGCGGTTGTAGGGCTGCAGCTGTCCGTGCCCCACCACGTGGTAGCGGTCACGGGGAATCCCGTGGTCACGCGTCATGTCGCACAGCAGCCGGGCCGAGGCGTCGATCTGCGCCGCCGGGAACGTCTTCTGCGACGCATACCCTCCGTGCTCGATGCCGATGGTGAAGTCGTTGGAGCTCTTCCCGTTCAGCGCGCACTCCATGTTGCTGTTGTTGCCGCACTGGTAGGTGGCACCGATGTGCCAGGCCCGGCTCCCATCCCGCACCAGCTGGCTGATCTCCCCGCCGTCCTCCCGCACCACGTAGTGCGCGCTCACCTGCGAGGTGCTGTTGGTCAGCCAGCTCCAGCACCCCGAGTAGCCGCTCTCACAGGTGTGGATGACCACCATGCGCGGAGCCATTGGGCGGCTGTTGTAATTGGGCGAGGGCCGCCACACGGCCGGTGCGTAGTCCGGACCAGCGAGCGCCTGGGTCTGCTGCCCCAGCTCCTCCACGGCCAGACCCTCTCCACTCGCGGCCCACTCCTTCGAGAGCGTCCCCAATCCCAGACGGGCCACCCGGAAGACCTCGTTGTGAACGAAGCTGCGACGGCCTTCCTCATCCTGGATGCCGGACACCTCACCCACCGCTGGCGCCCACTTCGCCGCCTGCGTGCGGTCGATCTGGAGCGCATCCGCGCGGTGCGACAGCAGCGCCGCCGCCGCACGGACGTTGGAGCGCGCGTCGGTCCTGGCCTGCTCCACCGTGACGCCGGCCAGCTTCGCGCCCTCCTCGAGCTGCGCCCCCGAGAGCGCCATCAACCCGTAGGCGGCCGGGCGCCCCTCGAACTCCTCGGCTCCCTCCACCATCTGGTAGCGCGTCTGGACGAACGAGATGGCCTTGAGGAGCGCGGGCGGCACGTCGAAATCCTGGCCCGCCTCCTTGAAGAGCGCATCGAAGGAGTCATCCTCGCGTGCGGCGGTCTCCGTCTCCTTCACGTCCACCGCGGCGGTGGGGAGCACGGATGCGTCCTGCTGCTCGTTCGTGTCGCAGGCCTGCGCCAATGCCAGCGAGGCGGCGAGCACGACCATTCCTGGCCTGTTCTTCATCGATTCCTCCGGACTTCGTCACGCTCACGCGCGTGTGATGGGTAGCTCCGTGCCTCGCGGAAGACCGGTGCGAGGGGAGCTCATCCAGAGGAGGGGACGCGCCGCTCCACGTCTCAAGAATCGTCAAAGAATCCTTCGTGGGAGCGTCCAGGTCCCCGTTCCAGCAGGCGGTACATGATGGACGGACTATTCCACGGAGGGACGTCAACCACCGACCCGAAGCCGTTACGCGGGCAGCGCCTCCCGGCGCCGCCCGGTCTCGTTTCACGACCTCAGGCCTTGATGTACCGCTCGAACACGGAGCCGAAATCCTTCACGACGTATTTCTGCTGAGCGCCGACGAGCCACGCGAAGGCGGCCTGGTTGAGCTCCTTGAAGGACTCCACGAGCGGCGTGGAGCCCGCCTGACCGCGACCGAGGGTGGTGGAGGCGACCTCGATGCTGGCCCTGGCGTGGCCGAGCGCCACTTCGTTCTCCAGCATCAGCTCGGAAATGCGGAACAGGGCCTTGTAGAGGTCCTTCACCTGCTCGAGGTGCTTCTTGTGCACGTCGATGGAGAAGTCCTTCGAGCCGAGGCTGAACTTGATCTCCACGTCCATGTCGATGTTGCCGGCGGTCTCGAGCAGCACGTGCGAGACCGGGTGGGCGCTGTAGTTGTAGCGGCGCAGCGTGCGCTTCTTGCTGGCCGCACTGGTGCCATCGAGGTGGATGAGCGCCTTGTTGGTGAAGCAGTACTCGTCGGACTTGGACTTGATCAGGAAGAAGATCTTCTCCTGGTCCTCGTGCATCACGTAGTCGTCGGCGTCCACCTTGTTGTAATCAGTCGGGGCGATGACCGAGCCGATGTCGCTGAGGCCGAGGGCATCGGCGGCGATTTTTCCGAACATGTCCATTCTCCCGGGGGTAGGTGCTGCGTCGGATGGCCGCGAGGTGATCTCGCGGTCCCGCGCCAGCATAGGAGAAGTGGATCAGATCGGAATGCGGACCCACACCCCAGGTGAACACGCCCGCGGCGCGCGCGCACACGTGGTACAGGTCGCCGGGCACGAAGGGCTCGTCTCATGGCGCGGGGTGGTACTCATTCGATTGCAAGCAGGGCCCCGCCCACCGTCAGGGCTTCAGCGGCAGGTGTAGCGCTGAAGCGTCATGCCCTCAGGAGCGCGGACGGAGTAGAGGACGCCGCCGTCGGCCACTGCGAAGTCCCGGAAGGTCTCCTCCGGCATGGGATTGGAGGGCAGGTCCGCCGAGCCCAGCGGTGCACCATCCAGCGGATCCAGACACAGCAGGCGCACCCAGTGCTCGGGCCGCACCTCTTCCGGCGGGTGGGGGACCTCGCCCGATACGGCCAGGTAGATGACGCCGGAGGCATCCGAGTCCAACAACAGGATGGAGAGTACTGGCAGGGGGAGCGAGTACTCGCGGGAGAAGCGGTGCTGGCGTGAAGAGCGCTCGACGGCGTGCACGTACACCTTGTTCCCGCCCCGGGGGCCGAGGTTGGCGGACAGGAAGGCCTTGCCATCGCGGGAGGGACGGCCCGGCAGTTGGGGACGCTCGGTGTCTGACCTGCCGTCGAGACCACCCACACGGATGAGCGGGCCGTGCTCGGCCTCCACGTAGACGGAGTCGCCGTCCACGAAGAGGCCGGTGCTCAGGCCTCCCTGCTCCAGCCCCTTGCCCTCGAGGGGGAGATTGCCAATGGGCCTGCCCGAGGGATCGAGCAGGGCGATGGTCTTGTCGGCGAGCCGATCGAGCACGGCGATGGTGCCATCCCGAGCAACGGCCACGTCCTGGGCTGACTGGACGGTGAGGGGAAGGGTGTCACGCGGGTTGCCATCGGGCCCCAGCCGGACGAGGCGCCCGTTGACCTGGTCCAGCACCAGGGCATTACCCGCCTGGTCGAAGGTGAGGGACATGGGCGCGGTGGGATTGCCCTCGGTGGGACGGTCACGGCCGAGCTGCGCCTCGCCACTGCCCCACGCATAGGAGCCCAGCACCCCCGCCGGCCTGGGCTGCTCCGTGCGGGGCTGGCCCGGGTCTCCCCCCACACCCGCGCCGCGGGCTCCGGACGTGAGCTGTTGACCGGCTCCGGAGGCACCTCGCGTGGAGGTGTCCCCGGTCTCCGTCCGGGTGCTCGAGGAGGCACTCCCACGACGGGAGATGAGTGCCACTCCGAGCACCAGGACCAGGAGGACTCCCGCGGAGACGAGGCCAAGACGTTGTCGTGTCTTCATGTTCGGCTGTCGCGCTACTTCATCCGGACCGACACGGCACCGGTGGAGGAGGAGTAGGTGATGAAGCCCTTCTGGAATTCACTCTCACGGCCAGTGGCGACGGGGTACTCATCTGACACCGGGTAGCCCAGCGAGCCGGTCTCCCAGCCCAGTGCCTTCCACTTCTCACGGATGACGCCGTGCACCGCGTGGACCCCCGTCGCTGGCGTCCAGTAGATGCTGCCCTCGGTGTTTCCCTTGCGGAAGTGGTTGTAGCGGCCCACGCCATCCGGCGTCACCATCTCGTCCGTGATCGGGTAGCCCAGCACTCCGTTCTCCCAGCCCAGCGCCGCCCACTTCTCACGGATGACGCCGTGCACCTCGTGGACCCCCGTCGCTGGCGTCCAGTAGATGCTGCCCAGCACCCCGCCCTTGCGGAAGTGGTTGTAGCGGCCCACGCCATCCGGCGTCTTCATCTCGTCCGTGATCGGATAGCCCAGCACACTCTTCTCCCAGCCCAGCGCCGCCCACTTGTCGCGGATGACGCCGTGCACCTCCCAGGCCCCCGTCTCCTGCGTCCAGTAGATGCTGCCCAGCACCCCACCCTTGCGGAAGTGGTTGTAGCGGCCCACGCCGTCCGGCGTCACCATCTCACCCGTCGTCGGGTAGCCCAGCACTCCGTTCTCCCAGCCCAATGCCTCCCACTTCGCGCGGATGAGGCCACGCACGTCCCAGGCCCCCGTCTCCTGCGTCCAGTAGATGCTTCCATTCTGGAAGTGGTTGTAGCGGCCCACTCCGTCCGGCGTCGTCATCTCACTCGTCGTGCACGAGCCCAGGACGCCCCCGGCTCCACCCAGCTCGTTGTAGCGCGTCAGGATCGCCCCACCCACCGAGCACGACTGGATACCGTCACGGCTGATCGCCTTGTAGGCGCTGCCAGCCCTGCGCAGGCCATAGACGCAGCCATCCGCGCAACCGCGGCACTCGTAGGCATACATGCTGCCCCAGGGGTCTCCCTTCTCGTAGATGAAGATGTGGCCGGCGCCACCACTGTTGTAGACCAGGGCATCGGCCTTCTGGATGCTGCCGAGCTGCACGTTGTGCCAACCGTGGTACGCGGTGTTGAAGACGGCGGTGCTGTAGGGGTGGGAGTCCTTGGTGAGATCGGTGTTGGTTGAAGGCACCACCCATACCTTGGCGGCGTAGCCGGAGCAGTCGCCACCGTAGGAGCCCGAGTGCGAGCAATCCGGGCAGCTCCCGGCGCACGAGCCCCGGGTGCTGCTGGAAGGCCCCTGGGGAAGGAACCGGCCGTGGCCCCACCAATAGGAAAAGCCAACACCCGCCCTGGCGCGGGCGATGGCATCGTCACGGGAATTGGCCGAGGAGAGCGCGCTGCTCAGGGTGCCCGAGCCGAGCCAGGCCCCATAGGCCCAACCCTCGAAGCCACCAAAGCGCACCTTGTAGAAGCCGTTGTCGGGGCAGGGCTCGGCGGCCAGGGACAGCTCGGCGCCCGCGGGCAGCGTGAGGAGGATGGGCGCATCGGTGGAGGGGCCCTGACGCAGGTTCAGCGGGGCGGTCGTCTCCAGCCTCGCCTGCGCGGAGACACAGCCGCTCAAGGCATGCTCGGGGGCGGGTACCGTCTCGTCGGCCCCCTTCAGCTCGGCGTTCTCCACCGCATCGCCGCTCGCGCCACTACACCCCACGGCCAGTGACAGAATCCCCCCCAGTACGGCCATACGTACATCCATGGACTGCCTCCTCTCGCTTGGAAAAGGACCTTCCTGTGGGAGGGAGGGAGGAAATCCCGCGCCGTCTCGGGAAATGATTTCCGGGCAATAAAAACCGGCGGAGGGCCGGGCGCGGGAGCTCGGGCGAGGATTGGTGAACAATCCGGCGGCTCTTTCATTGTGGTCCCTGGCCTGGAGCCCTTCACTCCCCGGACCCTCAAGAGGAGCCAGACATGAACTACCGCATCCTTGGACGGACCGGCGTCCGTGTGAGTCCGTTGTGCCTCGGGGCCATGATGTTCGGTCAGTGGGGCAACCAGGACCACGACGACAGCATCAAGATCATCCACCGGGCGCTCGACGCGGGGATCAACTTCATCGACACCGCGGATATCTACTCGCGGGGGGAGTCCGAGGAGATCGTCGGCAAGGCCCTGGCCGATGGCCGCCGCGACAAGGTGATTCTCGCCACCAAGTTCCATGCGTCCATGGGGGACGACCCCAACCAGCAGGGCAACTCCCGCCGGTGGATCTTCCAGGAGGTCGAGGCGTCCCTGCGCCGCCTGAGGACGGATTGGATCGACCTCTACCAGGTGCATCGGCCCTCGGCGGACACCGACATCGAGGAGACGCTCGGGGCGCTGAGCGACCTCGTCACCCAGGGCAAGGTGCGCTACGTGGGCTCCTCGACCTTCCCGGCGTCGCAGATCGTCGAGGCGCAATGGACCGCACGGGAGCGGGGCCTGACGCGCTTCGTCTGCGAACAACCGCCCTACTCCCTGCTCGTGCGAGGCGTGGAGGCGGACGTCCTGCCCACCTGCCAGCGTCACGGCATGGGAGTCATCCCCTGGAGTCCGCTCGCGGGCGGGTGGCTGTCCGGCAAGTGGCGCAAGGGCGAGGCGCCTCCCTCCACCCCGCGCGCCGCGCGCATGCCCGCCCGCTATGACCTGTCGCAGCCCGTCAATCAGCGCAAGCTCGAGGCGGCCGATGCGCTGGGCCGGCTGGCCGATACGGCGGGGATGTCGCTCGTCCACCTCGCCATCGCCTTCGTCATCAACCACCCGGCCGTGACCTCGGCCATCATCGGTCCCCGCACGATGGAGCAGCTGGAATCACAGCTCGGCGCCGCCGACCTCGAGCTGGACAGCGCGTTGCTGGACCGCATCGATGAGATCGTCGCGCCCGGGACGAACATCAACCCGGCCGACGCGGGGTGGGAGAACCCGGCGCTCGCCCCCGCCGCGCGCCGCCGCTGAGAAGCGGGGGAGGGCCCCTGCCCGCCTCCCCGCTCGAGCGCGGTGCCTCGCATCGCCCTGACATGCCTTGACAGGCATATGCCTCGATTAGCATATAAAGGTCATGATGAGCGCGTTCGAAGTCGTGGCGGAGCCGAATCGCCGCCGCATCCTGGACCTCCTCCGCGAGGGGCGCCGCCCCGTTGGGGAGCTGGTGGACCGGCTCGGGCTGACGCAGCCCACCGTGTCCAAGCACCTGCGCGTGCTCAAGGATGCACGGCTGGTGGACGTGGAGCAGGACGCCCAGCGGCGGCTGTACCGCTTGTGTCCGGAGCCCCTGGTGGAGCTGGACGACTGGCTCACGCCCTACCGCGAGCTGTGGTCCCGGCGGCTCGACGCGCTGGAGCGCCACCTGGACACCATGGCGGACGAAGAGCCCGCCCCCACCCGCCGGAGCCCGGCCCCAAGGAGGAAGCGATGAAGCATGGAACCCTGACGACCCGGGGCAATCGTGTCGAGCTCCGGTTCGAGCGACGCCTCGCCCACCCGCCCGAGAAGGTCTGGCGCGCGCTCACGGACAGCAAGGAACTGGCCCACTGGTTCCCCGCGCGCATCGAGGGTGCTCGCGAGGCCGGCGCCGAGCTGCGCTTCTTCTTCGAGGAAGGCGATCCTGGCACCGGGAAGATTTCGGTGTTCGACCCGCCGCGCGTCCTCGAATACACGTGGGAAGGAGACCTGCTGAGGTGGGAGCTGCGGCCCGAGGGCACGGGCTGCGTGCTGGTCTTCACCACCATCCCGGCTGACCGCGCGAACGTCGCCCGCGACGCCACGGGCTGGCACTTCTGCCTGGACAACCTGGAGGCGGCTGTCGACGGGAATCCCGCCGCCGGGTTCGACAAGGAGCGCTTCTCCGCACTCAACGCGGAGTACGCCGCGCGCTTCGGCCTCGGCAGCTTCCCCGCCTTCCTGGCGGGTCCAGCGAACCGCGTCGCGGAGGGCTCGCTGCGCCTCCCTGGCGTCGAGGCCTACGTGTTCGACGGCGCCGATGGCACCCAGCTCACCCTCTGCCACGCGAAGAGCGACGCGGATACCGGTGAGCAGTGGCGCGACTTCGACGAGTACCTCGTGGTGCTGGAAGGCAGCTACGTGCTGACCATCAATGGCATGGACATCCAGCTCGGCGCCGGGCGGGAGTTCGTCGTCCCCAGGGGCGCGCGAATCTCGGGACGGTTCACCGCCGGCACGAGAACCCTCCATGCCTTCGGCGGCCGACGTCTCGAACGGGCCCCATGAATGGCATCCATCCTCAGAGGCCGTGCGCGGGAGCGATGACGTCCTCCCAGAGGGGGCGGTTGAACTCGAAGCCGTTCCCGATGCCCGTGGCCGGCAGTTGGTAGACGCCGTAGTCCTTGCCCTTGGCGTAGTTGCGGTAGCCGTGGGACACCTTGAAGAACAGATCCGTCGCGCCCACGGAGATGCGGTTCACCACCGTGGTGGTGCTGGTGCCCGAGGGGATGGCCCCATACGCCATCAGCACCGCGTGGTTGATGAGGTCCGGCTTGAGGCCGTCATAGGCATAGGTGCTGGAGCTGCGCGAGCCGTTGGCGTCGCTGGAATGGAACTCCTTGAGCTGGCCCACCTTGCCCTTGTTGGGCAACTGGGCGCAGCCCTCCACCAGGTAGCCCGAGTGCTCGCCCGAGCTCAACACCACCCCAGTGCCCCCATTGAGGCCACAATCCACGGTGGCGCTGAACGTGTCGTTCGCCAGCAGCACGTAGATGTCGAAGAGCTTGTCGAGCGCCAGGCCCTTGTAGCGGTAGTCCCGGATGGCGTTCTCGATGGTGGCGGCGCTGGGAGCCCCCGCGCTCGGATTGTTGACGTTCGTGTTGAAGACCGAGGCCAGGCGGGTGAGGCCCGCCGACGAGAGCTGCGCCACGAAGGAAGCGTGCTTGTAGCCGTTGAGGAACGTGTCCGTCGCGGTCCGGCCTCCCAGGTACAACGTGGAGACGAGCATCGCGCCCACCATGCCCTCGCGGTAGTTGGGGTTCCAGTCGCGGTCGAGATTGGTGTCTCCGTCGATGCCCGTGGGGGTGGCGCCGCCCGCGTTGCTCTTGTCGGCGGTCGTATAGGCCGAGCCCACCAGCGTCGCCTTCATGATGAGATCGATCTTCGTCCTCTCGGAGGCGCTGAGCTGATTCCAGACGCGCGGGGTGCGTTTGGCGATCGCGAACATGCCCGTCATCATCCGCTCGTGCTGCGCCATGTAGCCGCCGTTGGCGAAGGGCTCCCGGTTGTTGCCAATGACGTAGCGGAGCTGCTGCAGGAGCCTCGCGTCGGCGCTCGTGTTCCCCTTGAAGGCCGCGATGGCGAGGATGATGGACTGGCCATTGCAATTGGAGCAGTAGCGTTCCCCGGTGGAGGTGACGCCGAACCACCCCAGCGGCGCGGCGATGGCCCGGTCCACCGTGGCCTGCCTGGGGCTGGCGAGCACGGGCGCCGCGAGCCCCGCCTCCCCTGCCTCGAGGGAGACCTCCTCTTCTGAAATGAGGTCCGCGCCACAACCCAGCAGGGAGATCATCACGAGGGACGAGAGCAGACGACGCATGGAAACGCTCCGAAGCAAGGGGGGAGAAGATCAAATCAAAATCGATCGAAACAAGCCAGACAGGTAATCCGAGCAATTCCACTTTCCCACCCGATCACCTCGGGGCATCCCCCCACCGTGCGCACGAAGTCATAGACATCCGCCGTCCGGCTCGAACGAAGGTCCCGGACGAGCCCCCGCGAGAGGCGCTCGGCGGTCTGCCTGCTCCCGCTTGCATGAGACCCGGAACACATATATATTATTCGAGTTCAAACCTTCGGACTTATAAAAATAAGGCCACCCCGCCTCCTACCTCGCGCCCATGGACGAACTCGACCATCGCATCGTCGACCTGCTGCAGCGTGACGGCCGCGCCACGCAGTTGGAGATCTCCCGGATGGTGGGGCTGTCACAGCCCGCGGTGGCCGAGCGCATCCGCAAGCTCGAGGAGCGAGGAGTCATCACCGGCTACGCGGCGCGCGTGGACGCGGCGAAGCTGGGCAAGGACATCACCGCCTTCATCGGTGTGAGCATCGAGCATCCGAAGTACTTCGACGGGTTCGCCAGGAAGGTGCTGGCCATGCCCGAGGTGCTCGAGGCGCACCGCGTCGCCGGTCAGGATTCGTACATCCTCAAGGTGCGGACCTCGAACACGAAGACGCTCGACACGTTTCTGGTGGAGACGCTGCGGACCATCTCTGGCGTCACAAGGACTCACACCACCATCGTCCTGTCCTCCATCAAGGAAGAGACGTACGTCCACGTCTCGCCCGAAGTGTTGAAAGGAGCCTGACCATGACCGCGGCTGTCAGCATTCCCGCCCCTGCGGCGTTCCCGCTCGCCAAGCGCATGTCGCGGATGAAGGCGTCCGCCGTGCGGGAGATCCTCAAGGTGGCCGAGCGTCCCGACGTGCTCTCCTTCGCCGGAGGGCTTCCCGCGCCCGAGCTGTTCCCGGTGGAGGCGATCGCCCAGGCGCATGCCGAGGTCTTCGCCGAGGAGGGCCGCGCCGCATTGCAGTACAGCACCACCGAGGGCTACGGGCCCCTACGCGAGTGGATCTGCTCCCACCTGGGCGAGCGCGGTCTGCACGCCGCGACGGATCAGGTGCTCATCACCAACGGCTCGCAGCAGGGCATCGACCTGGTGGCCAAGGTGATGCTGGATCCGGGCGACCTGGTGGTCGTGGAGGACCCCAGCTACCTCGCCGCGCTGCAGACCTTCAGCGGCTACGAGGCCTCCTTCGCCGTCGTGGGCAGCGACGATGATGGCATGCGCGTGGAGGAGCTGGAGCGGCTCGTCGCCGGCCGCAAGCCCAAGCTCATCTACCTGGTCCCCAACTTCCAGAACCCGAAGGGCACCACCCTGTCGCTGGCGCGCCGGCACGCGCTCGTGCGCTTCGCCCAGAAGCACCGCATCCTCGTCCTCGAGGACAACCCGTACGGTGAGCTGCGCTTCCGGGGCGAGCACCTGCCCTCGTTGGCCTCGCTCGACAACGAGGGCGTGGTCATCACCCTGGGGACGTTCTCGAAGACGCTGGCGCCCGGGCTGCGTATCGGCTGGGCCGTGGGGCCGCGCGAGCTCATCCGCACCCTGACCGTCGCCAAGCAGTCGGCGGACCTGCACACCGCCACGGTCGCGCAGCGAGCCACCGCGCGGCTGCTGTCGCGCTTCGACTACAACGCCAACCTGGACAGGCTGCGCGCCATCTACGGAGAGCGGTGTCTGGCGATGCTCGCCTCGCTCGAGAAGCACATGCCCGAGGGGACCCGGTGGACGCAGCCGGATGGTGGCATGTTCCTGTGGGTGGAGCTGCCGCGGGGCATGAGCGCGGACGTCCTCTTCCCGCTGGCGCTCGACAAGCGCGTCGCCTTCGTGCCCGGCTCTCCCTTCTTCGCCGGCACGCCGCGCGGTGAGTTCATGCGCCTGAACTACTCCAACCGCCCGCCGGAGCTGATCGAAGAGGGCATGCGCCGGCTCGGCGCGGTCATCGCCGCCCAGCGCTGAGGCAGGGCATTCCGCTCGGACGTCAACCCGGAGTCCGAGCGATTTCCACGTGCGCGCCGCGACCGGAGCGCTATCTAGAGCGCCCATGTCCGCGAACTGGAGCTCCTTCGACGTCGCCCTCGTCACCGCGTCCACCTATCCCGAGTGTCTGCCCGACGAGGCGCTCCTCGCCGAAGCGCTCGCCGCTCGGGGGCTGAGGGCGGGACCTGTCGTCTGGGATGATCCCTCGGTGGACTGGAGCCACTTCCGGCTCGCGTTGATCCGTACCGCCTGGGACTCGGACAAGCGCCGTGATGAATTCGTGACCTGGGCCGAGCGTGCTGGCGCTCGCTGCCCGCTGTGGAACCCGCCCGAGGTGCTCCGCTGGAACACGCACAAGGGCTACCTGCGTGACCTCGAGGCGCGCGGCGTGGCCATCGTGCCCACCACATGGCTGGAGCGAGGTTCGACGGTGGACGTGAAGGCGCTGCTCGCCGAGCGCGGCTGGAGCGATGCGGTGGTGAAGCCGACGGTGTCCGCGGGCGCTCGAGACACGGTGCGGGTCCGGGGGCCCCAGGATGTCCCCGCCGCGCAGGCGCTGGTGGAGCGCGTCCTCCCGCTCAAGGACATGATGGTGCAGCCCTACCTGTCCTCGGTGGAGAGCTACGGCGAGCGCTCCATCCTCTTCCTGGGTGGCGAGCACACCCACGCCATCAAGCGGCCGGCGGCCCTATCGGGAGAGCCGGGGTACGATCCCACCGCCGCGGAGCCAGCACCCTCGGCCGAGGACGAGCGCGCCTTCGCCCATCAGGTCCTCGCCGCCACCGGCTTCGAGCTGCTCTACGCCCGGGTGGACGTGGCGCGGGACGAGCGGGGCGGGCTCCTGCTGATGGAGTTGGAGATCACCGAGCCCAACCTCTTCCTCCGGCAGGGAGGACCGCGCGCGGTGGAGCGACTGGCGGACGCCATCGCCCACAAGGCCCGCGCGCGGTAGACACGTCTACCGCGCTCACTGCGCCTGCTGACCGGGACCCAGCAGGGCCCTGGCCTGCTTGCGCCGCCGCAGCTCGCCGCGGATGAGCCGGGCCTCGCGCCCACCCTGACCCGCGATGGCGCTGTTCTCCTGCGCGCGACGGATGAGGTACGGCAGCACGGCGCGCACCGGTCCATAGGGCAGGTACTTGGCGACGTTGTAGCCAGCCTTCGCCAGGTTGAACGAGATGTTGTCGCTCATCCCATAGAGCTGGCTGAAGAAGACGCGCGGATCATTCGCGGCGATGCCGCGCCGGCCGAGCTCCTGCATCAGCAGCTGGCAGCTGGCCTCGTTGTGCGTGCCGGCGCAGAGCGCCATCCGGTCGAGGTGCTCCAGGCAGAACAGCACGGCACGGTCATAGTCGGCGTCGGTGGCGGCCTTGTCCGGTTGGATCGGATCCGCGTAGCCGCGCTCCTTCGCGCGCTGCCGCTCCTTCTCCATGTACGCGCCACGCACCAGCTTGGCGCCGAGGAAGTACCCCTTGCTCCTGGCCCGCTCCAGCGCCGCGCGCAGGTTGCCCAGGCTCGCGGTCCGGTACATCTGGTAGGTGTTGTAGACGAGGGGCCGCTCCCGGTTGAAGCGGGCCATCATCTCCTCTCCCAGGCCGTCGATGACGTCCTGGATCCACGTCTCCTCGCCGTCGATGAAGATGCGCACGCCCAGCTCATGGGCGCGCTGGCAGATGCGCAGCACGCGCTCGCGCACCCGCTCCCATTCGGCCTGCTCGTCGGCGCTGAGCGACTCGCGCGCACCGAGCTTCTCCAGCAGGCCGAAGCGCGCCAGGCCCGTCACCTTGAAGACGCTGAAGGGAATGTGCGGATGGGTCGCCGCCCACTCGATGGTGGCGAGCGTCTCGCGCGTGGTGGCATCGAAGCCGGCCTCGGACTTCTCCCCCTCCACGCTGTAATCGAGAATCGATTGGACCCCAAAACGTCCCAGCATCTCGATGGCCGCATCGCACTCCTGAATGCTCTCGCCTCCGCAGAAGTGCTCGAAGACGGTGTGCTTCACGACCAACCGGACACCGGGAAAGCCGATGCGCAGCAGCCAGGCCGACAGGGGAATGCCGGCGCGCACCAGCAACGGCTGCTCCAACGAGGAGAAGAGCAGGTGTGCCTTGCGCATCTGCGCATCGCTCTTGGTGGCGAAGGCGATGGCCGTGTTGTCGAACGAGACCTGGGGAGGAGACCCCACGGGGTGCTCAGGGGAGGAAGGGGCGAGTGCGGACATCGGCCGCCGGGCTACATGGTTTTCACGGCCGCATCAAGCCGAGGGGGGTGGGCGGCGCGTCGCGGTGCAAGCCTGGCTGCACGGACTGAACACACGCCCACACTTCCCATCCAACTCCCCGCTGTCACTCCTCCGTGACGCCGCACTGCGACAAACGCCACGGGGAGGGCTGACTACTTGGACTCGGGCTTGGCGCTCTCGGGCAGCGCGGGAGCGGCAGCGGTCACGGGGAGGCGCGGAATCACCAGGTTCCGGTACTCGGTGGCGAGCGTCTCCGGCGTCATCTCCTCCTGCCACTGCTTGGGGTTGGTGTTCCAACCATAGTCGGCGGGCACCATGCCGCCGCCCTGGCTCTTGTAGCCAATCATGTCCGGGAACTTCGAGGACCAGCGGCCGGCCGGATCCGACTCACGGGTGATGGGCTCGCGATTGGGCCGGGGCGTGTAGTTGCTCTTGCTCATGAGACGTGACTCCTAGCAGGTGCGAAGCCTCTCCGGAACCCCCACGCGGGGCCGGAGGATGCCCGGGCCCCGGGTGAGCTACGCGGGCCCGCTCGCTGCCCGCTCGACGGAGGGGCCCCCGGCCCGGGAGCGCCGCTGGCTCCGCCGCGACACCGGAGGCAGCCAACGCGGTCCGAGCTCGAAGACGGCCGCGAAGTAGCGTGCCTGCGCCTCACTGCCGTAGCGATAGCGCCGTACCTCTCCTTCCCCGAGGGTCACCTCCACGCCCCAGCTCTTCCGATGTCGGCGAAGCGTGATTCGAGAGATCTCCATACCCACCCTTCCCCTCCTGGAACGCCGTCTCCCTTGAAAGCGGCGTGCCAACGGGAACGCCTGAACACGACGGGTTGCGGTGTGTGGCCGTGAACAAGGGGGCGAGGGACGGGAGGAGCTACAGGCCCGCCTGCCTGCCTGCCCTCCGAGGGTGCACGAAAAGCAGGCCCGGCGACTTGTGGGCGCGGATTGCTGCGTTACGTGAAGGGGCATGAACGCATCGACCGAGAAGAACACGGGTGACACCGTTTCCGAATTCACTCTGCCCGAGGGCTGCGTGCTGTGTGGTGGCGCGGTCACCATCCGCAGTACGCCGGGAAGTGGCTCGCACAGCTACTGCCCTCACTGCCACTGGCTGTCGCGCACGCGGCTGCGCATGCACAGGGGAGGACTGGAGATCTCCTACGCCACGAAGGCGTTCGCGTAGGCAGCAGGAAGCTCCGAGCCGGGCCCCTCCTCACGGAGCCGCGCGTCCCTCGGAGCGGATACTCGTTGAACCCCCGCCAGCACTCAATGCAGGAGCCACAGGGCGCAAGGCACCGTGGCGAACGACAGGGGAATGCCCAGCCCCACCATGAGGGCGGAGAGCTCGGGGTCCAGGCCGTTGTCCGCGGCGAGGATGGCTCCAGTGACCATGGGAGCCATGGCGGCCTGGAGCACGGAGACGTCGAAGGTGAGACGGCTCATGCCGGGCACCGCCAGCAGCAACAGCGCGATGGTGAGTGGAGCGAGCGCCAGCTTGTAGCCAAGTCCCAGCACGAGCGCGCGCACCCGGCCCTTCACCTGTGAGAACCGGAGCTGGAAGCCCACCGAGAAGAGCGCGAGCGGGGTGAGCAGGTCTCCCAGCCGGCCGAGCACCACGTCCACCCAGGCGGGCCAGTTCCACGGGTGCAGGAGGAAGGCGATCACCAGCGCGATGAAGGGGGGAAAGCCCAGCACCTTCTTCAGCAGCGTCTTCGGCCGGGCATCCTTCGCGGCGGCGCGCGCGGCGAACAGCGTGGCCACCGTCCCCAACGCGAGGAACGAGCCGAGCTGATCAATGACCACCGCCACCTGCAGCCCCTCGCGGCCCATGAGACCCTCGATGAGCGGCAGGCCCACGAACGCGGTGTTGCTCAACCCACCGGTGAGGACGAGCGCCGCCACCGTCTGGGGCGTGAAGCCCAACCGCGGGCCCACCGCGCGGAAGAAGAGCCACGCGCCGCCGAAGACGAGCCAGGGCGTGACGGCGGCGACGAGCAGTTCGGGGACGAGCGTCAGCCGGTGCACCGAGCGCAGCACCAGCGCGGGCAGCGCCACGTTGAGGACGTAGGCGTTGAGCGCCAGCGCCGTCTGCTCCGGGAAGCGGCCGCTGCGCCGGGCGATGGCTCCGAGGATGAGGCTGGCGGCGAGCAGTCCAACGAGCTGACTCACGAGGATCTCCTCCGCGCCTTGTGCTGTAAATCCGGAGGGAGCACCAGAACATCGCGTGTGGCCGCGGAACGCCCCGAGAGGGCGGCCCCCTCTCATTTGACAAGAATCTGACCGCCTCTATAGGGTACGAGATTCCTTCCTCAAAGGAATATTCGTGCGACTTTGGAATACCGGGGCGTATGTCCTCGCACTCCTGGTGGTGGCTTGTGGTGGGCAGAGCGGAGTGATGGACGTGGAGCAGCAGGCGGCGGGCACGCTGCGGCTTCCGCTGGTCTCGCCGTCTCCGGATGGCAAGCTCTACCGGCTGGTGGGGGCGACGTTCGACATCACCGGGCCGCAGACGGTCACCCTCACGGACACGTCGGCGGAGATGGTGCACACGACGCTGCTGGCCGGTTCCTACACCATCGAGCTCAAGGGCCCCTGGCACCTGGAGAGCACGGACGCGCCCGGGACTCCCGTGCCCGCGCAGATGATCTCTCCCAACCCCCTGCCGTTCTCCGTGACCAAGGAGGAGCTGACCGAGGTTCGCTTCCTGTTCAAGGTGCCCGGGAATGGCGACGCGAGCGTGGGCATCAAGGTGGACAACGGGGGTTGGCTCTCCGGGACCCTCCACTTCACCCAGCGCGAGGACCCGACCAGTGGGCCGAGCGTCTTCGATGAGCTGGTGGGCCAGAGCATCCCCTTCGTCATCAGCTTCGAGTCGGCCACGCTCAACAAGAACAACTGGTCGTCGTGGAAGGAGTTGTCGGTGGATGCCCACCCCCCCCTCACCCTCCAGTTCGGGGGGGCTCCCTCCGCGCTGCTGGAGCGCGTCGCCGCGTCCATGAGGGACGTGCCGTTCTCCTTCTCCCTGAGGGCCACTCCGGAGGGCTTCGTCCAGTTCAGCAACATGCACATGTGGGGCCCCACCTTCATGATCCAGATGAACGAGAGCGTTCCCTTCTCCGGGAAGTTGGACGCGGAGGGCTACCCCACCGCGCAGTCCTTCGAGGTCGAGGCCAACACGTTCATCCGGAGCGTCTCCGGCAATTACGACGGGGTGTATGGCCCCGCGAACGTGAACGGCACGCCGTGAGCCCCCTCCGGCGACGCTGCTCCTCGCGCCGCCGTGCAACACCCCGGGCCCGCGTGCTCACAGCGCGCGCGGGTTCCGGGACAACGCGAATCCCCCTCTTTTCGCGTTCCGGAAGTTTCTGGCTAGACTGTCCGCATCCATCCGACCGCCCTGTTCAAGGGGGAGCGTAAAGACATGTCGCAGGAGACTTCCGGAAAGAAGCGTGCCCTCAAGCGCCCCATCGAGGAGATCCGCGCGGAGCTGATGAAGGATCCTGACACCGCGCGCATCGCCAAGGCCGTCAACATGGAGCTGCCGGCCTACGTGGAGAAGGTCCTCGACTACCTCCAGCACCCGGAGAAGAAGCCGGTGTTCGAAGTGGCCGACGAGGCCGACCTGCGCGCCACCGGCTATGAGCCCATGGACGAGAAGGGCGTCCATGATCTGTTCGCCGCCGTCGTCAGCGGAGACCTGGAGCCGGGCTCCCAGTACCGCAAGTCGGGCTTCGACGCCGCCGGGGCCGCCGGCCGGAAGGGTCCCGTCACCGAGGTGCCCGCCAACGGCGTCGTCCCCTCCGCGCCCGAGGATGCCTCCACGCGCCAGGATTTGATGGACCAGATCAAGAAGAGCAGCGTCCCCCGCGGCTAGCCCTTCGGAAGGGGGGCACGAAAAAATCGGGATCACGCAACCTTTATTCGCCTCCCCCGAGAATCCTTCTGAAGCCTCGAGCAACACGGGCGTCCACTTCTCTCTCTCCAGCACAAAGAGGTCTGTCATGGGTTTCATCAAGGGCATCACCAACGCGATCAGCAACGCGGCGAAGAAGGTCGGTGAGTTCGCGGGCAAGGTGGCGGATATCGCGGGCAAGGCCGTGAAGATCCTCCAGTCCCCCCAGGAGGCCCTGAGCGGATTCGTGAAGCAGGCCGCGGGCGGTCTGCTGGACAAGCTCCCGTTCAACCTGGGCAACATGATCAAGCCCTTCGCGGAGAAGGCCATCGACGGTGCCCTGTCGCTGATCTCCAAGGGCAACCTCGGCTCCATCTTCGAGTTCGCCAAGAAGCTGGCCCCCAAGGTCAGCCAGCTGGCCGACTTCGCCGAGGCGGTGAAGCAGACCGCGGAGAAGGTCGGCGCGTTCGCCAACAAGGATGTCGGCGCGAGCGTCACGCACAACCTGCAGGAGGTGTTCTCCTCCGCTCAGGCCGAAGCCCTGGCCGCGCGCTACGCCGCCTAATCCTCGCGAGCTCGCGAGAGTGCCTGGAGTCCTCGGGGCCGGTCCTCCGCTTCAAGCGGGGCCGGCCCTTCGGCTTTGCGGGCTCGGGCCGGTGGTGACCCCCGTCACCAGGTGGTGAGTCCCGTCACCGCCCCGCTCGTGCTCCTGGCCGAGCCAACCCACTGAAAACAGGGAGATTTCTGGCGCTCTGGGGCCCTCCAGGCCTGGCACGCCGCGCGCAATGGGACGGAGCACACCTCCAGAGGGCGCGACGATGCGGAAGAAACGACTGGGTGACCTGCTTCGGGAGAACGGACTCCTGGACGAGCTGCAGCTGCGTGCGGCGCTGGGAATCCACAACAAGTGGGGCGTGCCCCTGGGGCAGGTGGTGGTGGACATGGGCTTCTGCACCGCGCACCAGGTGCTCGACGTCCTGGCCAGTCAGGTGCAACTCCCGACGGTGGATCTGGACGCGGAGCTGTTGGATCCCCGGCTGGTGGACGTGCTGCCCGTGCAGGTGGCGGAAGCCTACCGGGTCATCCCCCTCCGGCTGGAGGGACCTCGCGACTCGGTGTTGGTGGTGGCCACCGCGGCCCCGGCCCATCTCCCGTCCATGGATGAGGTGGCGCACGTGACCGGCAAGGCGCGGGTGGTGACGCTGCTGGCGACCGATGCCGCCATCTCCCAGGCCCTCGAGCGGCTCTACTACCCCCATCTGATCGGCGCGCGGCGCCCGGTGGAGCCGATTCCCCTCCCCGAGGCGGATGAACACCTGCCGCTGGTGACGGATCGCGCCGAGTACCTGATGATGGTGCAGGGCGGTGTCCTGGCCTCCACCGTCGAGCAGGGTGGCCTGCCCGTGATGACGCCGCTGACGGAGGAGCTCCCGACCCATGCCCGTCCCACCGAGCCGGAGATGCCGCGGGTGGAGGTGGCGTCCAGGCCCTCGCTGGCCTCGAGGCCCGAGGTGGAGCCCGCACCGGACGTCTGGGTGTACGGCTGGGGCGTCAAGGCGACCCGTGGATTGTTGAAGCTGCTGGAGGACGAGGGGCTGCGGACGCGGGTGGCTCGCACCGAGGACGTGCGGAACGCGAGCGAGTGCGCGGTGGTCCTGGCACCGCTGCAGTCGGTGGAGAGCGTGAAGCGGCGGGGGCTCCGGGCGCGGCTGCTGCTGGCGGGCCGGGTGCGTGACGAGGAGCGGGCGCGGGCCCTGGGTGCGCGGGCCTTCCTCTCCGGGCCCCTGCGCTCGGACCTGTTGATCGACGCGGTCCGTGAACAGGTGCAGGCCGGCCGCACGGCACTGCGTCAGGTGGGCTGAGCCCCCAGCACGAGCTTGCGCGCGGGGCTCGCCGCGAACGTGGCGAGGCTCGCCAGGGCCACCACCGCCAGGCTCGCGATACCGGTCGCGTCCCACTGGAGGAGGGGCAGGCCGCGCAGGGCCTGGAGCGCGAGCACCCCCGTCAGGCCCACGTAGGCCACCCCCGCGGCCCGGACCAGGGCCAGGCGACGGGACTCGGACAGGGACCGCCGCCGCGCGAGCAGCACCGCGAGCACGGGCAGCACCTGCATGCCGTGCAGCCCGAGGAAGTGCGCCGGCCGCATGTCTCCCGCCGTGGTGCTCCAGCCGACGAGCGGCAGGCCCGGGCCCCCATCCTTCCCACCGAAGGTGTGCGAGCCCGACTCCACCGGCGCGCCGTCCTTCATGCTCGCGACCTGCTCGGCGCGCGGCGACGTCATGAAGTACCCCAGCCCCGCCCCCAACACCCCCACCACCAGCCCCACGCGCAGCGCCGAGGCCAGGGGGCGATCCTCGAGCTTCGTCCGCAGCAGCACGAAGGCGAGCACCATCATCGTCCCCCACAGCACCGTGATGACGATCCCCATGCTCGAGAAGACGGCGGCGTCGAACGGCGTCGCGATATTGAAGTGGCTGCGCACCCCGCGCGCCGCCTGGAGCGTGATGGCCACCATCTCGAGCGCGCCGCACACGGACAGGATGTTGCCCACGACGCGCACGAACCGCTGGCGCTCGTGAAGGAAGCCGAGGAAGTACAGGACGGTGGCGTTGTAGAGGGCCAGCGAGACGTAGAACTTCAGCGGCTTCAGCCAGAGGGACTCGCCCAACAACTGGCGCGAGTCGAGGACGAGCCCGGCCGCGGAGAGCAGGGCACCGAGGAGCATCACCCCGGTGCCGAGGGCGAGGGCCGGCGAGAGGGCCCAGGCTCGACTCCAGAGGGCGCGCGGCGAGGACGAGGCGGAGGTCTTGGACATGGGGTTCTCCAGGAATGGCGAGGAGGGAAACGGAGCTCAGGTGCCGGGAACGGGGAGCGGGGCCACGGCCGAGCGGAAGCGGCGCGACACCAACCGGACGACCGCGTAGGCCAGGTAGCCCACCGGTCCCAGCATGAAGGTCATCAACAGGCACGGCACGATGAGCAGATGCGGGATGCCCCGGCGCTGGGCATCCGCGAGCACCACCCTGCCCACCAGGAAGTCGAACGCGAGGTAGTGGATCCACCCCGCCAGCAGCATTCCGGGGCGATGGAGCGCCACGTCGATGTGCGCCAGCGTGTCGAACTCACGCAGCAGGCCCGGCAGGTGGGGCGCGACCAGCGCCAGGTACAGCACCCCGATGCCCAGGGGCAGCACGTCGCTCTCCAAGAACCACCGCGTCACGCGCGCCCGGGGCGCCAGCACCATCGACAGCCAGCCCAGCAGCACCGGAACGTTCAGCACCTTCAGGATCAGCTCTTCATTCACGAACCACCTCGGTGGAGCGCGCGCACGTGTCACCGCCGCGCCTGATGTTGACAACGTAAACACCAAAGTTGTCGCTGTCAACATCCCCCCCGGGCCCGAGCCCGGCAGGTCCCCTCCAAGGACGCTCAACGGCTGTCGCCGCGACGCGCGAGCACCTCGCCAGCGGGAGACACGGCGTAGGACTCGAACCAGCCTGGAAACCGGGTCCTCGCTCCCCCACACCTGTCGAACCGCTCGTCCACGGTGACGTAGTACAGCTCGCGCCACTTGAAGACCCGGACGTCCAGCGCCTCCGCGGGGCTCGAGCATTGGGCGAAGACGTCACTCTGGGGGCCGAACGACTGGATGACTTCCCGGAGGGCCGCACTGGCGGCGAGCGCCGCCGGACCATCCATGGCGCCCAGGCTGGAGGCCTCCGCCACGTCCTTCCTGTCCGGCCAGAGACTCCAGCGGGAGACGGTGCGGGGAGTGCGAGTCATTGCGAGGCCACCTCCATCAACGAGACCTGGCCATCATCCAGCAGCACCCGCGCGCCGAGCATCATGCGGGGACACGCTCTTCATCATGATTTCATCACGGGTGCAGCACCGCGGGAATCGACGAGGGCCCGCGCACCACCATCGAGCGGTGCCACACCACCGGCTCCGACCCCGGCGATACCCCACCGCACCGCTCCAGCAGCGCCTCCACGGCCAGCCGCGCCTCCATCCGCGCGAGCAGCGCACCGATGCAGAAGTGCGGGCCATGGCCGAAGGGCAGCTGCGAGGCGGGCCGGTCGATGTCGAAGCGATCTCCGTTCGGGAACAACGCCTCGTCCCGGCAGAGCGAGCCCAGCAGCACCACCACCGGCGCCCCCTTGGGCAGGCGGACGCCCCCCAACTCCACCTCCTCCGTGGTCACCCGCAGCAGCCCGTGGCCCGGTGCACCGGTGCGCAGCACCTCCTCGACGAAGCGGGGGATGAGCGAGCGATCCGCGCGCACCCGCGCCATCACGTCCGGGTGCTCCATCAGCGCCAGGACGCACAACCCCAGCAGTTGCACCGTCGTCTCCAGCCCGCCCAGCAGCATCAGGAACAGGAAGGCCATGATTTCATCGTCCGTGAGGGCCTCGCCCTCCACCCGGGCCCGGAGCAGGTCGCTCACCAGGTCCTCGCCGGGCTCGCGCCGGCGGTGCTCCACCACCTCGCCGAAGTAGCGCTTCACGTCCGCGACGGCCCGACGCACCGGCTCCTGGCGCTCGGTCTCATCCGGACGGATGGCGGTGACGCTGGTGAGCTGGTCCGCCCAGTGCTTGAGCTGAGAGTGCAGTGAGGCGTCCAGCCCCAGCAGGTTGCCGAGCACGAACGCGGGCACGGGCAGCGCGAAGGCCGGGACCATGTCCACCGGGCTCCCCAGGGGCAGCCGGGCGACGACCTCCCGGGCGAAGGCGCGCACGCGCGGCTCCATCCGGTTGACCGCCGCGGAAGTGAAGGCGGGGTTGATGAGCGTCCGCAGCCGCCCGTGCTGGGGAGGATCCATCGCGCTGATCGACCGCGACGCGGGGTTGCCGCCCAGCCACGGTGGGTTGGTCGCCAGCCCGAAACCCGCCGAGGAGAAGAGCCGCGGGTTCTTGAGCACGAACATCCCCTCCTCGTAGCGAGCGACGGCCCACATGCCACCCGGGTCCACCTGGCTCACGGGAGCATTGCGGCGCAGCTCCGCGTACAGATGAAAGGGGTTCGCCTTCAGCTCGGGTGTCATCAAGTTGGGGCGGCCACTCATGGGCGGGTCTCCAGGGAAGAGGCAGAACGCTGTAAACCGTACACCCAAGTAACGTCACGGGGCAGGCGAACGGACGAGCCACTCAGCCCCACCCGGTCCCTCCCGTTCGAAGCCAGCGGACCGCTCGGCGCCTGCCTGGCGGCCTGCTCGCATTTCGGGAATGAATGTGAGAGCACCCTGTCCTGCCCCCTCGACAGGAACTGCCCATGCCGTTCCCGCGGCTCCGCTGGAGCCTCCTGCTCGCTCTCGTGTGCCTGCTCATGCCTGGCCTCTCGCCCGGTGCACAGCCGAAACGCAAACGGACCAAGCCCCCGTCGAAGCAGCTCGTCACCCTCCCGGGCGGCGAGTCGCTGCGCCGTGACGCCGCGGCCGCCTTCCTGCGGATGTCCACGGCGGCCCGCGCCGAGGGCATCCGGCTCTGGGTGAACAGCGGCTACCGCACCCGCCGGCAGCAACGCCTGCTGTACGAGCGCTATCGCATGGGCCTCGGCCCCCAGGCGGCGCGCCCCGGCCGCTCCAACCACCAGCGAGGCCTCGCGGTGGACATCGTCGTGGGGGACGAGGACACCCCCACCTATCGGTGGCTCGAGGCCAACGCGTGCCTTCATGGCTTCCGGCGCACGGTGCCCTCGGAGCCGTGGCATTGGGAGTACCGGCCCCGCTCCACCCGCGCGCCCGCTCCGGGCACCGACTGCCTCGGCCAACCCCTGCCGTCGAAGGAGCCGGAGCGGACGGCCTCCTCCTCCTGAAGTCCGAAGTGTGAAGTCCGGAGTGCTCGCTTTCGGGCAACTCCCCCGTCCAACCGTGCCCGTCCCACTCTCGGCTGTTGAGAGTGCTCGTTGGAGAGCACTTCCAATGTCTTGCTGTGTCATGGGCGTACTCATTTAGAAGGCAAACGAACGGGGCGAGCACCACTGTGGGCTGCCTGCCCATGATCGCCCTCCTGCTCACAGCCCAGCTCTGGAATGCCAGCACTCCCGCTGGAGCGACGCTGGCCCAAGCGGAACCTCCCACCGCCATCCAGCCCTTCCAACCCGAGGTCTCCGACCTGTTGCTGGCGTCCCTCCCACCCGCGCCGGTGCAGGTGGGCTCCTGGGATGAGGCGTTCGAGTTGCTTCGCCAACGCTCCACGGACCTGCGCGTCGCGCTGGCCCAGGTGGAGGCCGCCGCGGGCCAGCGGCGCGCGGCACTCGCCGGACTGCTGCCCGCCCTCAATGGCTCGGTCTCCGTCCAATACAACGTGCTCGACCCGGACTCGACGCCCGTCCTTGGAGGAGGAGGAGTCGGCGGGGGAATCGGCGGAGGCACCGGAGCAACGGGCGGGACCACCTCGCCGCTGGGCACGGCCGTCCTGACGGCCGCCGTGCCCTTGTTCAACCTGCGGGCCATCCAGTCCCTGCGCTCGGCGAATGCCTCGCGCCGCGCCGCCGAGCTGTCCCTGGACGAAACGCGGCGCCAGCTCACCGGAGCCCTGGCCCGGGCGCTGGCGCGGGTGGCTTCCTCCGAGCGGCTCTCCGAGGTGAATCGCGTCAACCTGCGCTCGGCCCTGGAGCGGCTGGCGCTCGCCCAGCGGAGGCTGGAGCTGGGCGCGGGAACCCAGCTGGACGTCATCCGCCTGCGACAGGACGCGGAGTCGGCGCGCCTGGCGGTGGTGTCCGGGGACGAGTCGCTGCGGCAGGCGCGGGATACGCTGGGGTTGGTGCTGGGACAGGAGCAGCCGGTGGGACTCTCGCGCGGCGTCTCCCTGGAGGAGCTGCTGCAACGCGGCCAGCAGGAGTGCCGCAGGGTGGAAGGTGTGGAGGCCCGGGCGGACGTGGCGGCGGCGCGCGCACGCCTGGAAGCGGCCGAGCGCAACGTGTCGGCGGCCCAGGCGCAGTATTGGCCCACGCTGGATGCGCAGAGCACCGCGCTGGCCCTCACGGTGGATCCCGGCTTCGCGCGGGTGCCCGTGTGGAACATCGGCGCGGTGCTCTCCGTGCCCCTCTACGCGGGCGGCGGGCGCGGGGCGCTCGTGCAGCAGGCCCGGGCCCAGGAGGAAGCGATCCGCCAGGAGGTGGTGTCGCGGCAGCGCGCGGCATCGGTGGAGGTGACGCAGACACAGCGAGAGGTGGACGTGGCGCGGGCGGAGCGGGAGATCGCCGCCCGGGCGCGCGAGCTCGCCGCGGAGAATGACCGGCTCACCCGCCGCGCCTTCGAGGTGGGCGCCGGGACGAGCCAGGACCTGGTGGTGTCCGCGGCGGCGCTGCGGCAGGCGGAGCTGAATCTGGTGGTGAGTGAGTTCCAGTTGTTCCAGGCGCGGATGGAGGCATTCCTCGCGGAGGCAGCATGCGACTGGTGAGGCAGGGAGTGAGGGGGATGTGGTGGGTGGCCCTCGTGCTGGCCGGGTGCCAGGGCTCCAATGGCAAACAAGGCCCGCAGCAGGGAGGACCCGGAGGGCCGGGGGCCGGACAGCCGATGGCGGTGGAGGTGATGGAGCTGAGACCGGGACCGGTGCGAGACACCGGGGAGTACCTGGGAACGCTCATCTCCCGCCGCAGCATCACCGTCTATCCCCAGGTGGCCGGGTACGTGCAGCGCATCACGGTGAAGCCCGGCGAGCAGGTGAAGCGGGGGCAGGCGCTGCTGGAGGTGGACCCGAGGCGCGAGCAGGCCAGCGTGCAGAGCGCCCAGGCCCAACGCAGATCTGCCCTGGCCCAGCGGGAGTTCGCCCGGAACACCCGCGAGCGCGCCGAGCAACTCCTGCGCGAGGGCCTCATGAGCCGTCAGGACTATGAGCAGGCGGTGGCCCAGGCGACGGCGGCCGAGGCCAGTGCTCGCTCGGCGGAGGCCCAGCTCCGGTCGGAGCAGGTGGAGCTCGGCTTCTACCGGGTGCAGGCGCCCTTCGAGGGCGTGGTGGGCGACATCCCCGTGAAGGTGGGCGATTACGTCACCCCGCAGACAGCGCTGACGAGCGTGAACCAGGGCGAGGCGCTGGAGGTCTCCATCGCGGTGCCGCCGGAGCGCGCCGCGCAGGTGGAGGTGGGAAGCACGCTGGTGGAGGTGCTGAACGACGAGGGCAGGCCGGTGGTGAGCGCCCCCGTCTTCTTCGTGTCCCCCACGCCCAACACGCGCACGCAGTTGGTGGAGCTCAAGGCCGCCTTCGACAACACGGTGGGGCTGCGCCCGGGCCAGTTGGTGCACGTCCAGGTGGTGTACGACACGCGCGAGTCGCTGCGGCTGCCCACCTACGCGGTGACGCAGCAGAGCAGCCAGTTCTTCGCCATGGTGGCGGCACAGGCCGATGGGGGTGCCACCATCGCGCAGCGCCGGCCGATCAACGTGGGCGAGCTCCAGGACAATCATTACGAGCTCCTCGAGGGCCTGGAGGAAGGGACGCAGGTCATCGTCGGCTCGCTGCAGGCCATCCGGGATGGCCAGCCCATCCAGCCCAAGCCAGTGCGGCAGCCCCAGGGCGAGGGCCAGGGCGTGGGCGGCGCCGCGGACGCGGGCACGGGCGGCGCGGGCCCTGGGGGTACCGGGGACGCGGGCACGGGTCCGGACGGAGGCAGGTGAGAGCACATGTTCACCGATACCTTCATCCGCCGGCCCATCCTCGCCAGCGTCATCTCCATCCTCATCACGCTGGTGGGAGCCATCTCCATTCCCAGCCTGCCGGTCGAGCAGTACCCCAACCTCGCCGCGCCCCAGGTGACGGTGACGGCCAACTACATCGGGGCCTCCGCCGAGGTGGTGGAGAGCGCGGTGACGACGGTGCTGGAGCGACAGCTCAACGGCCTGGAGGGCATGCGCTACATCTCCTCCACCAGCAGCAACAACGGCACCAGCAGCATCACCGTCACCTTCGAGCCGGAGCGGGACCTGGACGTCGCCGCGGTGGACGTGCAGAACCGGGTGGCCACCGCCTCGGCGCGGCTGCCCGCCGAGGTGAACGCGCTGGGCATCACCATCAACAAGACGCAGTCGCAGCTGCTCATGTCCTTCGGTCTGTATGACAAGGAAGGGCGCTACGACACGGGCTTCCTCAGCAACTACGCGGACGTCTACATCCGCGACGCGCTGCTGCGAGTGCAGGGCGTGGGCGACGTGCGCATCTTCGGCGAGCGCCGCTTCGCCATGCGGCTGTGGTTGGACCCCACGGAGCTGTCGAGCCGGGGCCTCACGGCGCAGGACGTGGTGAACGCCCTGCGCGAGCAGAACGTGCAGGTGGCCGCGGGCCAGGTGGGCCAGCCCCCCGCGCCCCAGGGACAGTCATATCAAATCAACGTGCAGGTGCTCGGCCAGCTCTCCACGCCGGAGCAGTTCGGGGACATCGTGGTGCAGCGCGGCGAGGACGGCTCGCTGGTGCAGGTGAAGCACATCGGCCGGGTGGAGCTGGGGGCGGAGAACTACAACCAACTCCTGCGCTTCAACGGCCGCGACGCGGTGGGCCTGGGCATCTTCCAGCTCCCCGGCTCCAACGCGCTGGACGTGCGCGAGGGGGTGGTGGCCGAGCTGGAGCGGCTCTCGGCCAACTTCCCGCCGGGCATGGTCTACGAGCGGGCCTTCGACACCACGCAGGCGGTGGAGGAGTCCATCAACGAGGTGCTGCACACGCTGCTCGAGGCCATCGCGCTGGTCGTCCTCGTCATCTTCATCTTCCTGCACGGCTGGCGCAGCATGCTCGTGGTGGCCACGACGCTGCCGGTGTCGCTGGTGGGCACCTTCGCCTTCGTGAGCGCGTTCGGCTTCTCCATCAACACGCTGACGCTGTTCGGCCTGACGCTGGCCACGGGTCTGGTCGTGGACGACGCCATCGTGGTCATCGAGAACGTCGAGCGCCTCATGGCGGAGGAGAACCTGAACGCGCGCGAGGCGACCCACCGGAGCATGAAGCAGGTGGCGAGCGCGCTGGTGGCGATCGCGCTGGTGCTCTCCGCGGTGTTCGTCCCGGTGGCCTTCTTCCCGGGCACCACGGGCTCCATCTACCGGCAGTTCGCGCTCACCCTCGCCTTCTCCATCAGCCTGTCGGCCCTGGTGGCCCTCACGCTGTCACCCGCCCTGTGCGCCCGGCTGCTGCGGCCCCACGAGGGCCAGAAGTGGCGCGTCTTCCGCTGGGTGGACCAGGGCATGGAGCGCTTCCGGAGCGGCTACGCGCGCTTCCTGGGCAAGCTGCTGGGGCCCACCGCCCGGTGGGTGGTGCTGGGCGTCTTCGTGGTGTTCCTGGGCATCACCGCGGTGCTCTACCGCGTCACCCCCACGGGCTTCATCCCCGAGGAGGACCAGGGCTACCTCATCGTCGCCATCCAGGGTCCGGAGGGCACGTCCCTGGACTACACGCGGCGGGTGCTCATCCAGGCCGAGGAGGTGCTGCGCCAGCAGAAGGAGGTGAAGGACATCTTCACCGTGGGCGGCTTCTCGGTGCTGGGCTCCGGCCCCAACTACGGCGTCCTCTTCGTCAACCTCGCCCCCTGGGAAGAGCGCGAGGAAGCGGAGCAGAGCGTGGCGGGTCTGGTGAACCGGCTGCGAGGACCGTTCGCCGCCATCCCCGGAGCACGGGTGCTGGCCTTCCAGCCCCCCACCATCCGCGGCGTGGGCAGCGTGGGTGGCTTCGAGTTCGTCCTGGAGGACCAGGCGGGCAACCACACACTGGAGGAGCTGGCGGCGGCCACGCAGCAGCTCGCGGCACGGGCCAACCAGTCACCGGACCTGCGCAGCGTCTTCTCTTCCTTCACGGCCAACACCCCACTGTTCAACGTGTCGGTGGACCGGGAGAAGGCCAAGGCGCTCGGCGTGTCGCTGGACACGCTCTACTCCACGCTGCAGGTCTACATGGGCAGCCAGTACGTGAACGACTTCACCTTCGCCAACCGCGTCTACCGCGTCTACGTACAGGCGGCCACGCCCTTCCGAGACGAGCCCAGGGACATCTCCGCCTTCTACGTGCGCTCGGCCCAGGGCGACATGGTGCCGCTGGAGAGCCTGGTGAAGGTGGAGCCCGTCACCACCGCGCAGAACATCCAGCACTACAACCTGTTCCGCTCGGCCACCATCAACGGCCAGGGCGCGCCCGGCGTCAGCACGGGACAGGCGCTGGAGGCCATGGAGGCCGTCGCCCGCCAGGCGCTGCCCGCGGGCTACACCTTCGAGTGGACGGGCCTGTCGCTCGAGCAGAAGCAGGCGTCGGGCAAGGTGCTGCTCATCTTCGGCCTGGGCATCATCTTCGTCTTCCTGGTGCTGTCGGCGCAGTACGAGAGCTTCGCCCTGCCCTTCGTCATCATGCTGGCCGTGCCGGTGGCCATCCTGGGAGCGCTGGGGTTGCAGAACCTGCGCGGGCTGGCCAATGACGTCTTCTGCCAGGTGGGTCTGGTGATGCTCGTGGGCCTGTCCAGCAAGAACGCGGTGCTCATCGTGGAGTTCGCCGAGCAACTGCGGCACCAGGGCAAGAGCGTGGTGGACGCGGCCATCCAGGCGGCGGACACGCGACTGCGGCCCATCCTGATGACGTCCTTCGCCTTCCTGCTGGGCGTGGTGCCACTGGTGCTGGCCTCGGGCGCGGGCGCCGCCTCGCGCAAGTCGCTGGGCACGGCGGTGTTCGGCGGCATGCTGCTGTCCACCTTCGTGAACCTCATCTTCATCCCCGTGCTGTACACGTTGGTGGAACTGGCGCGCACGAAGCTGCTCAAGCGGCACAAGCACGGGACACCGCCGCCCACGGCGCCGGGCGGAGATGGACAGACACCGCACCCGGCCTGAGCCCCTTCCCCTCTCCCGAGGGGAGAGGGAATATTCATCAGAGATGAGGAGCCGTGATCGGTGGGACATCCGCGAGGGTGAACCCCACCGTGTTGCGGCCTCCCGTGCTCGTCACGAAGACGGTGCCGCCGTGCATCTTGGCCACGGCCTTCACGATCGACAGACCGAGGCCGTGGTTGTTCCGGCTGTTCCGGCGCGAGCCGTCGACCCGGTAGAAGCGATCGAACAGCCGCCCCAGGTGCTGCTCCGGAATGGGCTCACCCGGGTTCGTCACGGCGATGCGCACCTCGGACGCCTGTTGCGCGATGGCCACGACGATCTCCGCGCCGCGCTCGGAGTGCTCGACGGCATTGAGGAGCAGGTTGCTGGCGGCACGCCGGAACAGGGAGCGCTCGAAAGACGCGTGGGCATCCCCATCCACTCGCACCGAGACCCCCGCGTCCTCGATGAGGGCCTCGAGGAACTCGACCGTCTTCGAGACCTCCCCCGCCGCGGAGGCGGGGACCCGGTTGGGCGCCGTCTCTCCCTGGTCCGCACGAGCGAGGAAGAGCATGTCGTTGACGATCGCCCGCAGGCGCTCGAGCTCCTCGAGGTTCGATAGCAGGACCTCCTCGAGCTGTGGCGCGGTCCGCTCCTTCGCCAGCGCGACCTGCGTCTGGCCGATGAGGTTCGCGAGCGGTGTGCGGAGCTCATGGGCCACGTCGGCGTTGAACCCCTCGAGCTGGGCATACGCACGCTCCACCCGGTCGAGCGCACCGTTGAACGAGGAGACCAGGTCCGCGAGCTCACGCGGCAGGGGCGAGAGCCGCAGCCGCTGCGACAGGTCGCGCGGGCTGAGGGACTGGGCCTCCTGGGACAGGCTGCTCAGCGGCGCGAGCCCGACCTTGGCGATGCGATGGCCGAGCAGCACGACGAGCGCGGCCCCCGCGAGGCAGAGCGCGACGAGCGCCCCGGCGAAGGCGTCCAGCGTGTCGCGGAACCTCGCCGAATCCAACGCCGTGACGAGCATGACCACGGGACGCTGCTCCTTCGGCGCGATGGACCGTACGGTCGCCCGCATCACACGGCCCTCCAACTCGATCTCGAACGGCCCATCCGCCTGGGTACGCAACCGTTCGCGGAGCACCATCGGCGCGTCGCCGTACTCGAATCGCGGGTCGGGACCCAGGACCCAATACCGCACGCTGCCATCGCTGGGCGTGAGCGTGTCGAGCTTCGAGCGCACGACCTTCCACCCCTCCGTGGTGCCGTGACGGTTGACCGTCATGCTCACGTACTCGAGCCGGGTGTTCACCTCGCTGAGTTGGTGGCGGTCCAGCTCGCGCTGCAGCACATGCCGCAGGGCGAACCCCACCAACGAGAAGACCCCGAGCGAGGCCACCGCGAACATCACGGCCAGCCGTGTGGCGATGGATGCCTTCATGATGCCTCCTCGTCGCCGCGCGCCTCGAGCACGTACCCCATGCCGCGAATGGTATGGAGGAGCTTGCGCTCATGGGGCCCGTCGACCTTGGCCCGCAGGCGCTTGATGGCGACCTCGACGACGTTCGTATGGCTGTCGAAGTTCATGTCCCAGACCTGCTCGGCGATCATGGTCTTCGAGAGGATCTGCCCTTCACGCCGGGCAAGCAGTGCGAGCAGGGCGAACTCCTTCGCGGTCAATTCGAGCCGGCTCCCGGCCCGGTAGGCCTTCCGGCTGAGGAGATCGATCTCGAGGTCACCAATCCGCAGCTGTGTCGGCTCCTGCGCGCGACCGCGACGGGTCACCGCCTGCAAGCGCGCGACGAGCTCGAGAAAGGAGAACGGCTTGACGAGGTAGTCATCCGCCCCTTCTCGGAGCCCATGGACCCGGTCATCGATCCGATCCCGCGCGGTGAGCATGATCACCGGCGTCTGCTTGCGCATGCGAATGGCCCGGAGCACGGCGAAGCCGTCCATCTCCGGGAGCATCACGTCGAGGACGATCACGTCATAGTCGTGCAACAGGGCCAGGGCATGCCCGTCCGGCCCGGTCCGCGCCACGTCGACCGTATACCCCTGCTCGTTGAGGCCTCGATGCAGGTACTCGGCCGTCTTCGCCTCGTCCTCGACGATGAGCAGCTTCATGCCGTCTCCTGGTTCGGGGGCATGAGTCCCATGGTCTGGTAGAGGCGTACGAGGCGCAGCGACACATCCGCGGTCGCCTGCACCGCCTGCAGCTCGAGCGCGTAGAGGGTGCGCTCGGCGTCGAGGACCTCCAGCAACGAAAGCGTCCCCTCCGCGTACTGCCGGCGCGCGAGCCCGGCGGCCCTGCGTGCCGACTCGGTGGCGGCGGCGAGCTCGCTCCGCCGGCTCTCTCCCTGGGTGTAGAGGATGAGCGCCGTCTGGACCTCCTGAAGTCCGGCGCGCGCGGTCAGCTCATAGCTCAGATAGGCCTGCTCCTGTCTCGCGTCCGCGGCGTCGATCGTGGCGCGAATGCGTCCGAAGTCGAGGAGGGGCGCGAGCAGGTTCGCACCGAGCGACCAGAGCAGGGAGCCACCCGACAGGAAGGCGGTCACCTCGGTGCCACTCTGGAGTCCGAGCATGCTCGCGAGGGTGATGCGGGGATAACGGAGGGCCTCCGCCGCCTCGCGCCGGGCGACCGCCGCGAGCAGCTGGGCCTCCGCCGCGCGGACATCGGGCCGCTGGTTGATGACTTCCGTGGGCGCGAGGAGCACGCCGACCGCGCTCGCGCTCGGGAGGGTGCCGGTTTCGGGGAGCACTCCCCCGAGTTCAGCCGGAGTCGTGGCGAGAAGCAAGACGAGGCGGTGGCGCGAGGACTCGGCGAGCTCCACGATCTGCGCGACGCGGGCGCGAGTCTCACCCAGGGCCGTGAGGGTGCGCTCGACGTCGAGGCGGCTGGAGACCCCCTGCTCGAACCGCGCCCGAGCGATCCGAAGCGTCTCCTCCGCGGCCTTCGCGTTCGCCTCGGCGATGGTGTGCTGGGTGCGATAGAGGCGGTACTCCAGGTAGGCCCGTGCCACCTCGGCGACCAGCGCGAGCCGCACCCCATCGCGCACGGCCACGGTCGCGGTCCAGACCGCATCCGCGGCGCGAGCCTCGTTGCGCAGACGCCCGAAAACGTCGACCTCCCAGCTGGCCTCGACGCCGACCGTGGCGGCAGTCCGTTCCGCGTTGAGCATCGCGGTCCGGCCGCTGCTGATCCCCGCGGTGCCGTTGAGCTGGGGGAAGAGCACTGCCCGCGACCCCTCACGCAGCGCGCGTGCCTCGCGGATTCGCGCATCGGCGATGCGCAGATCCAGGTTCCGCTGCTCGGCCATGGCGATCAGCTCATCGAGCACCGGATCGCCGAACGACCGCCACCACGCCGCGTCGACTGGCGAGCTGGGAGCCGATGAGGGAGCCCCCTCCCACTCCGCCTGGAGCTCGGAGGGACGAAGCGTCGGCGCGGTCGAGCTCGCGCAGCTGGTGACAACGAGCAGGGCAATGAAGCTCAGGGGCCGGCGCATCACGTCGCCTCCAGTTCCGAGGGCTTGGGCAGTTCCGTGAAGAGACGATCGAGCGCCAGGTACACGACGGGCGTCGAATAGAGCGTCAGGACCTGGCTGACGAGCAGGCCGCCCACGATCGCGATACCCAATGGCTGCCGGAGCTCGGCCCCGGTGCCGAAGCCCAGCATGAGGGGAATGCCGCCGAGGAGCGCGGCGAGCGTCGTCATCATGATGGGCCGGAAGCGGACCAGACAGGCCTCATAGACCGCCTCACGAGGCGACAACCCACGCGTCCGTTGTGCGTCGAGCGCGAAGTCGACCATGAGGATGCCGTTCTTCTTCACGATGCCAATGAGGAGCACGATGCCAATCATCGCCATCACCGAGAAGTCGTGCCCCATCACCCAGAGGAGGAGGATCGCGCCGAGCCCCGCCGAGGGAAGGGTCGAGAGGATCGTCAGCGGGTGCACGAAGCTCTCATAGAGGACGCCGAGGATGATGTAGACCGCGAGGAGCGCGGCGAGGATCAGGAACGGCTGGCTCGCCAGGGAGTCCTGGAAGCCGCGCGCGGTGCCCTGGAAGTTGCGGGTGATCGCGGCGGGCATTCCGATCTCCGCCTCGGCCTGCTCGATGGCCGCGACCGCATCTCCGAGCGCCGAACCCGGCGCCAGGTTGAAGGAGATGTTCACGGACGGGAACATGCCGTTGTGGCTGATGGACAGGGGTCCCGTCGTCAGGGGCTCGAGCTTCGCGACCGCGGAGAGGGGCACCACCTCGCCCGTCCGGGGTGACCGGATGTAGAGGTAGGCGAGGCTCTGCGAGGTGCCTCGCTGCTGCTTGTCGATCTCGAGGATCACCCGGTACTGGTTGACCTCCGTCTGGTATTCGTTGATCTGCCGTTGCCCGAAGGCGTCGTAGAGCGCCTGGTCGATATCGCGGGCCGAGATGCCGAAACGAGCCGCCGCGGCCCGATCGATCGTGAGACGGGTCACGCTGGCGCCGAGCTGCTGGTCGTTCGACACGTCGCGGAGCTGCGGGAGCTGGGCGAGCTTCGCCGTGAGCGTCTCCGCCCATTCGGACAGCATGGCGCCGTCGCTGCTCTTCAGCGCATACGTGTACTGCGCGCGAGCGGGGCCACCACCGAGGTTGATGTCCTGCGCCGCGCGGAGGTAGAGCATGATGCCGGGCACCTGGGCGAGCTTCGGCCGCAGCCGGTCGATGAACTCGGAGACCGAGACATCCCGGTCCGAGCGATCCTTGAGGACGATCCAGAAGCGGCCACTGGAAGTGCTCTGACTGCCGCCCGTGGCCCCCACGGCGTTCGCGTACTCCTGCACCGCCGGATCCTGCGCGACGATCTCCGCGAGCGCGGCGTGTTTGGCGATCATGTCCTCGTACGAGATGTCCTGCGCCGCCTGGGTCGTGCCCAGGACGAAGGCCGTATCCTGCACCGGGAAGAACCCCTTGGGGACATACACATAGCTGGCGACGGCGGCGGCCAGTGCCAGCCCGAAGCCGAGCAGGGTGAGCCGCTGATGCTCCAACGCCCACTTCAGGGTCCGGTCATACGCGTCGATGAGGCGCTTCGCGAACCCACCCCCCGAGCCGTCATGGCCATGGGACAGAGGCTTCATGAACCGCGCCGCGAGCATCGGCGCGAGCGTCAGCGACGCCACCACCGACAAGAGGATCGCCGCCGTCACCGTCATCGCGAACTCGCTGAACAGGCGCCCGACGACGCCCCCCATGAACAGCAGCGGGATGAACGCAGCGATGAGCGAGAGGCTGATCGACATGACCGTGAAGCCGATCTCCGCGGAGCCGGCGAGGGCCGCCTCCCGCTGGTCCATCCCGGCCTCGAGATGCCGGTGGATGTTCTCCACCACGACGATCGCGTCGTCCACGACGAAGCCCACGGCGATGACGAGCGCCACCAGCGTGAGGTTGTTCAAGCTGAAGCCGAGCACGTACATCGCGGCGAAGGTCGAGACCAGGGCCACCAGGAGCACCGCGCCGACGATGAGCGTGGCCGACACCTGCCGCAGGAAGAGCCCCATGATCAGGACCACGAGGGCGACCGTGATGACGAGGGTGAGCTGGACCTCGTGCTGCGAGGAGCGGATCGTCCGCGTGCGATCATTGAGGATGTCGATCTCGACGCTCGCGGGGAGCTGCTCCGCGAGACGAGGGAGGGCCTCTCGAATCCGGTCGGCGGTCTCGACGATGTTCGCACCCGGCTGGCGGCGGATGATGAAGTTGAGCCCTGGCTTGCCGTTCTGCCAGGCCTGGACGTAGTCGTTCTCCGCGCCCGCGCTCACCCGCGCGACGTCACGGAGACGGACCGGCGCGCCGTCGCGGTAGGCGACGATGAGGTCGTCATAGTCCTCGGGGCGGAAGATCTGATCATTGGTCGAGAGCGTCGAGACGCGGGTATCACCGAAGAGGGCGCCCTTCGCCTGGTTGACGCTCGCCGCCTGCACCGCCGTGCGAATGTCCGCGAGCGTCAGTCCCTGGGACGCCAGCCGCGCGGGCGACGCCTGGATGCGCAGGGCGGGACGTTGCTGGCCGGTCAGGTTGATCTCCGCCACACCGGAGATCTGGCTGAGCTGCCGTGCGAGCTGCGTCTCCGCGATGTCACTGAGCTGGGTGAGAGGCATCAGGTCCGACTGGACGCGCAGGACGAAGATGGGGCTGTCGTTCGGGTTGACCTTCCGCCAGGTGGGCATGTTCGGCATCTCCGACGGGAGACGGCCGGAGGCGGCGTTGATCGCGGCCTGTACCTCCTGGGCCGCGGTGTCGATGCTCTTCTCGAGGTCGAACTGCAGGGTGATGGAGGTCGTACCGAGGGCGCTCGTCGACGTCATCTCCGTGATGCCGGGGATGGCGCTGAACTGGACCTCCAGGGGCGTCGCCACGGCGGAGGCCATGGTCTCGGCGCTCGCGCCGGGCAGGTTCGCGCTGATCTGGATCGTCGGGAACTCCGCCTCAGGGAGCGGAGCGACCGGCAGGCGCGGGTAGGCGAAGAAGCCGAGGAGGAGGATGCCCACCGTGAGCAGGGCCGTGGCGACCGGACGGACCACGAACCAACTGGAGATGCCGCGATTGGAATGAATCACCGGGACGCTCCTTTGGCGGCCCCGCCAGCGGGTGGGGAGATCTTCACCGCGCTCCCCGCCTTGAGGCGTGAGTGCCCATCGCTGACCACCGTGTCGCCCGGTGCCACCCCCGACGTCACGACGGCGAGCTCATCGTCCGCATAGGCCACGGTGACGGGAACGACGGTGGCCTTGGACTCATCGACACGAAACACGAACGAGCCCTGCAGTCCCCGCTGGACGGCGCGCGCCGAGACGACGGTGGCGCCCTGGCTCTCGCCAGCCTTGAGCTCGACAGTGACGAACTGGCCCGGCCAGAGCGTGCCCTCGGCATTGGGAAACTCCGCCTTGAGGGGAATGGTGCCCGTCGTGGGATCGATCTGGTTGTCGATCATCGTCAGGCGTCCCTCGGCCAGCACGGCCCCTCCGGCGCGATCGAACGCGGTCACGGGCGCGGCGGCCGGCTCTCGCAGCAGGGCCTGGAGCCGCGGAAGCTCCTCCTGGGGCAGGGAGAAGACCACCGCGATGGGATCGATCTGGGTGACGGTGACGAGCCCCTGGGCATCGGACGTGCGGACGACGTTGCCGGGGTCGACGCGACGCAGGCCGACCCGCCCGGTGACCGGCGAGGTGATGCGCGTATACGACAGCCGGACCTGGGCCGCGGCGAGGGTCGCCTCATTGGCGCGCAGGGTCGCCTCGAGCTGCGCGACCTGGGCCTTCTGTTGATCCACCGCCTGGCGAGAGATCGCCTCGTCACGAACGAGGTTGCCGTATCTCTCGAGGTCGATCCGCGCGGCGTGGAGTTGCGCCTCGTTGCGAGCCTTCTCGGCACGGGCCTGCTCGACCTCGGCGACGATCGCGCGGTCGTCGATGCGGGCGAGCAGATCGCCCCGGTTGACCCGCTGTCCTTCCTTGAAGGCGAGCTCGGTGAGGAGGCCATCCACCTGTGTACGGACCACGACACTGTGGAGCGACTGGACGGTGCCGATGCCACGAATGAGGTGGGGAATGTCGCGGCGGGAGACCTGCTCCACGACCACCGGGACGGTCGGCGGCCCCGCCGCCGTGCGTGGCTTCGAGGTACCGCCGAGCCACCACCAGACAGCGGCGACGGCGAGCACGATGACGGCGAGAAGACCGAGCTTCCTGGCCCAGGAGCCACGGGAGCGTTGTTCGTTCGGAACCATGTGCCCACGACTTCTAGGGACACGAGCGGGCACGAAGCTGACGCGAAGATGACAAGGGCGTCAGCTACGGCGCGCCGGGGGTGCGCCCGAACAAAAAAACAGCGGCGGGCGTTCCCTCTGGCAAAGGATCGCCCGCCGCGCACCACATCGAACCGTCAGAGGAGGAGGAGTTGACGGGTCATGTCACGGTGTAGGGCTCCCTAGAGCACGCTCCATGCCAGAGCCCAACCCCTCGATATGATTAGGGCCGCTTTTCAGACATGGTGCGTCAATGCTCCACATTCAAGAATCGAGAATGTAAAGAACCCTGACAGTTCCACATGAATCCGTTGGAGTTCCGAGCCTTTGGGAGGCACGCGCAACGGTGTCCCGAACCAGGACACCCCTGTCCTGGTCCAGGACAGTCCACCCACCCACCCGAGTCGGTCTCCACGAGAGGCTCCGGAGGGAGCGCGAGCCGCGGTGATAAGGAAGACTCCGCCCAACACCGAGGCTTTCGTGGTCCGCCCTGCCAAGCACATCGAGAATGTCCGATACGCCATCCGCAACGTCGTGGCCGAAGCGAGCCGCCTGGAGGCGCAGGGACGGGAGATCCTCTACCTGAACATCGGCGATCCGCTGAAGTTCGACTTCCGGACCCCGCCGCACCTGATCGAAGCGGTCCACCGGGCGATGCGGGACGGGCACAACGGCTATGCACCCTCGGCGGGAATCCCGGAGGCGCGCGAGGCCATCGCCCGAGAGGCCCAACGCAACGGCATCCCCGGTGTCACGCCCGCGGACGTGGTGGTCTCCACGGGGGCCAGCGAGGCGCTCGATCTGGCCCTCACGGCGCTGCTGGAGCCCGGGGAGCGCGTGCTCCTGCCCTGCCCCGGCTACCCGCTCTACAACGCGCTCATGGCCAGGCTGAGCGCCCAGGGCGTGCCCTACTCGCTCGACGAGGAGAACGGCTGGTCGCTGGACCTGGAGGAGATCGACGCGCTGTGCACGCCCGGCACCCGCGCCATCCTGCTGTGCAACCCCAACAACCCCACGGGCGCGGTGCTCGAGCGGAAGGTGCTGGAGGACCTGCTGGAGATCGCCCGGCGGCGAGGGCTGGTGGTGCTGTCGGATGAGATCTACGACAAGCTCCTCTACGACAAGGACAAGCCGCACGTGCCCGCCGCGTCGCTCGCGACGGACGTGCCCATCATCACCTTCAGCGGCATGTCCAAGGCGTACCTGGCGTGTGGCTGGCGGGTGGGATGGCTCGTCTTCAACAACGCGCACCTGATGCCGGAGCTCAAGAGCGCGGTGATGCGGCTGGCGGATGCGCGGCTGTGCGGTCCGGCCCCGCAGCAGTACGCCATCGCGCCCGCGCTGGACGGGCCGCAGGACCACATCCCGGAGATGATGAAGCGGCTGCGCTCCCGGCGCGACCTGATGGTGCGCCGCATCAACGCCATCCCCGGCCTGTCCGTGGTGGAGCCCGCCGCCGCGTTCTACGCCATGCCCCGCATCCAGCTGCCCGGCGTGCTGAACGACGAGGACTTCGTCCTGTCGCTGCTGCGCACCACGGGCGTGCTGTTCGTCCACGGCAGCGGCTTCGGGCAGAAGGCCGGCACCACCCACTTCCGGGTGGTCTTCCTCCCCCCGGAGGACATCCTCACCACCGCCTTCGATCGGCTGGAGGCCTTCGTCCGCGAGCGCTACCCGCGCTGAGGCATCCACCGGTCGCGCGCGGCCCACAAGGCCTCGCAGGCGGCCACCGCGCCCATCTGGAGCTTCACGTCGACCACCTCCGACAGGTCGGTGCTCCCCGGGTTGATCTCCACGGTCGGACGCTTGCGCGCGATCGCCTCGAGCACGGGCCCGTCGATATAGGGGAACAGGCTCGAGGTCCCGATGGAGAACACCACGTCGAAGCCCGTCGCGAGCTCCTGCTGGAGGCGCATCACCTTCATCTGCGGCAGCATCTCCTCGAAGAGCACGACCTCGGGGCGCAGCAGCGCGCCACATTGCGGGCAGTTCGGACACGGCTCCAGGCTCGAGTAATCCACCACGCGCTCGGTGAAGGAGCACTGCGTGCAGCGCAGCTCGTGGATGTCACCGTGGATGTCGATGACGTTCCTCGAGCCCGCCGCCCGGTGGAAGCCGTCGACGTTCTGCGTGAGCACCCAGCAGCGCTCGAAGCACTCCTCGAAGCGCGCCAGGATTTCATGGGCGCGGTTGAAGGTCGCCCCCCGGCAGGCGCGCTCAATCTGGTGGATGTGATTCCACGTCAGCTCGGGCCGGCGCCGGAACATGCTCCCCGAGAGCGCCACCTCGATGGGCAGGCCCTCGTCGGTGGTCTTGCCGTTGTAGAGCCCTCCGATGCCGCGGTAGGTGGGGACACCCGACTCCGCTGAGATTCCAGCGCCCGTGATGAACAGCACACTGCGGGCACGGGAGAGATGCGCGATGACGCGCTCGATCGCCTGGTCCATGGGAGGAGCGTCGCAGCAGGACGGCTCCCTCGCAAGACTCCGCGGAATTCCGGCCCCGAGCCCCCGCCGGGCATGGAAGCGGGCTCCCCCGGACAGCCCCGCCAGAGAGGGACGCCGGGCCGGTGGGGGCGTGTTATGTGAGGCAGCATGCCTCCCCGCCGTCCTGAAATCCTCGCCCCCGCGGGCGACCTCGAATCCCTGCGCGCCGCGCTCGCCAGCGGAGCGGACGCCGTCTATTTCGGGCTGGACGAGGGCTTCAATGCCCGCGCCCGCGCCGACAACTTCTCGCTCGCTCGCCTCCCCGAGACGATGGCCGTCGTCCACCGGGCCGGAGCGCGCGCCTACGTGACGCTCAACACGCTCGTCTTCGAGCCCGAGCTGCCCGTGGTGGAGCGCATCCTCCGCCGGGTGGCCGAGTCGGGCGTGGATGCCCTCATCATCCAGGACCCGGCCATCGCCCTGCTGGCGCGCGCCATCTGCCCCCAGCTGGAGCTGCACGCCTCCACGCAGATGACCGTCTCCAGCGCCGAGGGCATCCGCTTCGCCCGGGCCCTGGGCATCACCCGCGTCGTCGTCCCCCGCGAGCTCTCCACCACGGAGATTCGCCGGCTCGCCGGGCAGACGGACATGGAGCTGGAGGTCTTCATCCACGGCGCGCTCTGCATGTCCTGGAGCGGCCAGTGCCTCACCAGCGAGGCCTGGGGCGGACGCTCGGCGAACCGGGGCCAGTGCGCCCAGTCCTGCCGCCTGCCGTATGACCTGGTGGTGGACCACCAGACGCGCGATCTGGGCGACGTGAGGTACCTGCTCAGCCCCAAGGACCTGGCCGGCGTGCGCGCCGTGCCCGAGCTGATCGACATCGGCGTCCACAGCCTGAAGATTGAAGGCCGCCTGAAGGGTCCGCAGTACGTGACGACCACGGTGCAGGGCTACCGGCGGTGGGTGGAAGGAATTCTCGAGGGCAAGCCGGATGAGCGCCAGCTCGAGAAGGACCTGGCCGCCATGTCCCTCACGTACAGCCGCGGCTTCTCGAATGGCTTCCTCGCGGGCTCGGACCACCAGACGCTCGTCGAGGGCCGCTTCCCCAAGCACCGGGGCCTGTACCTCGGCCGCGTGCGCTCGGTGTCCGGCAAGGAGGTCGTCGTCACGCCGGATGAGCGTCCGTGGACTGGAGGCCTCGGCCTGGGCGAAGCGCGCCCCGAGGCCCCCAACGGACAGGTGTCCTCTCCGCTCGCGGGCAACGAGCCCACACCGGCGGCCGTGGATCCGCGTCCGGGCATGGGAGTCGTCTTCGACGCGGGAGCCCCCGAGGACAAGCACGAGCCCGGAGGCCCCATCTTCCGCGTGGACCGCAAGGGCAACGGCTGGGTGCTGGGCTTCGGCCACCCGGGACCGGACCTGGGACGGGTGGCACCGGGCCAGCGCGTGTGGCTCAACAGCGACCCGTCGCTGGCGCGCCACACGGAGAGCCTGCTCTCCCACGGCGAGCCCGAGGGCCGCATCCCGCTCACGCTGAAGGTCTCCGGAGCCGAGGGCACCCCGCTGCGCCTCCACGCGAGCGCCTGGGGACACGAGAGCACGGCCACGGGCCAGACGCCGCTCGCTCCCTCGAAGGGCAAGGGCCTGGACGAGGCCCTGCTGCGCGACAAGCTGGGCGCCATGGGAGGCACGCCCTTCACGCTGGCGCGGCTGGACTGCACGGAGCTGGCGCCGGGCCTGCACCTGCCCGTCTCCGAGCTCAAGGCCCTGCGCCGAGACCTCGTGGCCGAGCTGACCGCGGCGGTGGAACGAGGCCCCAAGCGCACGGTGGAGGAGAAGCCGGTGCTGGAGCAGGTGCGCGCCTCGCTGCTGGAGCGCGTGCCCGAGATGCCGGCCGAGGACACCCCGCGCCTGCTGCCGCTGTGCCGCAACGACGCGCAGCTGGAGGCCGTCATCGCGGCGGGCCTGCGCGAGGTGGAGCTGGACTGGATGGAGATGGTGGGCCTGCAGCGCGCGGTGGAGCGGGCGCGGGCTGCGGGGCTGCGCGTGACGATCGCCACGGTGCGAGTGCAGAAGCCGGGCGAGGAGGGCTACGACGCGCGCCTGGACAAGCTGCGTCCGGACGCGGTGCTGGTGCGCCACTGGGGCGCGATGATGCACTTCCTGGAGCGCCCCGCCGGCCAGCCGCGCCCGGTGCTGCACGGGGACTTCTCGCTCAACGTGACCAACTCGGTGACGGCGGCGTACCTGCTGGGGATAGGGCTGGACACGCTCACCTTCTCGCACGACCTGGACGAGACGCAGCTCTTCTCGCTGCTGGAGCACGTACCGGCGCACCGCTTCGCCGTGGCGCTGCACCACCACATCGCCACGTTCCACACGGAGCACTGCGTGTACTCGCACACGCTCTCGAGCGGGCGCGACTACCGGAGCTGCGGCCGGCCGTGCGAGAAGCACCAGATCTCACTGAGGGACCGCATCGGGCTGGAGCACCCGGTCATCGTGGACGTGGGTTGCCGCAACACGGTGTTCAACGCGCAGGCACAGAGCGCGGCCTCGCTGGTGCCGAAGCTGCTGGCGCGCGGGGTGAAGCGCTTCCGGGTCGAGTTCGTCCGCGAGTCCCGGGAGGAGGCCACCCGCGTGCTGACGGCCTACCAGGAGCTGCTGGCCGGAAGGATTCCGCCGTCCGAGGCGGTGCGGCGAGCGGCGGTGCACGAGCAGTTCGGCGTCACGCGAGGCACGATGCAGGTGCTGAGCCAGGTCCCGGAGACGAAACGCGGCTAGACCCTCTCAGGTAGAGTGGGAGTCATGACGGTCGCCATCATTGGATACGGACGCTTTGGCCGCGCGCTCGGCTCGCTGTTGGAGGAGGCGGGCATCGACTACCGGGCGCTGGATCCGGTGGCGGACGTCCCAGGGGCCCGTCGAGCCGGCTCGATGCGAGAGCTGCTCACCGGGGCCACGCGAGTCGTGGTGGCCGTGCCGGTTCCGAGGATGAGGGAGGTGCTCGAGGCGATGCTCCCCCACCTGCGCCCGGAGCAGCTCGTGCTGGACGTGGGCAGCGTGAAGGTGAAGCCCGTGCAGGCCATGAACGAGGTGCTCGGAACCCGGGTGCCGTGGGTGGGGACCCATCCGCTCTTCGGTCCGCTCAGCCTGGCCATGGCCGAGCGCCCCTTGCGCGTCGTGGTCTGCCCCAACCCGCTCTACCCGGAGGCGGCCCGCGAGGCCCGCGCCTTCTACGAGCGGCTGGGCTGCGAGATCATCGAGCAGACGCCCGAGGGCCATGACCGGGTGATGGCGCACACGCACGCGCTGACCTTCTTCGTGGCCAAGGGGATGGTGGACGCGGGCTCGGGAGTGGACGTGCCCTTCGCGCCCGCGAGCTTCAAGGCGCTGTCGCGCACCATCGAGACCGTGCGCTCGGACGCGGGGCACCTCTTCACCGCCATCCAGCACGAGAACCCCTTCGCGAGAGAGGCGCGCGGGCACCTGCTTCATGCGCTCGAGGCCATTCACCAGGAGCTCGAGGCGATACCACCCGAGGCCGCCACGCCGGACACGCCAAGCATGGAATTGCCGGCGCTCGAAACGGGGCTGCCGGAGCTCAAGGAGACCCGCGAGCTCATCGACCAGCTCGACCACGACCTGGTGGAACTGCTGGCCCGGCGAGCCGAGCTGGCCAGGCGAGCCCTTCACGCCAAGGCCCAGGCGGGCACGCCGGTACCGGACCCGGCCCGAGAAGATGCGGTGATCGCCACGCGCCGGGCCTGGGCCACCGAGCTGGGAGTGGACCCGGAGGGCATGGAGGCCATCTTCCGCGCCATCCTCCGCTTCTCCCGGCGCGCCCAGCAGACGAAGAAGTAACACCCGACGGGATTCGAACCCGTGGGCAGGGCGATAGAAAGCCCTCAACAGGACGCGCAGCTACCTGCTATCGCCTTGATCTTCCTTGGGTTCCCTCCTCCCGTCCCGTCCCACGCCGTTCCCCCGTGTGCAGCCTCTAACTTGAGCCTGCCCCCTCGCTTGATGAAAGCGCGTGACGATGCGCTTGCGCACTTGGAGCGCGCTCCTGTTGCTGCTCACCGCCTGCGCTAGCGCGCCCACCCCGCGGTCGATGCCACGTCCCCACGCCTTCGCGTCGACTCCCACTTCGGGCCCGCGCATCCGGCTCGTTTCCGCGCCGATGGAGCCGACACCGGAACGGTCGTGGATTGGAAAGGCGGACCTGGACAAGGCCAGGGCACTACTGTCTCGGGCACGCAAAGACATCGAGCCGCATCAGTGGGAACAGTTGGACCGCAAGCTCACCGCAGCGGAACGCGCCTTCGAGCACTTCTCCCGCGTCGCGAGGACGAGCGGGCAAGCCGCCGAGGTGGCGAGGGGCGCCGAGGGCCTCGCCCAGGCTGGACGCGCCGGGACGTTGGCTGAAGCGCTCCCCCGAGTGGGCCCGTTGCTCGCGGTCCTCGTCCTGCTCTATCCCTCCAGCACCGCCGGGCCGGAGATCGACCGCCGCCCGCCCTGGGTCGACGCTCAACGGGAGTTCGAGGCACGGCTGCGGGACGTCTCGGAGTCCTCGCGGCAGCGCATGGTGGAACTCGAGGCCCAGCCTCGTCCGGCGAAAGCAGCGGCCCGGGAGCCCTCGCCGCAGAAGCAGCACGCGTCCGTCCTCGTGGAGGAAGACGACCCGAGATGCAAGCCCGTTCCGGTGAAGCACTTGGGCGGAAATGACCCGCACAACAAATGCGCCGACCTGATGCCGAGCAACAGCTTCCCCGGTTGGGATGTGTTCGTGAATGGGAAGAACTTCGACGCGCTGCAACTGGCCACGCGCACGCTGTGGGACGTCAAAACGGATGACTTCGACAAGCACTCGTCTCGGTCCCAGGACTTTCTTGCTAGAGTGAAGTTGCCGGAATTACAACGCGAGGACAGGCTCGCCAGACAGTGTGGGTATAACTTCATCGTCGGCGTCAAAAGCGCCGCGCACAAAGCCGTGTTGTTCAAACTAGACCGCACCCTCAAAGTTGTCGTCATGGATTGGTGCTGAGATGGCATCCATACAAAAATCTTTACACCTTACCGTCTACGCACCTGCGCTTGTGGACGACGATGGGCGCCCTCTTGCCATCGTCCATGGAATGGAGCGCGCGGTTCCCGGCTTGCGGCTGGGGTGGACGACTTCTGAAAGGGACGACCTCATTGCATTGCCTCACCGTGATGAGTGGGTCGCGACAGACAGGACAGACAACGGGTTTCCGTTCCTCTGCAATGACGACGAGAATCGCGTCGTGACGCTTACCGGATGGGAGAATGCGAGAGGCCTTGCCGCAGACATGACGCCACACTTTGAAGTCCACGCGAGGCTGCCACACGACGAAGCAGGTATTGCGGCGGCAGTGGATGCGCTGGAAGCCGTAGCGGAGGGCGCTCGCGCGATCTGGGGACACATGGATCCGGATGGGGTGGCCGAGACAGTGGCGCAGCAGTTTCGCCACCCGGGGGATGATCCGCATGTTCCGCCTAAAGGGCTGCCCTCGCTCAAACTCCCATGGGACATCCCCGCGCCTGAGATTCCGCACTTCCTCGGGTGGCTGAACTACTGGTCGGATGCTGCCGCACGGGCCATCGGCTTTCCGGACCCCGCCCGCGACGCGGACCTGCTCTCGCGCTCACGGCGTACCGCGACGGGCGGGTGGGTTGTCAGGCTCACCGATGCGCCGCTCGACCTGGACAACCCCGCCCACCTGGACGCGCTCAAACGGGCCTACGCACGCTTCCCGGAGATCGGCGGGCGCTCCACCCCTTGAGACCGGCACCGCTCTGCATTGGCCCATTCTCGAATAGACCGAATCCTGGTTCGTGAAACCGTGTCACCGGGCCAGAGAAGCGGCCGGGCCCGCGCTGCCCATGCGGGTCTCCAGCCACGGACGGATGATGGGCACGACCTGCGTCGCCTGCATGGCCTGCATGTGATTGAGCCCCTCGAGCACTCGCACATCCCAGCCGAGCTCTTCCAGTTGTGCTCGTCCGTTCACGATCGGGCCCGCCAGGCTCACGTGGACATCGCCCCAGTTCTTGCCGTACCGCATCTCGTCCGCCGAGCCCACGAAGCAGAGGCGGGCACACGTGAACCGCGATTGGGCGGCCCTGTCGTCGAATCCCTGCAGCGCCTGATAGAGGGTGACAAACTGCCGAGTCTGCTCCCGCGACAAAGCCACGGACGACCATTCGGAGTCATCCGCTTCCCGCGAGCTCTGAGCAGCGCTCGCCATCTCGTGGGCCGCGGTGGTGACCCGAAGCATTTCCGCGTAGGGCCCGTTGAGCGGCGGGAATCCGCCCATGACGAGTGCCGACAGGCGGCCGGTCCGGATGGCGAGTTGCATCCCGATCATGGCAAGCCATGAGTACCCATAGTAGGCGAATCGCTCCGCTCCCGCGGCATCGGCCACGGAGAGGAGGTCCGTGACGACGTTGACCGGCGTCAACGTGTCCGGCTTCGGAGTGCGCAGGATATGCCCCTCATAGTCGACGGCGACCACTCGAAAGGCGGTGCTCAGGCCCTTGATGAGGGAGTGGCCCAGGGCCGGATCGGCACCGTACTTCCGCATCTGCTCGGCCCGCGGGCCTTCGACCGGCCGCGGATTGACCGGCAGCAGCAGGGTTGGCCCCTCACCGTGGACCTCAAACTCGATGATGCTTCCGTCATGCAACCTCGCCTCAGTCATTTGCGTGACCTCCTGGCTCGAGAGCGCCACCGGTTGATGCGCACTCGTTTCCACATCACCTCGCCCGAAGGCGGATTGCTTCCCCGAAACCCCGGCGAGGGAGCAGCCCTGCTCCCTCCGGTATTCAAACTTGAGTACAGCCACCTATAACGCCCGGGCCCCAGTAGTCAAGTTAGACTAGTGACATGCTCGGAGACCGCGCTGCTGGCGAGCGGGCCGCGCAGGCGACAGGAGACGGGTGATGGCCATATCGGTGGTGAGACTTCTCGTGCTGGGCGTCATTCAGATGCGTGGACGGGCGGCGCATGGCTATGCCGTGCATCGCGAGCTCGTCACCTGGAGGGTCGACACCTGGACCCGTGTCAAGCCTGGATCCATCTACCATGCGCTCAAGCAGCTCACGAAGGAGGGGAAGCTCCGAGCCGCCGGCGTGGAGGAGAGCACCGAGGGGCCGGGCAGAACGCTCTATGCGCTGACCCAGGAGGGCGAAGCCGAGTTTCGTGAGCTCCTCGACGCTGCATTGTCGAGCATCGAGTGGGAGGAGCTCGGGGCGGGGGTCGCATTCATGCAGACACTGCCGCGTCAACACGTCATCCGCCTGTTGAAAGAACAGCATCGCCGAGCCACGGAGATCAGTGTCGGATTGGAGAAGATGGTTCCGATGTTTCCCCACCGCGACCAACCGCCACACACCCAGGACCTGCTCGAGCTGTGGAGCGGAGGAATTGCCGCGACGGCACGCTGGACCAAAGCGCTGCTCCAACGACTGGAGTCAGGTGAGTATGTGATGGCAGACGACACGAAGCGTCCTCAATAGCGCTCCGTGCCCTTCTCCCGCTGTTCGTGACGTCCTCCTCGGACGGAGTCAATTTCGAGACCCCGGCGCTCACCTACTTCAACCCGTGACGTGAACCCTCCCTCCCGTTCGTCATCAACGGCGGGTAGTCGCACCCCGCCATGAGGTGACGCGTCCGTGACGCGAACGAGGACCTCCGGCGCGTGGAGCTGTCTCCACTCGGCGGAGGTCCTCGGCGCTCACAGGGAAGGCCACTCACCGACGTTGAGGCTGCGTCTTGCATCGGAGCGCGACCTCGCTGAGCATCGCTCCGTGTCTCCGCCCCCCTCCACGTCGTCCCGCTGCTCGCACTCCTCCCAGGTGGGACGGCCTTGAGCGTGGGCACCGGTTCGCCACCGCCTCGCGTCCTGGCCGACGTCTTCGCACGCACGCGCATTCATGATGGGGCGCTCGTGCTCGGCGCCGCGCTGTTCACCGCGTTGCTCGCGCAGGTCGCCATCGCGGTGCCGGGCTCCCCGGTGCCCATCACGGGCCAGACGCTCGCTGTCGTCCTCACGGCCGCCGCGCTCGGGCCCGTGCGGGGCATGGCAGGGCAGCTCGCCTACGTCCTGCTCGGAGCGGTGGGGCTGCCGTTCTACTCCAAGGGGGCCAGCGGCTGGGCTCAGGTGTTCGGGCCGACTGGCGGCTACCTGGTGGGCTTCATCCCCGCGGCCTTCCTCGTGGGTCTCGCGGCCCGGTACGGCTTCGACAGGCTGCCGTGGAAGGCCGTCCCGCTCTTCCTCACTGGCCAGCTCGTCATCCTGGCCATCGGCGTGCCCTGGCTCTGCGTGGCGGCCCCACTCGACCTCTCCACGGCCCTCCACAAGGGCTTCCTGCCCTTTCTCCCCGGTGGGCTGCTCAAGGCCGCCATCGCCGGCCTGGGGATGCCCCTCGCCTGGAGGCTCGTACGGCTTCGCGAGCCATGAAGGTGCGCCTGCCCCGGTGATGCAGCCAACACCGCGAGAAAAGGGTTCGCTCTAGCTCTGTCTCAACGAATCCCCAATGGATGGCGATGCAGGTGCGAGCCTGGACTTCTACCGACTCGCAGCGAAACCATGAGCAGAGGAGCGAACGACCCACCCGCCCGTCGCGGTGCGCCACGCCCGGGAGAGCAGCTCCGCATCGAGGACCGGATCCGGGAAACCGGTGGCCCGTGCGGCAGCGGCTGAGCAGTCGTTCAGCATCGAGAAGCACGTCGACTTCTGACATCCCTTCCCTCCCGCCGGAGCCCCCTCCGGGCAGGCGGGCGTGACGTCTCCCGAAGGGTGATGGCTCCGTCCGTCAGGAGGCGCTCGCGCATCACCTGGGGGGGGCATTGTTCCCGCGTCTCGCGAGACGGAGCTTGCCCTCACACAGAGGAGTTGCCTGATGAATTCCAGGACGCAGGCCTCGCGGTGGGGCTGGACGTGTTTGTTATTGGGAGCGCTCGCGCTCGCCGCGTGCGGTGTGGCACCGGAGCCTCCGGAGGAAGAGGCGCGGGAGGAGTCCGTCTCCGCCATGCAGGACGACGGCGGCGGACCGAGCCCCGCGCCCACCTGGTCCGAGCCGTCCTTCGCCTCCGGGTCCGTGGTGGCCTCGGATGGGAATCAGTTCCTCGTGGTCTGGCGCGACGTGGGCCGTCCCGGCCAGCTCTACGCCGCGCGAGTGTCGAAGCACGGCAGGCTGCTCGACCCGGAGGCCCTCCGGCTCAATCCCGCCCCCGAGGTCGAGGCTGGGGACCCCGCCGTCGCCTTCGATGGCGGACAATTCCTCGTCGTCTGGCAGGGACAGTTCTCACTGTTCCTGGTCCGGGTGGAGCGCGATGGCACGGTGGTGGACAGCCCGCCCCTCCCCATCGCGGACATCTTCGGCAGCCCGGCTCCAGCGCCCGCTCTCGCCTGTGCGTGGCGCCAGTGCCTGGTGGCCTGGCTCGACTTCGCGGACCCCGGGAGTGTCCGCGGCGCCCTCCTGAGGACCGATGACACGGGCCTTGGCACCCAGGAGCTCACCATCTCGTCTCCCGCGGAGGCTGTCTCCTCGTTCGGCATCTCGGCGGCCTGGACCAACAACCACTTCCTCGTCGTCTGGAGCGACGCTCGCTTCGGCGGATTCAAGCTGCTCGCCTCCCGTGTGAGGTCCGATGGGCGGGTGCTCGATCCGGACGGCATCCGCGTGTCGGATTCGCCCGGCGACCAGACCTTCATGGACGTGGTCGGGACGAAGCGGGGCTTCCTCGTCGCGTGGAGCGACTCGCGCAACGGCCCCCGGGACATCTTCGGAACGCGGGTGAGGCTCGATGGTTCCGTGCCCGACCCCGATGGCTTCCCCCTTTCCATCGGACCTGGCGATGACATCATTCCCGCCCTCGCCTACGACGGGCAGTGGGTGCTCGCCACCTGGAGCCGGCTGGCCCCGGACCGCGGCTCCACCACCATTCGGGGCAATCTCGTGAGGCCCCATGGCACGGTGGCCACGCCGGATGGCTTCCTGCTCTCGGGTGGCGAGTTCGTCCGCGAGGTCGACCAGGACGTGGTCTTCGGGAGTGGGAAGTACTTCATGGCCTACGGCGGTGCGCCCACCGTCGACGAGCCCCCCTTCCAGGTCATCCTCGGCACCCGCCTGAGGAGGGACGGCACGCGCGTGGATGACCCGGCCATCCGCATCTCGCACTCGCCGTCGGTCGAGGGAACGACAGTGGCTCCCGTTGAGCCCGTGATGCGGAAGTAGAGGTCTCCGCGGAAGCGATGTGCCCGCACCGCTTCGGCCAGGTCCTGGTGCGTGGCGGCGATGAGGCGCACGTCCACCGTGCGGTCCTCCACCCCTCCCAACCTGCGGAAGCGCTTTTCCTCCCCCTATGTGGCGCTGGAGGTGGAGCAGGCACCAGCCTCGGGAGGGCTGGGGCTACTGACAGGGTTGTTCGAGGCGCTCGCTCGCGTGATGAAGAGGATGGAAACGTGCGGGCCTACCTCGAGAGCCAGCGGGGCGAGCAGCACGAAGCCGGCGGGTTGGCCGTACAGGCAGTGGAGGAGAGCCGTGCGCCCACGCTGGTGGATACCGGCGACGAGAGCCCAGCGGGCATCGCCCATCCCCTGCCGGCGAAGCCTTTCAGCGACCAGGCGAAGGCGCCTGCAAGCCCAACCGAGCCGAGGTGGAGCACAACGGGGGCTGCTGGTTGGAGCTCGCCAAGCGTCCGCCTCCCCAACGAATCGTCTGACCACCCTGACCAGCTGCCTTGACAAGCGCATCCTCTCGATTACTGGCGACCTTTCGTGTATCCTCATGTGCGCATCAATCTCCTGTAGCATCAACCCCTGTTCTCTCTAGAGGGCGGTTAGGAGGCGTCATGAGGGCATCAAGGATACAGAGCCTGTGGGCGCGGTTGTGCACAACGCCAAGCTATAAACACGGCCCGTACTACCACCAGCTGAACAAAGGTGGTCTCCTCTCAATCCTAGACAAAGGCGAGCTTCGCTCGACTACAGCGGCGACCATCGCGGGCGGTGGTGATGCGGTTCGCGCGCACACCTCGAACCCAAGCATGCCTCCTCATGTAGGCAAACCAACGATTGAGTTCTACGCCGAGAAAGCACCGGACCGGTGGACTCCTGAGTGGTTGGCGCGCTGGAGCATGCCAGAAGGAGAATCCTTGAAAGTTCAAGTCACCCGAATTTATGGAAACCCGCAGGACGACGATCTCTAGTCGCTCCTCGAGCTTCCTTCAGAGGGTGTTGAACAAGGGCGATCAGACGAGTCGGCGGAGTCGGCGGACTCCGCTTTCCTCTCGTAGCCCTTGCCTTGAATGAGCGCCTCTCCCGATTGGCAAAGAGGAGCGGGTCGCATCAAGGGGCTGAGCGCCCACCAATATCAGGGAAGCGCTCATAGGACCGCAGGAGCGCTTCCAGGTGCGAGGGGTTGTCCAGGTCGAGCGGCGCGTCCGTGAGAGCAGCTCCGCATCGCGAGCCGGGTCCGGGAAGCCGATGGCCCGTGCGGCGGCATCCGACCAGTCGTTCAGCCACCCGAGGAAACGCGGAAGCTCAGGCGTGGAGCTGACCCATGGGAACTTCGAGGTCGTCGCAACTTCCGGGTCGCTCTCGTGGGACGGATGCGGCATCTCCCACGGTGGGAACTCGAAAGGGAGCACCTCATGGTTTCCGGAGCAAGCACCGCCGCCGTTCGCCGCAGCAGGGCCCCTGGCCTCCCGGAGCGTGTGGCGGCGCTCGACTGGGAGCGCATCGCCACGGACCTGGACACGCACGGCCATGCCACCGTGGGCGGGCTGCTCTCACCGGCGGAGTGTCTGGGATTGGCGGAGTGCTATCCGTCGGACGCGCTGTTCCGCAGCCGGGTGGTCATGGCGCGGCACGGCTTCGGTCGTGGGGAGTACAAGTACTTCGCCTGGCCGCTGCCAGATGTCGTCTCGCGGCTCCGGACGGCGCTGTACCCACCGCTGGTGGGCATCGCGAACCGCTGGAACGAGGCGATGGGCCTCGACGTGCGCTACCCGGACGCGCACGCGGCGTTCCTCGAGCGCTGCCACGCGGCCGGGCAGACACGGCCGACGCCGCTGCTCCTGCGCTACGGCGAGGGTGACTACAACTGCCTCCACCAGGACCTGTATGGGGAGCACGTCTTCCCGCTACAGGCCGCCTTCCTCCTGTCGGTGCCGGAGGAGGACTTCACGGGTGGCGAGTTCGTGCTCACGGAGCAGCGGCCCCGCATGCAGTCCCGCGCGGAGGTGGTGCCGCTGCGGCAGGGTGACGGCGTCATCTTCCCGGTGCACCACCGGCCGGTGAAGGGAACACGTGGGTACTACCGCGTCAACATGCGGCATGGGGTGAGCCGGCTACGCTCCGGTCAGCGCCACACGGTGGGCATCATCTTCCACGACGCTCGATGAGGTGCTGGGCCGGCTCACGCCTGACGAGAGAGGCCCGCTTGGACGAAGCCTACCCCTTGAGCATCAGGCTCACGGTGTCTCCGCGAGTGGAGACGCAGCCCTCCGTCTCGAGGTGGCGGACGAGCTCCTGGACCTCCTCGAGGCCTCCCAACACCTGGAGGCCCTGGGGCAGGGTGGCGAGGTCAGCTCCCCGGTCCCCCTGCCGCTGGAGGAAGAACCGGTTTCCCACGGGCTCACCGCCCTTGTGCACGAGTGACTCTTTCGATGTGCTCATCAAGCATGTGCCAGTGGCAAGCCTCACGTGAACAGCTTGAGCAACGCGGGCACGGTGAGCACCGCGGTGTAGTAGCCCATGAACTGCACGCCCGTGTTGAATCCGAGGGTGCGCGACAACAGCCCGCCGAGCAGTCCCATCGTCAGGATCACCAGCAGCCCCAGGACCTGGCCTTCCCAGACGCTGATGACGATGATCAGACCGACGAAGGTGGCGATGATGGCCTCGTGGCTCACCTTGCGCGAGACGAACAGCGCCGCCCGCCGCGCATGGTTCATGGCGAACGGGTAGGACACCAGTGCCGCCAGCACCACGGCCAGCATGCCGTAACCCAGAAACTCCCAGTGACCGAGCAGGTCGTGCAGGTTGTGCGTCTGCCCGGTGGCGGTATCCACCGTGAACCGGGGAGGTGCGTTGAACAGCGGCGCCGCCGGGCCGGCCGCCACCGGACTCAAGGGCAGACCGAAGGCGATCAGCGGAATCAGCACTTCGGCGATGTAGGTGGCCTCGGTCACTCCGTTGCGCGCGGCCAGCACGGTGGTCAGACGGTGATACGCATGCTTGATGCGCGAGCCCACGGCCTCGCCCATCACCACCGTCATCGCCACCGGGCTGAACACGAACGTGGCGCTCGACACCGCCGCGGCGGCGAGCGTCCAGCGGGTCTGGGTGGCATCGAGCACCTTGAACGGGTTGGGGAAATAACCCGACCAACTCTTGACATCCGGAGCCAGCGAGAACGTCCGGACGCGGTCGCGTCGCATGCGCGGACCCTCGATCGGGGAGAGCACCGAGAACAGGTCGGCCACCAGCGGGCCGATGGCGATTCCGAGGAAGTAGCTCACGCTGAGCTTGACGCCACGGCTGGCCGTGAACGCCTGCAGCGCCACGATGACGAGGACGAAGGGCACCAGCGTGACCACGGACGCCCAACGGCCGCCAGACAGGTAGGCGATCAGCACCGCGGCCGTCATGAAGATCCACGGCGCCGACTTCGAGATGATGTCCCCGAAGGGCGCGAGCAGGACGGCGAACGACACCGCCAGCGGCACCGCCAGGAAGGCGGCGATGAGCCCTCCGGACACCATCTTGCGCAGCGCGATGTGCGGCACGCCGAGATTGCGCAGGATGTTGGCGTCCTGCAGCAGTGGAATGGCGGTGGTGTCGCCGGGAATGCCGAGCAGAGCGGTGGGGACCGCATGCGTCATGTGTTTGGCGACCGCTCCGGCCAGGAAGAAGGTGAAGACGCCCGCGGGCGGCACGCCCAGCAGAGCGACCAGCAGGGTCGGCGGAGCAAGCGTCGTCGTCTCGTCGGTCCCGGAGATCAATCCAATGGCGGTGAACACCACCGCACCGAGCAGCCCCATGCCCGCGGCGACCAGGATCTGGTTCAGGAGGTCCGCTTGCACCATCACTCCTCCGTCGTCGGAAGTGCGACCTGGGGCATCCCCGGCTCCCTGGCTCGTGCCGACGGGGCGATCCCGGAAGAGGCCACGGCGGCGTCAGGCACGGTCGGCTGGGAGGTCGCGAACAGTTCGTAGAGGTGCAGCGCCTTCATCTCGCTCACCACCGAGGGCGGCAGCTCGGCAACTGCTCCGAGTCCGCCGGACTGCGCGGCAAGCTCGTTCAGCACCTCCTGGCGCCACGACGGATCGGCCGCCCCGTCCTCCACCACCTCGCGCTTGGGAGGGAACAGTGCGCCGCAGATGACGCCGGACAGAACGCAGCCGGCCAGCCCCGCCAGCATCGCGTAGGCACGTGCGAGCGCGGCACTGCCGACCCGGTCCGCCAGGAGATGGCTGGCCAGAAGGAAGCAGGCCAGGCTGACGACGAGACCGATGGCGATGGACCACGCCAGGTGCCGCAGATCGACCGTATCGCCCCAGACCTCGGCCAGGTGGCCGTGTCGCGGGTCGTGTTTTTTCATTTGTCTCTCTCCGCTCAGTCCCGCCGCGCCCAGGGGGTGGTGGTAAGTCTACCTGCTCCGCCCACGAGTTGTCTGACACCTACAGTCAACACCCACAGTCGGCCGCGGGCAGGAGTGATGTCCGAGCGCTCAGCCGAACTACCAGACGTACACCCAGCCTGCTTCCCCCTCGATTGCCTCGGCCTGCGCAATAGCACGTAGGAGGTTCTGCAGGCGGAACTCGATGTAGTCCTCGTCGTAGCCGGTGGCTCGGGCGAGCTCAGCACGCCTCCGCAGCAGGAGCTCTGCTTCTCGCCGAAGCAGGCGGAGGTCCTCTCCCGTCGCGTAGATGTCCCTTTCGGCGAGGCTGGGCAGGAGCGCGAGGCCAAGGGCCCGGGTGAAAGGCGCTCCCCACAATGTCGTGCGGCATTGCTCGCCCCCGAAGAGCGAAGGCTCGCCTCCAGGCCCTGGTTGCAGCTCGACGTCCTCCATGTCTCCGGACGCTTTCTTTCGGTACACGGACACAAGCAGACTCATGGGCTGCTCATGGTACTGCCTCGCGGCCAGTTCGTGCGGCAGCAGGACGGACTGGCCGCGCAAGAGAGTGAGCCGCCGCCTACCGCAGGCGAGCGGCCAGCTTCTGGAAGCGCGGGTCCTTGCGCGCGTGCTCCAGGTGGGGATCGCTCAGCGCCCACGAGCCCTCGAGCCCGGCGTCGATGGCCTTCCCCAGGTACTCCAGCGCGCGGCCCGCGTCCGCCTTGAGCGAGTAGCCACAGGCGGCGTTGTAGAGCGCGTTCACCTGGTACGACTTCGCGGAGGCGGCACGCAGCGAGGCCTCGATGGCCCCGTCGTAGTCCTTCGACGCCAGCAGCACCTGCCCGAGCCGGTACCAGGCCGTCGCGTCCGAGGCATTGGAGGCCGCCAGCTCCCGGTAGGCCTTCGCCGCCGCCGCCCAGTTCTTCTCGGCCCCCAGAATCTCCGCCTGCTGGTGGGCGCGGCCCCGGTCATCGAGGCTCGGGTTGAGCAGCGTGTAGCCGCCGACGAGGTGCGGCTCCGGCGTCCAGCGGTACTCCATGTAGCGTGCCGTCTGCTCGGCCACGCGCAGGCCCAGCAGGCGCGCCACGACGTGCAGCGAGCCGTCGATGCCGGCGGACACGCCCGCGGTGGTGACGATGCGCCCGTTGTCGATGAAGCGGCGCCCGCGGTGGACCCGCGCCTTCGGCGCCATCCGCTGGAGCGAGTCGATGGCGTTGTTGAACGTCGTCACGTCCAGCCCGTCGAGCATCCCCGCCTTGCCCAGCACCAGGGCCCCGGTGCAGACGGTCAGGGCCACCTCGGCGCCCGCCGCTGTCTTCGCGAGCCACTTCGAGTACGCCGCGTCCTCCAGCACCACACCGGTGTCGCCGCCGGGGATGACGAGGACATCCGGCACGGGCGCGTCCTCGGGCGTGAAGTCCGGCGTCACCTTGACGAAGCCCTGACTGGTCAGCGGCGCCCTGGACTTCGCGACGGTGTAGACGCGGAAGGCGTGCGCGTCGCCCTGCATGGACTGGTGGGCCGCCGCCGCGAACACCTCTCCGGGGCCGGCGAAGTCGAGCAACTCCACTCCCTCATAGAGGACGATGGCCACGTTGCGCGTATAGCCCGCGCGACGAGGCTGTGACTCCGCGGCGGCCGAGGCCGGCGTGACGACGAGGAACAGCGGCACCGCGAGCATCCAGCCCACCGCGAGGTGCTTCATGATCTTCCCACTCCTGCCCCGCTATCGGGGCGCTGACTGCGTCCGCTGACGCCCGGCCTTCCACCGCGCGGGGCTCACGCCATGAGCCTCCTTCCAGAGGCGGCGAAGCTGGCGCGCATCCTTGAAGCCACAGTGAGTGGCGACGCTCTCCACCCGGGCCTCCGGGTCCTCCAGCAGGTGGGCGGCCACCTCCAGGCGGACGCGCCGCGAGAAGTCCTTCACGCTGATGCCGGTCGCCTGCCGGAAGGCGCGCGTGAGGTTGCGCGGGCTCATCGCGGCCAGCCTCGCCAGGCGCGGCAGCGTGGCGTGCTCGCGCGGGTTGGACACGATCCAGTCCTGCACCTTGTGGACGCCGTGGCTCAGGTGCGTGCGGTACTCGAGGAACACGGACGTCTGCCGCTGCTCCCCGTCGCGCCGGTGGTAGACGACCATCTCCCTCGCGACGCGCGCCACCACCAGCGGGCCGTAGTCCTCCTGGACCAGGGACAGCGCCATGTCGATGCCGGACGTCACGCCCGCGCTGGTGATGACGGAGCCGTCCTTCACGAAGAGCCGGTCCGCCAGCACCTTCACCTCCGCGTGGCGGCGCTGGAGCAACTCACAGAGCTTCCAGTGGGTGGCGCATGACCTGCCGTCGAGCAGCCCCGCCTGCGCGAGGGCGAAGGCGCCGGTGCAGATGGACGCCACCCGCGCGCCCGCGGCATGGGCCTCGCGCAGCCATGCCACCGGCACCGCCGCGCCTGGCGAGTCCAGCGCGCGCGAGTCGATGCCGGGAACCAGCACCAGGTCCAGCCCGCGCGGGTCGGGCAGCGGCTCCAGCCGTGCGAAGACCAGTCCCTGCGCGGAAGGAAGCTCGGGAGTCCGCGCGCAGTAGCGCAGCCGGTAGTCCGCGCCGAAGCCGTTGGCCTCGAAGAGCACCTGGACAGGTCCGGCCAGGTCCTGCAGGTGGACGTGCGGCAGGAGGAGCACCACGACATGCCGGGCACGGGCGGACGCGGCGGCTCCGATGCTCCGGAGAGAACGGGAGGACGGCATGCCCGGCAGCATAGAGAGGGTGCGGCACCGGTTCCCACACACATTCCGGACAGAGACCGGACATTTCAGGCCATGACGCCCGGCCCGCCGCGCCCTCGTCCATCACATCCGCCCCCCTCGGGCTCCATTGGGACCGGTGACTTTTCTCCTTCCCCGAAGCGAGGCACACGCGGATGCCGCCCGAGCGACTCAATCCCCTTCCCCACTCCGTCTTCCTCCACCCCGCGATGGCGCTGCCCGACCTGAGGCCGGCACGTGAGTGGCGGCCAGGCCACGGGGGCCTGTGTGGCGTCCGCGCCAATGCCCACATCATCGCCACCTACCAGGAGCTCGACGCCTCCCTGCTGCGCTACCTGGGAGGCACGCCCTACTCGACCTGGCTGACCTTCGCCCGGTACGCCACCCGCGAGGTGGGCTCCTGGATTCGCGGCACCGAGAGCTTCCTGTACGCCTTCGGCACCCGGAGCGCCTCTCCCGCCGGTCAGCTCCGCGCCCTCCAGGGCTTCCTCGCCAGTGCCCGCGCCGATCGGATCCTGAACATCATCGGGCAGACGGCGCTGCGGAGGCTCAACTCCACCGGCTCCTCCTCCCTGCTGGTGGATGCGCGGCGGCTGATGAGCGTCGGCCCCTGGTTGACCGAGGTGACCTGGCGCGTCCGCTCGGCGCTCGTGGAGGCCAACACCGAGCTGTACCACCGGCTGGGTTTCGCCTTCGACCTCTTCCTCCGCGCGGAGTCCGAGGGTCGCAACGGGCTGGAGGCCCTCGGCGAGGCCATCGCGGACGAGCGGCTCGACGACTCGCTGGGCTTCATCCGCGCCGGATTCGCCCGTTATCGCCAGACCCGCGAGTTGGGGCCGCACGTACAGGGGACGCCGCTCGAGGCCAGTCGCCGCCAGCTCATCCATGAGGCCAACGTGCTGCTGGCCCTCCAGGAGCAGGCGCTCATCCTCCAGCGGCCCACCATCTTCGGACACCCCGTCCTCCACGAGGTGCTCGGCGCGGTGAAGCCGGGTCTGCTGCTGCTGACCCTCTACCCGGAGTCCCGTGATGGCTCCTTCCACTGCTTCCCGTTGCTTCCCGACGGAGGGAACTGGGCGGACTTCGCCTCGCGCATGGGTTTCCGGGAGGTTTCCCCGGAGGACGGCTCGCCGCCGGACGCCGTTGCCATCCGTTTCCCCGATCGGCCAGCGGAGCAGCGCCTCTACGTGCCGGACCGGAGCGCCCGCGGCACCATCCTGGACCTCTTCACCCGCTACCTCGAAGGACCGGCGAGCGAGGCCCTGCGGCTGGGCAGGCCGCGCGACATCCGCCCGATGAACGCCGCCGCGTGAACGCCCAGCGACAGCCCCGCTAGGGTTCCTTCCCGCCTCCGGGCCTCCACACCAGTCCGACCGCGAGCAACCCGGTGTCCCCGTCGAAGAGCTCGCCGAGCATGTGGGTGAGCGGGAAGGCGAGCTGCGCGGAAAGTCCGAACGAATCGGACAGGTCATGGCGATAACCGAGGACCGCCTGGGACGAGAACCGGGCGCCCCAGTTCGAGAACGAGGCCTCGTAGCGCCCCTCCTGGAAGGACAACTGGAGAAGGTGCTCCAGGCCAGCACTCCGGCCGACACGTCCCGCCGCTGCAGCCGGCCGAGGAAGACATGCAGCGCCGGCTTCATGGACAGCAGCGTGGTGGCCACCACCGTGAGGCCCGCCACCACCAGCACCTTCACCCGCGTGGGCTCGAGCACCCCCTGCGTCAGCGCGAGCGCCCCAGCAGGTAGCTGAGCAGCAGCGACACCTCCGAGGAGAGCCCGTGCGAGCGGCCCTGCCGCACGTCTCCCGCATAGGACACCACCAGCAACGCCCCCAGCGCCGCGAGCGACAGCAGCATCAACCACGGGCCGAACTGGCGCGCCACCAGCACCGAGGCCGCTCCCGCCAGCGACACCAGCGGGTAGGTGCGCGAGCCGCCGAGGAAGGATTCCCGGCCCTCGCGCGGATCCGGCGCCGAATACTCGCGCTCCTGGCCGATGAGGAAGCCCGCGGCCAGGGCGAGTCCGAGGAGAGGAAGGGCTCGTAGGTGTCCATGGCCTCCTCTACCAGACAGGACTTCAACGGTCTGCTCGCCGTGGGTGGGGGTGGGGGCGTGTCTGTCGCGCTCAGTGGGGGCCCGTGGTGGCGCGCGCGGCGTCCTGCTCCAGCAGCCAGCGCTCCACGGCGGCCGTGTCACCCATGTCGCCGAGCAGTTGGCTGGCCCGGAGTTTCATCCCGTGGAAAAACCATCCCACACCAAGAAACATGTGTAATTCGTGATATCCCAGATATAAAACAAATGCGCCATCACTCCTCGCGCTGCTGCTTGGAGTGCCCTGGGATTGGCGCGCCCCCACTCGGGAACAACGACTGCTTTCTCAAAGAGAGACAGGACCTCATGAAAGTGGAATCCAAGAAGAAGGGAATGACGTCTTCGACGGTGTTTCTGGCGGTAGCGCTGATGGCGGCCTGTGGAGGTGATGACGGTTCCGTCACGAGCCCTCTCATGACCACCGGCTCACTGGCGGCCGTGGCCGCGCCCGCCGCGGTGATCGACGCGAAGACCCTGACGGATACCACGGCACCTCTGTTGCTGCCGAAGGCCGGGACCCGGACCTACAGTGCTCCGGTCGAGACGGAGAGCGGCCATGATCCGTCCAATTACAAGCCCGCGCCGGTGGTCCCGAACATCGTGCCGGCCACGAGTGATCCAACGGGCGGCGTGCTGACCTTCGAGCGCGAGACGGCCCCCCTGGAAGGCTGGCACGCCTGGGCGCGCAACGGAGCGGCTGGCACGCATCGCCAGGTGCTGGTCACCGGCGGCTCCTCGGCGGCGGCCAACCGGATCTACACCGTCTTCACCAAGGAGCAGCTGGTCAATGCCATCCGCGAGGCCCGGAACGAGCCCAAGATCATCCGGGTCGTCGGGCACATCGACTTCCGGGTGGATGGGGGCGTGTTCCGGGAGTACACCAGCTTCGACGATCTGAAGAGCGGTGGCTCCCTCTTCATTCCGTCCAACACCACGCTCGTGGGAATCAACGACGCGAATGGCAGACCCGCCAGGATTTCCGGTACGCAGCTCCTGATCGGCAACGAGAACGGCAACTTCGAGGTGGATTTCAAGGCCTGGGTGGCCGCGGGCAAGAACCCGGACACCTTCCCGGGTTGGACGCGCAACGTCATCGTCCGCAACCTGGCCATCGACGTCATGTGGGACGTGAACCCGGAGGATTCGGCCAATGCCTATGCCGACGGCATCTGCGTCTCCTGGGCGCAGAATGTCTGGATCGACCACATCACCCTGACGGATCTGCCGACGCCTTCGTCCCTGTCCTCGGATACCCGCCATGACGGAGGCCTGGACGTGGTGCGTGGCTCCGATTACGTCACCATCTCCAACAGCCATTTCACCGTGCACGGCAAGATGAGCCTGGTGGGCAACAGCGATGCCGGGCGGCAGTGGAGCGATGAAGGCCGTCTCCATGTCACCTTCACCGGAAACCACTGGGAAGGCGTGAACAGCCGGACGCCGCGCGTGCGCTATGGCCAGGTGCACATCTACAACAACCTGGTGACGGGCGACACCAGGCCGAGCGTCGCCAATGGCACCCTCCCCCCCGGCGCGGCCGCGTCTGACGTCAAGTTCGAGAGCGCGATCGGCGTGGGCTACAAGGCCGACATCCTGGCCGAGAACAACTACTACAACATGAAGACCCTGAAGCCGAAGGAGGTCTGCGGCAAGCTGGTGGTCGATCATGGCAAGGGGGTGAGCTTCCGCAGCAGGGGGGCCCGCTTCATCAGCAACAAGGACGACGCGGGCAAGCCCATGACGGCGACGATCGACGTGGAGTTGCAGGGCTGTGACGGAATCCCGGTGGCCAACCTCTGGACGCCGCCCTATGGCTACACACTGAAGACGGCGGACGACGCCAAGGCCGCGATCCTGGCGAACGTCGGCGCGGGCAAGCTGTAGTCCGCCACATCCATCGCGACACCCAGGCCTGCAACATTCCGCTGGATGTGGGCCTTGGTGAACTGCTCGCGGTGGCACTCGGACCTGGAGTATAGGAAGCGCTCCGCTTCCTCCCAGGCCGGGGTGAGGGAGCGCGAACACACCCAATGGGGGGGACCCACCATCATGACGCTCAAGACGCTCGCTTCCGCCGCCACGCTCCTGCTCACGCTGTCGCCGCTGACCCTTGCCGCGGCGCAGTCCACATCCGATGAGGTCACCATCTTCGAGACGGTGGATGACTACGGGACGATCTACTCGGACTATAACAATCGTGTTTCGCTCACCGGCATCGTCCGGGGAGAGTCAACCCCCCGGACTCTCGAGTTCGGTGCCGACTACTCGTACCAGAATTACGGCGAGCGCCTACGCACGTGCGAGCGCCTGTCGCTCATCTCCATGAGCAAGCCCGGCCAGTACCTGCTCGAGGTGCGCTACCTCAACGACTGGGAGCCCAAGGAACTGAGAGGCTGCCGCCTCATCCGCCGCTGATCACACCTCGGACACGGACAAGTGGAGGGGAGCATGACGCGATGGATGTGGTTGGCGCTCGCGCTGACGCTGGGCGGCGTCCAGCTCGGCTGTGGTGGGGATGGTACGGGAGCGAACGAGGACGCGGACGGGGACGGAGTCGTGAACGGCGAGGACTGCGACTCCAACTCCGCCCTGCGGTGGAAGCGGGTGCAGGCCTATGACGATGCGGACAAGGACGGGTATGGAAGCGGCGAGCTGATCTGGGTCTGTGCCGGGAAGGACCTGCCCTCGACCGCCGCGGCCCAGGCAGGCGACTGCGCGCCCCAGGACTCCAAGCGGTGGCGGACGCTGGAGGGGCCCTACTACGCCGATACCGACCAGGACGGAGTGGGCACGGGCCCCCTCGTCACCGCGTGTGTCGGCACGGAGCTGACGGGCTACACGCAGACCCCGGGCGGGAACGATTGCGACGACTCGAACCCGGCGGTGTGGGCCGAGCGCATGCTGTTCACGGACGAGGACAAGGATGGCTTCGGAGGCGGCGAGCCCGTGCGGCGCTGCGTCGGCGCCACGTTGCCTCCGGGCACCTTCGAGGCGGCAACGGACTGCGAGCCCCGAGACGCCTCGCGCTTCAAGCAGGTCAGCTACCGCTTCCGGGACGCGGACGGGGATGGAGCCACCGTGCCCGAGGAGGGCACGGTGTGTGGTGGCAATGGAGTGCTGCCAACGGGCTACCGTCTCGAGCCCGCCGCTCAGACCGACTGCGATGACACTCGCGCGGATCGGTGGCAGTGGCTCGACCTGTACCCCGACGTCGACCGTGACACCGTGGGCAGCGAGCCAGTGGAACAGCGCTGCTCCGGTTCGTATCCGGAGCCCGGCTACGTCCGGACCGCGGGCGACTGTGCTCCGGAGGACAGGTATCGCTCGGAGATGCAGTCCTATTCCTACCGTGACGCGGATGGGGACGGAGCCTGGGTGCCCTCATGGGGGCAGGTGTGTAGCGGCTCCTCCCTCCCGAGCGGATACGCCACCTGGTCCAGCGGCCCCACCGACTGCGATGACACCAACGCGGCGGCGCGCGTCGCCTGGAACCTCTTCCCGGACACGGACCATGACGGCGTGGGCGCGGGCTCCAGCGTGGCGCTCTGCGCGGGCCCCACGCGGCCGTCCGGCTATTCGGACAAGGGCACGGACTGCGCGCCCGAGGACGCCTCGCTCTGGCAGGGCCTCACCTACCAGTACCGCGATGCCGACGGAGACTCCTTCACCGTGGCCGCCGGCGGCTCCCTCTGCGTCGGTGCCAGTCTGCCCGCGGGCTACACGAACACCTCCCGGGGCAACGACTGCGACGACTCCCGCGCGGACGTGTACCAGGGCTTCCAGGCCTACGCGGATGCGGACGGGGATGGCGTGGGTGCCGGAAGCGTGGAGTCCTTCTGCACGGACGGCGCCTTGCCCACGGGCTACTCGCTCCAGGGCTCCGACTGCGCCCCGGATGACGCTCTACGCTGGCGGAATCTCGCCTACGCGTACGTGGATGCCGATGGTGACGGCCGCACCGCGTCCACCACCGGCGAGGTGTGCACGGGCTCGACGCTGCCTCCTCCCTACGCCTCCACCGCATCCGGCAACGACTGCGACGACACCAACCCCGCCCTCTACCTCTGGCGCGTCCTCTACCCGGACAACGACGGCGATGGTGTGGGTGCTCCTCCTCGCGTCGTGATGTGCCACAACGATGGCCCCGTTCCCCCGGGCTACTCCATCTACGGGTTCGATCCGGACGACTCCAACCCCCTCGTCTCGGATGAAGCCGAGGACCCGGAGTTGGAAGCCATCCTTCTCGGCGAGTGAGTGCGAGGCGTTCAGGGCAGGCGCTTCTTCATGCGCAGCAGGCCGTAGGCCGAGACGCTGGACGCATCCTTGATGCGTCCCGCGAGGACGAGCGCCTCGAACTCCTCGACCGTGACGCGGGTGACCACCAGGTCGCTCTCCTCGGGGGACAGGCGCTGGGGGCCCGAGGACAGCTCCTCCGCGAGGAAGACGTGCATGCCCTGCGTCGAGTATCCAGGCGCGTTGAAGAGGTGACCGAGGTACGTCATGCGCCCGGCCACCAGCCCGGTCTCTTCCTGGAGCTCGCCCGCGGCGAGAGTCTCGGGCGGCGCGTCCGCCCGCTCCTCCCAGGAGCCCTGGGGGAACTCCAGGGAGCGTTCCTTCACGGGGTAGCGGTACTGCTCCACCAGATGGAACGCGCCGTCCTCGTAGGGGATGACGAGCGCGAAGTCCGGCTTGTGGACGACACCGTAGATGCCGCTCGTGCCGTCCTGCCTGCGGAGGGTGTCCTCGCGCACGGTCATCCAGCGGTTCCGGTAGACTTCCCTCGAAGAGATCGTCTCGATGCTCATGGGCCACCTCCAGGGTGGCACCGAACACGAGCAACGGCCAGCGGCGAAGTTCCACCCACCCACCACCGCGAACATGACGCCCCTGGTGAGGGAGGCGTCCACGTCGGTGAGCCCCGCGAGCAGCAGCGCAATGCAGCAGCCCGGCCGCTTCAATCCAGCAGCCCGCTCCACCACCGGATCCGGCTCCCCGGCTCCGAGAAGAACGGCGCGAACTGGAGCAGCGTCCCCACGCGCGTCACCCGAATCGACGACTCCTGACACGGGGGTGGGGGCGTCGGGAGCACCACTTCTCCGCAAACCTCCCCCGTTGGCGTGCGCACCACCAGGAAGTTCATGCATGCGAAGTCGCCGCCGGGCGAGAACAGGCCGTACCCACGCCCGGTGCCGATCGGCGCGACCTCGTACCCAGGCTGTACGGCGAGCCACGGCGCGGCGAGCAGCAACTGCTTCTGGAATGGCCGGAACCGACCCAGCCAGACCTCTCCGGCCCGCAGCCCGAGCTCGCCATCCAGCAGCGGAATCAGCCGGGGAGACGGACTGCTCGTCAGGTTGGCCGCCACCTCGAAGGGCATGCCGACCGCGAGGCCCTCCGAGGGCTTGAGCCAGCGCGCCGACCATCGGGTTCCATCCTGGAGCTCGCTCGAGTCGAACAGGATCAGCGCCGACTCGGGATCGCTCGAACCGATCCTCGCCGGAGGCGGCGACGCACCGGTGCCATTCTCGATGAAGATCGGTCCGGCGGAGAGCTCGCCGTCCGCATCGAGCACGAACGCCTCCACGCGCCACCGGGTCGAGGAGAACTTCAGGCTGCGCGAGATGAGCGTCCCATTGCCGTCCCGAGGCACCGCATCCAGCAGTCCGGTGAAGGTCAGCGGCTTCGGAATCAGGGTGCCCGCGGCCGTCAATACGTGCAGGACCACCGTCGGGTCGGTCCTCGAGCGCGGGCCCAACAGGTGGAAGCCCTCGCTCTGATCGATCAGGAAGTGCTGCGGCGGCAGGCTGAAGATGCTTGTCACCAGCGAGCCGTCCATGCGCCGCAGCTCGAGCCGGAAGGACTCGGTCACGACGTTGTGGAAGGCGAACAACAGATTGCCCGCGCCGTCGACCCGGACGGTCACGCTTTCGTCGGGATCGAACACATCCAGGGTGCCGGTCGGAGCGCCGAGCGGACCGGGCAGGAGCGACGTGCAATTCCCGGTCCCCCTCGTGGTCAACGGCAGCATCGCATCGCGCTGCTCACGCTGGGAATCGTCCTCCCACGCCCCCGCCTCCGCCGCCGTCACATGACAACCGAGGCCCAGCACGCCGAACATCCCCACCGCCAGCAAGCAACGCATTCGCATGTCTTCGTCCCCCCCGCGAGAAGCTGCGTATGCTCAGCCTGGTGGCAAGCCGTGCAGCCTTCAGGGAAGCTCGGACACCTGGCGAGCCAGCGTGGCGTCCGGTGACCACGACACGCCATCCCACAGCTCCGCCCGGGCGCGCAGGGCGGACAGGGCCGCCTCCCGTGCCTCCCGCCACCGCTCCGGGTCCTCTCCGCACAGCCGGCACAGGAGCTGCTCCGCCCGGACGCCGTGCTCCTCGCCGTCGAGTTGGATGTGTCGCTCCAGATACAACCGCAGCGCGGAGCACCCGGTGCCCAGCGGTTTCACGGCCGTGAGGATGCGCTCGAAGACGGCGGGGAGCAGGGACTCGCGGCCGAGGAGGAAGGCCGCCGCCACCTGATGGGGGCGCAGCCGGGTCGACGCCAGGGTCTGGCTCACGAAGGCCCGAGCCGCCACGGGCGCGTGCTCCAACGCCCTCTCCAGCGGGTGACCGGAGCGCAGGGCCTCGACGAAGCGCAGCACCGCGCCATCATCCGCGCCCACCTCGCGCATGGCCTCCCGGTACAGGTCGAAGTGGCTCTGGTACACCCCGGGCCGCACCTCGTCCGTCTCCTCTCCCAGGACGATCTCGTTGATCACCCGGGCACACTCGATGTCCGCCGGGGGCGCCCAGGGCACCTCCACACACGTGAGCTGCCGCTGGAGCGTCTTGAGCAGGCTCATGAAGTCCCACACGGCGAACACGTGGGTGCCCATGAAGATGCGCAAGGCGTTCAAGTCCGAGAGCCGCTCGTACACGGGATGACGCACCAGCGCCTGACGCGGCCCGTCCGTGGCGGACAGGAGCGTGGAGAGAGAATCAGGGTTCATGGGTTGGGCAGGAATGAGCCCGATCGTAGATGCCCAGGAGGGGAGGCGTCTCCCCATCCATGATGGATGCCCCGGCGGGCATGCTGGCGCGGAGAAGGTCTCCTTCTCGCTCGCTGGCTTGTGTAGTGTGACGGCGATGAACGACGACCCCCACGACCTCGCTCGTTTCGTGCGTGCCCAGGAGGATGGCGGCACCTACGACAAGGCGCTCGCCGAGCTGCGCCGCGGACGCAAGACCTCGCACTGGATGTGGTTCGTGTTCCCGCAGATCGCCGGCCTCGGCCGCAGCCCCATGGCCCAGCGGTATGCGATCGCGTCGCTCGACGAGGCTCGGGCGTACCTCGCGCATCCGACGCTGGGGCCGCGGCTCATCGAGTGCGCGAAGGTCGTCGCCGACACGTCCGCCCCCTCCGCGGAGGCGATCTTCGGCGACCTCGACGCGCAGAAGCTCCGCTCGTCGATGACCCTGTTCCTCCGCGCCGACCCGTCGCGGCCGGTGTTCCAGCGAGTACTCGACGCGTTCTTCGGCGGGAAGGCCGATGAAGCGACCGACCGCCTGCTCTGACCCGGACCCCGGGCCGGCGCTCAGAGCCGGGTCCCGCAGAACTTACAGTGCACCGCGTCCACGTCATGGCCCTCGGAGCCGCAGCCGGGGCAGGCCTGGGGGTTGATGCCGTGCCGGGAGGCCGCCGCGAGCTCCACGGACACGATGCCCGTGGGAACGGCGAGCACCCCATAGCCCAGGATCATCAGCACCGACGCGATGAACTGCCCGGGGACCGTCTTGGGGGTGATGTCGCCGAAGCCCACCGTCGTCATGGTGACGATGGCCCAGTACATCCCCCGCGGGATGCTGTCGAAGCCGTTCGCCTCGCCCTCCACCAGGTACATCACCGAGCCCATGATGACGACCGTGCTCAGCACCGCGCCGAGGAAGACGGTGATCTTCGGGCGGCTCGCGCGCAGGGCGGTGAGGAGCACCTCGGCCTGACCGAGGAAGCTCACCAGCTTGAGCACGCGGAAGACGCGCAACAGGCGCACCACCCGGACCACCAGCAGCGACTGCGCCCCGGGCAGTATCAGGCTCACGAAGGAGGGCAGGATGGCCAGCAGGTCCACCAGCCCGAAGAAGCTCCATGCGTACCGCAGGGGGCGGCTCACGGAGAAGAGCCGCAGCACGTACTCCAGGGCGAAGAGGACGGTGAAGACCCACTCCGCGATCCGGATGGTCGCCCCATACCGCGCGCGGATGGACGCCACGCTCTCCAACATCACCGAGAGGACGCTCAGGAGGATGGCCCACAACAGCGCCACGTCGAACGCCTTCCCGGCCGGGGTGTCCGACTCGAAGATGATCTCGTGGAGCCTGGCGCGGACTCCCGGAGGAGGGATCTGCTCGGAGGGGCGCGTCACACGTCCAGTCTAGCCCGGATTATTCACCGGCGCAGATGAGCGGAACACCCTGATTCAAGTTGGACGTCTTCGACCTCCGCGCCGCGCCTACTTCGTCTGACGCCGGGGGGAGGAGGAACGGCCCGGGCCGCCCGGCTCGGGGCTGGCGTGGGTGAAGAGGTAGCGCTCGATGATGCGCACCACCTCGCCCAGCCGGCGCTCGCGCCACTCCGCGCCGCTCACCTCGGCCCAACCCTCCAGGGGCAACAGGGCGAAGGTGGAGACCAGCAACGTGCCCACGTGAGCCACCGCGGCCTCGGGATCCAACTCCAGGCGGATGCGTCCCTCCTGCTGGCCCTGGCGCAGCGTGTCCGCCATGAGGCGCAGCCACGGCTCCACCCCCTGGCGCAGGCGCGCGAGCTGCTCGCGGTCCCCATCCAACAGCTCGCGCAGCATGACGCGGGCGGCGTGGGGATCCGTGTCGAAGAACTGGCGGATCTGCGCCATGGCCCGCTCCAGCCGCTCCTCGCCCTTGCCGGTGAAGGCACCGAGCAGCAGCAGCAGGTGGCGGTTGGAGTGCTCGATGAGGGAGTCGACGACGGCGGCGTGGAGCGCCTCGCGCGAGGGGTAGTGGTAGAGGAGGGCCTGCTTGCTGATGCCCACGGCCTGGGCCACGTCGTTGACGGAGATGGCGCCGAAGCCGCGTTGGGCGATGAGGCGGGTGGCCTCCTGGAGGATGCGCTCGCGCGGTTCCGCGGCGGAGGCCTTGCCCGTGCGAGGCCCGCGAGTCTTCACGGCTCCGGTACCGGTGGTGTGTTTGCGCCGCATGGATGGGGCGGGCAGGAATATCCCATGGCGTGGGAGGAGCGGAAGTCCGCTAATGGAGGGACGTATCGCCCGGCTGGGACTCGAGTGCACGCGCGACGGGGAGCGTGAAGAAGAACGTCGTCCCCGCGCCGACCCGGCTCTCGACCCAGATACGTCCCCCGTGTGAATCGATGATGCCCTTGACGATCGCGAGCCCGAGTCCCGTGCCACGCTTGTCCGTCCTGCTCGCCTGCCAGAACCGATCGAACACGTGCGGGAGGTGTTCGGCTGGAATTCCCGGGCCGGTGTCGACGACCCAGAACAGGGTCTCGTCTCCTCTGCGAGCCGCACCGACCCTGATGCGCCCTCCCGGCGGGGTGAACTTGACCGAATTGCCAATCAGATTCTCCAGCACCTGAATGACCCGGTCCCGATCGGCCCACACCTCCGGTGGCTCGCCATGCAATTCGGGCTGCAGGTCCACGGACACCGCCGACGCGATGGATTCCTGGTTCTCCCGAACCTCGTCCAGGAGCTCCCTCACCGAGACACGGTCGCGTTGGAGCGAGAACGTTCCCTGTTCGAGACGCGTCACATCGAGCAGATCCCGAATGAGGTGATTCATGCGCATCGCCTGGCGTTGAATCGTGTCCAGGGCCTTGTGGACGATGCCCTCCAGCGGGGTTCCCGCTCGCTGCAGCCGTTGCAACTGAAGGAGGATTCCATTCAGTGGATTCCGGAGGTCGTGGGCGACGATGCCCAGGACATCATCGCGAGATCTCACCGCGCGACGAATCGCCTCCTCCGTGTCCTTCAACTGCGTCACATCCGTGTCGACGGCGATTGCTCCCGCGGACCCGCCGTGCTCGTCACGGAGCGGCAGCACCGACTTCATGAGGACCTTCTGGGTCCCATCGGGGCCCTGGATCCGGATCAGCTCACCCATGCACGTATCCCCCTTCGACAGCGCGCGGGTGAGGGGCCAATCCTCCGCGGCGAGCGGCTTGCCGGTATCGGCGTACCAGCCCTTGTATTCGTGCATGTCCCACGAGAGCGCGCCGGACCGGCCCCAGATACGCATGGCCGCGGGGTTGAAGCGGACGATGCGTCCGGTGGCGTCCGCGATCCGGAGCCCGATCGGCAGAATCTCGAAGATGCCGCTCAACAGACGTTCACGCATCCGGAGGGCTTCCTGCGCCTTCATCCGTTCGCTCACGTCCTGAAACACGCCAATCGCGCCGATGATCCGTCCCTCGGCATCGCGGATGGGAGCGGCGCTCCCGAGGATGGGGAGCCGCGAGCCGTCCGGGCGCTCGGCGAGGAACTCTGCGCCAAGGATGGTTTCACCGGTTCGAAGCACGCGAGAAGAGAGGAACTGCTCGCGCGGCACGGGTGTCCCGTCGGGAAGGAGGATGCGGTTGGCGGATGGAGCGCTGCCGAAGAGCTCCTTGGTCCGGGGGTTGGAGTAGACGCGCCCGCCGGGCTCGATGAGGATGACGCCGAGAGGCACGGTCTCGAGCACGACCTGAAGCCAGCGCCGCTCCTCATCGAGCGCCGATAGGAGCCGCTCCCGCTCCCGCTCCTGCTCCTTGCGCTCGGTGATGTCGCGGATGAACATGCTCGTCCACTCCGCGCCCCGGCCATCGCGGAAGATGGAGGAGGAGAGCTCGACAGGGAAGTGCCCCCCGTCCTTGCACTTCATCGTGAGCTCACCGCGGAACCGCCCACTGCGGCGCCACTCCTCGAGGGCGACCTGCAGTCGTGGGTCGGAGGGCTCGAACACGGCCTGCCAGCCCACCTCCCGCAGTTCCTCCTCGGTGTAACCGAGCATCTGGGAGCATGCCCGGTTCGCCATGAGGATGCGCCCATCCGGTGCCGACAGGAGGACCGCATCCATGCTGTTGTCGAAGATCGCTCTGTAGCGGAGCTCACTCTCACGTAGCACCTCGCGCATCCTCCTGCGCTCGGTCACGTCATGGAAGTACACCGAGAGCGCATGGGCCGCGGGATACGCGTGGACCAGAAACCACCTGCGAGTCGTCGGAGAGAAGGCCTCGAACTCGAGCATCTTCTGCTCCCGCATGGCTCGGCGGCACTCCCGGCCAATCGTTGATTCCCACGCCTCCGGGAACTCTTCCGGAAAGAACCTTCCGAGCAGCTCCTCGCGGCCACGCCCCAGGAGCTCCTCCGTCCGCCGGTTGATGTAGGTGAACCGCCACTGCTCATTCAGGGCGAAGAACGCGTCCGTGATGCTCTCCAGAACCGCGGTGAGCTTCCTCTCCGCGTCTTCCGCCTGGGTGCGCGCGGCCTCTTCACGGGCGAGACGAAGCGCGGCCTCCTCGGCCTTCCTGCGCTCCGTCGTATCGCGATGCACGGAGCTGAAGTGCACGAGGCGCCCCTGCTCGTCCAGCACGGGGGCGATGCTGATTTCGACCCAGAAGGGAGTGCCGTCCTTCTTGTAGTTGAGGAGCTCGACCTGGATGGGCTCCCCGCGCTCGAGCGCCGAGCGGATCCGGGCAGTCGCCTCGCGCTCCGTGCCCGGCCCCTGCATCATGCGTGGCGACTGGCCGAGGACCTCCTCCGCCCGATACCCCGTCATGCGGGTGAACCCCTCGTTGACGTAGACGATCCTGGGCCCGGGATGCTCCAACGGCCCCGCCTCGGTGATGAGGACGGCATCGTTCGCGTTGGTCACGACCGACTCGAGGCTCCGCAGCCGCACTTCGGCGCGCCGCCTCGCGGTCACGTCTCGAAAGACGATGGTGAGTCCGTCCGGCGAGGGATAGGCGTGAATCTCGAACCAGGCATCGGCGGGCGGAAAGAAGTCCTCGAAGTGGGCGGCGCTCTGCTCCCGCATGGCTCGAAGGTATTCGCGCTCGAAGCGCGAGCCCTTCAGAGAGGGCAGGACCTCCCAGAGGGACCTGCCGAGCAGCTGCCCCTCTCCTCCCAGGGCGTAGACAACCCGCTGCGCGGCCTCGTTCACGTAGGTGAAGCGCCAGTCCGTGTCCAGGGAGCAGAACGCGTCGGTGATGCGCTCGAGGATTTGGGAGACGCGCACCTCGGCGGCTTCGGCCCGGGCCCGCTGCCGCTCGAGCTCCGCCTTCGCCTCGCGGAGCTGACGGCGAACGAACCCGGTCACGTCCTCGACCTTGTGGATGATGAAGGCGACCTCTCCGTGCGCGTCCAGCACGGGGGTGTTCAGAGGGCTCCAGAACCTCTCCTCGAAACCGCCCTCCTTCCGGGGAATGTCATATTTCTGCATTGCCATGGCATCCGGTTCACGGCGGGCGAGCACGCGCTCGAGCGAGCCGCGGAGGTTCCGCACACCGGTGGCCGAGGGCTCTGCGGGGTTGTCGGGAAAGACCTCGAACAGACCGCGGCCCAGGATTTCCCGACGCTGTCTCAGGGTCGCGCGGAGGTATGCATCGCTCACCGCGATGATCGTGAAGCGCGGTGCATCGGGCGAGAGGACGAGGAAGGGCTCCGGGGCCGCCTCGAACAAGGCCCGGAAGTCAGGAGCTCGACCGCCATCCTCGGACATCGCATGGACCTCCCAACGCCTGGACTCCACCGGGCGGGGACACGAGGATCGGCCCCCAAGCAGGGCACCTCGGCCCCTCCCCTGTTCAATTCCAATTTGGTGCGGTCCGCGTGCGGAGGGGAGAGTACGTGCGGGCCCCCCACGGGGGACGGAGGAGAAGGGAGAGGTCGAGCCTCCCTACGGTCCTCGGCCCATTCACTCGTCCAAAGAATTCGGGAAACCTCCGCTCGCTCCGTCGCCCGCGTCCTATGAGAGAGAGCAGCCCCTCCGGCAGCGGAGGTGGAGCCGGTAGACCCCCGTGGTGACTGCTGTCTCCAGGGAAACTGGTGACGGCAGTCATCACCCTGGCCCCGAGAAAGGGTGGCCCCAGAGGGAACTGTCCTCGCCCTGAGCCTGGCACAACGGGTGCACTGGAGGCTCTCCGTCACCGGAATAGGAGAAACCCCATGAAGGTCGCCCCTCCCACTCACCCCCCCTTCAACCCCAACTTCAACGCGAACTCCGTGAAGGATGCCCAGGGCGAGAACCTGAGCAAGCTCTCCGATGGCGTGCGCAACGGCTCCATCACCGCCAACGAGGCCAAGACGCTCCTCAAGAACGAGGCGACCTTCTCCAATCTCGCCCAGCAGGCCAACGCCGATGGCAAGATCTCCGTGCAGGAATCGAGGGAACTGAAGCAGCTGTCGAAGGCTCTCGGCAGCGACATCGATCGGGCCGCCAGCAACAACCAGCGTGACCTCTTCCTCCCCATCAGAGGAGGCCCGCAGACGACGAGGACGACGCAGGCCAGGCAGATCGAATCCATCGCCGAGGGTGCCAAGAAGGGCTCGCTGAGCTTCAACGAGCTCAACGAGCTCAGCGCCCAGCAGATGGGCATCGCCGACCTCCGTTCCAGCGGCCCCCTCTCCTTCGGCCCCCTGGGCTCGAATTCCGAGGTCAAGCTCGCCCAGCAGCAGGCGGAGTTCGACATCGACAAGGCCAAGGACAAGGGCCTGGACAAGGAGAAGCTGCGAGGCCCCCTTAGCCAACTACTGAAGAAGCCTGATGTCATCGCCCCCAAGCTCGAGCTGCCCAAGGAGGATATGAGGCCCTTGATCGATCCCACTGTGACGATGGCATAGGGGCCGTCCCTATACGCGCTGCGGGTGTGCCTCGGGCTCATCCCTGTCGATGGGCCCCAGACCGGGGCCGAGCGTCATGGCGCAGTCGTCGCACAGCCAGAACCGGATGATCATCCCGTTGTCACCGTTGGAGATGTACGACGAGCCGATCCAGGCCGATGAGCCCGTGGCCCGTGCCATCGCGGTGCACGCCGTGGTTCTTGAACGATGACTCCCGCGCGATGATGCCGGCGACCACCTTCGGATCCGCGCCGTACTTCTTCGCGTACTGGTTGACCGAGCCGCTCGCCAACCCCACGGAAGCAGGACACTTCCGGTGTCCGGCGCGGCCCTCCGTCAGGAGGACGTCGGGTCGCGCAAGGCGGAGCGGATGCTCAGGTCGAGCTGGCTCTGGAGCTCGAGCAGGAGGCTGCCGAGCGCGGGCGTGTCCACGCCGATGCGGGCCGCGAGGCGCACGCGGACCTCCTCGCGCAACGTCTCCCGGGACTGGGCCAGCCAGCGCTTCACCGTGGAGCGGTCCACGCGGTAGGCGCGGGCGATCTGGGCCGTCCCCACGCCCTCCACCAGGTGCAACCGCAGCAGGGTCCGGCCCCGGGGCTCCAGGGCCGTCAGCGCCTCCTGGAACGCCTCGGTGAAGTCCTTGCGGTAGCGCTCCTTGATGTAGCGCCGGTCGGCCTCGTCGAGGGGAGCGGCGGCCTCCTCGAGCCGGGCCTCGTCCAGGTCGAACGACAGCTTCCGCTCACGCATCATGTTCAGGGCGGTGCGCAGGGCGGCCACGCGAAGCCAGGCCAACAACGAGCCCTGTCCCGAGTAGTCGGCGATGCGGGGAGGACGGTCTCCACTGGGGAGGAAGAGCTTCACGCGCAGGAGTTGGAGGGCCTCTTCCACCGTGGCCACATCCATCCCCCGCTGCTGTAAAGCCTTGCGGAGCTGGGGGACGAAGCGCGTCTCGAACTCCGAGAGAGCCTCCGCCTCACCCCGCGCGCACGCACTCGCGAAGGCCCGCTCTTCCTGATGATCCGTGTCGCTCATCGTCATGGCCGCCCACGTCGGCTATCCTCTTCCTGGCATGGACTGCTTCGACACGCGACAACTCTTCGCCTTCGCGCAGGGGGCGTTGGGCGCCGAAGCTGCCGTGTCGGTGGAAAAGCATCTGGATGACTGCACCGTCTGTCGAGCGCTCCTGGCGGAAGCCGCACGTGCGAGTGGCGGCCAGGCGTCCCAGCCCTCGGAGCCCGGGCAGCCGCCCGGAGGAGCGGTGCAACCCTGGCTCGCGAGGGGTGCCCTGCTCGGGCGCTACGTGGTGCTCGAACGCATCGGCGCTGGGGGCATGGGCGTCGTCCATGCCGCGTACGATCCCGAGCTGGACAGGCGGGTCGCGCTCAAGCTCATCCGCATCGACTCCACGAGCCCGGCGAGGCGGGAGCAGGCACAGGCCCGGCTGCTGCGGGAGGCCCAGGCCGCCGCCCGCGTCGTCCACCCCAACGTCATCACGATTCACGACGTGGGGCGGTTCGGCGAGCACGTGTTCCTGGCCATGGAGCTCGTGGACGGCGCCACCCTGCGCGCGCACATGACACCCGGGAAGGAGCGGCGGGACTGGCACGAGGTGCTGGGGCTGTTCCTCCAGGCGGGACGGGGGCTCGCGGCGGCCCATGCGCAGGGGCTCGTCCACCGCGACTTCAAGCCCGACAACGTCCTGGTCGGCCGGGACGGGCGCGTCCGCATCACCGACTTCGGCCTCGCGCGCATCGCCGAGGACCTGGGCGGCCCCCGCGAGTCCGTGCCCTCACTGGTCCCGGCGAACCTCCACGACATATCCCTCACGCGCTCGGACGTGGTGCTGGGCACGCCGGCGTACATGGCCCCCGAGCAGAAACGCGGGGAGAGGTCCGATGCCCGCGGCGACCAGTACAGCTACTGCGTCGCGCTCCACGAGGCGTTGTATGGGAAGCGCCCCTTCACTCCGGACTCGGAGACCGGCTCCGGGAGCGAGGACGCGAAACGGGCCGGAGTGCCGGCCTGGGTACACCGGGCCATCCTCCAGGGGCTCTCGGAATCACCGGAGGCGCGCCACGCCTCCATGGACGAGCTCCTCCGGCGGCTCAGCGAGGCGCCGGGGGCGAAGTGGCGCCGGGTGGGCATGGCCGCCGCCGCGGGCCTGGTGCTCGTCGCGGGAGGAGCGGCGCTGCATCGGTCCACGTCGGGGGACCCCTGCGGAGGCAGTGAGCAGGCGCTCGTTGGTGTCTGGGACACGGCCCGGAAGAGCGCGGTCCAGGCCACCTTCGCGTCGAGCCCCCTGCCCTTCGCGGCGAGCACGTGGCGCGAGGTGGAGCGCACGCTGGACGCCTATGCGCGCGACTGGGTGGCGGCGAGTCACGAGGCGTGTGTCGCCACGCGTGTGACGGGACACCCGACGGAGCGGCTTTTCGATCGGCGCCTCATCTGCCTGGACCAGCGGCTCGAGGATCTATCGGCCGTGGTCGACACGCTGGCGGCGGCGGATGCCCAGGTCATCCAGAACGCGGTGCGCGCGGCCCATGGACTGGAGAGCCTGGCCCCCTGCGCGGACATCCCGACGCTCGCCTCGCCGGAGCCACCGCCCTTGGATGAGGGGACGCGGCGCCGGATGGAGGAGCTTCGCGCGCGGCGCGCCATGGTGAGGGCGAAGCTGAACGCCGGCCAGGTGAAGCCCGCGCTGGAGCTCGCCACGGCGGTGGCCCGGGAGGCTCACGACGTGGGCCATGGCCCGCTGGAGGCCGAGGTCCTCGCCCTCCTCGCGGAGACGCAGGCACAGGCGCGGCAGATCCGGGAGGCCATCCGGACGTGGCACCGGACCATCCAGGTCGCGGAGTCGAGCCGGCACGACCGGCAGGCCGCGGAAGCGTGGGCCGCGCTGGTCCGCCTGCACAGCTTCGTGGACGCGGGCCTGGACCCGGACGAGGAGATTCCCCGTCACGCGGCGGCGGCCCTGAAGCGCCTGGGTGGAGATGCCCGCATCGAGGCCATGCTGTCCCGGAACCTCGTCAGCCTCCACCGTGCCCGGGGCAGGCTGACCGAGGCGCTGGCGGAGAGCCAGCGTGCGCTCGCGCTGGCGCGGAAGACCTACAGCGCGCAGGAGCCGGAGCTCGCCACCGCCCTGCTCGGCCAGGGACAGATTCTCGGGCTCCTGGAACGTCACGAGGAAGGACTGCCCTTCCTCCTGGAAGCGGAGTCCATCTACCGGAAGACGTACGGCCCGGAGCACCCCAACCTTGCGGTCGTCCTGGATACGATCGCCGTTCACGAGGTGCGGGCGGGCAACGCCGCGCGCGCGCTGGAGTACGTGGGCCGGGCCCTGACCATCTTCCAGCGTGTCCATGGCGACGAGCACCTGTTGACGGCCGGCACGCTCCACAACCAGGGCGGCATGCTGCTCGAGCTGGACCGTGCGGAGGAGGCACTCCGGGCGTTCGAGCGCGCGGCTCGGATTCGAGAGAGGCAGTTGGGGTCCGCGGACCCGAAGTTCGCGTCCTCCCTGTCCGGCATGGGGCGCGCGCTCGCGAAGCTGGGGCGCTACCGGGAGGCGGCCGAGCACCACCAACGCGCGGTGGACATCCGGGAGAAGGCCCTGGGGCCGGAGAGTCCCCAGGTCGCCATCGATCTGCTGGGGCTGGGCGGGGTCCTCGTGGAGATGAACGCGCCGCGCAAGGCGCGCGCCCCACTCGAGCGCGCGATCGCCATCTTCGCGCGCGAACCGGCTGGGACGGAGGATGAGAACCTGGCGAATGCGCGGTTCGCGCTGGCCCGGGCGCTCGCGAGCGAGCCACGGAACCAGGAGAAGGCGCGCCAGCTCGCGAGCGCCGCCCTCGAGGACTACCGGCGGCTCCCCCGGTCGCGCGCCCCGAACCTCGAGAAGCTCGAGAGGTGGCTGGCCGAGCATGGGGGGGCCCCGCTCAGAGCCGCAGCTTCTTCCCCGTGGTCTTTCCGGCGTGAATCTCCACTTCGATGACGGTGGAGATATTCCTGTCCTCATTGACGAGCTTGAGCTGGTGCCGCCCCGCGGGGAGGGGGAACTCGATGAGGGGCGTGTCCCCCAGCTTCCGCCCACGGAGGTAGACGTAGGTCCAGGGCGTGGTGTCCAGGGACAGCCGTCCCCTGGCGCGCTTCGTCACGCGAGCCACCGCGGCGGCCTGGGGCTCCGCGGGCGCCTCGGGGGGGAGCGGCTGCTGCCGCGGGGCGGCCAACTCGAGGATCACCAGGGTCCGCTCGCCCGGATGGGACAGCCTCACCGGACGTTCCACGGGCTCCCTGCCCTCGAGCGAGGCCTTCACGAGGTGCTCGCCCGGCGCGAGCGTCTCGAGCGTCAGGGGCGAGACTCCCACCTCCTGGCCGTCCACCCAGAGCCGGGCGCCAGGGGGATCCGTCTCGATGGAGAGCACGGGCGGCCCCACGGGCGTGGGCGGGCGCTCGGCGACCGGAGGCGTCTGGACGGTGGAGGGCTCGACGGGCGACGCGCGCAGGGCGAAGAACACTCCGGTGAGGGCGAGCAGCGACACCCCGGAGGCACCGGCGAGCCAGGGCCAGCGACTCCGGCGGGGGGTGGACAGCTTCGCGGTGAGCTCCAGGGACCCGAGGACATGGCCCGGCATGGACGGCGAGGACTGGCTGCGCCCCGCGACCCGACGGGCGCTCGACGGGGTGAGATCCCCGGAGCGCGCGGACTCCAGCAGCCGGGCACGCTCCTGGATGCGCTCACCGAAGAGCTGCGTCATGAAGCGGGCCAGCTCGCAACAGTCCGGCACCTTCGGCAGGCCACGCAGCCACGCCTGCAACGCCGCATGGAAGTGACGAGCGCTGGGATAACGCTGGGCGGGCTGACGCGCGAGGGCCCGGGAGATGATGCGGCTCAGGGACTCGGGAACGCGCGGGTTGCGCTCGTGGGCGAGGGGCAGCGGCGTCTCACCGGCCAGCATGTTCATCACGCCAAGCGAATCGGTGGAGGGGAAGAGCCGCGTGCCCGTCACCAGCTCGAAGAGGACGATGCCCAGCGAGAAGATGTCGCTGCGACCATCGAGCGGCTCGCCTCGCGCCTGCTCGGGCGACATGTACGCCGCCTTGCCTCGCACCTGGCCCACCATCGTCTGGGTCTCGCGGTTGGCGGCCTTGGCGATCCCGAAGTCCAGGAGCTTCACCGTGCCTTCGTAGGTCACCAGGATGTTATGCGGCGACACGTCCCGGTGGACGATGCCGAGCAGGGCTCCATCGGGTCCCTGCTTCGCGTGGGCATAGGCCAGGCCCTCGGCGGCGTCCGCGATGATGCGCACCGCGAGGGCGAGGGGCAGCGGCTTCTTCTGACGCGCGCAGGCCTTGGCGATGGAGGCCGAGTTCTCGCCGGCCAGGTACTCCATCGCGATGTAGTAGGCCCCTTCTTCCTCTCCCAGCTCGAGGATCTGGACGATGTGCGGGTGATTGAGCTGCGCGGCGAGCCGGGCCTCGTCGAGGAACAATCCCACGAACTCCGAATCCGAGCTCAACCTCTCGACGATGCGCTTGATGGCGACGAACTTCTCGAACCCCTGGGGCCCGGACTGTCGCGCCAGCCAGATCTCCGCCATGCCGCCCACCGCGAGCTTCGTCAACAGCTGGTAACGGCCCACGGTCAGCCCTTGCTCCCAGATGACGAAGGACTGGGTGTCACTCTCCGAAGTCCAGGTGTGGAGGTCACGCACGGGCTTCACATTCTTCATCCCACCGGGTCCCTGTCAATTCAGTGTTTTCCAGTCATTTCATTACTATCAATGGGCCGTGGTTGCTCTCCATCGAATCGTGCGGGGGTGAGACATCCAATCCTCCTCTGTCACGTGCTCGATTGCTTTTCGAGAAAAGCGGAGCGGAGACAGCGCGCTCAGAGCCGCAGCTTCTTCCCCGTGGTCTTTCCGGCGCGGATCTCCACTTCGGCGAGGACGGCGCCGGGTGGAACCGGCGGGAGCAGCCGCGCACGGAGGGCAGGGCCTCCGTGAAGAGGAAGGGGACGCGCGTGGAGTGGTGGGCGGAGCTGCTCGACGAGCGACAGGCCGTGCTCACCTCGGTGGGAAGTGACACGTCGCCGCTGGTGGCCCAGGAGCCTGTCGCGCTCGCACCCGCACCGCCGCTCCCCGAGAAGGCTCCAGAGGTAGCGGTGGCACCGGGCTCACCTCTTGTCGTGGAGTTCGAGCCCTGAACGGACCCGGGCGGCCACCCCCCGGAGTGGCCGCCCGGAACCAGACTACAAAACCGGACTACAGCGTGATGAGACGCACCTGCAACCCGCCCGACGCGCCCGCGGTGACGAGCACGAGCTGGTTCTTGTACACGAACACCCTCTCGGCGGTGCCCGGGTAGTACTGAGCCGAGAGGATGTCGAAGGTGCTGCTCAGCACCCGGAGCTGGGTCATGTCACCCACGGTGTCGATGAGGTAGAGCCGATCACCGTGGAAGGCGATGTCCTGGAACGACAGGCCCAGGCTGGTGCGGTAGGTAAGATCCTTGGCGTTGAAGATGAGACCACTTCCCACGATGACCCCCGACTCGTCGGGCAGGAGCCGGAGCGGGTTGGGCAGGCTGTAGCTGCCATGGTAGGGCGAGTCCGTCTCGTTGCCCAACGTGCCCGTGGTGGGCTCCACGTCCACCATGTTCACGTCAGTGGGCGAGACACCACTGTCGAGGAAGTAGACGCGCTTGTTGACCGGCGAGTACGCCATGCTGCGGGAGGTGCCCCGCCACTCCGCCGAGGCGACCCGCGCCCCCGTCGACCGCTGATAGAGCGCGTGCGTGGCCCAGGCCCCCGAGCCATCAATGGCGAACAGGTAGTCCCCGGTCACCGTCATGCTCGACACCGTCGCCGGCGCCGCGCCGAAGAACCTGGAGCTCCCATCCACCGGGTTGAAGGAATCGATCCGTCCACCGGAGTAGGCCAGGTACGCGGCCGAACCGTCCTGCGCCACGGCCATGCTGACAGCGTCCGCCGAGCCCGTGAAGGCGGGCAGGAAGCGGTGCGTGGTCAGGTCCAGACGGCGGATCTTCTCGTTGGTGCTATCGAAGAAGTGAAGGACCCCGTTGTTGCTCAAGGTCGCATCCTCGAAGGTGAACGCGAACTCCGCGCCCTCCAGGACGACGACCCCGCCGTCCGCGGGCGGAGGAGGCGTACCGCCGGTGTCCAACGTCCCCGTGATGTCGATGTCACCGGTGCTGCCGGTGAGCGGGCAGTTCTTGGTGTTGCGATACAGGGTGATGCTGGCCGACACGGCAGAGCCAGCCTCCACGGTGACGTCCGTGCTGCCGGCATACACCTCCAGCCCGGCGGTGTTGTACGCACTCACCTGGACCTTGCGGCCCGTACCCGCGGGAACCGACGGGATGCGACCCGTGATGGCGGCGTCCGCCACCTCGAGCGCCACGGGACCGATTGGCGTCATGTCGATGGCCGACACGGAAGCATCCGCCGAAACGACTCCGCAGACATCCCCCGTCAGGGGAATCCGCATGCGGATGACCTCGGTGTTCGCCTGCTCCCCAACACCCGCCTGGCATGCGCCCAGGACCCCACACGCGGCCCACAGCAATGCCGCACGAGCGACGACTCTCATTCTACTCTCCATTTTATCTGACTCCCCCTCTTCGCCGTCCGGCCCGGCGTAGATGGCGACAATAGACACGACCCCTGACATGCCGGCAAAGAGGAGTTGAGTGAAGAAAACAGGGGCCCCCCTCGAGTACGGACCGTTACGGCCCTGTCACACCCCCGTTGGCAACCCCCGTTGGGGGCGCCTCACACAGCGCAGTGACGCATGAAGTCCGTTGAACTGACAAAGGTGCTGAACGATACCGGAGGTCACACGTGCCCCCCGGGTCGGGACCCGGTCTCGCCGTATGGCGGCAACGGCGAACGCAATGACTCTCTCGGACTCTTTCGACAAGCGCCTCGTCCTTTTCACGGAGGAATGGACTACCGCGCCGACATAGACCGCAGGGCGTGATGGGAGCGTGACGGCAGGAAACCATCCCCTTCGAGGCATCGGATTTCCAGTAATAACGAATTTTCCACCCACACCTGGAAAACGAGTTCCCATCTCCCTCGCCCGGTACGAGGAGCACGAATGGGATTCACACGATGGGCAGCCTCCCAGGTCATGTGGGCAGAGCGTTGCTCAACGCTCTCGAGCTGGCATTCCCGATGCTCTGGGCTCGCCGCGGGAAGAGGCGCCCTTCCCAGAGTTCTCACCGTGGCGCCAGAAGCGAGAATCCAGATGCGAGCGTGGACCAAGGTTCTGATGGCGGCCGTTCTGGTGGTGGGCGTGGGAGCCGGGTGTGGAGGCACCGAGCAGGAGGCGCAGAGCGGGTCGAGTGGCTCCTCAGCGCTGGCGAGCTACCTGGAGCGGGGCACGGAGGCCCTCGGCGACGATGACAATCAGTGCCCGAGCAAGAAGTTCTGCAAGGACATCGACGGCGACAAGAACATCACCCACGTCTTCTTCGACTTCCCTTCCAAGAAGAACCTCGAACCCGGGAAGGACTTCAAGGTCTACTCATACACGGACCAGAGGGGCTGGGAGGAGGTGACCGACCGAGTGAAGGACAAGGGCGGGCCCTGCCAGGAACTGAGCCTGAACTACCGGTTCGAGCTGCCGGGCCCGGACCGTCATGCGAAGGTCTGTGTTGCCTTCAAGGACAAGAGCTACAAGGTCGAGTTCGGCCACAAGGAAGATGGGCTGTGCAAGAAGGACGGGAAGGGGAAGTGCAAGGACGGCGACCACGTCCAGTAGTTCGAGGCCGTATCGGCCGGGTTGCTCCAGTGACGCCAGCGCCCGGCCCGCCGCCATACCTCGAGAAGAAGGCTACGCCGCGGCCAATGACGCCTTCCGACGTTGCTGGTCGGCGGACCGTGCGGGGGTGCTGTCGTTCCTCCGCGCCCATCCGCCCTCCATCGGAGCCGAGGGGCTGAACGTGCCGGGTATCGGGCTGTCCCACCCCAGCGGCGTGTTCACAGCGTCCCCGTCATGAGTGAAGCTCGCGCGCCCATGAAACGCCACGCACCGTCCGCCGAGCGCAACCGCGACCCCCTCCTCGCCGTCCTCCGCGAGCTGATGCCCTCACGAGGCACCGTGCTCGAGGTGGCCAGCGGCACCGGTCAACACGCCGTCTTCTTCTCCCGCGCCTTCCCGGAGCTCGTGTGGCAGCCCACGGACGCGGACCCCACCGCCCTGGAGAGCATCGAGGCGTGGCGCCAGGAGGAGGGCCCACCCAACCTGCGAGCGCCGCTCGCGCTGGATGTCAGCACCCCCCCCTGGCCCGTGGAGTCCGCGGACGCGATGGTCTGCATCAACATGATCCACATCTCGCCGTGGGAGGCCTGCCAGGGATTGATGCGCGGTGCCGCCCGGGTGCTGTCGCCCGGCGGCCCGCTCATCCTGTATGGCGCGTACTTCATCGAGGGCCGACCCACCGCGCCGAGCAACCTCGCCTTCGATGCCTCGCTGCGCGAGCGCAACCCGGCCTGGGGCGTGCGCGAGCTGGGCGCCGTCACGGCGGAGGCGCGGGCGAACGGATTGGAGCTCGACCGCGTCGTGGACATGCCGAGCAACAACTTCACCGTCGTCTTCCGCCAGCACCGATGAACCCCTGGCACCTCCCCTTCCCCGCCAGCCTGCTCGGAGCTCAGTCCTCCGAGGACTCGTGAAGCGTTCGCGTGAGCTCCTGCAGCGCCGCCCGCAGACGCGCGAGCTCGCCGAGCGACAGCTTCGTCTTGCAGAAGAGGGCCTGGGGGATGTCCCGGGCCTTCTGTTCGAGGCGCTTGCCCTCGGGGGTGAGGAAGACCTCGACGACACGCTCATCCTCGTTGCTCCGCCGACGCTCGACGAGCCCTCGCGCCTCCAGGCGCTTGAGCAGCGGCGTCAGCGTCGCGGAGTCGAGGTAGAGCCGCTCCCCGATGCGCGAGACCCGCGCGCCATCCTCCTCCCAGAGCGTGAGGAGGACGAGGTACTGGGGATAGGTGATGCCGAGTTCCTCGAGCAGGGGTTGGTAGGCCCCCGTCATCGCGCGCGACGCCGCGTGGAGCGCGAAGCAGAGCTGGTTCTCGAGTCGAAGAACATCGGTCATCGGTCGAACCTACTCTAGCCCTCGCTCACGCGAGGCGCACGTCCACGGCGATGTTGCCCCGCGTCGCGTTGGAGTACGGGCACACCTCGTGGGCGGCGCGCAGGAGGGACTCCGCCTGCTCGCGCGGAAGCTCGGGAATCGAGGCGACGAGCTCCACCGCCAGTCCGAACCCCTGACCCACGGGACCAATCGTCACCTCGGCGGTGATGCTGACCGGCCCCGTGGTGATCTTCTTCGCGCGAGCGACGTGGCCGAGGGCGCTCCCGAAGCACGCGGCGTAACCGGCGGCGAAGAGCTGCTCGGGGTTGGTACCCGCACCGTTGCCGCCGAGCGCGCGCGGAGGAGCCAGCGCGACATCGAGAAGTCCATCATCGCTCCTGGCACGACCCTCACGCCCCGCCGTGGCGGTGGCAACAGCGGTGTAGAGGCGCTTCTCGAGAACCACAGGTGACTGGCTCATGCGTTTTCTCCTGGTGGGATCCTGTCCCGTTCGAGGCGTGAAGCCCTTGGCCCCTCGCCATGGACTGAATCTAACCCCAACAACACCGCGCGCAACTAAATCGTTCACGATTCTTCTTCGAGGGGCGGAGTGAGGGTCGGCCACACGCCCCGTGAACCGAACCATGCACGGACCTCTCCCTCCGATGAGAAACACCTTTGAGCACGTGCTCCTCCCGCTGCTCGGGCTCCGGGGGACGCTCCGCCGTGGTCCGGCAGGGGCGCACGTCCTGGCGCGCAGCTGAGGGCCACGAGATGCCCGAACAGAATTCGCGGACCCGGCCGGGACACGCGGCCCTGGATGAGGAGCTCGCACGGCTGCTCATCGAGAGCATCGACGACTACGCCATCTTCATGCTCGACCCCTCGGGGCACGTGGCGAGCTGGAACAGCGGAGCGGAGCGCATCAAGGGCTACAGCCCGGGGGAGATCCTGGGGCGGCACTTCTCCCTCTTCTACCCGCCCGGGGAGATCGTCGCCGGCAAGTGCGAGCACGCGCTGCGGTGCGCCACGGAGCAGGGGCGTTTCGCGGAGGAGGGCTGGCGCATCCGAAAGAACGGCGAGCGGTTCTGGGCCAGCGTGACCCTCACCGCCATGCGCGATGCCACGGGCCGGCTCCGCGGGTTCGCCAAGGTCACGAAGGAGCTCACCGAGCGCCGCCAGGCCGAGGAGCAGCTGCGCCGGAGCGAGGAACAGTTCCGGCTGCTGGTCTCGGGCGTGAAGGACTACGCCATCTTCATGATGGATACCGAGGGGCGCGTGCTGACCTGGAACGAGGGGGCGGCGAACATCACGGGCTACACGGCCAAGGAGATCGTCGGCGAGCCCGTCGCCCTCCTCTACCCACCCGGGGACGTGGCCCGGGAGAAGCCATCCCAGGACATCGAGACCGCGAAGCGGGAGGGCCGTCTCGAGGAAGAAGGATGGCGCCTGCGCAAGGATGGCACGACCTACCAGGCCCGAGTGACCCTCAGCCCCGTGTATGACGCGACGGGTGCGCTGCTGGGGTTCGCCAAGGTGACGCGCGACCTCACCGAGAGCAAGCGCGCGGAGGACGAGCGGGTCCGGCTCGCCCAGGCCCAGGAAGCGATCCGGATGCGCGACGAGTTCCTCTCCATCGCCTCGCACGAGCTGAAGACGCCGCTCACCGCGCTCCAGCTCCAGAGTCTGAGGGAGCGTCTGGACTCCGTCGAGCCGAGGGCCCATGCCAAGCTCGAGCGCGCGGTTCACAGCACCGAGCGGTTGTCGGACCTCATCGAGAAACTGCTCGATGTCTCGCGGCTCTCGAGCGGCCAGCTCACGCTCAACCTGGAGCGGTTCGACCTGCTCGCCGCGGTGAACGACGTCACCGAGAGCCTGCGCGAAGCGGCGTCCAACGCCTCCTGCGTGGTTCATATCCAGGGTGCGCAGTCCATCGAGGGGAACTGGGATCGCCTCCGTCGGTTTCGAGGGAGGGGTCCGATGCGCGCCTCGTCGTCACCGACAAGGGGCCCGGCATCCCGGAGAAGGCCCTTTCCCGGCTGTTCGGCAGGTTCGAGCGCGCCGCGTCGATACGCCACTACGGCGGACTGGGCCTGGGGCTGTACGTGAGCCGGGAGATCGTCGAAGCCCATGGCGGAAGCATCTCCGCCAGCAATCAGCCCGGAGGGGGCGCCTGTTTCATGATCCGCCTGCCGGCGGGCGAGACCGGTTCCGGGCCTCCGTGACGCGCGCCCCGCGGCTCAGCGCTCGGGGCTCAGGATGATGCGCAGCTCCTCGAGCATCTCCGTCTCGGCGGCCTGGAGCCGGCCATCGCACGCGATGAGCGCGCGGGCCGCCTCGAGGACCTCGTCCGGGCGGTCACGCAGGAGCGCCAGGTCCGGAGCCGGTGGGGTGGCGTTGCCCTCCAGCGACTTCTTGAGCGCGGCGATCTCCGGCTCCGGAACGCCCCAGCTCCGCGCCGAGCCCAGGATGGTCCCCACCTCCCGCAGGTCCAGCTGACCATCGCTCCAGGCCAGCTGGAGCATCAGTTTGAGCACCTCGATGTTGAAGTCGTCCTCGGCGGTGAGCTTGGCCATGTGGGTTCTCCGTGGCGTCACAGCCTCGCCGTTGGACAGCTGTCAGTAAAGCCCCGCCCTCTGCCCACGAGGCGACACCTCCCCCACGCGCCGGCTCCGCGAAAAGCCTCCAATCCCAGCAATCCCAAGCATGCGGCGGCCGTGGCTTCACACCAGGAGCCCACGGCTACGACGTCGCTGCAGCTCCGCCAGCCCGGTAAAAGCCTGACAATGCCCCGCGCGCGCCCTGCAAGTCTTTAATTGCCCGGCTCTACGCGGGAGCCGTTTTCCCTGAGATGAAGAGGGGTTCCAGGGTCTCGACCCGAGGGAGCGGACTTTTCCAGCCACGCGGAGCGGCGCGAAATCCAGAGCAAACACTTGCGGGGTTCGCCTTGACGAGGTGGGGGGTGGGGCGTTCTCTTTTCATGCAAGGGATTATTCTCGTCGTGGAAGAGCACGACCACGGCGAGACGGCACGGCGGTCACTGCCGTCCCGAAAAGGGAGGAGGAGCCATTGAGTGGAGATCTCGAGACGTCGGCCGGCGCTGTCCTCGCCGCGGGTACCTATTCGGGCTATTCGCTGCACACCCGGCCCGAGCAGGGCATCAACCTCATCCTGTCCCAGCCCGGTATCAGCTGCAGCCGCGTGACGCGGCTGAGCCCCACCGTGGTGTGGGCCCTGCCCGAGCCCGGCGCCGAGCTGCCGCCCCGGGAGCGCACGCTGCAACTGCTCCTGGACGACAACGGCCGCACCATCGGGCCGCTGCGGGGGGAAATCCTCTGGAGCGATCCGCGCCGGTACGACGCGCCCATCGGCATCCAGCTCGTGGACGTGACGGTGGAGCAGGGCCGGCAGATCCTCTCCACCCTGGACGCGGCGGTCCGCCAGGGGCGTGCCATGCCCGCGGTCTCGCCGCAGCCCATCGAGGAGGCCCTCGTCGAGCCCGAGCGCATCCGCTCCATCCTCAAGTCCGTGTGCGTGATGAAGCACCAGGGCGTGCTGCGGCAGCTCGGGCGGACGTTGCGCGTGTCGCTGGAGTACTTCGACGTGGTGACCTCCCAGCTGCACTGGCGGCTGGAGGAGCCGGGGACGGAGTGGGGCGCGGCGCCCTATGACATCGAGGTGGTGGGCCACAACTCCGCCTACCGCCTGCGCGTGTCGGCGCTCGAGACGCGGGGCGGCCGGATGGTGACGCCGATTCCGCGGCGGATGTGGAAGGTGCGCCACCGCTGGCACCGGCGCGTGCCCGCCCCGGCCGGCCTCCGCGCCCGTTTCCACCATCCGCTGTGGGGTGAGCTGGGCACCCTCGAGCGCGAGGCCGTGGACGTGTCCTTCAACGGCCTGTGCCTGCGCAGCCCGGCCGAGGACCTCATCTTCCCGGGCCTCCTGCTCCAACCCCTCGAGGTCCGGGGCGAGGGCGAGGAGCCCATCCTCCTGCGCGGCGAGGTGCGCTTCGTGGGGGACAAGGACGGGCAGAGGGTGTTCGGCCTCCAGGTCACCCCGTGCACGCCGCTGGACGAGTCGCGCTGGGTGCAGCTCGTCTCCCAGGCGCTCAGCCCCGCCACGCGCGGCGGAGAGCAATGGCTCGAGCCGCTGTGGGAGCTCCTCGTCGACTCGGGCTACTTCAACCTGTCCGGCAAGAGGACGGAGCACTTCGAGGAGCTGCGCGCCAGCTTCTTCGAGACGAGCCAGCGCGCCGCGCACCTGCCCCGGCTCTTCTGCCAGACGGTGTGGCCCTCGGAGCGGGGCGTGGAGGCCACGCTGTCCTCCGTGCGGCCCTACCGCCACAGCTGGCTGGTGCACCAGCTGGCCAAGCGCCCCGGCAGACCCGGCGGGGATGTCCCGCCCGGGCAGATCCTCCGCGACATCCACGTGCGCACGCTGGAGCACGCCCAGAGCGATCCCGACTTCCGTTGGCTGGTCGCCTACGTCGAGTCGACCGTGCCCCTCATCGAGCGCGTCCACATGGCCTATGCGCGGGCCCAGGCCGACGGCGGTGAGGCCCTGGTCATGCCCGTGCGCATCATGGACGTACACTGCGACGAGCGCAGCGGGCTGCCCTCGGACGGGTTCGAGATCGGCCCGGCCCGCTCCGAGGAGAAGACGCGCCTGGCGGAGGAGATCACCCGCACGCGCCCCGCCTGCTACGTGGAAGCGCTGGACCTCTCGCGCGAGCGGATGGATCTGCGGGACACGGCGGCGACGTGGCACGCGGCCGGGCTGGAGCGCGAGCGGCAGGTGCTGGTGGCTCGCCGCGGCGGTGTCGCGGTGGCCGCCATCCTCCTCGAGCTGGGACAGCCCGGGACGAACCTCTTCCGCCTGCTGGACGCGGCCCGCCTGTTCCCGCTCACCCCCGAGGGCCCGGACGCCTACGTCGCGCTGCTCGACGAGGCCCGCGCCTGGTACGCGCGGCGGGGCCGCTCCTCCTTCGTCTTCCTGCGCGAGGACGAGGATGACAGCTACGCCGCCGCCGCCCGGCTGCATGACGAGCCCGGCGCGAAGCCCTGCCTGTGGCTGCTCTCCACCCGGATGCTGCCCGAGTTCCTGGAGTACGTGAGCGAGGCGACCGTGGGTCGCCTGACGCCCGCGAACCACCGTACGGCCTGAAGAGAAGTACCGGAAGTAAGGAGTCAGTCGACATGAGTCTGGTCAAAGAGCTGTACGAGCCCTACGTCCTGCCCGCGCGTGCCCGCATCTCCACGAACCCCGTGATGCGCACGCTGGTGGACCCCGCCATCTCACCCGCGCTCCTGGAGCGCTTCTTCATCCAGTACCACTCGTTCGGCGTGTACATGACCGAGCCCGTGGAGGGGTGGATCCGCCGGGCTGGCCAGCGCTGCCTCATGCAGGGCCTGGATTCGCTCGGCAAGGGACTGCTCGCGCACGCGAAGCAGGAGGCCGGCCACCACCTGATGATGATCGACGACGTGCGGCGGCTGGTGCACCGCTGGAACATCCGCTACCCACCCATGCTCGTCGTGGAGCGGCTGCTGGCCCAGCACCCCACGGACGCGATGCGCGCCTACCGGCAGCTCCACGAGGAGACGATCGCCGGCGAGCTCGCCGCGGGGCAGATCGCCATCGAGTTCGAGATCAAGAACCTGTCCATGGTGCTGGGGCCGCACCTGCTGTCCAACGTGGCGCGGGTGCTCGGCCGGGAGACGCTGGAGGGGCTCGGCTTCCTCAAGGAGCACGTGCAAATCGACGTGGGGCAGACGGCCACCAACGCACGGATGATGGAGGAGCTGCTCCGCCTGATGCCGGAGAACGCCCGGACGCTCGCGGAGCTCGGCGCCGAGGCGCTCGACATCTACCTGCGCTTCCTCGGGGACTGCCTGCACTCGGCCGAGGCCGCGATGTGGACCTCGGGCTCGAACGAGGAGGCGGTGGCCTGACGCGGCCCCCCGCCTCCGTGGGCGCGTGACTCAACGCCCGAAGATGGCCTCGGGATTCTCCAGGCCGCGCGCCTTGGCCAGCGGCTGGAGGATGTCCTGGGGAGGCTCGTCCGCGGTGAGCAGCAGCGCGCGCACCGCCGTCTCCACCACGTCCTCGGCGCTGGGGCGCACCATGCCCCGCCGTGCGTCCTCCACCTTGCCCTGGCGGTAGATGTCGAAGCGCTCCTTCACGCGCTCGGCGATGGAGGCCATGGCCTTGTCGCCCGCCTCCACCCGCAGCTCCGCCTCGGTGCGCAGCTGCACCGGATCCGCCAGCACGCCCACCTTGTCATAGGCCTTGTTGGCCGAGTCCTCGGCCACGGCCGCGTAGTCCTCGGTGCGCGGAGAGGCACCCGCCGCGTCCTTCGCCAGGTCGATCAACCGCTCGGTGACGCTCGCGGTGATGGACAGCCGGTGCAGCTCCACGTCGTAGGGGTAGTCGGCGTAGACGGGCTCCTCCACCGTGAGGGGCTCGCGGTAGTAGGCGTCCCGGCCCCGCTGCACCTCGCGCCGCTGCAGCTCCGCGTTCTCCTGCGCCGCCTCCAGCCGGCGCTCCAGCTCCTTCGCCGCGTTGGCCCGCTGCGCCAGCGCGCCCTCCTCCTGCTCGCACTGCGGGTTGCAGCGGGCGGGGTTGCACTCGCTCGGCACATTCCCCGGCTTGGCCCTTTCGAAGGCCCGGATGCACTCGGACAGCCCCTTGGCGCACACCGTGCGCTCGCGCTCGCGGCAGCGGGCGGCCACCTCGCGCGCCTGGGCCAGCTCGTCCTGCTTGCGCAGGTAGTCACGCAGCACGCCCGACAGCCTGCGCTCCACGTCCTCCAGCTTGCGCTCCTGCTCCAACAGCGCGGCCTCCAGCTCGAGCCGGCGCGGGCTGGGCACGGCCTTGTTCGTCACCAGGTAGCGCTGCGACTTCTGGCCCTGCTCCACCGACTTCACCGGCATCACCCGCTCCACCGCCACCCCCAGGCGCACGCCCGGGTGGTCCTTCGGCGCATCCGCGGTGATGACACGGATGGGGACCTCCTGCGGCAGCAGCGCCGACAGCCGCCCCGGGGACAGCCGCTGCGCCACGTCCGGCGCCTCCGCCTTGTCCTCCGCGGGCCCCGTCACCACCAGGAAGGCGATCTCGTCCCGGAGCTTGCGACGCACCTCCTCGGCGCGCTCCCGGGCGGGGGTGACCCCCACGCGCTCCTGGTCCGCGCGCACGTACGCGAGCAACGCGTTGCCCAGCTTGCCCTCCTCCTCCAGCCGCTGCGCGGTGGAGAACCACCGGCGCGCCCAGGCCGTCTGCACCGCGACCACCCCCTTGCGCGCCGCCTCGTGCTCGGCGTCCACCGCCAGCACCGCGTCGAGCTCGGTCCGGGCATCCTGCAGCCGCTCCTCCTTCAGCGCCTCGAGCGCCACCGCCACCCGCGCATCCAGCGTCTGGCCGAGCAGCGCGCGCGCCGGGTCGTTCTCGTCGTCCAGCTCGATGGCGCGCACCAGCAGCGGCGTGGCGCTGGCCAGGTCCCCCTCGGCGTGCTTCGCCTGCGCGGCCTGGAACACCTCGGCGCTCCACTGCTTGCGCATGTTGCGCAGCTTCACCTTCACTTCCGAGTCACCGGGCTCCACGGCGAGCGCGCGCTGGTAGGCGGCCTCCGCCTGCTCCCAATTCCGAGCGGTGGTGAACTGGTCGCCTTCCTTCACCGCGCGCGAGAAGGCCGAACAACCCATGGCCGCGAGCAGGGCGAAGAGTGAGAGAACAATGAACCCCAGCCGGCGGGCCAGGGATGACGGGGGGCGGGCAGGCAAGGAACGCACGGGGAGTATCTTCCGGGAAAGGCGTGCCGGGATGAAGTTCTGATTCATCGCTTGCCCGCCCCCCGGGCAGGCTTCTGGAAACGGCCGCGTCACGGCGCTAGAAGAGCGGTGACTTCATCTGGACAGAGAGGTGTCCCCATGCCCGTGCGCATCCGGCTGTATTCGGACTTCGTCTGACCGTACTGCTTCATCGCGGAGCGGAGCAGCCTGGTCAGGCTGCAAGAGGAGTTCGACGTCGAGGTGGAGTGGAAGGGCTTCCAGCTGAACCCGGGAACGCCCCGGGGTGGAGTGCCCCTGAAGCGGCTCTTCGGGGGCCGCACGGAGATGATGCGGAGCCAGGTGGCGCGGTTCGCCCGGGGCTTCGGCGTCTCCATCCAGGTGCCCGGACACCTGTACAACACACGCCGGGTGCTCGCGCTGACGGAGTGGGCCCGGGAACAGGGTCGCTTCCAGGCCTTCTACGAAGCGGCCATGGAGGCCCATTGGCAGCGCGGCGAGGACCTCGAGAACCCGGACGTGCTCGCCCGCCTGGCCGAGCAGGCCAGCCTGTCTGGAGAGGAAGCGAGGAGCGCCATGGACGCGCCCCGCTACCAGGCCCGCGTGGACGCCCAGCATGAGGAGGGCGAGCGGGAGGGCGTGAGTGGCATCCCCACCTTCTTCATCGGGGACGTCCGCGTGGTGGGCTGCCAGCCGTACGAGGTGTTCGCGGAGGCCGCCCGCCGCGCGGGAGCACGGCCCCGGCGCTGAGCGCGCGTCTCCTCGCCTGTTGTGCTCGCGGGAAGGCGCTGCGTCCCGTCATCTCCCGCTCGGGAATGACGCGACGCACCAGTGGGTATGAAGACTCCCGAGGGGGGCCCACATTTCACCAGGGAGTATCTGCGACATGGCCTGCTCGCAACCGAAGCCCAATCCCACCGAGCTCCGCCTACCCATGTGGGCGGACCACCACCGCGTCGAGGACTACCGCAACGTCCATTGCCGCTTCTACTCCATGTGCATCGACGCGGCCGTGCGTGAGGACTGGGAGGGCTTCTCCTGTCAGAAGTGCCCCCTGTTCCACGACGACGCCGCGCCTCGCGCGGAGCAGTTCGCCTTTGATCAGCCGGCCGACAACGGCCGACCGTAGTCCAGGGGGTTGCCGGGTGAACGACACCCGGCTGTGTGCCAGCGCACGGGCCTGAGCCGGCGTCCGTGCACTGGCACACGTGGGCCCTGTCCTCCAGGACATTGGCCCACGCGCCCATACATGGGGCCCTGGCCTTTCGAGCCACGAGACAGCAACTTGGCCGCGTCCTCGACGTGCGGGACACCCGCGGGAGACGCGATGATCCGACAGCTGCTGCTGTCCGAACCCGACCTTCGTGCAGCTGACGCGCCGCCAGCGCCGTCTGGAGCCTTCGTCCTGCTGGCCGAGGAGTTTCCCTCCATCGCCGTGGGGCCGCCCGCTCCGGCCAGCAACGCGAACGTGCTGCGGCTCGACGTCCAGGAGTGGCGTGCCCCCGGTTTCGACCCGTTCGACTGGGACGAGCACGTCTTCGGCGCCGCCAACGCCTGCCCGGAAGGCAACTGTCTCGCCCTGCAACTCACCGGCGCCCCGCGCGAGGTGCTCGCCTCCTCGGCCCTGGAGATCCTCACCCGCTACCAGGGTCTGGTCGGCCGCCGCAATGCCGCGTCCGAGGGGCCACTCTTCGACGCCATCCTCGCGCGCCACCGGGCCCTGCATGACATGAGCAAGCCGCTCGTCGTCGCGGACTACCGGCATGCGCTGGACGCGTGGCAGTGGGTGCTGCGGCTCGCCCCGCGGGCGGACATCGCCCTCCAGACGGCGGCCCTCTTCCATGACGTGGAGCGCCTGCTCTCCGAATCCGACGCGCGCGTGGAGCACCACGCCCGGGACTACCAGGCCTTCAAGGACGCCCATGCGGCGCGCGGCGCGGACGTGGCGTGCGCGCTGCTCGCGGAGGTGGGCATGGACAAGGGCACCCGCGAGCGCGTGCGCTGGCTCATCGGCCGCCACGAGCGCCCCGAGTCGGACGTGTGCCTCACGCTCCTCAACGACGCGGACGCCCTCTCCTTCTTCTCGCTCAACGCCTCCGGCTTCGTGCGCTACTTCCCGCTCGAGCACACCCGCCGCAAGGTGGCCTACACGCTCGGCCGGCTGCGCCCCAACCAGCGCTGGCGGCTCGCGCGCATCCGGCTCGCGCCCCAGGTGCGCCGCCTCCTCGAGGAGGCCCTCGGCGCGGTCACCCTTCCCACCACGATGCAGGAGTCGGCATGAAGCTGGTGATCTTCGGCCTCACGGTCAGCTCTTCCTGGGGAAACGGACACGCCACCCTCTGGCGCGGGCTCATCTCCGCCCTCACCGGCCGCGGCCACCGCGTGGTCTTCTTCGAGCGGGACCAGCCCTTCTATGCCTCCCACCGGGATCTCCTCGAGCTGCCGCCAGGCGCGGAGCTCGTGCTCTACTCCTCGTGGGAGGAGATCCTTCCGCGCGCGCGCCTGCACCTGCGGGACGCGGACGCGGGCATGGTGACGTCCTACTGCGCGGACGGTGTCGAGGCGGGCCGGCTGGTGCTGGGCTCGCGCGTGCCGGTGAAGTCCTTCTATGACATGGACACGCCCGTCACCCTGGAGCGGGCCGAGCGCGGGGAGAACGTCGAGTACATCGGCCCGGAGGGACTGGGCGACTACGACATCGTCCTCAGCTACACGGGCGGCGAGGCCCTCACCGGGCTGAGGCGGCTCTTCGGCGCCCGTCATGCCGTGCCCCTCTACGGCAGCGTGGACCCGCGGGTGCACTTCCCGGTGGACGGCAGGGAGCACTACCGGGCGGACCTCTCGTACCTGGGCACCTACGCCGCCAACCGGCAGCAGGCGCTGGAGCGCCTCTTCCTGGAGCCCGCGCGGCGGCTGCCCGAGCGGCGCTTCGTCATCGGTGGGGCGCAATACCCCCAGGACTTCGCCTGGACGCCGAACCTCTTCTTCGTCCGGCACCTGCCCCCCGTGGAGCACCCGGCCTTCTATTGTTCATCCAGACTCACGCTCAACATCACCCGCGCCCCCATGGCCGCCATGGGCTGGTGCCCCTCGGGGCGCCTCTTCGAGGCCGCGGCGTGTGGCACCCCGGTGCTGTCCGATGCGTGGGAGGGACTGGACTCGTTCTTCCGCCCTGGCGAGGAGCTCCTCATCGCGCATTCCACCGAGGATGCCGTGGAGGCGCTCTCGCTCTCGCCAGAGGAGCTGGCCCGGATGGGCAGGCGCGCACGGGAGCGCGCCCTCACCGAGCACACGGCGGAAAGACGCGCGGAGGAGTTGGTGGCGTCGTTGGACGGAGCGCGCATCTCGAACCATGCGAGGAACTGATTTATGTGGGGACTCATACCGGCGGCTGGCATCGGCAGCCGCATCCAACCACTCGCATTCTCCAAGGAGCTCCTGCCCGTAGGAGGCCGCTACGACGGCAAGACGGAGCGGCCACGCGCGGTGAGCGAATACCTGGTGGACCGCATGGTCCTCGCGGGGGCGAAGAAGATCTGCTTCATCATCTCCCCGGGTAAGTCCGACATCGTCGAGTACTACGGCGGCTCGGTGAGCGGCGCGCAGATCTGCTACGCCGTGCAGCCGGAGCCCCTGGGGCTGTGTGATTCACTCTTCCGCGCCGTGCCCCTCATCCACCCGGACGAGGAGGTGCTCATCGGCCTGCCGGACACCGTCTGGTTCCCCGAGGACGGCCTGTGCCGGCTGCCGAGCGGGGGGCTCTCGTTCCTCTGCTTCCCGGTGGCCCGCCCGGATCTGTTCGACGCGGTGGTGGCGGACAAGGACGGCACGGTGCGGGAGATCCAGGTGAAGCAGGAGGGCGCCACCAGCCACTGGGTATGGGGAGCCTTCAAGCTCACCGGCGCCATCATGCGCGAGCTGTACGAGCTGTGGCTCACCCGCGAGCCGCGAGATCCGTACATGGGCACGCTGGTGAACGAGTGGCTGGCCCGGGGTGGCAAGGCCCTGGCGGTGCGCGCGGGCGAATCCTACGTGGACGTGGGAACGCTCAACGGCTACCGCGAGGCCATCCAACTGCTCGGCACGCGGCCGTCACGAGGCCCCGTCACGGTGCAGGACGAAGGTGTGACTCCGCCCGCTCCGCACTAGCGCGGCGGGTGGAGGACCTCTCCCAGGGGGGAGAGGGAGTCAGGGTGGCGGAAGGGGAGGCGGCGATGGCGAGGGCAACGAGAAGGAGGTGCGCGCATGCTGCCTCCTGATGAACCCATCCAGCTCGGGGAGCGAGAGAACGAGCACGGACGCACCGTCGCCGACGTCCTCGGACCCCTGCTGCAACCCGAGGCCCTGCGCGGCCCCATTCTCGTCGTGGCCGCGCACCCGGATGACGAGGTGCTGGGTGCCTCGTGGCTGCTGCGCCACGGCCCTGGCTGCCATGTCGTCCATGTCACCGACGGAGCACCGCGGGATGCGTCGCTGCGCGCCCCGGACGCGCCGCACACGCGCGAGGCCTACGCCCGCCTCCGGGAGAGGGAGGCCCTCGCGGCACTGGCTCTCGCCGGAGTCCCTCCGAACCACCTGTTCTCGCTGGGCGCGGCGGATCAGGAGGCCACGCAGCATCTCGTCACGCTCACCCAGTGCCTGGTGGCCCTGCTCAAGGCGCTCCGCCCGACACTGCTCGTCGTCCACCCCTATGAGGGGGGACACCCGGACCATGACGCCGCCGCCTTCGTCTCGCATGCGGCCGTGGCGTTGATGGCCCGCTCGGGGCGCACCCCTCCGGCACTGCTGGAAATGACGTCCTACCACCGCCGCCAGGAAGCGCGCGTCACCGGCGACTTCCTCCCCGCGCCGGACGGCCGGCTCGTCGCCACGGTGTCCTTCACCGAGGCGGAGCATGCCGCCAAGCGGCGCATGCTCACGTGCCACGCATCGCAGGCGCGGCTGCTGGAGACCTTCTCCGTGGAACAGGAGCGTTACCGCGCCGCGCCCCGCTACGACTTCACCCGTCCGCCGCACAAGGGAACGCTCCAATACGAAACCCATGAGTGGCGGATGACGGGCACCCGCTGGCGGGAGCTGGCCCGACAGGCACTCGAGGAACTGAAGCTCCCGGAGGCACCATGGCATTGACGACGGACCTCGTGCTCCCCCTGCGCCCATCGGCCCGGCCCCCCGCTCCGCTCGAGGTGGAGGAGATCGTCTCCTTGCGCGGATTGGAGCAGCTGCGGGGCGAGTGGCGTTGGTTGTGGGCCCGTTGTCCCGGAGCCACCACCTTCCAACGGCCGGAGTGGCTGCTGTCCTGGGTCCGGCACCTCGGCGCCTCCTTCTCGGCGCAACCGCCCTGGGTGGTGACGCTGCGGAGCGAGGGCCGGCTGGTGGGGCTCGCGCCGTTGACCATTCGCGAGGAGAACGGCGCCCGCGTGGTGCGGCTGCTCGGCGAGGGCGTCTCCGACTACCTCGACGTGTTGATGGACCCGGAGCTGGCTCCGCACGGTGTGCGGGCCCTGTTCGACTGGCTCGGCCGCAATGGCGAGCGCTGGGACACGTGCGTCTTCGAGCAGCTCCGGGAGGACTCGCCGCTCCTGCGGACGCCCGTGCCCGAGGGATGGGGCGAGCGCTCCGAGGTGCAGGAGGTCTGCCCCCAGGTCCTCCTCCCCTGGACGGCGCCGGGAGGGCTCGCGGCCGAACTGCGTCAGGCCCACCGCCGCCTGGAGCAACTGGGCCTGGTGCGTCTCCAGGAGGCGGACGCGAGCAACCTCGAGGCGATGATGGACACGTTGGTGCGACTGCGGGGCACGCACTGGGACGCCTCGCTCCAGAGATTCCACCGCGAGGCCGCGCGCGGGCTGCTCGCCGTCAGGGCCCTGCGCCTGTTCGTGCTGCACGTGAAGGAGCAGCCCGTGGCCTTCTTCTACGGCTTCCGGGACGGAACGCACCTCCGCTACTACCTCGGGGGCTCCGCTCCGGAGCTCCAACACCTCGACGTGGGCTCCCTCCTGGTGGCCCAGGCCCTCGAGGAAGCGAGCCACTGGGGGATGGAGATATTCGACTTCCTCCGAGGTGCCAGACCCTACAAATACGCCTGGGGCGCGAGCGATACACGCAACCACTGGCGCTGCATATGGCACGGCCCCGAGCGGAAGATGTGAAGCCATCCGGGGGAGAGGGCACGGTTGAAGGAGGGACATGCCAATGGACTCCGAGCTGCCCATCTTCCCCCGCGTGCAGGAACATCGGATCGACAGCTGGGGGGAGCTCCAGGAAGAACTCTTCACGGGCTCGTGGAACGAGGCGCTCCACCGCTTCCGCCCGACCCTCGCCTTCCGCGGCATGCCGGACTCGCGCCATGACCTGGCCACCAGCCTCAACCGGCGCGGCGGCAACTACGCCCGCCAGGAACACGTCATGCTGCGCGCCTTCCGCAAGTACGCGCGCGGCACGACCAATCCCTGCGAGTCCCTCTGGGATTGGCTGTCGCTCGCGCAGCACCACGGCCTGCCCACGCGCCTGCTCGACTGGACATTCAGCCCCTACGTGGCGCTGCACTTCCTCACGGAGGACCCCGGCCAGTACGGCGTGGACGGCGTCGTCTGGTGTGTGGACTACCGGGAGACGAACCGGCTGCTGCCCCGCCCCCTCAAGGCCCAGCTCCGCGAGGAGGGCGCGGATGTCTTCAGCGCGGAGATGCTCGCCGAGGTGGCCAGGGATCTCTCCTCCTTCGACAAGCTCGCCCGCCACCCCTTCGTGCTCTTCTTCGAGCCGCCCTCGCTCGATGAGCGCATCATCAACCAGTTCGCCCTCTTCTCGGTGATGAACGACGCCTCGGCGCGGCTGGACGCGTTCCTCGAGAAGCAGAAGCGGGGCGTGCGCCGGCTCATCGTCCCCGCCCGCCTCAAGCAGGAGGTGCGGGACAAGCTCGACCAGGCCAACATCACCGAGCGCGTGCTCTTCCCCGGCCTGGACGGGCTCACCCGCTGGTTGCGGCGCTACTACAACCCGCGTCCTCCCGGTGCTCCGTCCGGTCAGTAGGCGTGGATATCCCTATCCGAGGGCGGACGCTGGCCCGGAGAGATGCGCCCCTCCGTCTCCACGCGCTTGTCGCCAATCCTGCTGACGCCACCGAGGATGATGGTGAGCGTGATGGCGAGGAAGAACACGAGCAGGGCGAACACGAAGAACGCCAGTGCGAAAGATTCCGACATGGAGACACCTCCTTTCAACTCAACCTAGGGCCGTAGCCGGAGCCGCGCAGCCGACGCCCGCTCCCTCGCTCTCCATCCCTGGACGCGGAGGGCTTGCCGTCTCCCGGCGAACTCCCGACCTTGAGTCACAAGTCAACAAACCCATCGCGCCGGAGGACGCACGACATGCCTCGCAAGCCTCAAGAGGAAAACCCCACGATGCACGGGGACGCCAAGATGAGCGAAGAGACCCGCAAGGAGGTATTCGGCAAGTCGGAGAAGGAGAGCGCTCCCGAGGACGCCGACCGTCAGCGTGAGTTCGGCGGGCCCTCCCAGAACAGCAGGAAGGACAGCGCGGGGAGTGACAAGCACAGTTGAGGTGCTGCTTCGGGAGGCGGATGCGCACGGCGTCCCCTCCCGGTGTTTCAAGCCCGGAGCTCTCGCAGCAGCCAGTCCCGGACCCGCGTGAAGACGCGCTCGGCGGCCTCGTCCAGGACGTGCCCCGCTCCCGGGATGAGCTCCAGCTCCTTGCGTCCCCGAGCCCGCTCGTGGATGGAGAGCGAACAACTCGGCGGCAACACCGCGTCCGACATGCCGTGCACGAGCAACAGCGAGCGGGGATGCAGCTCCGACACCGCTTCCGTCCCGTAGCTCTGCGGCGACAACCCCACCACGGTCGTCACCCAGGGAGACTGCGCCCCGGCGTCGATCATCACCGCCCCGCCGAACGAGTGCCCCACCAGCGCCACCCGCTCCAGCCCGTGCTCCACCAGGAACTCCACTCCCGCGAGCACGTCCTGCACCGCCTCCGCCAGGTCCGTCGAGTGGCGATACTTCAGCCGGAGCGTGGACAGGTGATGCCTCAGCAGCTCCTCGCCCAACCGTGGGTACAGGCCCAGGGCCGGCGTATCGAAGCCACCTCCCACGCCTCCCGCCAGCAACGCCCCCGCCTTCGCTCCGAGCGACTCGTAGAGCAGGGTGTCGACGGGTCCCCTCCTCGTCTTCAGGGTGTACGGCCGCGGCTCCAACCCCGCCCCGTCCTGCGGCGTCTCGATCTCCGACATCGGTCGGCGCCTCCTCTTCTTCAGCCCTCGCACCTAGGGTGGGCATGGCTGGCGGGCTGGGAAGGTATGGGAGCTCGAGCAGGAAGACGGAGGGTAGACCCTCACCCTGGCCCGCTCCCAGGGGAGAGGGGATTGGCTCAGGCCTTCGCGGCCAAGGAGGGATGGCGCGGAAGGATCAGCCAGAAGCAGGTGCCCTCCGCCTCCGTCGAGCGAACCTGCACCACGCCCCCGTGCGCCTTCACGATTTCATGCGTGATGTAGAGTCCCAGCCCCAACCCCGAGCGGGAACCCGAGCGGGCGCCATCCCTTCCCCGTACGAACGGATCGAAGATGTGCGGCATCCGCTCCGCCGGGATGGGCGTGCCCCCATTGTGCACCTCCACCCGCACGCCGTCGCCCTCGTCGCGCGCCACCACCCGCACCTCGCTGTCCTCCGGCGAGTACTGCACCGCGTTGCCCACCAGGTTCGACGCCGCCTGGGCGATGCGATCCGCGTCCCACTCGCCCCAGCCGGTGCCGGACACGCTCAGCTCGAAGCGCCGCTGCGGGTGCGCCACCTCCAGCTCCTCCACCACCTGCCGCAGCACGTCATGCACGTTCATCCACGTGCGCTGCAGCGTGTAGCCCCCGCCCAGCCGCGTGCGCGTGAAGTCCAGGATGTCGCCAATCATCCGCGCCATCCGGTCCGACGAGATGGAGATGCGGTTGACCGCCTTGCGCTGGGGCTCGGACAGCCCTCCGTAGCGCAGGAGCAGCGCCGCGTTGCCGGAGATGGCCTGCAGCGGGTTGCGCAGGTCATGCCCCAGAATCCCCAGGAACTGCTCGCGGAATACCGCCGTCTGCCGCGCGGCCTCCTCGCGCTTGAGGCCCTCCTCGGCCCGCTTGCGCTCGATGGCGTAGCGCAGCGCGCGCACCAGCAGCGGGCCCGTCACCTGCCCCTTCACCAGGTAGTCCTGCGCTCCCGCGTGCACGGCCTTCATCGACAACTGCTCGTCGTCCGTACCGGTGAGCACCACCAGGGGCAGCGCCGGCGCCGCCTGCAACATCCGCTCGATGTTGGACAGCCCGTGCCCGTCCGGCAGCGACAGATCCAACAGCACCACGTCCCACCCCGGCTCGCCCACCACCGCCAGCGCCTCCGACATGCGTGTCACGTGACGCACCTCGAAGCGCACGGAGGGCACATCCTTCAGCTCCTCCTGCAGGAGCCGGGCGTCCCCGGGGTGGTCTTCCACCAACAGCAGCCGCAAGGGCCGCGCCTCGTTGATGCTCATGGAGGCCTCACTCCACCGTGGGCAGCCGCACCACCGACAGCCAGAAGTCGTCGATGGAGCGCACCACGGAAATGAACTGCTCCAGGTCCACCGGCTTCGTGATGTAGCAGTTGGCGTGCAGATCGTACGTGCGCAGGATGTCCTCCTCCGCCTTCGACGTGGTCAGCACCACCACGGGGATGCGGCGCAGGCTCGAGTCCGCCTTGATGTCCGCCAGCACCTCGCGCCCGTCCTTCTTGGGCAGGTTGAGGTCCAGCAGGATGAGGTCCGGCCTCGAGGCGTTCGCATGGGGGCCCTCGCGGCGCAGGAAGGCCAGCGCCTCCACCCCATCGCGCGCGACGGAGAGGTGATTGCTCACCTTGCCCTCCTTGAGGGCCTCGATGGTCAGGCGGACGTCGCCCGGGTTGTCCTCCACCAGGAGGATTTCGATGGGCCGTCCGCGGGTGTCGTCACTCATGAGGAAGCGCCCTGTGTCCTAGGAGGGGGTGGGAACCGCGGGCAGGGTGAACCAGAACGTCGTCCCCTGTCCGGGTTGCGAATCCAGTCCGATGCGGCCTCCGTGCCGCTCGACGATCTTCTTGCAGATGGCGAGCCCGATGCCCGTGCCAGGGTACTCCTCCTTGCCATGGAGCCGCTGGAAGATGACGAAGATCCGCTCGAAGTATTGTGGCTCGATTCCGATGCCGTTGTCCTCCACGGTGAAGCGCCACTCGGTGCCCTGGCGCTCGGCATCCACGACCACCCGGGGCGGCGTCTCGCCACGGAACTTCAGCGCGTTGCCCACCAGGTTCTGGAAGAGCTGGATGAGCTGCGTCTCGTCCGCCATCACCGCCGGCAGCCGGCTCTGCACGAGGGTGGCGCCCGACTCGTCCACCAGCGCCTTGAGGTTGGCCAGCGCCTTCTCCAGCGCGCGCCCCGAGTCGACGGGCTTGAACTCGTGGCCGCGGGTGCCCACGCGCGAGTAGGTCAGCAGATCCTCGATGAGCCGCTGCATGCGGTTCACCCCGTCCACGGCGTACTGGATGAACTCGTCCGCGTCCGTGTCCAGCCGGCCCTTGTAGCGCCGCGACAACAGCTGCGTGTAGCTGGCCACCATGCGCAGGGGCTCCTGCAGATCATGCGAGGCCACGTAGGCGAACTGCTGCAGCTCCTCGTTGGAGCGCGCCAGTTCCTGGGCATGCTCCTGGAGGGCCAGCTCGGCGCGGCGCCGCTCAAGGCCCTGGGCCATCGCCTCCGCCACCGTGGACAGCGTGGCCAGGGTCTCCTCCTCCAGGGGCCGCAAGCCGAAGACGGCGAGCACGCCCACGAGCTGCCCACGCACCAGCAACGGGGTGCCCAGGAAGGACACCAGCCCCTGCGTCTGGATCCAATCGCGAGAGCGCAGGCCGGAGTGCCGCAGCACGTCGTTGATGAGCAGGGGCTTGCGCTCCTGGCCCACCTTCCCCACCAGGCCCTCTCCCAGCTCGAAGCGGGTGGGCTGGAAGGCGGTGGGCACGGAGATGCCGGCATGGCCCTCCAGCAGCAGCGCGCGGGCCTCCCGGTTCCACGTCCACAGCTGCGCCATGGGCAGCACGGTGAGGTTGCGCACCACCACCTCGGCGCAGGCTTGTATCAACCGCGCGGGCGTGTCCTCGCGGGAGAGCACCTCGCTCACCTGGGCGCGCAGGACCTCCAGCTCGCGGGCGCGCTGCTCGCTCTCCAGCCGGCGCGAGGCCTCCTCGGCCTGCCGCTGGGCGGTGACGTCCGTGCTCGTGCCGATCCACTCGCGCACCTGCTTCTTCGCATCGAGCAGGGGCACCGCGCGGGCCAGGGTGACGGCGTAGCTGCCATCCGCCCGGCGCACGCGCAGCTCCACTTCGTAGGGCTGCTTGAGCGCCCGCGCCGCCTGCCATCCGCGCCGCACGCGCTCCTGGTCCTCCGGGTGGACGACGGCGAGCCAGCCAAAGCCCTTGTACTCCTCGAACGTCTGCCCGGTGAAGGCGCGCCAGGAGGGCGAGTCCTCCTCCACATGCCCCTCCGGCCGCGTCACCCACACCGCCTGGGAGGTGGCGTTGATGAGCGAGCGGAAGCGCTCCTCCGCACGCACCGCGTTGCCGTAGAGGCGCGCGTTGTCCACCGCCATGGCGGCGCGGGAGGCGAGCTGCTCGGCGAGCGCCACGTCCGAGGGGGTGAAGCGCCGGCCGGACTCGGCGGTGACGAGCGCGAAGGCGCCGAAGGTGCGGCCCCGTGCGGTGAGGGGCACGGTGATGGCCGAGCGCAGGCCCAGCGTGCGCGCGATGCGCAGGTGCTCCTTGTCTCCCCGCGTGGCGGCCACCAGCGCCGCGTCGGAGATGTCCGGCATGACCGAGGAGCGGCCGGTGCGGATGACCTCGTGGAGGCCGTTGGGGTCCTTCGGGTCGGGCGGGTAGCGCTGGCGCAACTCGTGGGCGAGCTTCACCTTCGCCGGGTCCACGTGCGCCACCGAGAGCAGCCGGACGACGCCGTCCTCCCCCAGGATGTCCAGCGAGCACCAATCCGCCAGCCGGGGCACCACCAGCCGGGTGAGCGCCGCCAGCGTGGTCTCGTAGTCCAGTGAGGAGGAGAGGAGCTCGCTCGCCTCCGTCAGGAACTGCAGCGAGTCCTTGGCCCGCCTCTGCTCCTCGATGTCCGTGCAGGTGCCGAACCACTTGATGATCTGCCCGGAGGCGTCACGCACGGGATTGGCCCGGCCGATGAACCAGCGGTACACGCCGTCGTAGCGTCGGCAGCGGTACTCCACCTCGTAGGGCTCACCGGTGCGCAGCGAGTGCTGCCAACGCTTCTGGGCCTCGGGGATGTCGTCCGGATGGAAGGGCAGGCGCCAGCCCTCTCCGTAGGTCGGTCCGGGGCTCGTGCCGGTGTAGTCGAACCAGCGTTGGTTGAAGTAGTCGTGGTGACCATCCGGGCGGGTCGTCCACACCAGCTGGGGGATGGCCTCGGCGAGTTGCCGGAAGGCAGCTTCCCCTTCGGGACTGCTCAAGGTCTGGCTCAGAAGCGTGTGGACGTCCGGGACGCGTCGCTCGGTGGGGTTCATGAAGGGAGACGTGGGACGTTAACAGCGCCAGAACAGCCCGAAACGCCCCTCCCCATCCACCTATCATCTCCCTTTCCAACAGCCGACAATCATGCGCCTGGCGCCGCCCCTCCCTGGGAACGATGCATGGAGCGCCCGGCCGGCCGCCTCCCCGTTCCTGGGACGCCCCGTCCGCGTGCCTCCTGGAGGACGGAAGGAGTCCAGGACCGTGGCGCCGTGCCCATGGGCCGGGCAGAGATGCGGGGACACGTGATGAGACAGGAGGTCCCCATGGCCCGGGCGGTGTGGAACGGAAGGGTGCTCGCCGAGAGCGCCACGTACGAAGTGGTGGAGGGGAACATCTACTTCCCCCTGGAGGCGGTGAATCGCGATGCACTGAGGCACAGCGACACGCACACCACGTGCCCATGGAAGGGCGTGGCGAGCTACTATGACGTGATGGTGGACGGAAAGGTGAACAAGGACGCGGCCTGGTACTACCCGGAGCCGAAGGACGCGGCTCGCAACATCCGGGGGCACGTGGCCTTCTGGAAGGGCGTCCAGGTGGAGCGCTAGCGGATGTCCTGGCTCCTGCCCTGCGCGCTCCTGTCCGCGACCCTGGCGCAAACCTCCCCCGCCCCCCGGTGACGGAGGAGCTGCGGCTGCGGGTGGCCTACAACGCGTTGCAGGCGACGTTCCGCGACTACGTGTCCCAGGGAAGGCAGCTGAGGGGCAACCAGGTGCCAGGCATTCCAGCGCACCAGGTGAGCGCGGAGGCGGTGTACCAGCACACGAGCGGAGCGCGAGCGGCGGTGGAGGTGTTCAGCGCGGGCGGGCTGTACGCGGACGACGCGAACACGGTGCGCGAGCACACGGCCTGGGTCGTGAACGCGCGGCTGGGGCACCGCTTCCAGATGGGCGTGTTCGAGGTGAGCCCCTTCCTCGGACTGCAGAACCTGCTGTCGGCGCGCTACAGCGACAACGTGCGGGTGAACGCGAGCCGGGGACGCTACTTCGAGCCGGCGCCGCCCCTCACGGTGTACGCGGGGGCGGGCCTGTCTCATCGCTGGTGAGGCCAGACGCCTCGCTCAGGCATCCATCCGCGGCTCTGGAGTGGAGACGGGAATCCGCCGGGAGCGTGCCTCCACCGCCCTGTCGATATGGTCCTTCATCCCGCGCCAGGTGTGGTCCCAGGACAGGCGCGAGAGGAACGCGTCCACCCGGGGCAGCCACGCCTCGTGGGATTGGGACAGGCTCTCCTCCACCGCCTGGACGAACTCCTCGGGCGTGTCGGCGATGCGCACCAGCCCCAGCTCGCCATACGGACGCACCACGTCCCGGATGGAGGTGGACACCACGGGCCTGCCCGCGGCGAGGTACTCGGGCGTCTTGGTGGGGCTGAGGAAGCGGGTGGCCGGCGTGCGGGCGAAGGGCGTCATGGCCACGTCCCAGCTCGCGAGGTAGGCCGGCAGCTCCTGGTAGCTCTTGCCCCCGAGGTAGTGGATGTTGGGCAGGCGCGGCAGGCTGTCGGGGGAGATCTTCACCACGGGCCCCACCATCACCAACTGCCAGTCCGGACGCGCCCGGGCCACCCCCTCCACCAGCGCCAGGTCCATCCGCTCGTCGATGACGCCGCAGAAGCCGATGCGCGGCCGGGGCAGGTGGGCCTGGTCGTGCGGGGCGTCTGGCCCCAGGCGGGCCTGGGCGAAGTGCGGCACGTCCACGCTGCTCGGGAAGGGATGGACGTTGGAGTGGCGCTCCCGCTTGGCCTCGTAGAGGTGGTGGCCCCCGGTGAACATGACGTCCACGTGCCGCATCAGCTCCGCCTCACGCTGCACCAGCACGGGCGGCGCGCCGGTGAAGGCGGACAGCTCGTCCATGCAGTCGTAGACCACCGCCCTGGGCCGCAGACGCCGAGAGAAGGCCAGGGCCATGGGGGTGTAGTACCAGAGCACGAAGTCATTCACGCCCTGGTCCTCGAACAGCTCCTCGAGCAGCTCCCGCTGGATGGCAGCCAGGACGTCCGGGTCCATCCGGGTGCCCGGCGGTGGATCCGGCGTCACCTGCGTGGCCCCCTCCACCTCGATGTGGGGAACGGCGAGCCAGACGCCCTCCGGGGAGCGGGAGACCTCCATGCGCGTGGGGCCTGGACCCCAGGCAGGCTCCTCCACGAAGAAGACGCGGCGCTCGCGTGCGAAACGGGACATCAGGTGCTGCGGACGCTGGAAGACGAACTTCCAACGAAGGTGCGACAGACAGACGAGGTCGGGGAGGTGCGACATGTCGAGTCCTCCAGCAAGGTGACGCGCAACGCGTTACAGGGAGGGTGGGTGTTGCTCCCGATCTTTTCATTGGACTTCTAGCCAGTACGTCCGGGGCGGCGCTCGAACCCTCCCCCGCCCACCGGCAAGCGTGTGGCATAACCCCGGCCCATGACCGCTCCCTCCTCGAACCCGCTGCTCTCCGACCGCGACGTGGACTTCCAGCTCTACGAGGTGCTGGACACGGAATCGCTCTGCCAGCTCCCGGCCTTCGCGGACCACTCGCGCGAGACGTTCACCCTCTTCCTGGACAGCACGCGCCGCTTCGCGCGGGACGTGCTCTTCCCCACCTACCGGATGATGGACCTCGAGCCGCCGGTGTTCCGCGACGGCCGTGTCCACGTGCACCCGCTGATGCGCAAGCTGTACCCGCAGCTCGTCGAGCTGGGCCTGCTGACGGCCATCGTGCCCGCGGAGGCGGGAGGCCAGCAGCTCCCCATCACGGTGTACTCGCTGGCCTCGGCGTACCTGATGGCGGCCAACCTGAGCGCGTACGGCTTCGTCGGGCTCACCAGCGGCGCGGCGCACCTCATCGAGGCCTTCGGCAGCCCCTGGCTGAAGGAAGAGTTCATGTCCCGCATGCACCGGGGCGAGTGGACGGGCACCATGGCGCTCACCGAGCCGCAGGCGGGCAGCAGCCTCGCGGACGTGCGGACCCGGGCCACGCCGGTGGAAGACGGCACGTACCGCATCACCGGCTCGAAGATCTTCATCAGCGGAGGGGACCAGGACTTCACGGACAACGTGGTGCACCTGACGCTGGCGCGCATCGACGGCGCTCCGGCGGGAACGCGGGGCCTGTCGCTCTTCGCCGTGCCCGCGCGCCGGCCCGAGAACGGGCGGCTGGTGGACAACGACGTGCGCGTGGCGGGCGTCATCCACAAGATTGGATGGAGGGGCATCCCCAGCGTGGCGCTCAACTACGGCGAGGGTGGTGACTGCCGCGGGTGGCTGGTGGGCGAGGCGGGCAAGGGCCTGAGCCACATGTTCCAGATGATGAACGAGGCGCGCATCATGGTGGGCCTCAACGGCGTGTCGACGGCCTCGGTGGCGTACCACGAGGCGCTGGCGTACGCGCAGAACCGTCCGCAGGGGCGCCCGGCCTGGGAGAAGGACGCCGCGCGGCCCCAGCGTCCCATCATCGAGCACGCGGACGTGCGGCGGATGCTGCTGCGGCAGAAGGCCATCGTGGAGGGAGGCCTGTCGCTGCTGGCCATGGCCTCGTTCCAGGCGGATGTCGCGGCCCACGGCAAGACGCAGGAGGAGCGCCAGCGCGCGGGGCTGCTGTTGGACCTGCTCACCCCGCTGGCGAAGACGTTCCCCGCGGAGAAGGGCTTCGAGGCCAACGCGCTGGCGGTGCAGGTGCACGGCGGCTACGGCTACTCGAGCGAGTACCTGCCCGAGGCGTACCTGAGGGATCAGAAGCTCAACAGCATCCACGAGGGCACCACGGGCATCCAGGGGTTGGATCTGCTGGGGCGCAAGGTGATGGCGGCGGGAGGAGCCGCGCTGCAGGCCTTCGCGGAGGAGGTGTCGGCCACGGTGGAGCGGGCGCGCCGGGCGGACGTGCCCTCGGAGTGGGGCGAGGCGCTGGGCAAGGCGATGCAGGAGGTGCTGGAGCTGACGATGGAGCTGGGCGCGGCGGGCATGGCGGGCGAGGTGGAGCGGATGCTGCGCCACAGCGCGCACTACATGGAGCTGTTCTCGATACTGGCGGTGGCGTGGCGGTGGCTGGCGCAGGCGGCGGCGGCGCGCGAGGGCATGGCGCGTGGCTCCGAGAGCCGGGACTTCTACGAGGGCAAGCTGGCGGCGGCGCAGTACTGGATTCACACGGAGCTGCCGCGCGTGTCGACCCTGGTGGCGCTGTGCCGCACGGGGGAGGACTCGTACACGCGGATGCGCTCCGAGTGGTTCTGACATGACCGTCTCGCTCCACCTGTGCCAGCCCGGCCGGGGCGCCTCGTGCGGCGCCTGCTGCGGCCTGTACAACTTCCGCGACCACTCGCGCGCCACGCTCACCGAGCGCCTCGCCGAGCAGACGGCCACCTTCCGTCCGCTCCCCCGGGAGCCCGGGGCGTACCAGGCCGCGGCCCGTGCGCTGCGAGAGGCACGTCAGGCCACGCCTCCGCTCTTCCCGGCGGTGCGCGTCTGCCCGCTGCTCGGCTTCCTCGACGCGGAGCACACCCGGGTGGGCTGCCTCGGCCACCCGAAGGTGACGGGCGGCGAGGACCTGCGCGACTGCGGCGTCTACCGCGCCGACATCTGCGAGACCTTCACCTGTCCCTCCTTCACCTGGCTGTCGGATGCGCAGGCCCGGCTCATCCAGGCGGCGTGCGCGGACTGGTACCTGTACGGGCTCGTCATCACCGACGTGGAGTTCGTCCGTGGCTGTCTGCGCCTGCTCGAGTGGGAGCTGGCGCGTCCCGTGGACCCCGAGGCCCTCCTCGTCCGCCCCGAGGCGCTCGAGGCCGTGCGCCAGCTCTTCGCGTTGAAGGAGACCGCCCCCGACCGGGGTACCCACGCCGCGGTGTTCGGCCGCTTCACCCCGGACACCGAGGGCGAGCCCGTCTCGCGCACGCTCGACTACGCCGCGCTGGGCGCGCGTGCCGCCCCCGAGGACGAGGTGGTGCTGTGCCTCGGGTATGCCCCCACCCGGTTGGAGGAGCTCACGCGGGCGCGGGAGCTCGTCCACGCGCACGTGCGAGCCGTGGCGCTCGCCCTGGACTCGTGACGCGATGGACAACCTCACCCATGGGTTGCTGGGCCTGGCCCTCGGCGCGCTGCGCCGCCCCGAGGCCCCCGCCGGTTCGCCCCTCTCGCCCACCGACAAGGCCGTGCTCCTCGGCTCCGTCCTCGCCGCCGAGCTGCCCGACCTCGACACCCTCCTGCCCGCCGCCAACTCCGTCGACCACGCCCTGCGCGCCCACCGGGGCCTGTCGCACGCGCTCGCCTTCGCCCCCGTCATGGCACTCGCCGCCACCGGGCTCGCCCTGCTCTTCTTCCGCCGCGCCCGCTTCCTCCCCGTCTACGTCTCCAGCCTGCTCGCGCTCGCCGTCGCGCACCTGCTGCCCGACCTGTGGACCGGCTGGGGTACCCGGCTCCTCCTCCCCTTCTCCGACCAGCGCCTCACGCTCGACTGGACGATGGTGGTGGATCCGCTCGTCACCCTCCCCCTGCTCGTGGGGGCGGGGGTGGCCTGGCGGCGCCGGACGCACTGGCGGCGCGCCCTGCTCGTGGGGCTCGCGTGCTCGGCCGCGTACGTGGGCCTGCGCGGCGTGCTCCAGGCCACGTTGACCTCCCGGGTCCGCGAGGCCTGGCCCTCCGCCGAGCGCGTGCAGGTCTTCCCCGCGTGGCTCTCGCTCACCACCTGGCGCTACGTGGCCGTCCTCCCTTCCGAGTACGTGGCCGGCACGGTGTCCCCCGGAGAGCCTCCTCTCGAGGAGCGCCGTCTGGCCCGGCCTGCTCCGGACGTGCTCACCGCGACCCTGCGCGCGGTGCCCACCGTGCACGAGGCGCTCGCCTGGGCTCGCTTTCCCGTTGTCTCCTCGGCTCCCGGTGAGGGGGGACGGACGTCGGTGCGCATTGGAGATCTGCGCTACCACCTGCACGGCGAGCCCACGCTCACGTTCGTCCTGGAGGTGGAGCCAGACCTCTCGGTGAGGGAGGCCCGGCTCGAGCGCGGTGGCAGTGCGCGGGAACTGCTCGAGCGCTGGCGCTCGGTGAAGGGCATACCCTCACCCTAGCCCTCTCCCAGGGGGAGAGGGGACCTGCACGGGCGCTCGGCCGCTCGCATGACCCTCTCCCGGAGGACAGGCGAAACGTTGTTCCTCCTGTGTCCGGTGCGCATCTGGACTCGCATGAGATTGTATCTGATTCCCGCCACCGCCCTGCTAGGGCTCCTGCTCGGCTCGGGTTGCAGCACCGTGGCCTCGGCTACCCGCCCCGCCACCCGCGCCGTCGGCGAGCTCGTCCTCGGCCCCGAAGAAGAGAAGAAGATTGGAGACCAGCTCGCCGCCGAGGTGAAGCAGCAGGAGAAGGTCCTCAACGATCCACAGGTGCAGAGCTATGTGGAAACCCTCGGCCAGCGCCTCGTCGCCCAGTCCCCCAAGGAAGAGCGGCCGTTCAACTTCCAGTTCACCGTGATCGACGCACCCGACACCGTCAACGCCTTCGCTCTGCCCGGTGGTCACATCTTCGTCTACTCGGGCCTCATCCGCGCGGCGAGCAACGAAGCGGAGCTCGCCTCGGTGCTCGGTCACGAGATCGCCCACGTCACCTCGGGCCATGCGCGGCAACAGCTCGCCAGCCAGGTGGGCCTGGGCACCCTGCAACAAATCCTGCTCGGTAAGGATCCGAACCTCCTCGCCCAGGTCGGCAGCGCCATCGCCGCCCAGGGCTACCTCTCTGCGTACACCCGAGGCATGGAGCGCGAGGCGGACAAGCGCGGCCTGCAGTACCTGGATACCGCGGGCTATGACCCGGCCGCGATGGCGCGCTTCTTCAGCAAGCTCGAGAAGATGCAGGGCTCCAGCCCCAACTTCGTGGCGTCCTTCTTCGCCACCCACCCGGACCCCGGAGCCCGCGCGAAAGAGGTGAACTCCCTCATCCAGTCGCGCGGCTATGGCGGCGGCCAGCAGGCCATCGTCAGCCGGGACTTCCAGGACATCCAGGCCCAGGTCGGCGGCGCCGTGCGCTGAGCCACCACTGGACAGACCTCCGGGCGCGTGGCTTGCCGTGCCGGCCCCGGAGCACCACCTTCCCCAAGCAGGCGAGCGAGGGGAGCGTGGGATGTCGAAATGGGCGGCGGGGTTGGGGTGGGTGAGCTGGTGTGTCCTCTGTGCAACGGGATGCCAGAAGCCGGAGGTCGCGGTGACGGCCGCCTCCGCGCGCTCGGCCGTCTCCGAGGCCCCACGCGAGTCACCTCCCGCCCGTCCCACCGCCTTCGTCGAGTTGCCGGAGCCTCCTCCCACGGAGACCCGGGACGCCGAGCCTCCACCCGAACCCGAGCCCACGCTGGCCGCGACGGTCACTCACGCGGAGGAAGAGACCTCGCGACTGTTGGAGACGGACTCCGGCACCTGGGAGCGGGAGGAGCGCCGGGCCACCCGCCCCCTGCTGGAGGATGAGGACCGCATCTGGTTGAGCGAAACCGCGGAGTCGGCGCGAGCGGGAAACACGCGCATCTCCGCCAGCGCGCCCGTGGAGGAGATCACCATCGCCACCGGCACCGTGGATGGCCGGGTGAAGCGCGTGCGCTCCGGCACCATCGAGGTGAGCGACGACGAGGGCAACGTCTACGAGCTGCGCATCGACGGCCGCAGCCGGGGTCTGAGCCGGGGCCGCCGCATCCCGCTGAAGAACATCACCGAGGGCACTCCCGTGCGGGCCTCGTTCGACCTGGTGGGCCGTGGGGAGAGCCTCGCGCGCGACATCGTGCTGCGGCGCTGAGGCCTCCCTGGAAGACGACGGGCGGCCCCCACGAGGACAGCCGCCCGCCGTTCGCCGCACCGATTCACCAGGACTACGGCCGCGTGTAGTCGATGGCCAGCCTGTAGGTGGCCGAGGTGTAGCCGCGCACCATGATGTACGCGCTGCTCTGGCCCGCCGGCACCGTCAGCTTGCACGTCTCGGAGGCGCCCGAGAGGTACGGACGGCAGTTGTAGCTGGTGGTGGTGGGCTCCGAGCCGAAGCGGACGTACAGGTCGGGGTCACCCGAGCCCGTCATCACCACCTTGAAGGTGGAGCCCGCCAACACGTTATACGGGCCGTGATGGACGTTATCGTTCCTGGACACGCTGCCGCTGACCGAGGTGGACACCGGCGTGCCCGTACCGCCGCCACTGCCGCCGCTGTAGGTGCCCACGAGGGAGGCACCCGAGTACGTGGTGTACGCGTTGACCAACACGTACCAGGTCCCTGCGGCCGGGTTGGCGAAGGTGCAGCTCTCCGTGTTGCCAGTCGCCCACGAACGGCAGTCGAAGGTGCCGGTGGTCGGCGCCGCGCCGAACCTCACGTACAGGTCCACATCACCCGTGCCGCCGCTCGTGTTGAACACCAGGTTGGTATGACCCGGGGGGACCTCCAGCGTGTAGTACTGCTTGTTGCCGGTACTGCCGGCGATGCTCACCGCGACGTCATTGCTCAGCGGAGTGGTCACCGGCGGCGGCGCGGGCACCCCCACGGCCTTCCAGGCCTCGGTGACCGCCGCGGCCTCGGCCGAGCCCACGCCGAAGAGCGCCTCGGCGGCCTGCACCGTGTACGTCTTGGCCTGCTCGAACGTGGTACTGGACGTGAAGAGATCCGTGTTGGCCTTGTAGAAGATGCGGCCGGCCTTCTCCGGGCCAATGGCCGGTACGGCGTTGCTCGTCTTGCCGCGCGGGTGCGTGCCACCCTTGGACAGCAGCGAGAACACCAGGTTGGGGATACCGGAGCTGTAGTGCACGTCCACGCCCGAGGAGTAGTCCGGGAAGTAGTCGAGCGAGTCGCCGTCCTTCGCCGGATCGTCCATGTAGCGCAGCGCATCGTCGGCGGTGCCCGGCGTCCAGATGTCCTCGCCGACCATGAAGATGTCGGGAGTCGTGGCCCAGTCGCGCATCCAGCTCTCGCACACGCCGGCGAAGATGTCGGACATGGACTCGTTGAGACCACCGGACTCATCCGAGTAGATGAGGTCCGACTCCGCGTCCGTCACGGCGTGGGTGAGCTCGTGCACGGTCACGTCCAGGTCCAGGCCCAGCTCGATGGAGTTCACGCCGTCACCATCGCCGTACACCATCTGGGTACCGTCCCAGTAGGCGTTGACGTAGTTGCTGCCGTAGTGGACGGTGCTGATGAGCGCGCCGCCCGCGTTGTCGATGGAGTCGCGGCCGAACAGCGTCTTGTAGCAGTTGTAGGTGTCGCCGAGCTTGTCGTAGTTGGTGTCGACGTGGTTGTCGCCCGTGGCGGCGCTGCCTTCGCTGCGCTTGAGGGTACCCGGCGTGCTCGAGCCGTTCTCGGCCGAGTACACCTTGCGATTGAGGGCCGAGTGGATGAGTGGGTTCACCAGCAGGATGTCGCCGCGCTGCGCATCCACGTAGACGAGGTCGTCGGCGGGCATGCCGTCGCGCTCGCCCTTCACGCGTACCTCGTACGCCAGCCGCGGCTCCGCGCTGTGCTCGGTGCGCAGGTAGACCCGCTGTGCATCGCCCTGAGCGGCGGCGCCGCGCGCGGAGGACCCCTCCACGGCGACCTTCAGCGCGGCCTCGGGAGCCACCTTCGCCTCGGCGGACACCTGCTCACCCGTCCGAGCCGAGCCGTTGGCGGCGTAGATGAGCCCCTCGCCATCCGCGTGCAGGATGAGCTCGCCGCCCACCACGCGCAGCCCGTTGAGGGTCTGCTGGAAGCGCAGGTGCCGGTGACCCTGTGCATCCACCGAGGCCCGCTTGAACACCAGGTCCTCGCCGCTCACGCGGAACGCCGGGGCGATGTCCGTCACCACCTGGCGCAGCTCGTCCCTGGCGCGCAGCTCCCCCACCTCCCCCGCCGCCGACAGCCGGCCCAATCTGCCCGTCACGGCGTACGGAACACCGGCCTCGCTGCCCACGACGCGCACGTCCTTGAAGCGCGCCAGCGCGGCCTGGATGTCCACATCCTTGTCACCCGCCCGAACCGCCTCCTCGTTGACTTCCACCGTCGAACCACAGGCAGCGAGACTCGCACCCAGCCACGCCACACAGAACGTCCTCAGAACCCGATTAGCCAATGCACTACCTCTCTGAAAGAAGGCGCGCATTCCTTGACATACAAAGAAGGCCATGCCCAAGAGGCCGTCATGGATTTCAGTTCTGTATCTGATTCAAAAGCAATGAACGTCGATTGCTCTCCACTCGTCTCACTCCGGGGGACGGGGAACCGGGCACGGTTGTCAATTGTAGGGCGCGGCCTCGGGTGGCTGCCGCTGTGCGCGCTCCTGGTGCTGAGCGCCTGCAGCCGCAACGTGCGCCCCACGCCCCCCCTGCCCCCGCGCGTCACCGTGGAGCAGGCGACACAGCTGGTGCCTCCGGACGTGAAGGACCGGGAGGGTTGGGCGGAGGACGTGCTGGCCGCGTTGGACGCGCATCGGCTGCACCCCTCGGCGGAGGCGGTGTGCTCGGTGTTCGCCGTCATCGAGCAGGAGTCGGGCTTCCAGGCCAACCCTCCGGTGAAGGGACTGGCACGCATCGTCCAGCAGCGGCTGGACGCCTACGCGGACAAGCTGGGCCCACTCGGGCCTCCGGCGGTGAAGGCCCTGCTCGAGGGCAAGGCGCCGGGGCAGACGCGGACCTTCGAGCAGCGGCTGGCACAGGTGAGAACGGAGAGGGATCTGGACCGCATCTTCCGCGAGCTGTTGGAGTACTACGAGACGGAGTACCCGAAGACGTACACCGCGGCGGAGCTCGCGAGCCGCCTCTTCAAGTCCACGCGGCTGGAGGACCTCAACCCCATCACCACCGCCGGCTCCATGCAGGTGAGCGTGCGCTTCTCGGAGGAGCTGGCCGGTGGGGACGAGCGCGCGCTGCAGCGGGTGCGAGAGGAGCTCTACACACGGGGCGGTGGGGTGTACTACGGCACGGCGCGGCTGCTCGGCTACGAGGCGCACTACAACGACCCCATCTACCGCTTCGCGGACTACAACGCGGGCTTCTATGCCTCGCGCAACGCGGCGATACAACGGCAGGTGAGCCGCCTCACGGGAATCCAGCTGGTGCCGGATGGGGACCTGCTCGCCTACGACAAGCAGGGCGAGCCGCTGGACGAGGACAGCAATTCATTGAAGGCGATCCTCGCCTTCCGGCGGCGATACGCGCCGGACCTGAGCGAGCGGCGGGTGCGCAAGGACGTGCGGAAGGAGAAGGAGCTCGACTTCGAGGAGACGGACACCTGGAGCGCCATCAAGAACACGTACCAGGAGGTGACGGGCCAGGCCCCTGAGTACGCCCAGCTCCCCACGGTGACCATCCGGAGCCCGAAGCTCAGCGGGGATCGCTCCACCGCCTGGTTCGCCCAATCGGTGAACAAGCGCTTCCAGCGGTGCATGGGCCGCTACGCGGCGCTACAGAAGTAGAAGCCAGAACCAGAAGCAGACAATGGAACGGAGCCAGTCATGAAGATCAAGCTGACGAGCGTCCTGGTCGATGATCAGGACAAGGCCCTCGAGTTCTACACGAAGGTCATGGGCTTCAAGAAGAAGAACGACTTTCCGGTAGGGAAGTTCAAATGGCTGACCGTCGTCTCGCCCGAGGGCCCGGATGACATCGAGCTACTCCTCGAGCCAAACGAGAACCCGGCCGCGAAGACATATCAGAAGGCACTTCATGAGCAGGGAATTCCCCTGACGGCCTTCGCGGTCGAGGATGTCCACAAGGAGTACGAACGGATGAAGAAGCTGGGCGTGGCGTTCCGTTCGGAGCCCACGCAGATGGGGCCGACGATCGTCGTCGTCCTCGACGACACGTGTGGCAATCTCATCCAGCTCTATCAGGGCTGATCGACCTCCGCCCTCCGAGGGAGAGGGCGGAGGCGGACGTCCGGCACGACCGCGGCGCTACTTCTTCGCCGCGGAGGCCTGGGGCGCGAAGTGCGGGTCGGTGATGCTCATCTCGGTGACGGTGCCGTACTTGCGCGCCACCTCGCGGATGTCCGAGGCCTTGCCGATGAGCACCAGGGTGAGGTCCTCCCGGGAGGGCACCACGCGCTGGATGGCGGCCTGGATGCGCGCCTTGTCCGCGCCGCCCACCTTCGCGGCGAACTCGTCCACGTCGCTCGCGTCCAGCCCGTAGAAGGCGAGCTCGGACAGCTTGGAGGCGATCTGCAGGCCCGTCTCCAGGGTGGGAGGGAACTGGCCCAGCACGTACGCCTTGGCGGAGGCGAGCGTGGCGTCGTCCATGCCCTGCTGGCGGTAGCTCGCGAGCACGTCCAGCGCCATGTCCAGCGCCTGCCCGGTGGACTCCGTCTTCGTGTACGAGGAGATGGCGAACGGCCCGGGTTGGGTGTTGGCCAGCACCAGCGAGCCGGCGCCGTAGGTGAGGCCGGACTTCACGCGCAGCGCCGTGTTGAGCAGCGAGGTGAAACGGCCGCCGAGCACCGTGTTGGCCAGGCTCACGTCCACGCGCGAGGGGTCCGTGCGCGAGATGCCGGTGTTGCCAGCCCAGAAGTACGTCTGCGTGGCATCCGGCTTGTCCACCAGCAGCACACGCCGGCCCTTCGCCGGCTGGGTGGGCGGGGCCACCGGGGCCGGAGCGGACGCGCGCGCCCATCCTCCGAGCGCCGCCTCGAGCTGCTTCGCGAGCTTCTTCGCGTCGAAGTCACCCACCACCGAGAGGATGAGCCGATCTCCTCCCATCTGAGCCTTGGCGTACGCCAGCACGTCCTCACGCGTGAGCGTGGCCAGGGACGACTCGCTGCCGCTCATCGGCCGCCCGTACGGGTGCGCGCCGAAGTGGAACGCCTGGAAGTAGGTGCCAATGAGGCCGCGCAGGTCGCCGTCCTTCTGCGCGGCGAGCTCCGACACCATCCGCTCGCGCATCTTGTCCAGCTCGGCGGCGTCGAAGCGAGGCCGCATCAGCATGTCCGAGAGCAGTTCCACCATGAGCGCGGTGTCGCGCGCCATGAACTGTCCGTGGACATCGAGCGCCTCGCGGCCGGGGCTCACCGAGAGCGAGCCGCCCACGCTGTCCACCGCCTCGGCGAACTGCCAGGCATCCCGCTTGCCGGCGCCCTTCTGGAGCAGCTCGGCGGTGAGCGCGGCCAGCCCCTCCTTACCCTCGGGGTCACCCAGGGCTCCGCCGCGCACCATCGCGCTGAAGGCCACCAGCGGTACCTCGTGCTTCTCCACCAGGAGCAGCTTCGCGCCGTTCTTCAGCTGCAACACGGTCGCCTTGGGCAGCTTCACCGCGTCCTGCACGGAGGCCTTGCGCGCCTGCTGCGCCGTGGGAGCCTGCCCCGCCTTCGAGTCCTGGGCCCCCGCCGTGGAGGCCATCAGCAGCGCCGCGAGCGCCACCTTCCCGTTGAGCACCGTCATCGCGCCGCCTCCTTCTTCGCCTCGTCCGAGCCCGCCTCGGGTACCAGCACGCCCACCGTGCGGTTGTTCTTCGCGAATACCTTCGCGGCCACCTTCCGCACCTGCTCGCGCGTCACCGCCTCATAGCGGTCCGTCGCGCCGAAGAGCTTCTGCCAGTCCCCGTGGAACACCTCGTAGGTGCCGAGCGCCTGCGCCCGGCCGCTGTTGGTCTCCAGGCTGCGCCAGAAGTCCGCCACGACGATGTTCTTCGCCTTGCGCAGCTCCGCGTCGGTGATGCCCTCGGACACCACCTTCGCCAGCTCCTCGTCGAGCAGCCTCTCCGCCTTCCCCAGGTCCCCTCCGGGCGGCAGGTCCACCAACACCCACGTGAGCGACGGATCGAACCCCGCCCCCTGGTAGCCACCCACGGCGATGGCCACCTGTTCCTCCTCCACCAGCCGCCGGTGCAGCCGCGAGGAGTCCCCCTCCGTGAGGATGCGCACCAGCAGATCGAGCGCGGGAGCGTCCTCGTCCCGGCCGCGCAGGCCGTGGAAGGCCATCTGCAGCAGAGGCGCCTGCGCCAGCTTGCGCACCACCACCCGGCGCTCGCCCTGCTGCGGCGGCTCCACGGTGCGCACCGGCTCGGGCGCGGGCTGGGCGGGGATGGGCTCCAGGTACTTCTCCGCGAGCGAGAAGATCTCCTCGGGCGTCACCGCGCCCGCCACGATGAGGGTGGCGTTGTTGGGCGCGTAGTAGGTGCGGAAGTAGCGCTCCAGGTCCTCCTGCTTCCAGCTCTCGATGTCCGAGGGCCAGCCGATGACGGGAATCTGGTAGGGGTGGGCCACGAAGGCGGTGGCCTGCACCTGCTCCATGAGCAGGCCGGCGTTGTTGTTGTCCACGCTGGAGCGCCGCTCCGAGTAGACGACCCCACGCTCGCTCTCCACCACCTTGGGATCGATGGCGAGGCTCGACAGCCGGTCCGCCTCCAGGTCGAAGATGGTCTCCAGCGCCGAGCGAGGGAACCAGTCCTGGTACACGGTGACGTCCTCGGAGGTGTAGGCGTTGTTGCGGCCGCCGTGCGCCTCCATGACGCGGTCGAACTCACCGGGGCCATACTTCTTCGCGCCGTTGAACATCATGTGCTCGAAGAAGTGGGACAGGCCGGTGATGCCGGGGCGCTCGTTGCGGCTGCCCACGCGGAAGAAGTTGAAGAGGGAGACGCTGGGGTTGTCCGGGTCCGACCAGACGATGACCTTCAACCCGTTCTTCAGCGTCTTCGTCTTCACCTGGGCGCCAGGCTTCGACGCGGCGGTGGCCGACGTCTCGGTCCTCGAGGACCGCCCCTGGGCGCACGCGGCCGTTCCGGCCAGCACAAGCATTCCCGTGACGAGCAACTTCTGTCTGAGCATCCACTCTCCCTATGTGGCTCGAATCTCGTACGAAAGCCCCACCCAACCGGTGGGGCCGGCGTGAATTCCCCGAGGGCCCGTCCGGCCGTCAGCCCACCGAGGAGATGAAGGCGGGCGCGGACTCGAGGGCGCCCGGCTCCACCGTGCGCAGGGGCCCGTGGATCCACCCGCGCAGCGCGGCGGAGAGCCACGCCAGGTGCGAGCCACGCACCGCGCCGAAGAGGTAGCGGTCGGGGCGGAGCACGGCGATGTCCACGCGGTGCTCACGGAACCACGTGTCGAGCTTGCCCTCGACATCCACCACCTCGCCGGGCTGGGCGTGGCCGGAACGCGGAGGGATGATGCGCAGGCAGCGGGCGCCAATGGCCTCGGCGAGCACCTGCGCGGCCCGGAGCGAGGCCTCGCGGGTTTCCGGGTGCACCAGGATGGAGAAACCGGGGCCCAGCAGCTCGTCGAGCCGCACCTCCTTGCCACCCGGAGCGCCCACGCGGGGCTGGGGGAAGTACGTGCCCTCGGGAGCCTGGGAGTGGCCGCGGGAGCCACCCAGCATGAAGCCCCGAGGGATGAGGGGCCGGGGCTTGAACTCGAGGTTGCGGATGAAGCGCTGCACGCGGGGAATCCGGTCGAGCGCCCGGAAGACGTTGTCGCGCACGAAGGCGAGCGGACGACTGCCGGTGAGGACGATGCGGCCCATGTTCACGCTGGCCTCGAGCATGGCCTCCGCGTGGGGGCGGCGCTCCAGCTCGTAGGTGTCGAGGAGCGGCTCGTCGGCGTGGCCGTGGACGACGGACGCGAGCTTCCAGGAGATGTTGGCGGCGTCGCGCAGGCCGGAGCAGAGCCCCTGGCCGAGGACGGGCGGCATGAGGTGGGCGGCATCGCCGAGCAGGAACAGGCGCCCGTCGCGCCAACGAGAGGCCACGCGGCGGTTGAAGATGTAGGCGGCGGCGCGCTGCACGGTGGCGCGATCGGGGTCCACGTAGGGGGAGATGAACTCGCGGATGCGCTCGGGCTTGAGCAGGTCCTCGGGCTTCTCGTCCGCGCGGATCATGCATTCGACGCGCAGCTCGTTACCGGCACAGCGTGCGACGAAGACATGACGATGGGGGTCGCACACCATGCGGCAGAGGGGCGGAGGCGGCTCGGGAAGGAGGAGGGAGATGGCGAGCATGCCCTCGTCGTAGGTGGCGCCCACCATGTCGATGCCGGCGAGCTGACGCAGGGTGCTGCGGCCCCCGTCACAGGCCAGGAGGTAGCGGGCACGGACGGTGCGCTCGGAACCATCACGGGCATCGCTGACGGTGACCGAGATGCCCTGGGAATCCTGCGAATAGGCCTCGACGCGCTGGCCGAGCCGCAGCGAGACATGGGGGAAGCGCGAGAGACCGAGGCGCAGGATGCGCTCGAGGTAGGGCTGACTGAAGAAGCGGAGGGCCGAGTAGCCGTAGCCGAAGTCGGTGCCCTGGATGACGAGCCGGGCGAAGAGCTCGCCGGAGGCGCCGACGAGCTCCACCTCGGGACAGGTGTACATATGGGCATCGAGGACGTCGGCGAGGCCGGCGGCCTGGTAGATGCGCATGGCCTCGTCGTCACAGGTGATGGCGCGGGGCTGGCTGTGGGGGGTGAGATCGCGCTCGAGGACGACGGTGCGGACTCCGTACAAACCGAGGAGGTTGGCCGTCAGCGCGCCCACCGGGCCGCAGCCGGAGATGAGCACGTCCGTATCTTCCACCAGTGGCGTCATGGAACTCCCAACCTCGATGCGCAGGGGAGGGAACCCTGGCGGGGGAGAATCTACCGGATGGAAAGCGTCCCACCACGTTCGTTGTCACAGGGCTACCCAGCGGTCATCCGGACGAGGGGCGGACCGCCTACACTGGGCGTACCTCCCTCTCCCTCTGGGAGAGGGGCGGGGGTGAGGGTCTACCTGCCTCGCCGTCCCCTGAAAGCAGCCCGCCCCGAACCAAGAATCCTCCCACCGTGAAGTATGCTTGTGGGCAGAGCCCTCCCGCTGTCGGGCATCCTTTCCGCCACGGCCAGGAGTCGGTACTGCATGCGCTACCTCCATGTTCTCGTGCTCACCCTCGCGGCAGCGTGCTCGGGCCCCCGACGGTACTACCTGCATACTGAACTCCCCAAGCTAGAGGGCAACCTGTTCCTGGCGGTGGTCCCAGGACCCTGGCCGGAGGTGCCCACCGTCATCTCGGACACGGCCAGCGTCCCGGATGACCTGGTGCTCCCCACCCTCACGGGACTGATGAATTTGCCAGGAGCGTCGGATGCCTGCGATCCGAATACGAAACGTCCGCGCCAGGACGCATCCGAATACTGTGCCGCCATCTACCGAACCCCGCAGGACTGGCGCGTATCCTGGCCCATCCGGCAGGTGTTCGAAGGAGCCAGCTCGTGTCAGCCTCCGTTCGGAGGGGTCGACGATTCGGACTTCGGACGGGAAGTGCCTGTCCTCGGCTACGCCCACAATCACCCCTGTGGGTCCGGCCTCAGCAGCCAGGACTTGAGCGTCTGGCCCATGCTGAAGACGAGCGAAGGTAGCTGGGTGATGGTTGCCTACGGAGTCAGCCCCAGTGGCAAGGTGCTCCGTGACTCCCAAGGAGAGTTGATTCCAGCGTGGGGGTGGCTCGCCACCGGACACAAGAGCCAGCCTCGCTTCTATAAGTGGAATCAAGAGGGAAAGGTGTGGAAGTGGAACGAGAACGAAAAACGATGGGAGTTCCAGACCACCTGCAGGCCGCGCTCGTCCAGCATTCTCAGTCCCAAGGGTGTCCTGCCGGATTGCTCACCCGAAATGCGATAGCTGACAAGCCAGGAACTGTCCGGACACGTGAGCAACCCCTTCCGCTCGAGACCCTACATGCGCAAACCGCATCGCGTCATGCTGTCCGTGTTGCTGTTGGCCTGGACAATGAGCCCCCGAGCCAACGCCACGGAACTCATCTCCAGCATCAGGATTCCACTTCCCTTCACGACGGAATCCATCCCCGTCACCACGACGCCACCGCCTCCCACCCAGGACACAATCCACTGGCCGGAGGAGGTACGACCACTGGCGACATTGGACGCGTCCGCCATCCTCGCCGCCAATGCCGCGCTCCAGCATCTCCTGGCCCGCGTCCCACAGGAGTACGTCGGGACGTGTGACTACTCGGCCAAGGCCATGGAAGTGGTGATCGGACAGGAAGCAGGTCTCTATTTCGTCCGCATCAACCGGCGAGCGGACAGATGCGGAGTGAAGTTCCCGGAAGGCGCCATCGGGTTCGATTGGTTCGAGCTGTATGCGGTGTCGCCAGAAGGAAGAGTCCTGGCTCGCTACTACCCCTCCTCGCCATAGACGAGAACCACGAGGAGGCATCAGCTCAACCCAAGCCCGGCCTCATTCATCCGCCGCATCAGCCCCTGCCTGCGTGCGTTCCGATCCCGGATGTCCGCGAACCTCCTCTGGAAATCGGCCAGGGTTCCCCGGTGCTGGGCCAGGTCCCTCAGGTCCACGAGGAGTTGGACGCCCCGTGTATGATCGTTGGGGCTTCGGGTGGAGAAGAGCGAGTCCACCTCGCGCCAGACCTCCGATTCGCGCGCGGCGAGCGCCGCGAGCTCCCGAGCTCTCGCCCGGGCCGCCCTGCGGGCCTCGCTCTTCTCGCGCTCGACCTCATGAGCAGCGGCCTCGGCCCGGAGCTGCCCCACCGTACGCCGCGCCCCACTGCCCTGGGCGACCTGCTCACGGGGATGAGCCGCCCGGAACCGATGGAGCAACTCCGCGCCGAGCAGAGGCTCCGAGCCCTCGATGACGCGCAGGAGGAGCGAGTCCTTCTCGGAGGTGGGAAGGGTGGAGAGCCACTGTGCCAGCGCCTGCTTCGGCACGGACTCGGAGAAGGGGGCCGGATTGGCCTTCGCGGAGGCGGCGATCACGTCCTGGGGCACGAAGAGGAAGTTGGCGAGGGCATTGAGCGCCTCGGAACGCGCGCCCAGACCGGGCGGCACGGGTGGCTCCAACTCCTCGTCCCCTTCGTCCTCCTCATCCATATCCTCATTCTCGTCCCCACTCCCGGACGCACCAGCGAGCCACCCGATATAGAGGGCGCGCAGGTCGCCAGCGAGGAGCGCCTCGCGCAAGGGGAGGAGCTCGTCGAGCCATCCCTCCCCTTCTTCCCAGTCTGCATCATCCTGGTCGACACGGAACTTGAGGATGACGTGCTCGCCCTTGGTGCGCAGGGAGACGAAGTCCTCGCGCAGATAGGGCTGAGCGAGAGCGGGGTCGAACAGCCTGCGCGGTAGGCGGAACTGAAGCTCGCGGGAGCCCCAGCTGGCCACGTAGACGAAGGCATCGAAGTACCGCTCCATCAAGCGATCCGGGTCCCCGCGGAAGTCTCCATAGTTGTAGAAGTTGACGAAGCGGGTCGCGGAGATCTTCGCGCGAGAGGAGAGCTTGCGCAGCTCGGCCTGCTGGGCGGAGGTGAGCGGCCGGTCCACGGCCTTGAACTCGTAGTACTGGTAGGTGCTCATGGCGGCCGGAGGATGCACCTCGAGAAGCGACTTGAGAAGTCACCTCCGTGAGTTGACGTCCGCCGTCATACAGACCGTCCAGGTCTCGTAGGCAATGAAGTCGAACTTCTCGATGACGCCCCGAGTGCTTCCTCGGTGGTGTCTCGGGCGAGCGCACCTCGCAATGCCCTGCTACACCCCGAAACGAGACCTGCCGCGGTGGTTCTGAAGAAGGGTCCGCCTGCGATACGGTGCGCGCGTGAGTTCCCCCTTCCTGAAGATCCCTGAAGCCGAGTGGGTGGCCTCCAACGCGTTGGGCTTCGCCATCCGGGACCGCTACCCGGTGAGCCCGGGGCACACACTCGTGATTCCGCGCCGGCCCGTGGCCACATGGTTCGAGGCCACACAGGAGGAGCAGCGGGCCCTTTTCGATCTGGTGGACGAGGTGAAGCGCGGCCTGGACGCGAGCCACAAGCCGGACGGGTACAACGTGGGCATCAACGTGGGGGAAGCGGCCGGACAGACGGTGTTCCACCTCCACGTGCACGTGATTCCTCGCTACCGGGGGGACATGGCGGATCCTCGTGGAGGAGTCCGTCACGTCATTCCAGGCAAGGGCAACTATCTCGCGACCTCGGCGAAGCCCCTGGCCACGGGAGGCCTGGAGGATCCATTCCTCCGGCACCTGGAACCCCTGTTCGCGCGAGCCATGGAGGTGGCGGTACTGGCGGCCTTCGTCCAGGACAGCGGGTTGGAGGTGCTGCGCGAATCCGTGGAAGCAGCGCTGGCCCGAGGCGCTCGGGTGCGAATCCTCACAGGGGACTACCTCGCCATTACCCAGGCAACGGCATTGCGCCGGTTGCTGGACTGGATGAACGAGAGCGAGGCGCGCCTCGACGAGGGCGAAGCTCGCTCCGCGACGAGCCGGGGCTCCTTCGAGGCGCGGGTCGTGGAAACGGGAGCGTTGGGGTGTTCGTTCCATCCAAAATCCTGGCGTTTCGAGGGACCGGGGTTCGCGGCGGCATTCGTGGGCTCGAGCAACGTGTCGCATGCGGCCTTGCGAACGGGTGTGGAGTGGAACCTGCGCGTCGAGCGCGATCGGGATCCACAAGCCTGGCAACAGGTGGTGGAGGCGTTCGAAAGCTGGTGGGCGCGGGCGCTGCGCTTCGACTCGGCCTGGGTGGAGCGATACGCGACCCGAGCGCGGCGGGAAACCTACCGCCCCCCATCGGATGACGCGGAGGTGGAGCTCCCGGAGCGACCTCGCCAGCCTCATGCGATCCAGCAAGAGGCGCTCGTGGCACTGGCACGAAGCCGGCTCGAAGGGCGGCAGCGAGCACTGGTGGTGCTGGCAACGGGGCTGGGAAAGACGCTGTTGGCGGCGTTGGACGTGGAAGCGTTCCAGAAGGCTCGGAAGCAACGGGCACGGGTACTGTTTCTCGCACACCGGGCGGAGCTGCTGGCGCAAGCGGCGGAGACGTTCCGCCGGCAGTTCCCTGAATCGCGCTTCGGATGGTTCGTCGCGGACCAGTCGAGTCTCGAAGGGGACGTGGTCTTCGCTTCGGTGCAGAAACTGTCTCGGCCCGAGGGGCTCACGAGGCTCCGGGAAGCGCCCCTCTTCGACTATGTGGTCGTGGACGAGGTGCACCACGCGGCGGCGGCGAGCTACCGGCTCATCCTGGCGAGCCTGAAATCGGAGTTCCTGGTCGGGCTGACGGCGACGCCGGAGCGCGCGGACGAGGGTGATGTGCTGGGCCTGTTCGACGACCATCTCGCCTATCGCGCGGATGTGGGCGAGGGCATCGCTCGCGGACTCCTGGTGCCGTTCACGTACTACGGCCTGAAGGACGATGTGGCGTACGAGAACATTCCCTGGCGCAACCGGCGTTTCGACCCGGAGATGCTCGCGGCCGCAGTGCAGACGGAGGCGCGCATGCAGCGGATGTGGTCGGCATGGGAGGAGCACCGTGCAACGCGCACCCTGGTCTTCTGTTGCTCGGTGTCGCACGCCAACTACGTCAAGGATTGGCTGAAGGGCAGGGGCATTCGGGTCATGGCCGTGCACTCGGCGCAAGGCTCGGATGACCGGGCGGAGGCGCTTCGGAAGCTGGCGGGTGGCGAGCTGGACGCGGTCTGCTCGGTAGACCTCTTCAACGAGGGCGTGGACGTGCCGAGCGTGGATCGGGTGGTGATGATGCGGCCCACGGAATCGCCCGTGGTGTTCCTGCAGCAACTCGGACGCGGGCTCCGCAAGGTCGAGGGCAAACCAGCGGTCACGGTCATCGATTTCGTCGGCAACCACCGGGTGTTCCTGGAACGGGTGCGCGCACTGCTGGTACTGGCGAATGCAACGGAACGGCTATCGCTGCGCGACTTCCTCGTGGATGGAAAGGCTCCCGAACTACCTCCGGGCTGCTCGGTTCAGGTGGAATTGGAGGCCAAGGAACTGCTGGCGAAGCTATTGCCGAGCGGGCGCGGTGAAGTGGAGCGGGTGTACCGCGAACTGAGGGAGACCTGGGGGAGGAGGCCCACCGCGGGAGAGCTGTACCGGATGGGGTATCGACCTGCCACGTTGCGTGACGAACATGGGGGATGGCTGCCCTTCGTGCGGAGCGAGGGAGACCTGACTCCGGAGGAGACCCGCGCCCTGGAAGCCGGAGCGAAGTGGTTCGATGAGCTCGAAACCACGCAGATGACCAAGAGCTTCAAGATGGTGTCGCTGGAGGCGCTGCTCGAAGCCGGAGCGCTGGCAGTGGGCATGCCGCTTCCGCAACTGGCCGAACGCAGCCTGGCCATCCTGCGGCGTTCGCCGGAGCTGCTGAGGGACATCGAAGGAGTCAAGGCGCTGGGAGAGGACTGGCGCAACCCGAAGCCGGAAACCTTCCTCAAATACTGGAAGGACAATCCGGTCCAGGCGTGGGTTGGAGGCCCGTGGTTCCGGGTGGAGGCAAATCGGTTCGTTCCACGTCTCCCCATCTCCGAGAGTGAGGGGGAAGCATTCCTGAACCTGACACGCGAGCTGGTGGACTACCGTCTCGCGCAGTACCGCGCCCGGCAGCGCATGGAGACGCTCGGGTCTGCCTTCGAAGCCAAGATCATTCGAAACGCGCGAGACCCCATCATCAAGCTGCCATCACGCACGAAACGAACGGACCTGCCAGAGGGCGAGACGGACGTGAGGCTGCCGGATGGCAGTCCCTGGCGATTCCGGATGGCCAAGGAGTTCTGCAATGTGGCACGGCCGGTGGGAACGGATCGCAACACATTGCCGGACCTGCTGCGGCGTTGGTTCGGTCCCACGGTGGGTCTGCCGGGCACGGCGTTCCACGTCCGCTTCACTCCCGGACTTGATGGTTGGAGCGTGGCCCCCGTCGAAGCGGAGGTGATACCCCTCTCTCAGAGGGGAACGCTCGTGGCATTCCCAAGCATCCGTGCCGCGGCGGGAGCAGCCACCCTCTCCGTGGCGCTAGAGAGCGCTCCAGAGGCAGAGCGCGTGAGCCCACCATATTCGCGACGACTGGCTCAAGACATGCATGAAGGCTGAGGTCGAGCGCGTTGGGTTGAGTTATCGGGCACAAGGCAGAGGAAGCCCGCCCCGGGGCAGCGGGTAGCAAGCAGGAGGAGATGGAGAGGGGAGTGGGGAGAGTGCGACACGTGAGCTGCAATTGACTCCAGGCAGCTACGTGATTTGCGCTGTGCTCAGCGAGCCCAGCTTCGTCCACAGCTTCTGCCAGAGGCTGGCCGACTCCCGGCCAATGACCAGCACCACTCTTCTGGCGTGTAACAGCACCCGCGCGGCTACTTTGAGCACCCGCTCGCGCACACGGAGCAGCCCCCAGCCCTCGCCCGTGGCCTGCTCCATCAGCACGCGCGCGGCGTGCACCAGGTTGTAGGCCAGGGCATTGAGCAACAGGCGTACCTCGTTGTTGGCGAAGGCGTCGATGGACACCGCGCGCTGGACGGGCGGCTGCCCCCGGTACTTGGACTTGGGCCGTCTGGCCGAGGAGAGCGCCGGGGCCAGCACGTCCATGAGCTCTCCGAAGTGGCCCTCCGCCGTGCCGCGTTGGCGGTAGTGCTCCAGCAGCGCCTGTGCCGGCATCTGCTCCTTGCTCCAGCTCGTCACCAGCCAGAAGGCGTGCGGGAAGAGCTCGTCCTTCCTCTCCAGCACTACCAACACCACGCGCCGCGCACGGCTCCAGCCCTGCGCCTGGTACTCCCATTCGTACAGGTGGGTGCCCGGCTCCCCCAGCGGCACTCCCGAATTCATGAAGCGCGGCAGCGCCGCCTCCCGCTGCAACACGCTGGTGTTGCGCACGCGCGCCACGTAGGGCGTGCCTCGCTCCTCCAGCTTCGCCAGCAGCTTCTCCTCGGGAAAGCCCGCGTCGAAGCGCACCGCCGCCACCTCACACACCTCCTTCTCCACTCGCCCCAGCAACTCGTCGATGAATTCCAGCGCTCCATTGGCGCTGTGCACGTTTCCCTCGCGCAACCTCACGTCCAGCAGGTCTCCCGTCTCGGCGAGACTGGCGACAATCGGGTGGTACATGCGTACTCCGTAGTGCCCGTTGTACGCGCTGCCCTCCTGGTGCCCATGCACCTCCACCGGCAACCCGTCCACGTCCACCGTCACCTGCTTGAGCTTCTGGCCCTTGGGCTGCTGCGCCCTCAGCCTCCGCCCCGTCTGCCACACCAGCGCCTCGTGCAGCACCTTCCGGTTTTCCTCTCGCGCCAACATGGCCGTCAGCCGCGACAAGGTGGGCTGTGAGGCCAACCCCTCCGCTCCCCCCTCTTTCCCCCTCAGCGGCACGCTGCTCTTGCTGTCCGACACCGCCAACCTCAACGCCGCGTCCCTCCTGAGCGCGTCCGCGTCGTCGTGGTCTCTCCACCCTTGCCCCAACAGCAGAAGGTCCGTGCGCACCAACTCCCTCAGCGAGTGGGTTATCCGCTTCTCGTCTCGCGTGTCCGTCAACATCTCCCCCAGCCAGCGCGTCAGCCCCAACCGCTCGTCCACCTCCCTCAGCAGCACCGCACCTGCCTCCGACGTCAACCGCTCCGCCCTCGCCTCCAGCTTCACGGAGCCGTTGAACTCCAGCCCGAAGTCGTTGAGGATTTCACCCATGACGCGCCTCCTGCCTTGTGGTGGTGGATGTCTGAACAACACCCCTCTACCACTCGGGAGGTCAGGCGCGTCACCCTCCTTTTCCGGTCATCCTCCTGCACCTCTCGTGAATAAGGCGGGGTGAGCCTGCCAGTCCAAACGACTGGCGAAGGGCTGTTCGCGGTACGCGCGTTCGGCGATTCCATGGACGGAGGCGAGCGACCGATTCGAGACGGTGATTGGCTCGTGATGCGCTACGCCCGAGCCGCGGGTATCGGCGCGGTCGAGGGCAAGGTGGCACTCGTGCAAGTGCCGGATGCGGCGGGCTATGGGTACCAGGTCAAGCGAATCATCCGAGAAGGCGACCGGTGGATGCTGCGCTCCGACAATCCGGCGCGGCCGTCCTTCGAGGCGACGGAGGATGTGGTCCCCGTTGCCCTTCTCGTCGAAGTGATTCCACCCGCGAAACTCGGACCCGCCACGGGCGAACGGATGACGGATGAGGAGACCGCTCGTGCCTTCGAGCTGCCCTCTCCGCCGAAAACCGGGCGCATCAATGGCCATCTCTTTCTCTGTGTGACCGAAAAGGGAACCCTTACCGAACCCGATCGCCTGAACCTACGCATCGAAGATCGCCGCCCGGCGGAAACCGCATTCGTGCTGACCCGGACCGCACCGGAGAAGCCTTGGAGGTACGCTGGCGTCGCACGATGGCTGGAGCACGAGGACCGTTGGGCACTCGCAGAGCCGGTGGATCACTCCACCTGGAGAGCACTCGGACACTGACACCAAAGCTCTCGTCGACGACTGAATGAAATCTGAGAAGATATTGAACAGCTCCCATCAGGATGAGCAGATGCCATCAGGACCAGGCGTGGAACCCCGGGGAATCCCCATGAGTCCTTTCGGGACGGCGGTGCTTTTGGGCCCCCGGAAGTCCATGGGTCCCGACCTGCCCTACACGGTCCATGCTCGACGAGGAGATGTCGGCGTTGGAGAAGCAACTCGAGGCCACCGATGGACTCGCCAGTGGACAGGTGGATGCTGTACGTGGACATCTGGCTCTCCATCGAAGGGCCAGAAGTGGGGCACCGCTTCATCGAAGGTTTCTTCCAGCGGCATGGCCTGCGGCGGTCCGTTTCCCTGGTGGTGCCCAGCGCTGCTCGCCGGCTTGCCGCGCCTCGTGGCGGAGGCACTCGCCCAACACCTCCCCCTGCGGATTGTCGAGCTGCCCGTGGCCCCACCGCCTTTTCAGATGCACCTCCTCTGGCACGAGCGCACCCATGCCGATGAGGGAGCGCGCTTCTTCCGGGAGCTCGTCCTCGGAGCCATGCGCACTCCCGGAAAGGCAACGTAGACGCCCCGAGCCCGTCGGTCCGCTACCCCGTGCGCTGGCGCCGCACCTCGGCCAGCACCTGGCGCAGGCGATCCGCCACCCACTCGAGTTCCTCGCGTGGCAGGCCCACCCCGAGCGCCACCAGTCCGCCCTGCGTCCGGTCGATGATGAGCATGGGCGACGTGGGCTCGCTGCTCACCCCCACCCTGGGGCCTCCCTCCGAGTGGAGACGCACGTCCACGTCCCGGATGTGCTCCAGCGGAATCCGCGTTGGCCGCGCCTCTCCGCTCCCGAACCGCACCAACTCCAGCCCCGGCCGGGACGCGGTGATGCGCCACGCGGCGGTAGCCCCCGTCCAGGCAGTCCACAGGAAGAAGCCGCCCATTCCGCCCGTCATCAGGGGCAGCATGAGCATGGCGCCCATCACGGAGCTCAGCGCGGCGCGATGCCAGAAGGCGTACGTGAAGAAGCCAAGCGTCACCGCCACCAGCACTCCACCCGCGATGGCCTGGGGCAGGAACCCTCCGGTCCAACCGGGGGCGGGCAGCTCCACCACCAGTTGGTTCCCCTCCTGCCGCACCACGATGCGGCTATCCCCAGGGAGGGAGCGCGGTACCTCGGGCTCGGCGGAGGACGCCGCCAGCGCCTGGGCCGGAGCCGCGGCCTGGGACTCATCCAGGGGGCGCGCCCGACCCTCATCCACCCGCAGCGGCAGGATAGCGAGGCGAGCCACGGCCTCCGCCAGCGCGAGCGCCTCGCCCTCATCGTTGCCGTCGGCCAGACGCAAAGGGGACGCGCCCGCTCCGGCGAGCCGCACCTCGCAGCGAGAGAAGCTCTCGCGCCCCTCGGGTCGACTGGCCGGGGTGATGACCTCCACGCGCTCGAACTCCCCGAGCCCCTTCGTCCGCCTCACGAGCGGAACGCCAAGTCCCCACGTCGAGACGACCCGCCTCGCCTCTCCGTAGAGGGTGACCCGCCACACGCTCAGCAGTTGCTTCACGCCGTAGCTGGCCGAGAGGACCAGGAGCAGCAACCCCTGGACGTCCAACGTCGCCCACCTCATCACCAGACCGATGCCGGTGGCCAGCAGCAGCCCGAGCACACCCAACCCAATCTCCCGCGCTCCGCGCTCACGCCGGATGGTCAACCGCGTCCCTTCGAGTCGCCAACCGTAGCTACCGAATCTCACGAGAGCACCTTCAAAACTTCACGACGATCGACTCGGCACTTCGATTCGCGGGCCCATGGAACACCGCTTCCACGTTGTTTCCATCGGGGTCGAGCAGGAAGGCCGCGTAGTAGCCGGGATGGTAGGGACGGATGCCCGGAGCTCCGTGGTCCCGGCCGCCATTCTCCAGGCCAGTGACGTGGAAGCGCTCGACGGCCTCGCGAGATGCCGCCTGAAAGGCGAAGTGCGCTCGACCGGTCAGCGCTCCGGCCGCCGCGCGAGAGCTCTCGGAGGATACGAACAGCTCGTCCGCCCAGAAGTAGTCCGCGCCTTCTCCGCCGAGGGGAATGCCCAGCGCGCCGAGAATGGCCGAGTAGAAGCGCTTGCTCACTGCGAGATCTCGCACGACCAGGTGGAGATGGTCGATGAGACGGCCCCGATGAAGCAGGTTGGTTTCCATATTCGATTCGCATACCGCGCCAGGTTTCGAGCACTCAAGTGCTCGACGCGCGAGCCGACGTTCGATTTCTCGCCCTGAGCGGCACTGTTCCTCTGCAGACACTTACCTCCCAGGGAGCGGACGCCTCGGCTTCCCCGGGCTTATCGGCGGCATGGGGCGCTCGCGAGGCAATCGGGCTCGCGCCCGTGCGTTATCGCGGCCACCCCCTTCTCTCCGACCGGAGTCTTCCGTCCATGCGCATTCGCGCGCTTCCCCTCCTGCTGCTCACCTCGTGTACCGCAGCCAGTACCACCGTCACTCCGCCGTCCTCCACCCCGACGCCCCAGGCCACCGCCTCCGCGCCCCCGGCCTCCGCCGCGCGGGCCTGGAAGCTCGAGGCGGCCACACCCATGCGGACGGCTTCCAGCATCCCCTTCACCGTGTCCGCCGGCTGGTACGTCACCGAGGACCACGGGCGGCTGTTGCTCGAGGACCCCGAACGGGAGCTCCGCCTCACGCTGCTCGAGGTGCCCGGCACCTCCGCCGAGCGTGCCCTCGCCGAGGCCTGGAAGCAGACCCGTCCCGACTTCGCCCTCCCCGTGAAGCTCTCCGCCCACCCTCCCGCGCAGGACGGCTGGGATGAGATCATCCAGAACACCTACGACACTCCGCCTCGGGAGGCGCGCGTCGTCGGAGGCCTCGCACGGCGCAAGGGTGACACCAACCATGTCATCCTCCTGGACGGCTCCGCCGCCGCCATGGATCGCCGGGGCGATCAGGCCGCCCAGGTGCTGCTCGGCTTCAAGTCGGCCCGGCTCGCCGAGGAGTCCTTCGCCAGCAAGACCCCGCTCCCCCTCACCGCCGAGCGCCTCCAGTCCCTGGAGCGGGTGCTGCCACACGTGCCCTAACGGCAGTGGACGCTGTCATTTCCGCACCGGGTGCGGTGGATGCTGCTGAAGGATGCGAGACTGCTCTCCGACGCCTCACCCTCTTCCTGCGCGCGGTGCACCTGACGCTGGAGCGTTTGTCACGAGCGGAGAATGGCCGCGTCGCCTACTGAATGAAGAGCCCGCTGCCGGACGATACGACGTACCTGCTCTTCACCGGGATGGAGCTGCTCCCGCCGGCTGGCCAGCCTGGTTCCTCCACCGAGGACGAACCTCACGTCTTTCCTGCCCGAGTTGCCCCCTCCCCAGGCACCTGCCAGGGGCCACCGCAGCAGGCGCTGTGGGAGTGACGCACGACTGAGGGATGTGCTCCCTCTCTGAGCCCAAGGCGACCGGTCGCCCGCGCAGGGGAGGGGTGTGCCTGGGCGCGACGTGCGGGCTTCCTCGGAGCCCTCCTGCACCGTCCAATGCATGTCGCGCGGCCCTCCTGGACAAGGCCCTCGCCCGCAACAGGGCTCCCATGCAGCCTATGCTCGGTCCTGGATGAGGTAATGCACCGGCGAGGATTCGATCCGCTTCATCAACTCCGGCGGCGTGAGGAAGGAGCGAAACCGGGTGTCCGGCTCCGTGCGCACGTTCTGCGAGACGGCCTCGCCCGAGCCTTCCCCGGAGGCGGGTCCGGGCGCGGCCTGGGCACGGTGACGCAGGCGGACGTGAGCAGCAGCACGGCACCCCAGCGCGAGCGACTACGAGACATGGCCCCGCCCTCTTCCGAGTTGACGGCAGGGGGCAGAGGCTAGCCAGATATCCCATTCCCCGATTTATTTCTTGGAGGTAAAATGTCGGAACGAGCCCTCCCGCCTGGCTGTAATTTTCCATAAACAAAAAAAATCAACCAGGAAGATATTGACCAGCAACCTCAGGCCCATGAGGCAATTCACTCACACATACATTTTCAAGGGAGCCGCCGAGCCATGTTCATCATTCGCCGAGAACAACTCAATGCATTCGACGCTGTTGCCGAACGGGATTTCCACCTGCGCCTCATGCATTTCCTGCGCGAAGAACTACCAGAGCAGACAGCAGAACTGGATGAAGAACAGCTATTGAAATATATCAAAGAGGCGACGCAGTGCGCCGGCAGACATGGGATCGAGAGTGATCTTGGAATTGCTCAATACGCCTGTTTAGCACTGGCAACAGTCCCCACGCTTGCCGACACTCCGCGTATTGCCGCATTTCTGAGAACACCTGGAACCGATCCCGAGGAACAGCTTGATGCATTGATCGAGTTCATGGACTCTCAATTGTACATTGAGGACGACTGAATCCGGGCTTGCACGAAACAAAACATCAACACACAAACAAATGACATATCTCAAGCAATTTCTCAACCATTACCGGGAATGATCAAGTCGACGGGAGCTTTCAGTGGGGGCACTGCTCAGGATAATATTACAACAAATGGCCAAGAAGGCCGCCCAGGAGGCTGCGAAGAAGGCCGCCCAGGAGGCTGCGAAGAAGGCCGCCCAGGAGGCTGCGAAGAAGGCCGCCATGGAAACGGCCAAGAAAGCCGCCCAGGAAGAAGCGAAAAAGGCCGCCCAGGAAGCTTCCAAGAAGGCCGCCCAGGAAGCTGCGAAGAAGGCCGCCCAGAAAACGGCTAAAAAGACTGCGGATGCCGCCAAGAAGTCGCGAGATAAGTTCAGCAAAGACAAGAAGAAGAGCCAACAAAAATGCAACAAGAAGGGCAAATGCCCACTGTGTGGCCGTGACAACCACGACTGCAAATACTATCGCCTGAAATCAGAAGTAAAGAAGACCCTCCTGAGAGATGCGGCAGATCCAAAGAGCAAGCTGGACGCCACTGCGCGGGCCTTTATCTTGAAGACCAAGGGCGAGCAAGTCCCAAAAGGCTATGAGGTCTCTCACAAGATTCCACTCTACACGTTGCCCCATTCCAGACGCTGTACGCTCGATAAAGCATGGAATATGGAGACCCTGCCTACCGCTGCCCACAGGCGTGAGCACAAGAAGTGCGGTCCTACGTATCACAAGTACCCACCCAAAAAGAAATAACGAGCAAGCATCCCACCTTGAAAACCACAGGAGCATCCATGAGCAGCATCAAGGAACTGGAGCGTGAATTCCAAGCACTCAATGACCCATCTACTGATCCAGAGACGCAGCATGCGTTTGCGCAGCGCCTCCTCGGGTCGGACGAGTCCGAGGTCGTTGGATTCCATTACGAACTGCTGCGCCATCGCGACAACGAACTTTTCCGAGGTATTATTCGCGATGCGTTCTCCCAGAGAGGTGCCGTGGGAGAGAAGTTTCTTCTCCAAAAGCTAGAACAAGAGAAGAACCCGGAAATGCTTGCCGACGTCGTGCTCATTCTCGGGCTCATGCAAAGCAGTGCGGCACGAGAATACTCGCTTCGAATGCTCCGAAGCCCCCATGAAGAGATACGTCATGTCGCCACTTTTGTGCTCGGATGGGTTGGTACCCTAGACGACCTGGGGAAACTGGAGCAGCGTTTGCTCGAGGACCCGGCTCCCACAGTCCGCTCGGATGCGGCCACGGCCCATTACCAGGTGTTCTACCGTATTCCCGAATGCAAGGATCAAGCGGTCCAGAGCCTCTTGCGCGGGCTCGAACAGGAGCGGGATGAAGATGTTCTCGCCAGCATCTTGATCACTTTGCAGGACATCTTGAACAAGCGCTTCGGGATGCGCGAAGACATCGACGAGGGAGAGATTACTGGCGATGTCGGGAAAGCGAAAGAGAAAGCGCTAAAATTTCTCAAAAGAAAGTCTTAGAGGTTGATGTGGGAAAAGCCAAAGCCCAGGAGCCTCTCGCTGGAAGTCCGCGAGCCTCCTGGGCTTTTCAACTCCTCCGCACCGGGGCAAGCCCACTTCTGCCTTGTTGCGTCCCATGTCCATACCTCCTGGACCACGACGCTGAACGGCTCCTCTCTCTCAGAAGGTGTGGTCCGCCGAGCGCTTACCCGTCCGTGTCCCTTGCGCTCCTTCTTCCGCGACTCCTTGTTCGGCGGCTCGGACGCAGGTGGAGCGCCCTGCGCGACGCCAGCGTCCCCGGCGCCAGGCGCCGCCACCTGCGCCTGATGAGCACCAGCGTCCTACTGCCCCAGCTGTGTCAGAAACAGCGAGAGTTGCTCGGCCGACAGCTTCTCGCTGGTGCGGCCAAACCGCTGGCGCATCGCCTTGAGCAGGCTCAGCTCCAACTCGGTATTCTTCTCCACCAGCTGCGTCAGCAGCTCCACCACCAGCTCAATGGCCTGCTCGTCCTGGCCCTCGGCCAGCAGCGTGCGCAGCAGCGCCGCCACGCCTTGCACGTCCGTCCTCTTCTTGCCGGAGGCCTGGCCGCTCATGCCGCGAGACATGAGCCATGGCCCGGCCCCTCAACGCAAGAGGTTTTCTCACACAGGTGACACCAGAGGTGGGGGGCTGCCAGCGCGGCCGACGGACGCTGGCCTTCAAATCAATCCCCCCTAGCAGCAGCGTCAGTTCCACCGCCTCGAGCGTCACGGCGCCCGCCTCCTCCGGCAGCTGACGCGGCAGGCGGAAGCTGCCCTTCTCCAGCCTCTTGGAGAAGAGACAGAAGCCCCCGGAGTGCCACCACAGCACCTTCACCATGTCGCGCGTGCGGTTGAAGAAGACGAAGAAGTGTCCACTCAAGGGGTCCTCTCGCAGTACCTGTCGCGCCAACAAGGAGAGCCCATCGAAGGACTTGCGCATGTCGACGGGCTGGCATGCCAGGTGGATACGTACCGAGGAGGGCAGCGTCAGCATGCCTCATCCAGCGCCCTCACCAGCCGCGCCAGTGCGTCCACGTCGAAGCCGGGCTCCACTCGGATGCGCCGACCCCTGGCCAGTAGCACCTCCATGCTGGCTGCGCACGGTGGTGCCCGCTGGGCTTCTGGCGTCGGCGGCGCCGCAACGTGCACCGGGACGAACGAGAGCGTCGGGGCCGCCTCCTCGGCGCGCCGCTTCTTTCACCACCTCAGCCGCTGCGGCGTAAGCCCATGGCGGCGGGCGAACTCCCCCACCGACAAACCGCTCGCCTCGTAGGCCTCGAGCACCGCCTGCGCTTCGGCCTCCGTCCAGTAGTTGCTTGCCGCGGCCCTCGCGAGCGTTGCGTCCACTTTCTCCGTGTTGCGTCCCATGTCTACACCTCCCGGAACGCGACGCTGAATGCCTCCTCCCTCACGCGGAAGGTGTGGTCCGCCGAGTGCTTAACCCCGCCCTCCCATGTCTCCGCGTAGTCTTGGCTCTTGCTCGTGCCCTCGCCCATCGTCCTCTACCTCCATAGGGGAGAACGTGTGGGGGTTGCTCGATTTTGCCCACGAGCGCCATGGGCAAAAAGAAAGGGCGTCGGACCGGAGCCCAACGCCCTTTGAATCCTTTGTGATGATGTGCCCAGGGGCGGAATCGAACCACCGACACGGGGATTTTCAGTCGCGATTTTCGGGGGCATTAGCCGCCATTTCCGAGGGAAGAGTGGCCAGGAATGGCCGTCCGTGGCCGGGGAAGTGGCTCAGGAGTGGCTCACCGGTGACCGGTTTCGCTAGACGTTCCGAGCAGACGCCAGCTGGCCGACGAGCCATTGGAGCTGCGTGCGTGCGGCGCTTACGAGTGCAGAGTAGGACAGAACACGCAGCCCCTCAGTGTTTCGCCGCGGGTCTACGGACGCATCGCGCCGCCCTCCCACAACAAGGATTTCGAGATTGTCGAAGGTATGTCGCAGATCATCGCAGTACTTCACCGCTTGGTTCTCGTCGTCCCGGTTGATGGCGTGCGAGGGACGCTTGAACTCGATGACCACATGCCGCATCCGGACGTCCTCGCACAGGAGTAGGTCCGGGCGGCGCGAGGCGCGGTCACCAGCAAACTCGCGCCCGGCCCATTGCTCCACGATGGACGCAAGCGTTCGATTAGAGGCCAATATCGCGTACTCGGACCCGAGCAGCCACAAGTTATGCTCGATGACTTGGTGCATCTGCCTCTCAAGGGTCCCCGGGTTGGCGATAAGCTCATCGAGCCGGTCGAGCACTTCCAGACGGCGCTGGGCCTGCTGGGCCATCAACGCCATGTCCACCAAGCCGAAGTCGGCCAATGCGTCAGCGAAGGTGGCCACCCCGGCGTGCCTCGCACCCTCGATGGCTTGCACGACGATCCAATATTCGTCACGCTCGAAGGCATCGAGCATGACGTTGATAACTGTATCCTTGCGCTCTTCGCTCTCGCCGTAGAACTTGCTCAGGGCGCGCTCCACCGCCGCCTGGGCCAGACGTCGGCGGTGCTCCGGCATTCCGGCAAGACGCCGATTGAGTTCGGCCTGCCGACGGGCCTTCGCCAAGCTCACCTCATGGCTGAAGACCCTCTGGAGTTTCTGCTTCAACTGGTCCTTCAACCAAGACTGCATCATACGGAAGCGGGTACTGTTCTCGACGAACGCCCCCCAATCCACGGTGACGTCGTCGGCGAGCCCATCGGCCTGCACCTCACCGTAAATGCGCTTAAGCAACTTGGACGGGATGTCTTCGTCCTCATCGAGGCCAAAGTACGCAGGCTTGCCCACCACCTTGCCATCCACGCGCACCGCGACTCCAGAGTGCTTGAGCTTCAGTGGCTTCTTACCATCCGCGATGGTGAAACGTAGCCGGACGGAGCCTACGCCCGGCAGTTGGACAGATTCCACGAAGCTCTCGCCGGGAACGTCCTCAACAGCGAGCGGCTCCCCATTAACGCGTACAGTGAATCCCGCCTCGCGCCCGTACTCAAGGACCAGCAACTCCCGCAGCCGCTCCGGGCTCGGAAACGCGAGTCCCTGGTTGAGGTCGCGCAGGATGATCGTCGTGCCGTGTGCTCCCTGCTGGCAAGGCTCCGTCTGGAGCGGGAGGTCAATGTTCTCAAGGTCCTGACCGGGCTCGAATAGGTCCTCCTTGCGCACCCGTAGTTCAGTGCGTGTCCCGTGTGCCTGCGTGCGGACCAACATGGTGTTCGCGGCCATGAGCCCGGCAAACTTCCCGATGCCCTTACGGCCCTTGATCGGGCGCTTGCAGCGCGGCGACACCTCCCCCTTCCGACTGCGTCGGTCGCTGGCAACCTTGAGGTACTCGCTCCTGAGCTCCTCCTCGGTCATCCCGCATCCGTCATCCTCAACGATGATGGGGTCTCCCGTCATCTCCGCCGGGAGAGTGACATTCACATGTGATGCGTCCGCGTCCCACGCGTTGTCGATCAACTCTCTGAGAGCCTGCTCGGTCGAGCGGTATCCCTCTCCCAGCAGCACCGCCAGCCTGGGGTCAACCTGGAATCGAGCGGTTTTTGCCATCGGAAGGACGTTACCCTGAAAGAGCACACTGCTCCGGTTTTCGGCTCTGCCCACGGCGACGTAGGTGTGGGCACCTCCGCACTGAGTCGCGTAAGGGGCATGTCACGCGTGGGCCTAGCCACGGAAGAGCTGTCCCCTCAGGAATTCGTCGCCTCGGTGAGTTGGCCCGTAGAAGTGAAAAGCCCCAAATCTCAAGGGCTTGGAGGCTCATTCGGAGTGCCCAGGGCGGGATTCGAACCCGGTACGGGGGGATGGAAAACCTCAGGCAGGACGCGCCTTTACCCGCCATCCCCTTGATCTCGGATTCGTCGTCCCGCCCTGTCCTACCCCGTGCCACCTCGTCCCCCTGAATCCGCGCTGGTACGGCACACTGACGGCACATGGGAGGGCCCGTCCATCGGGCGCCCACGGGCTCAACTTCCGCAGTGGTCCGAGTCCCAATGCTTACTGAAGCTACTGTAAGTACTGGGCTTTTCCCGATGTCCACCGGACTTGGGTCGTCCGGGGGCGCTCTCTCTGGCTCCATGGCGGCGTTCGCGCATGGGGCGCGGACGTCACCAGTCAAAGCTGCACGGAGAGAACAATGGGTAGGAAGAGCAACCACACCCCGAACGACCACCGGTCCATCATCAAGAACCCGAACAACCCCGCCTACCACTACAACAACGGGAATCGGGGCGGTCAGATGAACCCGCAGCATCCCAACTACCAGGGCGGTCAACCGGCCACGGGCGGCAGCAAGGCCACGAACGGCAACAAGAAGTAGGAGCGAACCCGGATGGGGCCAGCGGCATCGCCGCTGGCTCCTCCGTGAGGCGAAACGACATGAGCTACTTCAATCTTCCGAGCGGCTCGGGCATCGAGTACCCGCGAAGTGGCCGACTCCTGGGTGAGGCGGCCGAGTTCCTCCGGCTGAAGGGCTTCCTCCGGAACGCCGAGGACTTCAGCTACAAGACCGCGCAGCGCGTCTTCGATGATGACGTGGCGGTCGCCAGGGAGAAGTTCGACGCGGTGCTGAAAACGCTGGTGGAGGCCATGTTCCCCGCGGCGCTCGTGCCCACGGACGTGCTCCCCGCCACCGAATTCGATCCGGTTGCCTGGGCTCTCGCGGTGACCCGTGAAGCAGCCGAACGGTGGGACGAGCTCGCGGCGTTGATGAACAGCCTGAGCTTTCCCATCACCGAGAAGCGCGACGCCCCCATCCCGTTCCTGCGCCTCTACACCCTGGATGCGGGCATTCGCTGGGGGGCGTACCAGGTCCTGCGAATCGAGCACGGCCAGCAGCCCACATTCCGCCCCGTCTGGATCGAACGCGATGTCTTCCGCCGCGTGATGAACAAGCTTGGAGGGAAGAGCGTCACGGTGGCCGAGCTGGCGAAGCTGGCACGCGTCTCCAAGAACACGATGGACTCGTGGCGTACAGGGAAGAGCGAGCCGAGCAACGAGAATCTCGCCTTCCTTTCCGATGCCCTGGCAGCGAAGGCGGGAGTGCCTGCGGAAGAACTGAACACCCGGCTTCGTCTCGCTGCTGGAGCCGCCGCGTGCCGCTCCCGGCTCGCCGGCCTCATTGGCGAGGAGCGGCTGAATGACTTCATCAAGGCGTTCGAAACCACGGCGCGCCTGACGAGCGACGTGCTGCTGACCGTGGACCTTGGCCGGACTGAGCGCCGGGGCAAGCTGCTCGATATCATCCACCGCGGCGCCCACTCGCAGCTTGGCCAGATGCTGTGTGACCGTCTGGCCGAAAAGGCACGGTTCCATCAGGAGGTCATGAACGATCTGCTCGCCCTGCCGGGACCCTGGCACAACCGCCTGAACGCGTGGGCCAAGCAACTGGGGGCGATTCCCTTCGCAGGTGAGCCCATCGCGAAGGAGCTCAGGATTCCCGCCAAGAAGGCCCAGCAGATGATGCCCTTCATCCGCGAGATGCTGTTGCGGATGGGCGGCTACGACGCACAACCACCCGAGGGAGCCCACGTCGTCACGCTTTCCGGACCACCGGAGTTCAAAGCACGGAACCGCGCCAGCCAGGCGGGAGATGCGTTCTCACGAGGAGATCTCCGCTCGGCCATCGAGCACATGCGGATCGCAGTGCAGTGGGACCCCTCGGATGCCGGACATCACTACACGTTGGGGGCCTACCTCGGGCATACGGTCTCACCTGGACAGAACCAGTTCCTGACCGAGGCCCTCCACCACTGCATGGAAGCTGCGCGTCTGGCCCCCGATTGGGACCGACCCCCGACCGAGATCGGCATCATTCTCTCGAACGCCGGGAGATACGAGGATGCCGAGGAGGCGTTCGCCCAGGCGGAGCCGGTCGCGAGCAAGTGGGACCACTTCCACTTCACTCGAGGAGTGAACCACTTGTTCGCCAAGCGCTTCCACGCGGCCATCCCATGTTTCCGCCGGGTACTCGAGTTGGACCCGAGGCGCGTTGATGCGGCTGCGAACCTGGTGGCAGCGCTTGAAAGCACGGGACTCAGTGAGAGCGATGAAGCGGTCAAGCTCCGCCGCGAACTCGATCGCAAAACCTCCCGCTGGCGCGAGTTGATCCGCGAAACCTCACCCGGTCTGAAATAAGGTCCACGTAACCGGAGCAAGCCCATGATGCTCATCGTGGGCCCGGGAATGGAGGCGGGCGCTCCCTTGGCAAACAAGGCCGCGCGGTCCACGCAGCTCAGTCGTCCCTATACCTGCGTCCCCATCTCTGCGGTAGCCCTCCTCCATTCCTCTGCCGGAGCCACTTCTCGAAGCGCTCCACGCCCTCCGCATCGAGCGCAGTGGTGACCTTCTTGGAGTTGGCAAAGACCTTCACTTCGATTTGCCGGATGCGGCCCGACTGGATCTGCCGCTCGATGGCCTCGGGGGAGACGCGCAGCCGGTGATGCAAGCCCCTCTGGAACTCGATCTTGACCCACCGGGCTTGCTTGACGCTCCACCAGAAGCGCTGGAACGGCTCCTCTTCCACCTCACCGAGTTCGAACCCACCGTGCGTGTCCACCTGCACCCAGGGGTTGGTTGGCGACTTGCGGCAGTACTTCCGGGCAGCCACCTTCGCCTCCTCGAGAAGAGGCCAGAAATCCTGCGCCAGCGCTCCCTCCCAGCGCTGGAGGACCCGCCTGTTCTTGTACTCATGCAGCTCCGCGTGGGTGATTTCCCCTTTGTCCCAGTGCTGGACGAGGATGAAGAGCAGGTCCCTCCGGACACCATTCTCCAGGTACATATGCACCCAGCAGTGGGCCCGCACGTCGAGGCGCGGCGCGAGCCGCTCCTGCTCTTCCAGCTCCTCCTCTCGCCTGCGCTCGGCCTCGGCATCCTCGCGCTGCCGTCGGCGCGATTCTTCCTCGGCGCGGCACTCGTCACATTGCTCCCGCATCCGGAGGCCGAGGGCCTTCCTGAACGGAAGGGGTGCGGGCCTGACCCACGGCGCGTGCCCTCCCTCGCCCACGATGGTCCGGGCCTCGACCTCCACCATGAGGACGCCATGCCTTTCGAGCGCCGCAAGCTTCTCCGGCCCACAAGCGTGCGTCGCCAGGACTTCGAGCAGCGCGAGGCGCTCCTCGCCGCGCCAGAGCGTCAGGTCTGGCTTGAGCGTCCGGGCCGGGTCGAGCCACACCTCCACCTCGGCGCGGTCACCAGGCAGGAGCTGAAGCGCGGCAGCGGTGATGGGAGCCTCACAGCCGCGGCAGGGACGGGTGATGCTCAGCTCCTGCCCCTCGTCGGCCATCTTCTGGAGCGAGCGCAGCAGCAGCAGCTTCGCGGAGATGTGGAGTTCCCCCTCGCCTGTCGAGCCGAAGCACGGGTCCACGTTGGGCTGGTGGGCGAAGTGGTGGGAGACCTTCTCTCCCAGCTTCGCGATGAGGTACTTGCGGCACACTGGGCAGAGCACGGGTGGGGGCCGCCCACCGGTACGCCGGAGCTCGAGCGCATCCCCGATGCCGAAGACCTCCCCCGTGTCCGTCATCGCGAAGGTCAGCATGTCCCCCGGGCCTCCCGCTCATGCTGGCCACGGCTTTGCACCATGCAATAGCTCACGAGCCCGAGCGTAGTGCGCCCTACGGAGAATGCGAAGCAGGGCTCCTCAGGGAGCGCACCGGCATTCAAATGCTCATCCGCGACCCCGTTTGAACGCGCCCGCGGTCCCGGGAAGCGGCAGGCTCCGGGTGCGCCCGGGGCCCGGCGCCTACATGACGATACGTATAGCGGTGATCCATCTTCCGAAATCCGAGGGCGCCGGTGGGTATGAGCAAGTACCGGGAACTTCTCCCGGGCACCAACCTCAAGGAGCTCCTCTTGGTCTTCCTCCCCATCATCGCCAACAACCTCGGCAAGATCGCCGTCGCAGCTGCAACCACCTTGGGCGTCGTGGGCTACGTCAACCGCGAGAGCATCAGCCGCTGGCTCTCGGACGAAGAGCCCGACCCCAAGGAGCGGAAGCAGGAGCACCTCCAGGACGCAGCGGGCGTGCTCAAGACGGCCGAGTCGCTCAAAAACCTTCACGGCCAGCTGGCTCCTAGCGAGCTCGATAAGAAGCACGCCGAGCTGCTGGACAAGCTGACCGCGATGAACACCAAGACGATGGGCGATTTCAGGGTGCTCATCAACGAGGCGCAGTCGGAGGTCATCACCTCCATGGCCGAGCTCGAGGGCCAGCTCGACGCCCAGCGCAGCGAGACGCGGGCGCTCGGCGAGGAGTTGCGCGAGGCCGTGGCGGACCTGGCGCGTCGCCAAGATGCGGTGGAGCAGTTTCTCCACGGGAAGGACCGGGGAGAGGTCTTCGCCGTGCCTGGGCGCCAGCGCATCGCCGCTACGACTCCGAGCAAGCAGGAGGAGACCGGCAAGAAGCCCTCCCCGAACGGCAGGCGCAAGGGCAACGGAAGCACCGCACCCGAGACGCGTGCGCCCTGACGCGCTCCCCCGCCCTCTCGCAGCTGCATGCCGGTGATGGCCCACGAGCCCCCGGCATTTTTAGTCCCGAGGTGCTCTCGCGCGAGGTCAGTGGATGTACGGAGTGTCAGCGCACCTCTGAGCCGGGGCTGAGGAGGGGCCAGCAGGCGCGAGGGGCATGCGCTCCCCTTCTGCACCGGGGGTTCATCGATCGGCCTCAGGTGACCAGTGCTGTTGGGTTACGGACCCTACGACACGAGGCGCTTTTTGCCCGCGCTGTCCAGTCTGTCCGGATTTGTCAGGGCCACCCGATAGAATGGGCGTCATCCATCGGAGGCGCTGATGACATCCACGCTGCTGGTGCTACTGCTCCTCTCTCAGGCGGAAGGGCCCGATAACCCGCCCGATGGGGCAATGGAGCCACCGCTCCCAGCATCCTCGGCCAGACGCCTGCACTACCTGGCGCGCCTGGAGGCCACCGGGTTTGCGCTGCTGCCGGGTGGCGGGACAGGCGGCGTGGAGCGCTATGTCCAATTGACCCCCATGCTGGTGCTGGACGGCGGCGAGGAGCTCGGCGTCAACCTGGGCGCTCCGGTGCGGCTGCGGCTGGGTGGCGGAGCTCCGGGCGTCGGGTGGGTGCGCCGCGAGGACTGGGACAGCCTCTCGGACTGGGGGCAGCTGGTGCGTGCGCTCAAGCTGGGCTCGGATGCCTCTCCGGTGGGGCTGTGGGCGGGCGCCCTCGACAGCTACAGCCTCCTTTCCGGGCACCTGGTACGGCGGTACTCGAATCGCTCCAATCCGGACTACCACCCGGCTGGAGCCTTTCTCACCGGCACGCTGGGCCCCCTCTACGCGGAGGCGTTCTCCTCGGATGTGCTGGGCGCGCACCTCATGGGCGCGGAGGTGGCGCTCGACTTGGCACACCTCTTCACGGGCCCGCAGGAGCAGCCGGGGCGCTACACGCTGGCTCTGTCCGCGGTGCACGACTGGGGGCGAGCCGGAGGCCACTCGCCCCAGGTGACGCTGGCGCACCTGGATGGAACGGCGGTGGTGGTGGTGCGCCCGGGCTACGAGCTGCACGTGCTGGCCGGCTGGGGTGGGCGTCCGGGCGTGGGCGGGGCATGGGGCGCGGTGGCCGGCGTGGGTGCGGATGCGGTGACGCCCACGTTGGACGCACGGCTACGGCTCGAGGTGCGAGGGCAGCACGGAGGCTTCCGCCAGGGCCTCTTCGGCCCGGACTACGAGCTGGCGCGCTTCCGCGTGGCGGGCCCTTCCGGATTGCCAGTCGTAGAGGCGCCCTTTCCCAACGGCTTCTCGGTGTACGGCGAGGCGGTGGTGGGGTGGGATGCGGTGCGACTGGGCGGGTTGCGGCAACGACACCTGCACCTCTCCGTGGGGGTGGAGGCGTTTACCTGGGGACGCGTGGACGTGGACGGGCGGCTCGCGGCGCAGCTGGCCGAGCGGCGCGTGGAGGTGGCCGTCAGCGCGCTCGCCACCGGAGTGGGCAAACCGGAGGCGCGCTACTTGTATTCGGGCGAGGTGCGTTGGCGCTTTGGCGGGTGGATGTACGCCGTGGGCCAAGGCGGCACGTTGCTGTTCCCGACACCGGACGGGACGCTGCGCCCCGGCGCCTTCGCGTCCCTGGGACTGGGGGTGGAGCATGCTCGCTGAGCTGGCGCGGAAGTGGGTGGCCCTGGTGCTTGGGGCCGTCGTGCTGTCCACCGGCTGCATCACGGTGACGCCACCTGCGGGACGCGGCATGCTTCTGGACCGCAACCCGCGTGCCTCTCCCGGGTTGGCGGGCGAGGTGCGTGGTCACGCCCAGTACGCGGTCACGGGCTCGAATGCACCCACTCGGCTGCTCCGCCGACGGGGTGAGCGCGTGCAGGGCACGGAGGTGGCCATGGTGAGCCCGGCCGAGGTGGCCGTGCGCGCGGTGGCCAGCGGGGCCAGGCAGGCGGACGCCTTCGAGTACCTGCTGCTGCTCGCGGGCCTGGACAACGTCAACGACGAGCCCCCGCGAGGCGCTCCCCTCACGCCCCAGGGGGCGGCCCGGGTGCTGACGGTGCTGCTGAACAAGCCCGTGACGCTGGGTTCGTTCCCGCCGCGCATGGCCGTCTGCCACCTGCTGCGTGAGGTGCTGGAGGGAGGGGAAGTCTCCCGCGAGGAGCTGCTGCGCCGGGTGGAGCGATTCAAGAGCGTGGCCGTGCTCCGGCCGGACGGCTACCTGGCCTGGACGCTCAACGGACGCACGCAGCAGAAGGTGGGGCCGGTGGAGTGGAAGGAGGAAGCCTTCCGCGCTGGCTCCTTCGAGCTCGGGCGCTTCTACACTGTCAGCGGTTGGGTCTTCCGGCAGGCGGACGCGCAACTGCGCCCCGTCATGGAAGGGCCCCCACTGGCCGAGGTGTATGACGACGCCGACTACATCAGCCGCACACTGGATGGGGCACAGGAGGCATATGTCGACCTGTACCACGCCGTGGGCCAGCTGCTCTCCCATCCGTCGGACAGCATCGCTTCGCTGCGACACCTACCGGCGGGGGTTGCGGCCCTCATCGCCTCCTCGCCGGAGTACCTCGAGCGCTTCCGGTACATGACTCGGGGCGAGCAGGTGAAGGCGGTCTCGAAACTGGCGACGAACCTTATCCTCACATTGGGCACGGCGGGGGGCACGGCCAGCACGCTGACGCGGACGTTGGGCGGGCTGGAGGTCACCATGCCGGTGCTGTCCCTCTCGGCAGATGGCCTGCTGGCGGTAAGGACGGTGGCGGTGTCAGCGGGCACGGTGACGACCACGCTGGAGGTGGGCGTGGGCACCATCTCCATCCTCCACATGGCCAGCAAGGATGACCAGCCCCCGGGGAGTAAAAGCAAGAATCCCTACTTGAGCTTGACGAGAGCGCAACTCGAAAAATCAAGAAGAAGCTTCATCAAGCTGATAGAGGAGCATGAGAAGAAGCTGCTGGAGTACCGTACTGATCCCTTCGCCAACGATAATCTTGGAAAGCTCAAGAACCAGCCTCCTGAAATTCAACGGAAGATCATTTCGGGACGAATCGAAGAAGTGGAGGAGCAATTGACGAAGCAGCGTGGGGAGCTGAGAAAAGTCGAAGAAGCGCTGCTGGCGTTGAACGGGGGCGGTTGAGCGTATGCAATTTCGTTTACAACAGTTGGTTCTGGCCCTGACGAAACTCGTCGAGGGGTATCAGCAGCTTGGCATCGACGTCCTGACAATCGACGACATGGACCGTTATTGGGTTGTCAGATCCCCGGAGTGGACCGAGTTCCACCAGGAGCCCAAGCTGTCCGTGGGCTCTCTCCTAGAGGACTGGGCAGGAATTCAGCGGGTGCGCCAGGGCGGCACGCCCACCTCAGTTGATTTCGAGCGCCTGGGGGCTGTGCTCCGTGTCGTCTCCGACCGCATCCTCGAGCCTTCCACCTCGACTCCTGGGGCGAGCAATGCCGTGCGCATCGACATCCATTTGCGGCAACTCCCCCTCCTCCTGACAAGACTTGTCGAGCACTTCCAGCAGGCAGGCGTCAGTGCCCTGGAGATCGACGACATGGATTACTATTGGGTTGTCGAGCCCCCGGAGTGGACCGAGTTCCAGAAGGAGCCGTCGCTCTGCGTGGGCTCTCTCATCGATGATTGGGCAGAGCTCCAGCGGGTGCTGGAGGGAGGCATCGTCACCACGGTGGATTTCAACCGTCTGGGGGCGATGCTCCGTGCGGTCTCCGAGCGTCTCGGCCGGCAGTGAACTTGGTCGAGCCGGGCCACTGCGGTGGCAGTACCTACTCGGGGAACGTCACGTTGCCGAGGGTGACGGTGCGCTGGCGCTCCGCGTCCCACAGGATGAGGGTGTACGTCCCCCGGGCCTCTTTCTCCGTGGCCAGCATCTCCACTACGACGCGACCTCGCTCGCTCTCCTGTGCGTATCCCGGCGCGGCCGGAAGGATGGCGCCCGGCTGCCAGAGCAGCAGCGGCTTGAGCACCTCGCCCTTGGGCCCGCGGAGTACCGCGCCCGCCGCCGTCCAGGGCTCCTTTCCCGGGTTCCTGAGATACACCTCCACCGCCACCCGCTCCTTCGCGCGGTAGCTGAAGACTTCGTGCTTGGCGAGAGCGTTGCCCTCCTTCTCAGTAGCGGTGTCGCTCAGGTCCTTGCTTTCAACACCCGTGCCGCGATTCACCAGTCCGGACGCGATGGCGCCGCTCAATCCATCCGGCACACCGCGCTCGGCGCGCAGTTGCCGCACCTCCGCACGACACTGCTGGACCTCAGCCTCGGCCTCCTTGGCGGCTTGCTGAAAGTGCGCCACGGGGCGCGTCTGGCGCAGCACCTTCACTTCCTGCATGCCGAGCCCGGGATGGACCACGAGCACGAAGGTGGCGCACGCGGGCGCGGCACCATCCGCGAAGCACACCTCCACTTCAGTCCGCTTCCTGGCGACCAGGTTCTCGCGGGGAACCAGCGTGAGCGTCTGTTGTCCCAAGGCCCAATCCTCGAACCATCCCCGCTCCTGAATGTTCAGGGAGTCCTGCCGGAGCAACGAGTCGAAGCGAAAGGTGATGGGCAGGCCCGGGCCGATACACACCACCGGCGCCTGTCCCTTGGTGGGCATGGCAGCCAGCTCGATACGAGGGCTTGCCGCCTCGCACTCATCCGCAGAGGGAGCCGAGGACACGGCCGAGGGAGTGGAAAGAAGGGCCAGCGCCAGGAGGCCGACAGGAGATGCCAGGAGCACGGGAGGTCAACTTTGATGGGGGCGAGCAAGCGCCAAGACGAGTCCGGCCTCTACCACACCCCTGCCCTCCAGGCGCCCGGCCTCCAGCCGGCCGAACCCACGCACGGCGCTACTCGAAGCGGTCCACCGCCCTGACGTATTGGGCAGAGGAAACCACGGCGGAGTCGGGCCCGCCGTCCGGCTTCGTTTCCACGCCAAGCTCCCCGGCCCGGCTCCGCAGCTCCAGGCAGACGGGGTACGTCTGTCCGCCCTTCGATTGGGCCTGCTTGGCCTGGGTGAAGCGACCGTAGACGCGGCCCTCCCCGAAGATAAGGCGCCCGGAGAGCACGGTGCCGGGCCTCAGTTCCCCAAAGGGCTCCACCAGCGTGAACGTGCTGAACTGGTTGACGGGGACGGGCTTGGTGCCGCCGACAACAGGGAACGAGCCTGCGGCTTCCTGCCCGATACGGATGTGCAGCTTCTCCATGGCGTCCAGGGCGCTCGAGGGGCACGCCTCGGGCTTCGGAGCCGGGCGCACCGAGGGCGCGCCAACGCAACCGCCGAGGACGGCGCAGCAGGCCGCAGTGACGCACTTCTCCGCGAAACGGGCACGCCGGGCCTGGGGCTTCTCGGGGGTGTTCACGCTGAAGTCTTCTTTGCGAAGCATGGCGGTGGTGAATGCCGGCGCGGGGGTAGGAGGCAAAAACAGCGCCGCGCTCCCGCCAGCTTGCGGCGACTCCCGCCAAACCGCCAATTCCCGGGCGAGGTAGGCGTGGAGAGTCGGGCTGTTGCCGGAGGACGTAAAAGGTTCTGGTGCAACGTGGCGCTGCGCCATGCCTCCTGCCCGAGAGGAGGGAGAGGCGGCAAGCACCGCGCCCGCGCTGGCCGCAGCCGCCACTGCCATCAACACCAGCACCAACGCCGCCCGGCGTAGGCCGTCCAGGGCCACGGCGCGCACGGGCAGAGTGCCCATGAAGGTGGGGAAGGCCCGCGAGACTACGAGCCTCAACGGCCCTCGCCTGGGAGCGGCCTCGCGTGTGGGTCCTGCATCCTCCACCTGGGAGGCGGCGACAGCCGGCGCGGGAGCCACGGAGCCCTGCGCCGCCGGCAACGGCGGAGCCGGCACCTCCTCCTCGGGGAACGGCACGCCTTCCCAGGCATGGGCGGGGAATATGGCCGCCATACGCGCCGCCAGGGCCTCGGCCACCGGCGCGGGGCTTGGAGGCGCTGCGGGCAGCACAGGCGGGGCAACGACAGGAGGACGGCGCTCCTCGTCACCCTGCTTCTTCTGTCCGCGTCGCGGCAGTGCGAAGCACCTGCGCACCGCGAGCTCCTCCTCGTCCCAGGGCACCTGCGCTGGAATCTCGTCCGCCATCGCCTCTTCCGGCGCGTCCGGGTCGCCCAGTGGCACGTCCCAGCTCGCGTCGCCCTGGGCCGCGGCCAACGCCGACTCGAGCGCTGCGCACAGCGCCGACATGTCCGGGAAGCGCACGGCGGGCTCCTTCACCAACATGCGCATGCACACGTCGGACAGCGCCTTGGGCACCCGAGGGTTGCACTCGTGCGGGGCCGGAGGAGTCGTGCCGAGAATCGCCTTCACCATGAGAGGGTTGCGCCGGGTGCCAAAGGGCAGCCGGTTGGTGAGGAGCCAGTAGAAGGTAACGCCCAGCGCCCACAGCTCGTCGGACACCTGGGACTTGTAGCTCACCGGCTCGCCCGCGTTCTCCCCGAGGAAGCGCCACGCCTCGGGGCTCACGTACTCCTGCGTTCCGGGTGGAAGCACGCTGGAGCCGGGCACCGGGGTGGCGTCGGCCACGGCACCTATGCCGAAGTCCACCAGCACCGGCTCCGCGTTGCGCGATCGAATGATGATGTTGTCACGCTTGATGTCACGGTGAAGGACATTCTTGCGATGCACCGCCCCGAGGGTGCGGGCCAGTGTCAGCATGAGGCCCGCGCACCGGCGGGCACACGGGTTTTCCGTGAGGGCGTACTGCTCCAGCGTCAGGCCGTCCACCCACTCCATGACGATGTAGAAGTAACCGTGGTCCGGATCCGGCCAGCGGTCGTAGCCACGGACGCGGACGATGTTGGGGTGCTTGAACTTCTGGAGGATGGACACCTCCATGAGGCCCCATGCGTCCAGCTCGCGGGCGCGGAAGAACTTGATGACGAAGAAGCGGCCCGCACGTTCGGCCTTGAAGACGAGCCCCTGTCCGCCATCGCCCAGCCTCGACGTGAGGCGGTAGTCACCAACAATGTCCCCGGACTCGGGCTGTTTGAACGGCGGGAGTTGCATGGAATGAGTCGACCTCCGGAGTTGGAGGCTAGCACGACTCGGCTCTCAGGTTGCGCTCCTCGGATCGCACCTGGCGCGTGCCCGTGTCCACGCGGAGCACCGGCGTTTGCCTCGCGTACAGCGGCCAGAGCCAGGGCGGCGCACACCAGCACCCCTCCAAAGTCCGGGTGCAGCTCGGCCCCTGGCTCCAGCCCAATCTCGTTGCGTCCGCTCACTCGTCGTCGGTCGCGTTCTCCAGCACCTTCAACACCCGAATCAGCCGCTTCACCTTCGCGGGGCTCCACCCGCGCAGCATGCTCACGAGTTGCAGCAGCTCCGGCGACAGGTTGCCCTCGGGTGCGGGCGCATCGACGGAGGCGGCCACGTCGGCGGAACTCAACGCGAGCAGCGCGTCCGCGGAGATGCCGAGGGTGCGCGCGAGCTTTCGCAGCGTCGGGACGGCGGGCATCATTCCGCCGCGTTCAATGCGGCCGTACACGTTGGCGGCGATTCCGGCCTGGCGCGCCACCTGGGCCTGAGTGAGTCCCAGCCGCTCGCGTGCCGCTCGGGCCACTTCTCCCAGGGATTGCTGGAGCTGTTCGGGCTGTAGCTGTTCGAGTTCCATGGGTCGCATCTACCAAAGTCCTCCGCGCGTCATGCCGCACGCCGGATGGTGAGGGTCCTTCATCGGTCCAGCTTCAGGCGGGTCATGGTCAGCAGCGCGCATCCTGCGTCGGGAGCGTGAGCTGTCGGGAAGTGCTCGAGTTCGTCGTGAGCATGGCCTGGGCCACGCTCCGCAGCGCTCTGAGCTGGCGAGGTTTCATCCGGCGTGCCGTGCGGAGGAATTCGTGGACAGCCGGCCTCTCCTTCGGAGGCGGTGAAGTGAACCACGCGGGCGGCGTCGGAGATGAAAACCCCAGCAGGGTGTTGGCATCCACCTCCAGCACGCGGCAAAGCCGCTGCACCGTCGGAAGGCTGGGCATCATCTCACCGCGCTCGATGCGTCCGTAGACGGCCACGGCTAGCTCCGCGCGTTGAGCCACCTCGGCCTGAGTGAAGCCCTTGTGGACGCGGGCGGCCCGCGCGGACTTCCCGAGGTACTTCTTCAATGCCACGTCCATATCCGCGAGTTCCTCATGAGGCAGCGCGCTTCGAGGTGCGTGAGACCCCCGAGCCCGAAGGGGGCAGCAGTGCGCTGGCGACGTTGCTGAGCGCAGCGAGGTGGCGCGGCTTCAGCTTGCGCACCGTGCGAAGAAGACGGCGCATCGCGGGCGGTTCATCTTCACCGGGAATCTCAAGGGTGAGCCAGGCGGGAGGCGTCGAGGACGAAAAACCCAGCAGCCGGTTCGCATCCACGGCCAGCGCGCGACATAGGCGCATGAGCGTGGGAAGGCTGGGGAGCATGTTGCCACGCTCCAGGCGTCCGTACACCTCCGTCGCCACGCCAATGCGCTCAGCCGCTTCCTCCTGCGTCAGCCCCGCGCGTGCACGCGCCTCGCGTGCCATCGCTCCGAGGTGAAGGGCCAGCTTCGCTTGTGTCTTATGTACCTGGGCCATGGTGCGTTCTCAGTGGAAGTCGTCGGTATCGATGTCGGGCGGCACGGGGAGCACGCCCCGCTCCACGCCAGCGTGGGCGGCCAGCTTGTCGAGGTCGAAGGCTTCCTTGAGAATCTCGGCCAACTCCTCCTCGGCCTCCTTCGCGCCGTAGGGTTGAGGTAATCCACGAAGGTAGGCGCGCAGCTCGTCGCGCAGCTCGCCCGCGATCTGGTAGCGCTCATCTGGGTTGGGGCGCAGCGCCTTGGAGACAATCTGCCGTAGCGGCGTCGGCACATCCTCGGCCACTCGTTGAACCTCCTCCGGGCCAAAGTGCAGCACGCGGTCAGCGAGCGTCTCCAGCTTGATGAAGGTGGGCACCTCGCTGCGGACTTCGGCCGGAAAGCGGCGCTTCACGTCACGCCACAGAGAGTCGGGCGGGTCGAGGGGGTAGCTCGCCAGGAGCATCTCCAGCAGAACCAAGCCGACCGAGAATATGTCTGCGCGTCCGTCGAGATTCCTGGGAGTGAGCACGTCACGCAGGCCCGGCTCGGGCCGGAGGAAGCCCAGGAGAATCTCCGGGGCGATGTAGGACGGGTCCCCCCGAAGGAGTCCGTCCGGCGAGCGGATGCGGCCCAGCAGCTCCGAATAAGCGGCGCCGAAGTTGGTGACCTGGACGCGACCATTGCGCCCGAGGCGGATACGCATGGGGCCCACGGCCCGATGCACCAGGTGGAGAGGACGGCCCGCTTCGTCCACGGCACGGTGCGCGAAGTCGAGGGCGTCCGCCACCTCACCGGCGACGTAGGCGGCGAAGGCCGGAGACAGGCGGCGGCCCACGGCCACGGCGGCGTCCATGGCGGTGAGGAGATAGCAGCCGCGCATGTGCTCCATGACGATGTAGGGCAGCTCGTTCTGCACCGCATACCCGTACACGGCGGCGATGTTGTTGGGGTGCCGTAGGAAACGGGCGAGCCGCACCTCCTCGAGCACGCGCTCCAGTCCCTCATGGCCCTCCTCCAACACCACGGGCTTGAGCTCCACCAGCTTGACGGGCCCACCCTCCGCGTGTTGGCGCGAGGCGAGCAGGAGGGTGTCGTACTGGGGGTGGGTGACGAGGTGGCGCAAGATGCTGTAGCGGTAGCCACCGGACTCGAAGGTGATGCGAGCAGCAGGGCCGTGAGGTGAGCGAGACATGGACGAGTCTTGGCGAGGAAGCGGCTAATGGGATGCGGCGGACTGCCCGCCAACGGAAACGGGTTGCGGCTCGTTGTTCTCATCGGGCCTGTAGAAGGCGCCCAGCTCGTAGTCGCCAGCGCGGTAGGTGTTGTCCTTCACCTCCACCGGACCTACGCATCGCTCGGCCCTGCCGGTGAGCGCCTCAGCGAGGTAGCCGTCGGGGCGGAGCACCAGGAGGGGTTTGAACTCCTGGATGCGACGACCCAGCTCGGCCCGGGAAACGGCGGTGCTCTTGAGCGTGATGTCGAGCAGTAGCACGTCCGCGACGAGCCAGGGGGCGTACTCCACGGGCTTGGGCGGATAGAGCGGGTAGAGGTGAAACTGCAACCGGAGCTGCTTGGCCTGCTCCGGGGACACCTCGCGTCCCGAGGGCAGCAACTCCGGAGGAAGCCCCGCCCGCATGAGCAGCGCTCCGAACTCGTCCAGATCCGCGAGTGCATCCCGGGTGGTGGCATACGCCTGAGGCTGACTGTTGCTCGCACAGGCGACAGGGCACAGCAGGACCAGGGAGAGCAGCGTGAGAAGGCCCAAGGGGGGGCGGGCGGGAGTCGAGGCAAGACGAGTCCCCGTCCGACGCGAGGGAGAAACGCGCGGCATGACAACACCTCCGGTGTGTTGGGTTGCGGCTGGATTGTGCAGCTACGGGTAACACAGCCAATCGCAGAAGGAAAGCCCAGCACTACCGCCAAGGTTCCAATCCCTAGTCAACCCGTCAGAGCGGCACAGCCCTGGTTTCGGGGGAGGAATGGTAGCCAAGGCGTTTCGTGACGTGAGGAGCCAGAACACATGGGTTACTCCTCTGGTAGCGTACAGCCCCGAATATCAAGGCTCACGTGGTTCGCCGTACGCCGGGCTCAAACCATCACCGTGGCCCTCATCGCGTAGTGCGCGGCAGCGAGACACGGAGGGTCGGCTCGCCATTCACGGCCACGCCGGAGCATTTCTTTACGCGGTAAAGAGAGCTCCGCCTCCGCCATGAACGAGACGAAGAGCCGCGGTTCCGCCCCCGCCGAATCGGAAGTGCACGCCTCGGTATAAGCCCCTGGCAGGGACTCCCCCTGCTGGCGTCGGCCAACCGACCGCCGCAGTCCTCCAACCCATCCAGAGGTGCGCACCGCGAACGAGCGGGGCACGGGCCCATCCAGCCCGCGTTCCGAGAGCTCGAGGCGCGCCCTCACTCATCGACAAGGAGGAGCACCATGCCTCACGACATCAAAGAAATGGCCTTCGTGGGTCAGGTGCCCTGGCATGGCCTGGGCACGCAGCTGCCGCAGAATACCGACTACGAGTCCATCGTGGAGGCCGCCGGCTTCTACATGGCAGAGGAGCGGCCCGTCTTCGCCCCGGGCATGGATGAGCCCATTCCGGACAAGAAGGCCCTCTTCCGACAGGACACCGGCGGGTACCTGTCTACCGTCTCCAAGGGCTACGAGGTGATTCAGTTCGAGGACGTGGCCCGCACGCTCGTGGAGGCCGCGGGCGGTGTGCGCTGCATCTTCCACACCGCTGGGACTCTGGGCCGCCACGGCGAGCGTGGGTGGCTATTGGGCGAGCTCCCCGAGCCTATGTGCGTCCGGGGAGACAAGAGCATCATCAAGCGCTACGTGCTCGGCTACACGGGGCACGACGGGACCACGGCCATCACGCTCAAGAACGTGGCCACGCGCGTGGTGTGCCAGAACACCATCGGTGTCGCGCTCGGGGAGCGGGACGGGGCGGAGTGGCAAATCCTGCACACTTCAAGCGCTAAGGCGCGACTCGACGAGGCCGGCAGGGCCTTCCGGCGCTTGGTGCAGGGCTACGAGCGTTTCGCGGCGCTCTCCGACCACCTCGCCATGACGCGCTTCAGCGAGCACCAGCTGCGCAACGTCATCGACGTGGTGATGCCGCTGCCCCAGGACGAGACCGAGCACCCGCGCCTGATGAAGGGGCGCAACAAGGTCGTGGAGCTGTTCCACGCCGGACGGGGCCTCGAGGGTTCCATCCGCAGCACCGCGTGGGGTGCCCTCCAGGCGTTCAGCGAGTACGCCGATCACCACCGGCACACGCGAGTCCCTAAGGGCAAGAACGTGGACACGTTGCGCCTTGAGTCCATCTGGATGGGCAAGGCGGCCAGCTTGAAGCGACAAGCGCTGGCGGCCATTGCGGACACGGCTCGCATCCGGCTCGCGACATAAGGCGACGGCCACCGCCCTGCGAGCACAGTGCCCCGGGGTGGCGTGAGCGCCCCTTGTGCCAAGGAGGCAGGCGTCGTCCACGGCGCCCGCTTTCTTTTGGGGGCCGTGTTTGATCACGCAGCGAAGTCCCCTCCTCCAAGAGCACAAACACCATCAGGGCCAATGCTCCGAGTCTCCATTCCCGAGCCATTTCTAGTCGTTCGCGAACTTCGTGAACGGGTGCAGTTAACGGAGCCCCCAAGGTACCTGCCTCGGGGGCTTCGCCTTTTCTCCCCTGATTTCCCGAGGGTTTGCGCGTCGGCGAGCGTCGCGTGCGTCGGGACGGCGCTCGCACAGAGAACGCCGCGGGCGTGAAGACGGGCGCGTCGAGGTCGCGCGGGACGGCGTTCGCGCTCTCTTCTCATGCCCACGGGGAGAGAGAAGCCGAGACTTGGTTAACAGCCGACCCTCTTTCTCCGGAACGGTGACCGGGTGATCAACTGTCCCACGCGGGGCCGGACTGTTGCTCATCGGGGCGCTGTCCCGCGCGAGCTGCGAACGGGCGCCCACGTTGGCGCGTGGCGCGTCGATCACGGTGGTCCGGGGCGTGGACGCCACTGCGGGCTGCAACGCGCACATGGGCGCGTTGTGCGCGCCGGGCGTGCGCGACCAGAGACTGGTGCGGGACTGGCGCGGGACTGGCCAGCAGTTGGTCCCCTCACGGGAGCTTGCGACGAAGGAGGCCGGACGAGGGCGCGTGCGCAAGTGGTGGATGTCATGGGCTCCGGGAGATCGGGGCTTCCCAGAGCGCCTCGTGTGAACCAGCGGCGGGAGCGAGAGCCGGGACGCTACGACGAGGCGGTGGCTGCGTCGACGTCGGGGGCTGGGGCGGACGCGCGGGACGTGCACCTACGGCAACGGTGCCAGTCCAAGCTGTTCGAGGAAGCCGTTGTGGCGGTCCTTCGCCTCGCGGATTTCATCTTCGATCTGCACCAGCTCCTGGTGCGTCGCCGCCAGGTCGATCTCGACCTCCAGCTCGGCCGTGCTCACGTAGCGCGAGATGTTCAGGTTGTAACCATTCTCCTTGATCTCCGCCATCTCCACCCGCCTGGAGTAGCGATCCTCCTCCCTGCGATGCTTGTAGGTGTCGATGATCATTTCGATGTGCTCGTCGCTCAGGACGTTCTGACGCTTGCCCTTCTCGAAATGCTCGGCCGCGTTGATGAACAGCACGTCATCGGGCTTCTTGCACTTCTTCAGCACCAGAATGCACACGGGAATGCCGGTCGAGTAGAAGAGGTTCGCTGGCAACCCGATGACCGTGTCGATGTGCCCGTCCTCCAGCAGCTTCGTGCGAATCTTGGACTCGGCGCCACCCCGGAACAGCACGCCGTGCGGCAGGATGATCGCCATCACGCCTTCGTCTTTCAGGTAGTGGAAGCCGTGCAGGAGGAACGCAAAGTCCGCAGCCGACTTCGGCGCGAGCCCGTAGTTTTTGAAGCGCACGTCCTCGCCTAACGCCTCGGTGGGTTCCCACCGGTAGCTGAAGGGCGGGTTGGCGACCACTGCATCAAAGTAAGGCTTCTTCGCGGGGTTCGTCTCGCGGAGCATGTCCCAGTCGTTGGTGAGCGTGTCACCGTGGTAGATCTCGAACTCCGAATCCTTGACCCCGTGCAGGAGCATGTTCATCCGCGCGAGGTTATAGGTGGTAATGTTCTTTTCCTGCCCATAGATCTTGCCGATACCGTGCGGCCCCATGCGCTTGCGCACGTTGAGCAGCAGGGAGCCCGAGCCGCAGGCGAAGTCCATCACGCTAGCGAGATGCTTCCGCTTGCCGGTCTTCGGCTCCTGGCTGTCAAGCGTGACGATCGCGGAGAGGATGTCCGAGATCCGCTGCGGCGTGTAGAACTCGCCCGCCTTCTTGCCCGAGCCCGCGGCGAACTGGCCGATCAGGTACTCGTAGGCGTCCCCCAGTTTGTCGCTATCGGTAGAGAACTCCGCAAGCCCCTCGGCGATCTTGATGATGATCGTGCAGAGCTTCGCGTTGCGGTCGGCGTAGGTCTTGCCGAGCTTGTCAGACCCGAGATTGATCTCGGAGAACAGGCCCGAGAACGCGCTCTGGAACGACTCGTTCTCGATGTACTTGAACCCGGCCTGGAGAGTGTTGAGGAGTTCTCCGTCCTGGGTGCGAGCCATGTGGGCGATGCTGGTCCACAGGTGCTCGGGCCGGATGACGTAGTGGGCCTTGAGTCGCATCTGCTTCTCGAACGCCGTCACATCGCCCGGGTTATGGGCGTACCACACAGACAACGAAGACCGCCCTCCGTTGCCGATCGCATTCGGGTCTGGGTAGTCCCGCCCGAGCTCCTTCTTCGCGGCCTGCTCGTAGTTGTCCGACAGGTAGCGGAGGAACAAGAACGCGAGCATGTAGTCGCGGAAGTCGTCCGCGTTCATCGCCCCGCGGAGTTGGTCAGCGATGGTCCAGAGCGTCTTTCCGAGCTGTGCTTGGTTGTTCTCGGTCATGCTTACTTAGTGTCTCCGTTGGGTCCGGGTACCAGTTCTGGATTGAATGGGTAGCGCTCCACGAACCCCTTCAAGATCGTGAGGAAGTAGCCCTTCGTGTCGTCACTCATCTCGGTTGGCTCGTACATCGAGTACTTACCGTGGCTCAGCAGATCAACGAAGCGCTGGTGAAGGATGCCATCTGCGTCATCATCGGCATCCTTGATGCACTTCGAGAAGTGGTTGTAGCCGAGAAAGAGGGCGGTCTTCTCGAGCACCGTGCGCAAGATATTGAAATGGAACGTGCTCGCCTTCCCGCTCTGGGCCACCTGCCACAGATCTGCCAGGGCCGCAACGTGGTAGAACTGTGGGGTGTCGACACGTTGTTGTTCTGAAAGAACGTATCCATCCTTGCGACGATCGCGCTTGAGCGTGAACTGAATTGGAGTGAATACGTGATTCTGCAATTCGTAATGCAAGACATTGAAGAACAGCGCGTGGTGCGTCGACACAACCGTCTTGATCGGCCGCTGTGCCTCGCGATAGAGCTGGACTAGGTGGTTTCCGACGACGATGGCGTTGTGCTCATCGAGGGATGAGATCGGGTCGTCGATGTACACATGTTCGACCCACTTGTATGCCTCCGCTCCATCGAGAGTGAGCTGAAGGATGGCGAGGAAGAAGCACCAGACAAAGATGTTCTCTTCACCCCGCGAGATCTTGATGCCGTCGACTTGGTCGCGCCTCGTAGCGTCGCCGTCGCCGCTCAGCACGTCCCGAGAGAAGGTGACCTCCGCGCTGGCGATCTTGCCGGTCACCGGGTCAAACTCAAAGTTGAGCTTGAAGTCGAAGTCCGCATAGCGGTTCAATAGCGGGCGGATCCGGGTCTCAAGCTCTAGCTCGTCCAGCCCGACGAAGAATCTGGAAGCCGCGTTGAGCTTCAGCGTGCGGTGCTGGTCGTTCTCCAGATCGTTGTCCCACGAAAAGAGGTCCTCCGTGAACGCGTTGAAATAGAGCGTGTCGCGGCTCTGTACCTTACCGTGTTGGTCGATGACCTTGCCGAGGTCCTTGAAGGCGGCGGACAGTCGCGTCTTGCCGGTGCCGTTGAAGGCATAGATCAGAATGAACGGGCTCTTGCCGGGCTTTTTCTGGGCCTTTTCGGCCAGCAGCGTCCGAAGGTGCTTGGCGACGCTCGGCAGATCCGCGTAGCTGGCGTCGGTCATTGCCCCTCGCCCTCCAGCCTCGGGAAGAGCTGCTGCAGCAAACCCTGCTTGTGCCGCTTGAGGGCGTCGACTTTCCGAGATTGCCCCGCGATAGATGCGCCGAGGACCGAAAGGCAGCCGGCGATTCGCTCTCGCTCCTTCTTCTCGGGAACCCACAACGTCAGCGCTTTAAGTTGCCCGCCTGTTATGAGGGGTTGTCCTGAACCATAGATCATTTTGTTCAGTCCGAAATTCTCAAGGTAGTAGAGAAAGAAGTCCACGTTGTCACGGTCCTTGAGGTTGATGACAAGCGTGTTGTCGGTCACACCGAACTCCCCTTCCGCCTTGGTGAGAAACCCTGCATTTGCACCGACCCTCGCCACCAAAAGAGCCGTGTCTGTAAAGGTCGCATGATGGGTCTTGCCGATCACGCCGGTCGAACCGTAGAGGTCAAATTGACCATCGGGATCGCTCTTGTCTTTGCCCGACGATATGCTGTCGCATTGCTTGCCCAATGTCGTCCCTTCCCATGGGTCCGAGAACTTCGGGAAGCGGAGACGGGGCCGGGGCTCACCAGCCTGAGGAAAAAGCTCTTGCATCAGCCCTCGTTTGTGTCGCCGCAGGGCTTCGAGCTTTCGGCCCTCCGCAGCGATCAACTCGTCCAGCGAGCCGAGGCATTCGGCTACCTTTTGCTGCTCATCCTCGTCTTCCGGCAGGTAGAGTGAGCCGGAGAGGAATCGTTCATTGGAGAGCTGGATGGTGTTCTTCGCGCCCTTCTGTGCGAGAGGATCAAGGTAGCGGAAGGCTCGCGCCGGGCTTTCGAAGAAAGCTTCAACGAGCAGGCCAACATGTCGGTTCTTGGGCGCAAACACGCCGTAAAGCGGCGAGACGATTGCGTTGTAGTCTCTTCTGTGTTGCTTGACGATCCCGAGCTTGAACATAGCGAGCGGACTTCTGGTGTACACGACATCAAAAGGCCGGACGAGGCTGTAGTGCCCTGTGTCACTCGCAGCGAAGCTCCGGCCCATGTGCTCGACCTGCGGCACGATGCCCTTGGCAAGCGACACCGAGTGCACGTCTGACGTGCCGTCGCTCTTGAGTCCATGTTCGTCCAATACCGCTCCGAGGGTCGTAAGCGGCCACCCGCGCTGGCACTCGAACTCGGGAAACCGCAGCCTGGGTACCAGGCGTGATGGCTCGCGAGCCGTCATCGTGCCCCCCCATGCTCGTATGCATTGAGGCCCGAGATTTCCCGGCCATGGGCCCGCTTTTTCAGGAGGGGGACGAGGTCGGCCATGAGCGCGAGTTCGCGCTCGCGGCGTTCGCGCCAGCCGAGACCGAGCGGCTCCATCAGGTCGGTGAGCTGCTCGCCATCGAAGATCATGCGCTGGAGGATGGTGTCAACGAAGGCCGAGAGCGACTCGGTCGTCAGTCGATGGGCATGGGCGAGATGAGCGATCTGCTGGGCCTGCTTCTCGGCCTTGAACTGCTCGTAACCGGCACGGATGGCGGCTTCGTCGAGGCCCTCGCCCTCCTTGAGCGAGCGGACGTACTCGGTGATATCGTCCCGCTCGTCCATGAACTTGGCGTCGGACTGGATGAGCCCAATGAGCTGCTCGCGGCTGATCGTGAGCTTCTTCGGGTCCTGCCCCGAGTACTTGGCGATCAGCTTCATGATGTAGTCGTAGTCGATGACGGCGGAGGCGAAGAGGACGAACTCGAAGTCGAGCTGGTCGACCTCGGCGCTCGCAGGCTGGCCCTCCTTTCCAGAGGCCCCCTGCTGCTCCTTCAGGCGTTGCGCGGTTTCGAGGTACACGCCGCGGAAGGCGCGGAGCTCGTCCTTGGGCAGGGCCTGTTCAATCTGCGCTCGCTGCTCGTCAGTAAGGTTGGTGTACTGGTCAAGCTGCGTCTGGAGGCGCTGGACCTCCTTGAACCGCTTGATGAACTGGGCGCGGGCGTCGTCGCCCATGAGGTTGTTCACCTGATCGGGCTTGGCTTCGAGGCCCTGCGACGTCATGAACTCGCCAAGGTCGGCGACGGCCTGCTTGAAGTTGTCGATGACGACGGGAGCCTTGTCGACCAACCAGATCTCGCGGGCCCGATCAGCCTGCGCACCGGAGAAGAGCGCGATCGCGGTGTCGACGCTGTCCTGCTGCTGGCGGAAGTCGAGGATGTGGCCGTAGGGCTTCGTGGCGTTGAGGACGCGGTTCGTGCGGGAGAAGGCCTGGATCAGGCCGTGGTGCTTGAGGTTCTTGTCGACGTAAAGCGTGTTGAGGTACTTCGCGTCGAACCCCGTGAGCAGCATGTCGACGACGATCGTGAGGTCGATCTTCTCCTCGCCCCGGCGCGGCAGGTCGCGGTTGGGGAACTGCTGGTCCTTGATGCGCTGCTGAACGTCCTGATAGTAAAGGTCGAAGTTGTTGATGTCGTGATTGGTGCCGTACTGCTGGTTGTAGTCGGAGATGATCACCTTGAGCGCGCCCTTCTTGCCCTCAGGGTCGTGGCGGTTGTCCTCCTTCTCCTGAGGGAGGTCCTCTTGGATCTGCTGGACGTCCTTGTTGCCCTCTGCCGGCGGGGAGAACACCGCGGCGATCTTGAGAGGCACGAAGTCGGGGTCTGCTGACCTTCTGTCGGCCTGGAGCCTCTTGAAGACCTCGTAGTACTCAATGGCGTCGTTGATCGAGGCCGTCGCCAGCAGAGCGTTGAAACGGCGGCGTCCAGTCGCAGCATCGTGCTTGTCGAGGATGGCCTGAGCGACGGCTTGTTTGGCGAGGGATTGGCCGGGCTTCAGAGCCGGCGCGTTCTTCGGTCTGTAGTAGTCGACGTGAAAGCGGAGGACGTTCCGGTCCTCGATGGCGTGGGTGATGGTGTAGGCGTGGAGTTGCTTCTGGAAGAGGTCCGTCGTCGTGCGCAGGGTAGCGACGTCGCCCTCGATCTGCTTGACGGTCGCGTTGTCCTCGAAGATCGGGGTGCCGGTGAACCCGAAAAGCTGGGAGTTGGGGAAGAACTCCTTGATGGCCTTGTGGTTCTCGCCGAACTGCGAACGATGGCACTCATCGAAGATGAAGACCATCCGCTTGTCGCGGAGAGATTCGAGGCGCTGCTTGTAGGTGACGCGTCCTTGGGCGACGTTCTGCTTGTTGTGCTTGCTATTCTCGTCGAGGGCGAGCCCAAGCTTCTGAATCGTGGTGACGATGACCTTGTCGGCGTAGTCGTCAGACAGCAGGCGATCGACGAGCGTCGCGGTGTTGGTGTTTTCTTCGACGCAGCCCTGCTGGAAGCGATTGAACTCCTCGCGGGTTTGGCGATCGAGGTCCTTGCGGTCAACGACGAAAAGGCATTTGTGAATGCTCTCGTTCGTCTTGAGGAGCGTCGATGCCTTGAAGGAGGTCAGCGTCTTGCCGGAGCCGGTCGTGTGCCAGATGTAGCCGTTGCCGCAGTTCTGCTCGATGCAGTCGACGATGGCCTTGACGGCGTAGATCTGGTACGGGCGCATCATCATCAGCTTCTGCTCGCTGGCGATGAGGACCATGTACCTGCTGATCATCTGACCGAGCGTGCACTTGGCCAGGAACCGATCCGCGAAGTCGTCGAGGTGCGTGATCTTCGTGTTGTCCTCGGCGGCGAACTGGTAGACGGGGAGGAAGCGCTCGTCAGCGTCGAAGGCGAAATGCCGTGTGTTGTTGTTGGCGAAGTACCAAGTGTCCGTCCGGTTGCTCACGATGAAGAGCTGGACGAAGCACAGCAACGTCGTCGTGTACCCGTTGCCCGGGTCGTTCTTGTAGTCGACGATCTGCTCCATCGCCCGCCGCGGGCTGATGCCGAGCGTTTTCAGCTCAATCTGGACGACGGGGACTCCGTTGATAAGGAGGATGACGTCGTAGCGGTGGTGGCTGTTGTCGGTGTTGATGCGGAGCTGGTTGACGACTTCGAAGGTGTTCTTGCACCAGTCCTTGATGTTGACGAGGGTGTAGTTGAGCGGGGTGCCGTCGTCGCGGACGAACGCCTCACCCCGCCTTATTCACGAGAGGTGCAGGAGGATGACCGGAAAAGGAGGGTGACGCGCCTGACCTCCCGAGTGGTAGAGGGGTGTTGTTCAGACATCCACCACCACAAGGCAGGAGGCGCGTCATGGGTGAAATCCTCAACGACTTCGGGCTGGAGTTCAACGGCTCCGTGAAGCTGGAGGCGAGGGCGGAGCGGTTGACGTCGGAGGCAGGTGCGGTGCTGCTGAGGGAGGTGGACGAGCGGTTGGGGCTGACGCGCTGGCTGGGGGAGATGTTGACGGACACGCGAGACGAGAAGCGGATAACCCACTCGCTGAGGGAGTTGGTGCGCACGGACCTTCTGCTGTTGGGGCAAGGGTGGAGAGACCACGACGACGCGGACGCGCTCAGGAGGGACGCGGCGTTGAGGTTGGCGGTGTCGGACAGCAAGAGCAGCGTGCCGCTGAGGGGGAAAGAGGGGGGAGCGGAGGGGTTGGCCTCACAGCCCACCTTGTCGCGGCTGACGGCCATGTTGGCGCGAGAGGAAAACCGGAAGGTGCTGCACGAGGCGCTGGTGTGGCAGACGGGGCGGAGGCTGAGGGCGCAGCAGCCCAAGGGCCAGAAGCTCAAGCAGGTGACGGTGGACGTGGACGGGTTGCCGGTGGAGGTGCATGGGCACCAGGAGGGCAGCGCGTACAACGGGCACTACGGAGTACGCATGTACCACCCGATTGTCGCCAGTCTCGCCGAGACGGGAGACCTGCTGGACGTGAGGTTGCGCGAGGGAAACGTGCACAGCGCCAATGGAGCGCTGGAATTCATCGACGAGTTGCTGGGGCGAGTGGAGAAGGAGGTGTGTGAGGTGGCGGCGGTGCGCTTCGACGCGGGCTTTCCCGAGGAGAAGCTGCTGGCGAAGCTGGAGGAGCGAGGCACGCCCTACGTGGCGCGCGTGCGCAACACCAGCGTGTTGCAGCGGGAGGCGGCGCTGCCGCGCTTCATGAATTCGGGAGTGCCGCAGGGGAGCCGGGCACCCACCTGTACGAATGGGAGTACCAGGCGCAGGGCTGGAGCCGTGCGCGGCGCGTGGTGTTGGTAGTGCTGGAGAGGAAGGACGAGCTCTTCCCGCACGCCTTCTGGCTGGTGACGAGCTGGAGCAAGGAGCAGATGCCGGCACAGGCGCTGCTGGAGCACTACCGCCAACGCGGCACGGCGGAGGGCCACTTCGGAGAGCTCATGGACGTGCTGGCCCCGGCGCTCTCCTCGGCCAGACGGCCCAAGTCCAAGTACCGGGGGCAGCCGCCCGTCCAGCGCTCGGTGTCCATCGACGCCTTCGCCAACAACGAGGTACGCCTGTTGCTCAATGCCCTGGCCTACAACCTGGTGCACGCCGCGCGCGTGCTGATGGAGCAGGCCACGGGCGAGGGCTGGGGGCTGCTCCGTGTGCGCGAGCGGGTGCTCAAAGTAGCCGCGCGGGTGCTGTTACACGCCAGAAGAGTGGTGCTGGTCATTGGCCGGGAGTCGGCCAGCCTCTGGCAGAAGCTGTGGACGAAGCTGGGCTCGCTGAGCACAGCGCACATCACGTAGCTGCCTGGAGTCAATTGCAGCTCACGTGTCGCACTCTCCCCACTCCCCTCTCCATCTCCTCCTGCTTGCTACCCGCTGCCCCGGGGCGGGCTTCCTCTGCCTTGTGCCCGATAACTCAACCCAACGCGCTCGACCTCAGCCTTCATGCATGTCTTGAGCCAGTCGTCGCGAATATGGTGGGCTCACGGTTTCGCAGGGCGCGTGCAGCTTCGTACACGTCCGGGGTGACGAGCTCATCGAGGAGTCGCTTGAACTCGCCGTCGGTGAGGTTGACATGGTTGAGCTTCTCGAACTTCTGGCGGAAGTTGCGTTCGAGGGCATCGCGGTCGCGAATATCTTCGCGGTACTCGTACTTGAGGCCCACGAGCCTGGAGATGAGCGACTCTTCGAGTTGGCGTTCGGCTGAGTTCATCGGTGGCCTCGTTCAGTCTTTGCAATGCGCATTCGCGAATGCGCATTCGCGTGCGTGTCAACGAGCCCGACGACCCACGGTTCGGGAGGCAGGCGTCGCACGCAGGTTCAATCCAGCCGGGGCGAGGTTGGCCGCTCTCGACAGGCGTCGTCGCCTGAGCGCGGGGCGGTTATTCTTGCCGTCTGTCCGCCGGCCGTGCTGCTGACGACGCTGTGTTGTCGAGTTTCTGTTCACCCCTGCTCCTCGTTGCCTTCGGGCTCCGCAGCACCGCCTGCCTCAATCCACTCGTCGACCTGCGATAGCTTGAACTTCCACAGGCGCCCGACCCGGTGCGCCGGCAGGGACTTCGACTCGATCCACCGGTAGACCGTGTCCTTGGCGATGCCGAGGTGCTTGGCGACCTCATCCACCGACACCCAGGGCTCTTGCTCGTGCATTGACCGGCTCCAGCAGGGCGAAAGACGCAGGACTCCCGCTCGTGCCCACCTCGGACGCGGCGCCACCGTATCACGCTCTACGGAGAGCGCTCAAGCGCGATGAAGATCGGCGAGGCTCGGTGAGGGTGGGGCGAAACCCGAAGGCGGCGCTCGAATCTACCCCGCCGGCGCCCGCAGCTCCGCCCACAGCGCCCGCTGCTCCACCCAGTTCCCGGCGTGGCCCACCGCCCGGAGCATCCGCTCGGCCATCGGCTCCGCGCCGTCGACGGCGTCGAGCTCGAGGACGCTGGCCAGTCCGTCCTCCCCAGCAGGGGCTATGCGCTCGCTTGGTCACCTTCGCGGGCGGTCGGAGTACCACTGCCGCAGCTCGTCGGCCACGTCCTTCTCGTACTTGCCGTCCAGCGTGCCGCTCACGTCCATCCGCGTGACGAAGTCCCGGAAGTCGAGCCGCTGGGGGACGTGCCCGAGTAGCACCGCAGCAAGGTGATCGTGGAAGAGCGACGCCAGCTGCCGCTCCGCGCCCCTCACCCGCTCGGCGAGCGTTTCACCATGAGCCAGCAGCCAAGTCCCTTCCTCCATCATCCGCGCACGCTCGGAACGATTGACCGGCGCCCCGACCCCGTCACAGGCCGCGAGGTAACGACGATGACGCGCTCTTCGGGCCGCTCCCGCGAGAGCACCACGTCGCATACTCGGTAGCGCGCCCGTTCCATCTCGTCACGTCGATGCAGGAGCCCTGCAGGGGCGCATTCTTTACGGCGTAAATTTCGCGCCCTTTGAGGCTCCGTCCCTCTCCGTAGTCGAGGCTAGCGAAGGGGGTACCTCGATGCGCCGCCGGTTGCGCCCGCACCAGCGCAGGTGCAGGAGTCGTCCACCTCAACGGGAGACAGGATCGCCCGCCTGCGCACCGTCCTCCGGGCCGGGTAGCGTCCGCCTTGTCCTCCCTTTCCACCCACCTACGCACCTCGACGCAGGACACGCCCAGCCGAGCTCAGGATGGCACCCGACCGTTTGCGCCCGGCCGCCACACCGCGGGCAGAGGAGCCATCGCCGAGCGCCACCGTGCGCGGTAGGACAGGGCTGCTGGACGATGCGAACCTCGACGAGGTGTCCGGCATGCTCGAGCTGCACCGTCGAGAGGCTCCGGAAGCGCTGGGGCGTGAAGCGGCCGCGAAGGCCGGCAATGGATACCCGAACCAGGTCGTCGCGGTACCACACCTGTCGACGGGGCCGGCGTGGACGAGGGGCGGAGCTGGTCAGGTCCATGGCCATCACTCCCCTACCCCCACGTGGACGTGCTGCGCGGCCCCCACGACCAGCACGCTGCGCCGGCCGCCCTGGCGTTCCGCACGTAGCTCGTCCATCAGCATCGTGAAGCGCTTGGTGGCGCTCGTGAGGAGCTTGTCCAGCAGCTTGGCGCCAGGCTCATCCCGCTGCGACAGGGCCGCGGAAAGCAGAGCGGCCAGCTGCCCCATGTTGACCTCCGCGAGCGCTGCGGATCGAGCCAAAGAGCGCAAGCGCACCCCGTCGCCATCTGCCGAGGCGAAGGCCCCTGCCCGGGCACGGACGTGGTCGAGCATCGCCTCCTCGCCACCGGCCAGCAGCTGCGTCACGGACGCGGTCTCGACAGGCGAGAGCGCCAGCCGAGGCGTCGTTTCCTCAACGCGCGCAGGTGGACGGACGACCGGCAGCTCGTGGACGTTGGAGATGGCTGGGATGGACTCCACGGTCTTCGGTTTCATCCCAGAATATTAGGACGAAGTGAGTGGAAGCCCGGTGCAATGCTAATTCCTTCGGAAACCGCCGCCCCGCCGCCCGCTTACGCCAGCAGGGTCCACGCGCGCACGAAGGGCGGACGTGTCTCGCGGGGAGGACGCGTGTATTCGTTAGAGGTAACCTAGCTATTTCCTACGAAGCGCGGGACCCGTCATTCCTACTCCTCCCGCTGCACCAAGAAGTCCTCAATGGAGATATCGCCACGCCGGAGACCAGCGAGCACGACCTCCATCTGGGACTGAAGGAGATCGAACTGGACGCGCTGCTGGTGGAGGGTGTCGGTGGCCAGGGGGCCGCGGAGGAGGACGAGGAGGTGATGGAGCATCCCCAAGATATAGGTCACGACGTCCACACCCGGTTGCCGTGGTGATGACGACTCGGAGAGCCCCTGGGAGGGCCCTGGCCGGGCCGCAGACGCGTCCGGAGCCGGGGGAGCCAGCGGGAACCCCCGAGGCTCAGGAGCGGCCAGGTACGGCGTGCTGGCGCATGCATACGTGCTGAGGTGCTGCTGCGGAGGGGAGGGCTGCCGCAGACGTCGGTAAGACGTCAACGCAGGTAAGGTGGCTCGCTTCAGACCAGCGCCTTACCTCTTACCGCCACCTAAACCATTGTATTTATTGGCCTTTACCCCTCCGGTAAGACGGGTAAGACGTCTACTCCTATTTCCTCCATAGATTGAAGACTCCGTCCCAGGAGAGGGGCGCTGCGCCAGCAGCAAGATTCTTGCGCAAACGCCTTACCCGCCTTACCCGCCTGCGATGCCGGCCTAACCACCTGAAATTACAGGTGGGCTCGCGGTAAGACGGTCAGTAGGGCCTGCGAGTGAGACGCCTTACCACCCGCTCCGTCCTTCTTACCGGGACCGCCTGAGGGACCTCCGGGACCATCGCTCAGCCCCTACCTCGGCAGCCCGCCACGTCCAGCCGTGGCTACGCGAGCGCGCCGCCGCCCCCTCCAAAAGAAAACGCCTCGGCGACATCCCGAGGCGCCCTCCTGCACGCGGCGAGTTCGTGAGCTTCACGACAGCTACTACTCTTTACAGAGGACAGGCCAGCCGTGCACAGCTCTCCACGCGCTTTCAATTGAACAGCGCCCGGCTTTCGATTGCATCAGAGTTCTGATTTTTTGCGACACAGCGTCGCCCTGCTGCGTCAGGCACGGGTTCGAAAAAACACGCAGCGCCCAGCGCCGTGCGCTGATGCCGTAGTGCCGCAGCCCGAGCGCACCCGTCCTGTCGTTGCCCAGCGTGAAATGTGCTCGCACGCGCGAAGAAACCTGTTGCTCGTGCCCGTTGTACAGCACGAGCATGCCGCTGGAATCAGGCTTGCATAACAACTCCTGCCCAAAAATAGACAGGTGCTCACGCACGAGCGCCCCCATATTGCAGCCTTTCTGGGGAAGCGACGTCGGCCTGTCGAGTTCAGCTAGTTCCTCATACCGCATATCCGACAGGAACCAGTACCATCCAGGGCCGTACGCTGCCCAGTCTATTTCTCTTGCCCCGCTTTCTTGCCACCACGGCTCGGTGAAGAGCGCGGCATCCCACTCACTTGCTTCCCCGAATGCGATCACGTGACTGTTTGCCCACACGTACTCAGCGATGTCTGGAAGATTCATCTGGGCCAGTTCAGGGAATGCGAGGTTCCGAAGCTCGGGCTCGGGGGTGTCCCTGTACTGCGCGAAGACCCGCACGGATTTCTGTGCAATATTTACCAGTCCGCCTGTTCCCGCGTACGCCTCGAAGTTTCTGATCCGCATGTCCATGCTCTCCGGCTTGATACCCCGCCGCTCCGCGATGGTGGGCATGTCAAACGGGAGCCGCTCCGTACCGAATTTGTACAGGTAAAAGGCGACGAGGTCGTCATCCTGGCTCCAGGCGTGTTGGTCCATTACTGTGCTCCAGTGGGTGTTCGGTAATTACGCATGGTGAGTAAATGTTCGCTCTGCCTCTTGGTGATGGGGGCCCACCGCTCATGAGCCCCAGGCAAGCATACCTGATCCACTTGGGGTGGGAGCAGGCGCAGCGAATAGCGCCAGGGCTGCGGCAAGGGCCAAGGAGAGGTCGTCGCCTGCCCTTCGCCGCCTTGAAGAATTTGCGGCGCACCGCGAAGGCGCGTAGCGCCTCGGGGAATGGCAGCGAGCCACTGCGCCGGCCCGCCATCAACCGCTGCGCCTCCTGCTGAAACTGCTCCAGCTCCTTCTCCAACTACACGGAACACCTCCTGGGTTTGGCCGCAGGAGGTCTCAGGAACTGGAGGGGCCCGTCACGACGGGCGGGGCAAACTCTTATGTGAATTCGAGACCTACGCGGCGTCCGTCCCGAAGTCCGCGTCGTCCACCGCCGATTCCGCGGGCCGCTCCGTGCGTTCCACCGGGGCCTGCTGCACCATCGGCAGCGGGATGACGTCAGCCTTCGTTTCCGGCGGCATCATCGGCAGGCCGAACCACATCTGGCGCGGCACGCCCCCGAGTTTCTTCTGCTTGGACCGCGCGCCGGGAACCTCCGCCTTGACCGTCTTAGCGAGCTGCACCGAGTCACGTGCCTTGAGAGCGTTGCGGCGGCAGAAGTGCTGGTACACCTCGCTGAGGCGGCTGGTGAGCACGGCATCCCCTTCGTTGGTGTTCTCCACCACCTTGTTGAAGCCGGTGTCACCCGAGTGCTTCGGATGCTGCTCGTCGGCCCACGGCGCGCTCAGGGCCCACCACCCCTCCTGCTTGAGAGCGGCGACGAACTTCTCGTCGGAGGAAGCGGTGGCCGCCTGCACCTCGCGACGCGCCTCGGTGTCCAGCACCTGCCCCACCTTCACCCGCACCTTCCGGTGCAACAGGTGCCAATAGAACGCCGCCACCTCGAGCTGCGGCCCGTCGAGGTCGGCGTACAGGGCCTCGCTCAACTTCTGCGGAAGCCGGAGGCCCGTCTTGAAGACGGTGTAGCGCCGGTCCTTCTTCGGCACGATGACAGGCTTCTCGTCGTTGGAGGTGAAGATGATGTTGAAGCGGTTCGGCACCTTGGTGGCCGCCTTGTGCTTGGCCTCCAACGGAATCTCCTCGTCCGTCACCCAGGGCTTCAGCAGGTTCTGTGTCTCGGCCGAGCGGTTGGTGGAGGAGATGACCTCGTTGGCCACCACGAACAGCTTGTCGACGAGCTGCTCGTGGAAGCGGCTCTCGAGCGCGTTCTGGCCGAGGAGGGCCACGTTCCAACGGCCGTAGATGAGGCAGATGATGCGCTCCAGGGTCCCCTTCCCCGAGCCCTCGTCCCCGTGGAAGATGATGGCCGTACCCATCTTCAGGGGCTGTCCCTTGAAGTGGAGCGACTGGAGCGGCGCGGCGAGCCAGTCCAGCAGGTACTCCAGGTGCTCGTAGTTGCCGCCCACGAGATTGAGCAGCACCCGCCAGATGCGGAACCACGTCCCCCGCTCGGGCACCAGAGGCGAGCGCACGTAGGTGTTCCGAATGCCTTCCCCGTTGCGCTTGACGAACTTCGCGCGGGTGTCGAACAGGGGCTCGGCCCGATCGTACTGCTCCACGTACATCTTGAAGACGTCATGCTTGGGGCGCGGCAGGCCCAGCTTCAGCAGACGGTTGCTGAAGGCCGTGTCCGAGTAGGGCCCCATCCACTCGCCCCGGCGGTTCAGCTGGTACCACTTGCACTCCCGCGCATCGAAGAGGAAGTCCTCGGGCGGGTGCTTCATAATGTCGTCCTCGCCGACCATGCCCAGCCGAGCCTCCACCCGCTCCTGGGGCGAGGACTTCACATGCCTCGCCGGCAGCGTCAGCCCCAGCGCCTCGAACTCCTCGTCGATGTGCTGGAACTGCGCGAGCGGCTTCAGGCTGCCGCTCTGCTGCGCCTGGGCCACCGCCTCTCGCGCGTTCTTCACGTAGGAGTCGATGATGGTCGCGGCGAAGTTCCCCGGCATGGAGGCCCGCCGCTTCCGCGTCCATTTCGTGCACAGCAGCAGGTGGCACAGCGTGCGCCCGAGCTCGGGCTCCTCCGGCATCGCGGCAATGATGGACTCCACCGCCACGCGCAGCAGCTTGCAGTTGGTCAAGGGCGCCACCTGCTCCCGCATGGCCTTGTAGACGGGATCCACCACGATCGCCCGCAGGAGCTGACGCGTCGCCCCGTGCTGATTGCGGTTGGTGCCCTGAGCGTTTCTCTGCGCACTCATCGGCACTGCGGTTGCGGTATTGAGCTGCGTTTGAAGCGACGCGTTCTTTTGACTATGATTGTTCATGGTGACTTTTCTGTTGTGAGTGACCCCGGCGTCCCACCGCCGGGGTTTTTTCGTTGTTAGAGTTTCAATCGGGTTCGATGATGGGGTGATGCGGCGCCACCACGGCCAGGCCGCATTTCGCCGGGGCGATGGCGTAGTCCACCATGGGAGCCTTCAAGCCCGAGGGGATGATGAGCCCCATGGCGCTCACTCCTCCGCGGTGGCGCGCTCACGCACCACGTACTGCTGGAGTGCCTCCAGGATGAGAGTGTTGATGGGCGGCCGCTTGCCGGTGCGGCGGGCGTGCTGGGCCTTCACCTTGTCCAGCTCCGCCCGGAGCTCCAGCGGCATGGTGATGGTCGTCGTGAACGAATTTGGGTGCATGCGTCCTCCGGGGAAATTCAGAGAAAAATGCCGAATAAATCCCCATAGAAACATAGGACGAAACGGCCAAACCCCTCGGGAGGCCCCCGTGAACGAGGCGATCTCGCTTCACGTCCTATGCTTCTGGCATGCCTCCAGCACTCACTCCGAAAGAGATTCAGGACGCCTTCAGTCATGCCGACTGGTGCGCGCGCACCCTCATGCCGCTCGTGCTTGAACTCGTGGGCCAGCAGCGATGGGACGAACAGCTGCGCGTGCTTCGCGAGGTCCGGGACGATGCGTCTGCGGCCGCGGCGCTCGCGGTCTTCTCCAAGCTCATGCGCAGCTACCCCGACACCAAATGGACCACCGACGGCTGGTGGGCTCTCCAATACGCCGGCAAGACGCTCGAGCGCCGAGAGGATGCCGCCTACCACCGCCGGCTCGCTCTCGGGCAAACGCTGTCGTTCGCGCGAGACACCTGGCTGCACGCCGAATCCCAGCGCTGGAGGGAGAAGGCCGCGAAGGCCAAGGCTGTGTATGAGATGCTGAAGGCGGCACAGATTTGACTCCGACCAAGCCGTACCGCCGGCACCGTCGACGCGGAAAGACTACGACGAGGACCGAAAGCCAGTCCTCGCCGTAGACCCCACCCCGTGGCGCTACGAAGTAGCGAGCCGCCAGTAGCGATACGGCGCGCCCTTGCGGCCGGTGCCGGTCTGCAAGAGTTTCCCCTCCTTCACCATCCGGGCGAGAGCCTCGCGCGCCTTGGTCTTCTTCAGGCCCGTCTTATCCATCAGCTCGTCGGCCGTCTTCGCGTCCTCCTCGGTGTCGGGCACGGCGAGAAGAAGGGCGCGCTCGAGGTCCTGGGCCTCGATATCGAGTCCCTCGCGCACGCTGTAGCCCTCGTCCCCGAGCTCGATGGTCAGGGTGGACGGCGTCTCCTCGTAGCGGGAGAGGGCGTGGAGAATGCGCACCTGCCCCGTGTGATTGGGTGGCCGCTGGAGGGCCACGATGATGTCCACCGCCCCGGTGAGGGCCGAGCTGCCGCGGCCGGAGTCCCCGACGCCCCCGCCGCTCTTGCGCTCGTGGCGGACGGCGACGATGCCCAACCCCTGCTCCGCGGCGGCCTGAAGAGGCCGGACGGCGTCCAGGGCCTTGCCGCTAGAGCTCTCCGGGATGCCGCTGAACTGGGCCAGCGTGTCGATGATGAGCAGCTTCGCCCCGACTTCTCGGCACTTGTCGACCGCCTGCTTTACCAGCGCATCCCAGGGAAGGTGTCGCACGTCCTGGTAGAAGATGACGTGCAGGTCGATGGAATCAGCGATCCCCACGCGCTCCAGCAGGCGCCGGAGAGTGACGGGGCGCTCCTCAGTGAGGAGCACCACGGGTGAGCGCGTGGTGAGCTCGTCGAGGAACTCCGAGCCCGTGAGCACGTGCTTCACCAGGTGCGCCACCCAGGTGGACTTGCCGGCCAGCTTCGGCTTGCCGTCCACGATCGTGATCGCTCCCTCGGCCACCCACGGACGCGCGATCCATCGCACCTCAGCGGGCGTCGTACGGGCCACCTCCGCAGCCGTCCAGGACTTGAGCCCTCTCCGTGGGCCCCCAGCCCTCCGGGACACCTGGAGGTCCCGGTGCCCGACCACGTCCTCTTGCTGACCGCCACCGGGAGCGGACACCTCGTGCGGATTTGGTTCCGCCGCCGCCTCAAGCACGAGCTCCGGCGCCTGAGTGGCGTGCTGCCCCTCCTCGCAAGCCCCTGAATCTCCAATGGAAATCGAGGGCATTTCCTCCGGCACGGACTGGTCCATGGCGGCGGACGCAACGGCGGCGGAACCATCGTCGGACGGCCCCGGAGGCAACTGCGCATGCGAGCAGGCCGTCCCCTCGGCAGGCGAGTGGTTCACCTCCCCCCTCTCCTGGCCGGAGCTGTCGGGCACGGCGGAAGCATCGGCGAGCGGCCACTCACCGGGGTTGGTCACGCCCGGCGGCAACAGGTGCAGCTCAGGCCCGGGGAGCGGCAAGGTCGACGGCACCGGCAGGACGTCGGTTTCCACCGCCACCTGCTCGGCCGCCCCGTCCACCAGCGCGTCCTGCCCGCCTAGCAGGCAGTGGCAGCCCCGGAAGGGCAGGCCCAGCCGGCGCCAGAGGCCCGCGTCCTCCTTGCAGAGGGCCGGCACCACCCGAGGCGCAAGACGGTCGAGGGCGAAGCGGAACATCTCCAGCTGCACCTCCTCGGGCACGCGGTACTTGAAGCCCGAGGCGTCGCGCTCCTCGCCGAGGTAGTCGAAGATGCTGGCGTCCCGGCCGTTCTTCTCGGCGGCGCTGCGCAGAGACTTGGGTGACGTGGCCCGAAGCGAGCCCAGTGTCACCATCTCCGGCTCCAGCGCGTTGATGCGCTCGATGGCCTCCGCGTACCCCTCCTGCCAGCCCGGGTACGGCACCATCGGGTCCAGCCGGAAGCGGATGGGCCAGCCCGCCTCCTTCATCCGGCGTGCGGCCTCGAAGCGCTCCGACGGCGGCGGGGCCCCATGCTCGAAGGTGGTCCCGATGTACTCGGCGTTCACCGACCAGGAGAACACCACCTGCGGCGTGGGCGGCAGCTCGAGGGCATTTTCAATCGTGGTGGCCTTGGTGAGGAAGATGAGCCGGTGACGAGTCTGCGCCGCGAAGAGGGGCACGAGCAGGTGCGTCAGCGACGTGCCATTCACCTTCTTGTAGGCCGGGTCGAAGACGAGCCCGTCCTGGAGCTCGCCCACGATGAGCATCTTGGGAATGGGGTCCTCGAGCCACTTCTCCACCTCGCCCACCATGTCCGCGATGTTCGTGTAGACGAGGCCGGCCAGCGTCTCCGGATTGAAGCGGAAGTACAGCTGGTCCTGGAGGAAGCAGTAGCTGCACCGGAAGGGGCAGCCCATCGCAGGGACGAGCTGCCAGAACTTGAAGCAGACGATGCCGGAGCCGTCACCCGGCCCCGCAAACCGGCGGATGAATGCCGTCTTCCGCTCTTGGGTTTTCATCCAGATATCCTCTAAAGCTCTTGAAAATCCGATTAGTTGTCATTGGCTTTGCCCCGGACATCAGGGCCTCCTTGGGCGTGCCACACACACCTCGACCGTCCGCGTGCTGCGGCGGGCGCATCTTCTTGGCTGTGGGGCAATGGGCGGCCAGGGCGCGACGCATGAGGGCAACGGCTCGTCGGCGCAACAAGTAGGGCGGCGGTGACGCCTGCCGTCCCTATGTCCAAGCCCCCTCAAGGCGAGCCCGTGCGGCGCACGGGACGCGGGCTTGCACTGGCAACTACTGGGCGTACTACAAAAAACCACACTGGGCGTACTGCACCGGACATCTTGCTCAGCTCTCGTGCCGGAGGCAAGCCGTGATGATTGGCCGCCTGTCCTGGAACCTGGAGTCCGGCACCGCGGCACGCTCGAAGGGGCTTGCACCCCGAAGAGAAGCGAGCAGCGGCGGTATAAGGGTCAGAGGCACATAGCTCCGCGACGCGACGGTGCGCCGCCCGGAGCGAGCCGCCTCCTGCCGTCCCCTTTCACCACCATCGTCCGCTGGCGCGCTGGCACACGCGCGCACACGGGCTCTTGCCGGCCTCCAAGAACCTGCCGGAGGCGGAGGACCAACCCATGACCGAACTCACCGTCATCGACTGCGCGCAGCCCCCGCCGCCCAACGGCGAGGGCACGCAGCTGCTTTCACTTTCCGGAGAACTCTCGTTGATCGAGGAGGCTCTGACTGGAGCGGCTAATCTCGCCGAGCTCCTGGCCATGAAGTCCCTGGGCAGCGAGGAAACGGCTGCACAAACGCCGCTGGCCCTCAATAGCCTGTTGGTGCTCGTGACCGCGCGCATGACCCACCTGCGGCGGGTGCTGAGCTGTGAGACAGACCCGCGCGAACTCCTGGCCACGCACAACAGTGTCCCCGAGAACGAACTCGGTGACGCCGATGTTCGCCTGCGCCCGTGGACGGCGGCCCAGCGCGTAATTCACCTTCGCCGCCTTCTGGCGAAGGCCGAGGCCGAGGCGAAGCGCGAAGAGCCGACGCAACCAAGCCCATAAGAGAACCACGATCTTCCTCGGGCTGCTTCTCGCCTTTCACCAGATGCACAACCCCGAAGTCTTGCCGCGGCAGGGTGGAAGGAGAGAGCCCGTGTGGTGGATAGCCCTGAAGCGCATCCTGCGCTCGCGGATGACGCGGCGCATTGTGGCCGCCGTCCTCCTGATCGTCGCCGAGGAGCTCAGCGGCGCCGAGTCGTTCAATCGCCGTTCGTACGGAAGCAGCAGTCCGTATGACATTGGGGCCCATCGCGATTGGCAGTAGCCCCGCAGCTCGAGGAGGGGAGGTACCGGTCAGCATTGACGGCGCCTCTTTTTGGATGGCATCCCCCTGGGGTCTTGGTTAATCCCAGGTACGACGTGCCTCCCGTGAAACGCGGGCAGGCCGTTAACCGAGGGCCTGCAATGCAGGCTGCGGTGCTCCGGCGGCACGGCCGGACCCGCGAACTCATAGCGCGAGGAAGGCCACCGGGCCGACCTCGGCATATGGCAGTGCAGTTGGCCTGACCCGGAGGAGCCGCACCTGAGCCGGCTCTTACAGGATGCCTCCGGTAGAACACGCCGCCGGTCCCGCGACGCAACGTCGCGATAGACGAACCGGCACCTCGTCGATGGACGCGCCCGCGTACCCAGGCGCGAACGTGGCGTCGTGTCGTCAAGTCGCAGTGCCCTGCTCTCGGCCATCGAGGGCATCCATGAGGAGCTCCGAGCAATCAACGCAACCCTCACCACCATCGCCAGCGCGCTCGAGAAGAGACACCCGAAGACTCCCACGCGCAGGCGCCCTAATCCCCATGCCCAATTGCTCAGCCAGCGGGAGGCAGCCCGGCGCCTGGGGGTCGACCGGAACACCACCCTCGTCTCCCTCATCCAAACGGGCCAGCTCCGGACGGTGAAGGCCAACGGCAAGCGCAAGGTGCCCGCCACCGAGGTGGAGCGGCTCGCCCAAGAGGGTTTCGACAGCACCATGCCGGAACCGAGGAGGCGCGCACCACGGCCTCGCCCCGCAGGCTCGCGCAGCCCTGGCGACGGCATCCGAGCACTGAAGCTGTAAAGCCAAGGGGTTGGAACGCAGTGTCAGCCCCCAGCGCGGTGGCTCCGAGGTCCGAGGGAAACCACGGTGACTTCTCCGTCCTGGCGCTCGCTCAGAGAGTGCCCAGGGGAGCGGAAGAAGACGTAGCGAAACAGCGCGGGCGTACCGCGAATCTTCTCGACGTCATTCCGCAGCTTGTTCTTATTGTTCGGCTTTACTGCGGCAAAAACCTCGGCCACGACACTCCCATCGTCGCTCTGAATGTCGTGGCCGATGCTTTGGGCGCCGGGAGCGAAGCTCCAGGTTCGGTCGGGGTGCCGATGCATGAGCATCTCGAGCGCATCCACTCCCGCTTCGTATGTGGCCTGCTGGTCGATCTGCTCGGCCAGGTTCTGGCTATCGTTGAGGTCCAGAGGATCGCACCCCAGGCGTTCGAATTTCAGGCGCGAGAGGATGTCGTCGGCCTCGACGAGGGCGCGCAGCTGGTTGCGCGCATGGGCTGCCGTCGCTCGCAGCGTCGCGCGGAGCGCCTGCACATCGGCTGCGCTCCTCACCGTTTTCGCCTTCGCCATGTTCTCTTCCCTCCGCGAATCACGCCGGGAGCTTACGCGCACGCCACGGGTGAGGGGCGGGCACGGGCGTGTCATCCGTGAGAGCCGATATCGCCACGAGTTGCGCATGGCGGCGGAAGATGCCCTCGACACGAGCAACCACCTCCGGCCGCATGGGCGCAATCCGAGGGGTGCCTTCCGCGCGACGGAGCGCCTCAAGCTCCCGGAATGCAGTGCCAGGCTCCCCGGCCGTGACATCCGGGGCGAGGTGTTCGAGCACCACGAAGTATCGCGGCTCCGGTTGGGTCATAAAGGCACGGCACTTGAGGATTCTGGATAGCGAGTAGAGCCCCGTATCCTGTGTGAGCGCGAGCACGAGTGCGCCTGTACGTAGCGAACTGCGCTCACCGGAAAGCAGTTCTCCCACGGAGAAGGAGTGTGATTTGGAGTGCGCGCTCCTGGCCTCTTCGAGCACCTGCTGAAGCAACGGGTCCGCCTCTTCTCGCTTCCAGATCATGAACCAAGCGTCCTGGGCCGCGTCGGTCGGCTTCTGGGGCATGTTCCCGATTACCGCCGCCCGCTCGCATAGGACGCGCTCTGCGGAGCTGAGCCGCTCGCGGTCTTCCACGAGGGACTGCACCGCCTTGAGCAGCGCTTCGCCTTGAAGAGTTCTCTCCGCCACGAAGTGCCGCTGGAAGTCCTCAAGCACCTCCTTCCAAAGGGGGCGGGGGAGCGCCGTGCCCGCCAGCCGCAGCATCATCTCGCCCTCGCCGCCAGTGCCCTTTCCAGTGAAGTTCGCAGACCCCACCCAGAGGATGCGGCCATCTGGTGTCTCGACAAGAGCGCATTTCCAGTGGAACGCGGTCGAGCGTGTTGCTCGCAAGGTGAGGCCGCGAATGCCATGGAGGGTCTGAGCAGCATCGCGGCTGCACCCGCTCAACGACGTGAGCACCTCCACCGTGACTCCTGGGTGTAGTGCTTCGCGCAACCGCAACGCCCCAGGACCATCCAAATAGCCAGACGCGACGCGCACGCGCGTGGCAGCACCCAGGTCGGACTGGAAGGCGCTGAACCAGCGGGAGGACGGAAAGCTGGTGAACGCAGCATGCGCCGGTAGAACCATGGGGCGGATTGAGCCGCGTTGCACATGGCGCCGTCAAATCCGGGAGGGTCCGGTCTCCGCCTGGAGCCGAGGTGCCTGTTGCTTGGTGCTATATCAGGGTCGGGACCTTCGTCGGCACGGCGTGCGTCGCGTAGAACCTCCGGGTGGTGGACGCACTCTTGTGATTGAGGAACGCGGCCACATTGGCAGGGGCCGCGCCCTTCTCGATGGCCCAGGTGGCGACGGAGTGCCGGAACCGTCCCGGGGTGAAGGGCGGGATACCCGCCACCTTACAGGCCGCGTTGATCGCCATGCCGTATTTCTCGCGACCGAAGGTCCCCCGCTCCAGCAACCGCTTCCCGGCCTCCAGCGCCTCGGCGGACACCGCCGTTCGGAGGGGCTCCCCGCTCTTGGTCTGCGGGCACACCAGCACGCCCGCGATGCCCTCGGCTTCCCCCCGGTAGGGCTCGATGCTGCCCGCCTTTGCAAACCGGATGACCTCGGTGACATGCCACCCGGTGCCCGCCTGCACGTCCATGCCGTCGCGCCAGTGCGGTGCAAGGTGCTCGCGCACGAGCAGATAGTGCTCCCGGGGAATCACCTTGGTCCGCTTCCACTGCTCGGGCCGCGCCTGGGGCACCACCAGCGTCTGGAACGTCGGGTCCTCGTTGGCGTTGAGCAGGTGCTTCTCCTTCCGCATCCAGGAGTAGAACGCCTTCAGGACGGCGATGCGGTGGGTGCGGTTGGGCGCACGCTCCAGCGCCGGGAGGATGTGCTCCGTGAGGGAGACACGACGCGGGCCGGAGCCACCGCGTAGATCCAGTCCCTTGAGCTGATCCGCCCACCAGGCGAGGTAGCGCTTCTGCTTCTCCAGCCACTCGCGAGAGTTCTTCTTCACGTCACGCAGCCACACGAGGAACTCCAAAGCGAGTGCCTCGTCGAGGTAGACGGCCTGACGAACGCGCGACCCCTCGGGGCAGTAGCTCTCGGGGTCAGCTTCAAAGCGCCGCAGATGCTCGAAGGCGGCCTTTGGGGTGTGGGCGCGCGTGCTGATGGTGACGCGCTGCCCGTTTACTTGCCGCCGGATGATGTAGACGTCCCTACCTTTGGCGTCCTTGCGGATGTACCCGCCTTCCCAAGTACGGATGTCGGTCTTGCCCATGGTGCACTCCCCGGTGGCTCATGGCGCAATCTACGTGCGCCAGTGGCTCAGGGATGGCTCACGGCGAAGCCCGCAAAAAGCAAGGGCTCTTGAGGTGTCCCCCAAGAGCCCGGAATCATTCAACTTTTTGTGCCCAGGGGCGGAATCGAACCACCGACACGGGGATTTTCAGTCCCCTGCTCTACCAACTGAGCTACCTGGGCGTGCTGCTCAACCGCTCGAAGTACGGGCGATTTACGGGGACTCGGCCCTCGCGTCAAGCTGGTTCTTCAACTCCACCCCACTTCCCTCCCTTCCCCCTCCTCGCTCGCACGCCCGGCTCCCTTCCCTCCTTCCCGGCACGCACCCTCTGTGCATTCCCGTTAAATCCCCGGTCATCCCCATCGAGGCCCCCTCGCGTGAGCTGGCTCAACTACCACCACCTCCTCTACTTCTGGACCGTCGCCCGCTCTGGCTCCATCGCCAAGGCCAGCGAGGAGCTCCACCTTGCCCAGCCCACCATCAGCGCCCAGCTCAAGCTCCTCGAGGAGTCGCTCGGTCACAAGCTCCTCGAGCGCCAGGGCCGCCGCCTCGTCCTCACCGACGTCGGCCGCACCGTTCTGCGCTACGCCGATGACATCTTCCGCCTCGGCAACGAGCTCAAGAACGTCGTCAACGGCCTCCCCTCCGGCCAGCCCCTCCGCTTCGCCGTAGGCATCACCGACGTCATCCCCAAGCTCGTCGCCGAGCGCCTCCTCGAGCCCGCCTTCGACGTCTCCCCCGACATCCGCATCACCTGCCGCGAGGGCCCCCTCCCCCAGCTCCTCGCCTCCCTCGCCCTCCACGAGCTCGATGTCGTCCTCGCCGACGCCCCCTCCTCCGAGCCCGTCAGCGTCCGCTCCTTCAATCACCTGCTCGGCAAGTGCGGCGTCTCCTTCTTCGCCGCCCCCAAGCTCGCCCACCTCGCCAGGGAGTTCCCCCGCGCCCTCGATGGCGCCCCCACGCTCCTCCCCTCCGAGGCCTCCTCCGTCCGCCGCTCGCTCGAGATGTGGTTCGACGCCCAGCGCGTCCACCCCATCATCGTCGGGGACTTCGACGACTACGCCCTCCTCAAGGCCTTCGGTCAGCGCGGGCGCGGCTTCTTCGCCGCGCCCTCCGTCATCGAGGCCGAGGTCTGCCGCCAGTTCAACGTCTCCGTCATCGGCCGCACCGAGGACATCGAGACATGCTTCTACGCCATCTCCGTCGAGCGGCGGCTCCGGCATCCGGCGGGCGTCGCCATCGCGGAGACCGCTCGCTCACGGTTGTTCGGCTAGTGCCTCACGAGCGGCGCGGCCTCAGGGGGAACGGTAGACCTCTCGGCCGTCCACCACCGTCGCCACGACCTTCGCGTCCACCAGCTTCCTGGGCTCGTCCGACACCGGGTCCACCGACAGCACCGTGAAGTCCGCGTCCATCCCTTCCATCAGCCGGCCCCGGCGCTCCTCCGCGAATGACGCCCACGCCGGCCCCACCGTGAAGCCTTCCAGCGCCTCCTCACCCGACAGGCGCTCCTGGGGCTGCCACCCTCCCTCGGGCCTGCCCGCCGCGTCCTGACGCGTCCTCGCCGCGTACAGCCCCGCCAGGACGTCCGGGTTCTCGATGGGGAAGTCACTCCCCAGCGCCAGCACCGCCCCCGCCTCCTTCAGGCTCTTCCACGCGTACGCCCCCTTCAGCCGCTCCGCCCCCAGCCGCGCCTCCGCCCACCCCATGTCGCTCGTCGCGTGCGTCGGCTGCACGCTCGCCACCAGCCCCGCCGCTCCCAGCTTCTGGATGTCCTCGGGCCTCAGAATCTGCGCGTGCTCCACGCGGTGCCGCAGCGGCTGCGTCCCCGTCCCCGCCGCCGCTCGAATCAGCGTGTCCACCACCAGCGTGTTCGCCCGGTCTCCAATCGCGTGGATGCCCACCTGGTAGCCCCGCTCCATGAAGGCCCACGTCCTCGCCTCCAGCTCCCGCGGCTCCATCAGCAACAGCCCCGTCTCCTCCGGCGCGTCGCTGTAGGGCGCGTGCAGTGCCGCCCCTCGGGAGCCCAGCGCCCCATCCAGCAGGAACTTCACCGCCTTCATCTCCAGCATCCGCCCGCCGTACGTCCCCAGCTCCAGGTACGTCGTCCGGTCCTCGCCCTGCCCGTCCGCCATCGCGTACACCCGCACCGGCAGCCGCCCCGCCATGTCCCACGCCTGCAGCTTCCGGAACGTCCGCAGGTCCATCCCCGCGTCGTGCACCCCCGTCAGCCCCACCCGCGCGCACCGCTCCAGCGCCGCCGCCAGTCGCGCCTCCAGCTGCTCGTCCGTCGGCGCCGGCACCACCCGCGTCACCAGGTCCATCGCGTTGTCCACCAGCACGCCCGTCGGCTCGCCCTTCGCATCCCGGAGGATCCGCCCTCCCGCTGGGTCTGGCGTCTCGCGCGTAATCCCCGCTCGCCTCAGCGCCTCGCCGTTCACCCACGCCGCGTGGTGGTCCACCCGTGTCAGGTACACCGGTGTGTTCGGGAAGCGCGCGTCCAGCTCGGCCCTGCCGGGGAACTCCTTGCCCGGCCACCCGTTCTGGTCCCACCCCTTTCCAATCAGCCAGTCCCCCTGGAAGCTCGTGGATGGCGCCTCTCCCAGCCGCCGCACCACGTCCTCCACCGAGCGCGCCTCCTCCAGCCTCGCCACCGTCAGGCTCCGCCCGAGTCCCGCGAGGTGCGCGTGCGCGTCCACCAGCCCCGGCACCACCACCGCGTTTCCGAAGTCGACGACCCGCGCCCCCTCGCCCGCCGCCTTCAGCACCTCCGCCTTCGTCCCCACCGCCACCAGGCGCCCCCGCCTCACCGCCAGCGCCTCCGCCTCCGGCCGCTGCTCGTCCAGCGTCCGGATCCGGCGTGCCATGTAGACAGTCGTCTCCACTCGCGCTCCCTCGGGCACCCTCCGGGCGCACCCCACCCCCAGCGCCAGCACCACCGCCCCGACCAGGGCGAGCAGCGCCGCACCGCGGGCCCTCGTTTCGTCACTGTGTTGGGATGAATGTACCCGCATCGACGCGCGCCACTGTGCGCCAGCCGATCGCGGCTGTCACCGTCGCCGTGCGTCCGTCCGCGGGTCCGTACGTGTCGACCGGGTGGCGCTGGGAGAGAGCAGACCCTCACCCCTGCCCTCTCCCAGAGGGCGAGGGAGGAGGGCTAGCTCGGAGGGACGGTTCCAGCGTCCGGCGCCGTGATCGGTGTCGCGGGCCCTGGCGGCTCCGCCGGGACCGTCTGGATCTCCTCCCGCTGCGCGGGGGCCTCGATGGGCTGCGCGTTCTCCGTCCCGGGTGGCTGTGTCGTCCGGCAGGCCAGCAGGGAAACAGTCACTCCGACCGCGATGAGCAGGGCACGGCGCATACGTCCTCCTGGAAGCAATCCGTCCCACCGTAGGGAGCCCCTCCCTCCACCGCAACGCGCTTTCCCGCGGCTCCGTCTTCCATCGGATGCACGCGCCCCAAGGGGCGCTCCCCCCATCGCCTCCCTCCCCACCCGCCGGGATACGCCCTCCCGCCACCCGCTCCCGCCGTCGTCACCTTCTCCTCGACGCCGCATCCCATCCAGGCAGGAGGCCCCATGCTCGACGTCGTCGATATCGGTGACCGGTCCATCGACACCTACCGGGGCGTTGCTCCCGATGAGCAGCTCGACGAGCTCGTCCGCGTCGCCCGGCGGCTTCGCGGCGCCCGCATCCTCCACCTCAACGCCACCTCCTATGGCGGCGGCGTCTCGGAGATCCTCCGCGCCTGCGTTCCCCTGCTCAAGGACCTCGGCCTGAGGGCCGAGTGGAAGATCATCCGCGGCGACGACGCCTTCTTTCAAATCACCAAGCGCCTCCACAACGGTCTGCAGGGCGCCCCCGGCGAGCTCTCCGAATCCGAGAAGGCCCTCTACCTCGGCAACGCCCAGCTCAACGCGCCCCACCTCGCCGAGGACTACGACTTCGTCATCGTCCACGACCCCCAGCCCGCCGCCATCCCCGGGCTCATCCACCGCAGCGGCTCGCGCTGGGTCTGGCGCTGCCACATCGACACGTCCCACCCCAATCCCGCCATCTGGGATTTCCTCATGCCCTACCTGCGCGTCTACGACGCCGCCGTCTTCACCCTGGAGGGCTTCATCCCCCCGCGCTTCCCCGTCCGCCGCATCGCCATCCTCCCTCCGGCCATCGATCCGCTCAGCCCCAAGAACCTCGCCCTCCCCGAGGAGCTCGCCCGGCACATCCTCGAGTGGATCGGCGTCCGGCTCGACCGCCCCCTCGTCACCCAGGTCAGCCGCTTCGACAAGTGGAAGGATCCCCTCGGGGTCGTCGCCGCCTACCGGATCGTGCGCCAGCGCATCCCCAACCTCCAGCTCGCCCTCGTCAGCTCCATGGCGCTCGATGACCCCGAGGCCTGGGACATCTACGAGACGGTGCGCGCCGAGACGGCAGGCGACCGCCTCGTCCACGTCTTCACCAACCTCGTCGGCGTGGGCAACGTGGAGGTCAATGCCTTCCAATCCCTCTCCAACGTCGTCATCCAGAAGTCCCTGCGCGAGGGCTTCGGGCTCGTCGTCTCCGAGGCCCTCTGGAAGGGCACGCCCGTCGTCGCCGGGCGGGTTGGAGGCATTCCCATGCAGATGCCCCCGGGCACGGGCGGCCTCCTCGTGGACAGCATCGAGGAGTGCGCGGATGCACTGCTCCACCTCCTGCGTCATCCCCAGGTGGCCCATGCGCTCGGCCAGAGCGGCCGGGAGCGCGTCCGCCAGCAATTCCTCATGCCCCGGCTCCTCCTCGACGAGCTGCGGCTGCTGGACGCCCTCTCCACGAACCAGCCCCAGGCGCCCGCGGGGAATGGCTCGGAGCAGCCGCTCATGCAGGGAGCGTCCGCTGTCCAAGAATGAGCGGTTCAGCACGCGGGCCGTATGGAGCCGGACGAATGCACTCCCAGTCCGGGCGACACGTTGACCCGCGGTGCATAGGTGATCCGAGTGGATTCTCGAGGAGTGGAGGAGTGATGGACCGGTTCGGGCATTCGAGGTGGGGGCTGCTTCTGCTCGGCCTGCTCCTGCTCGGCCAGGCAACCGGGCATGCGCAGACTTCCGCGCCTCCCGTCATCTCCCAATGCGTCCTCGACGGCATGGTCGACGCCGGCTCCAGCGCCTACCTGGTCGATTGTGTCCGCCGTGCGGAGGAGGCCGGTCACCAGGCACTGCTCGTCCGGCTCGACACACCCGGTGGTGAGCTCGAGTCCACCCGGGACATCGTCCGGGCCTTCCTCGGGGCCCGTATTCCGGTGCTCGTGTGGGTGGGGCCCTCGGGCGCGAGGGCCGGCAGCGCGGGCGTCTTCATCACCCTCGCGTCCCACCTGGCCGCCATGGCGCCCGGCACCAACATCGGCGCCGCCCACCCCGTCGTCGGACTCACCGGGCAGGACCCCGAGGCCGCGGGCGGCAAGGAGATGGCCCGTAAAATCGAGAACGACGCCGTCGCCTTCGTCGAGGCCATCGCCAAACAGCGGGGTCGCAACGTCGAGTGGGCCATCAGCGCCGTGCGCCAGAGCGAGAGCGTCCCCGCCGAGAGGGCCCTCGCGCTGCGCGTCATCGAGCACGTCACCCCCACCCAGGAAGCCTTCCTCGAGTGGGCGGACGGCCGCACCGTCACCGTCTCCGACACGCCCGTCACGCTGCGCACCGCCAACGCCCAGGTGGTGGAGCTCGCGCCCTCCTTCTCGCAGCGCGTCCTCCACGCCCTCGCCCAGCCGGCCGTCGTCTACATCCTCTTCCTCATCGCCGGCCTCTGCATCGCCGTGGAGCTCTCCCACCCTGGCCTCTTCGCCCCCGGCATCATCGGCGTGGTGTGCCTGGTGCTCGCCCTGCTCGCCTCGTCGGCGCTGCCCGTGCGCACCGGCGCCATCGTCCTGCTGCTGCTCGGTGTGGCCCTGCTCGTGGCCGAGCTCTTCATCACCAGCGGCGTGCTCGGCGCCGCGGGCCTGGTGCTGCTCGTGCTCGGCGGCGTATTCCTCATCGACCGCTTCGACGCGGACTGGTTCATCGACCAGCCCCTGCACGTGCCCCTGCGCACGTTGTTCCCCACCGCCGTCTTCGTCGCCGGGGCCGCCGTCTACCTCGCATTCCGCGCCGCCGAGACCCGCCGCAGGCCCCAGCTCGCCGGGGACGTGGGTCTCGTGGGCGAGGTGGGCCAGGTGCTCGAGGCCGTCTCCTCCTCCGGCGGCGAGGTGTTCGTCCATGGCGAGCGCTGGGCCGCCCTCTCTTCCTCGCCCATTCTCCCCGGCGCCCACGTGGTGGTGCGCCGGGTGGAGGGGCTCATCCTTTTCGTCGACGAGGTAAAGCCATGACCGACTTCTTATTCAGTGCCCTCGGACTGCTCATCCCCCTGGGCATCCTCGTGCTCCTCTTCATCTCCGGCGTGCGTATCGTCAACGAGTACGAGAGCGGCGTCGTCTTCCGGCTCGGCCGCTTCGTGGGCATCAAGCGCGCCGGCTTCCGGTGGATCATCCCCTTCATCGAGCGCATCGTCATCATCGACATGCGCACCGTCGCGCGCGACGTGCCGCCGCAGGACGTCATCACCAAGGACAACGTCAGCGTGAAGGTGAACGCCGTCGTCTACTTCCGAGTCATCCAGGCCGACAAGGCCGTGCTCCAGGTGGAGGACTACCTCTACGCCACCAGCCAGCTCGCGCAGACGACGCTGCGCGCCATCCTCGGCCAGGTGGAGCTGGACCAACTCCTCTCCGAGCGCGATCGCATCAACCGTGAAATCCAGAAGGTGCTCGATGCCCACACGGATCCGTGGGGCATCAAGGTCTCCAACGTGGAGGTGAAGCACATCGACCTGCCGGTGGAGATGCAGCGCGCCATCGCCCGTCAGGCCGAGGCCGAGCGCGAGCGCCGCGCGAAGATCATCGCCGCCCAGGGCGAGCACCAGGCCGCCGAGCAGCTCTCCCTGGCCGCCGAGGTGCTCAACCGCAATCCCATCACCCTCCAGCTGCGCTACCTGCAGACGCTGGTTGAAATCACCGGGGGCGGAAACCAGACCATCATCCCCATCCCCCTGGAGCTGATGCGCGCCCTCGGCATGCAACCGAAGTGAGCGCGCCCGCGACCGCGCTTCATCGGGGCTGGGCCGCCACCATCATCGCGTCCCAGAACATCTTCTCGTAGGCCTGGAAGAACCGCGCCGCGCGGAGGAGCAGGCGTGGCGGGACGCCCTGGTCCAGTCCTTCCTGGATGATGGGGAGCGCGGCGCCTTCGAGTGGGGGCATGTTGGCGAAGGCATCCAGGAACACCGTCTCCTGCTCCGTGAAGCCATAGCGCTCCCGCAGCGCCCGGCTCATGCGGCCGCACGTCAGCCCCCACGCCGGGAAGTTGACCAGGATGCCCACCGCGAACTCCGCCGCCGAGACGTTGGCCGCCATCCAGGCCATGTTGGTGGCGTAGGCGAAGCCCTCGGGCGTCACCTCGTAGCGCTCCAGGTCCTCCTGCGTCATCCCCAGCTTGCGGGCCAGCACCCTCAGGCCCTCCAGCGCCGCGAACTCGCCCTGCAGGATGCCGTTGAGAAAGCCGCCCGCGGGCGTGTGGCCGAACCGCTGCACCATCATCGCCATCGAGCGGAGATCACTCGTGGCGACGTGGAACTGGGTACCCGGGAAGGCCCGTAGCGCCTCCACCGACACCACGCCTCGCTCCAGCGCATCCGGGTAGGGGTGGTGGCGGAGTTGCTCGTCCACTTCCCTGAGCGCCTCGCTGATCTCCTTCACCACCTCGGCTGCTTTCTTCATGAGGGCTCTCCGTCAAGTCTTGATTCACCGACTTTATCCGGTTTATCCAGCAATCCCCGTCATAACCGACCAACAGGAGAGAAGAAGAATGGCCCCGACTCCATTCCACGTCAAACGGCGAAGGCTCGCCACCGTCTCCGTGCTGCTTCCGCTGATGACCCTGGGGCCGGCGTGTGGCGGTGCATCTCCGAGCGATACATCCGACGAGCTCGTCCAGATGAGCGGCACCAGCACCCCGCTCGCCGACTCCAACCTGTACGACTCGTTCACCCGGGCGAACAGCACCACCACCCTGGGGAGCCTCGAAACGGGCGGCCAGGCCTGGAGCTATACCCCCTCCACGGCGAAGTGGGGCATCACGTCGAACAGGGCCTATCTGGCCACCGATGACGGGACCTGGAACGACCACTACGCCACCGTCAACGGCACCGCCAACGTGCGCGTGATGGTCACCCTGGCGGCCCTCGGCGAGTACTCCGGCCTCACCTTCCGCTTCATCGACCGGAGCAACTGCTGGAAGCTGGCGACGGACGTCGGCGCCGGGAAGTACATGCTGACGAAGTTCGTCGGCGGGACCCAGACGTTCCCGCTCCAGATCTCCCAGAGGCCCGTCGCCGGTGACGTCCTCGAGGTCCGCACCTCCGGAAACCGCATCGACGTCTACATCAACGGCGTGCTGAAGGGCGGGGTCAACGACTCGAGCCACCAGACCGCCACCCGCGTCGGACTGCTCGGCAGCCAGGACAACCTCGCGCGCTACGACGAGTTCAAAGTCTACACCAGCACGGCCGGCACCCGCGACGCCACGCTGCAGCCGTTCCGCTCGGACTCCATCTGGAACCTGCCCATCGGAACCGGGGCGACGTTCGCGGATACGACCGATCCCGCGACGAAGGACTTCATCGCCACCAGCATCAACGGCATGACCATCAACACCTGGGCCAACTGGGACGTCTATTCCCACCCCATCACCTTCGCCTCCAGCAGCGACCCCTGGGCGACGGTGCGCGACTACAACGACTCCTCGCGCAGCGGGGCCTATTACATCCCCGCGTCGGCCCCCATCGCCAGCGGGAGCGACAAGCACATGCACATCATCAACCCCGCGCGGACACGCATCGATGAGGGTTGGGATGTCACGCGGCTCTCATCCACGTCCTACCAGGCCGGGCGCCATCACACGATCGACCTCTATGGGAACGGCATCGGGCCGCAGAATGGCGTCCGCGCCTACGGTGGCTCGGCGATTGGCGGGCTCATCCGCGGCTGGGAGACCGACCCCACCCATCCGAAGTACACGGGGAAGATTCAACACGCCCTGGCCGTCGCCGTGGACCGCGTCCAGCTCTATTACAGCGGCGGCTCGAGCGGCTACGACGCGAACGGTTACGGCACGGCGAAGGGCTACGTCTGGCCCGCCACGGAGCAGGACTGGGGCAGCGAGACGACCTACAAGGGCCACGTTCCCATGGGGGCCTACTTCGCCATCCCGCCCTCGGTGGACATCAACTCGCTGGGCCTCTCGCCGCAGGGCAGGATGGTTGCCCAGGCCCTGCAGGATTTCGGTGCCTACGTCACGGACGCAACCGGCGCCACGGTCGCCTTCTACGTGGAGCCGACCGCTCCCTCCTCGTTCGTGTCGGCCCTCCGCAAGGATCTCCCCCTCATCCGCTCCAAGATGCGGCGGGTGACGAACAACAGCCCCTCCACGCCGAACGGCCCCGGGACGCGACGGGTCCCGATGCTGCCGGACCTGGCGCCCGCGCCCTGAAGCGAGGGCATCGGCAACGAGGCGGCCTGTGGTTTCAACTGCCTCGTGGCGAGGGGAAAGGTCGTCTGTGCACGGACGCCCTATGGCGTGTGCCGGGAGCACTTCGGCGAGCTGAAGTGCTGGGATCCACCGGAGTCCTCCATCCACGAGCTTGGCGCGGAGATTCCGCGGCCCACGTGCCTCACGGCATCGACGGCCATCGCGTGTGGCTATGACTGCGAGAACAACCGCACGGAGGTGAAGTGCGCGGCGACTCCGCGCGGCCGGTGCGAGAAGGACGACTTCCGGCTCGAGTGCTTCGATCCTCCGTCACTCCTGCAGTGCGCGCATGCCCAGCCGCCCGACCCCGAGGAGGTGCGCAAGCCGAAGAGCCAGCGGCGGGAGGAGAAGCCGGAGGAAACCGAGAAGGCGGCGCGCTGACGGGCTCGCGCGGCCCGGGCTCCGAAAAGACAACCGGCGCGACCGCCAGGACAGGCAGCCGCGCCGGAGTGTGGGGTAAAGAGGTGCTCGGGGCTACTGCGCGGAGCTCACCTTGAGGGTGACGCCGGAGTAGGACGAGTAGCCGCGGATCATCACGTAGTACGTGCCCTGCTGCGACGGATTGAAGGTGCAGCTCTCCGTGTTGCCCGAGGCGTAGGGACGGCAGTCGTAGCTGGTGGTGGTGGGCGCGCTGCCGAACTTCACGTACAGGTCGGCATCACCCGAGCCACCGGACATCTCGAACTTCATGGCCTTCGCGCCGCTCGGCGTGGCGTAGCTGAAGCTCGTCGAGCTGCTCCGGGCGCCAGAGAGGTTGCTCTCGGTGGAGAGCGTCGACCACGTCGGAGCGGGGGCCACGCCCACCGCGGTCCAGGCCTCGTTGACGGAGGTGACCTCGCTCGCGCCGTACAGGTCGGCGGCGGCCTGCGCGGTGGCGGTGCGCGCGTCCGCGAAGGTGCTGCTCGGGCTCAGGTAGACGGTGTTGGCCCGGTAGAAGATGGCCGCGCCCTTCATGATGCTGCTGTAGCTGTTGGTCGCGTCGAGCGCGGGCACCACGTTGCTCGTCTTGCCACGCGGGTGGGTGCCACCGGAGACCATCAGGTGGAAGGCCAGGTTGGCGATACCCGAGTTCCAGTGCACGCCGCCGTTGTCCGACGTCCCCGTGTAGCGCGTGGGGTAGTAGTCGTAATCGCCGGCGAGGGCCGGGTCGTTCATGTAGCGCAGCGCATCGCCCGGGGTGGCCGGGGTCCAGCACTCCTCGCCAATCTTCCAGGTGTTGCCGCTGACCGCGCCATCCCGGTAGGCCTCGATGGCCGCGCCGAAGACGTCGGACATGGCCTCGTTGAGGGCGCCCGACTCGTTCGAGTAGATGAGGTCCGAGGAGTAGTCGGTGACGGCGTGGGTGAGCTCGTGGCCGACCACGTCGAGCACCGTCAGCGCGGAGGACTGGGAGCCGTCGCCATCGCCGTAGACCATCTGCGTCCCGTCCCAGTACGCGTTCACGTAGTTCTTGCTGTAGTGGACGGACGAGGTGAGGGTGGCGCCAGCATTGTTGTAGCTGTCACGCCCGAACATGCTGAAGTAGAAGTCGTACGTGAGACCCGCGTTGTCGTGGGCCGCGTCCAGCACGGCGTCGCCCGAGGCCCCCTGCCCCTCGGAGCGCACCAGCGTGCCGGGAAGCGACGTGCGGTTGTTGGCCGTGTACGTCTTGCGGTTGCGCTGCGTCTTGATGTTGTCGAACTGCAGGGCGACCTCGCCCGAGTGCGCGTTGATGAAGAGGTTCGGCTGCGAGGGCGCGCCCTCGGCCGTGACGGTCTCGAGCTGCACGCGCCAGGTCAGCTGGGCCCCCTTGCTCCCGGGGAGGATCTGCAGGTCCGCCTTCGGCGCGGCCGCCAGGACGCTCGCGCCACCCACCTGGCTGATGGCGATCTGCGTGGCCTCCTCGGCCCGCAGCCTGGGCGTGGTGTCCACCTTGATGTCGCGGGCGAGACGGTCGGTGACGGAGGCGACGGCGCCCTTCTCGTCGAGGTGGAGGATGGCCTCGGCGCCAAAGACGGGGATGCCCTTGATGCTCTGCCCCACGCGCTCGTGCGACAGGCCGCGCGTGTCACGCAGCGCGCGCTTGAACGACACCTCACCCGCGCCCTGGAGGAAGTCCGGCCGCTGCGCCTTGAGCTGCTGCAGGCCCCGGCCACCGGCGTTGGCGGACAGGCTGCTGTCTTCAGTCCCCAGCGAGGCCTGAGCGTCGACATCCGTGGTGTCGACGCCGCAGGCGCTCCCGAGGAGCATGAGGGGGAGGATGGAAACGAGACGACGAATGCGCATGGCGGCTTCCTCCGGTTCGACAGGGTGTCGAACCCTTTCCTCGTTTTCCGATAAAAGGACAGGAACAGTCAAGCCGTAATTTTCCATTTTTAAAGCGCTTCGGAAAAAGGAGAAGGGGCGCGCGGCGCGACCGGGCATGTAGCTTGCGGCCATGTCTCGAGAGCGCGTCCGCATCCTGCTGTCCCAGACGTTCAACCCCTGGTTCAACCTCGCCACCGAGGACTGGATCTTCCGCGAGATGGACACGAGCACGCGGACGCTCTTCCTCTGGCGCAACGCGGAGACGGTCGTCATCGGCCGCAACCAGAACCCCTGGTCCGAGTGCAACCTGAAGCGCATGGAGGACGACAACATCTTCCTCGCGCGGAGGACCAGCGGCGGGGGCGCGGTCTTCCACGACCTGGGCAACACGTGCTTCACCTTCCTGTCCTCCAAGGAGGGCTACAGCAAGGCGACCAACGTGACGATCCTCCTGGAGGCGCTGAAGCGGCTGGGCGTGACGGCCGAGGCCTCGGGGCGCAACGACCTGGTGATTCCGATGGAGGACGGGCCGAGGAAGATCAGCGGCAGCGCGTACCGGGAGACGCGTGACCGGGCCTTCCATCACGGCACGTTCCTGCTCTCCACGGACCTGACGCGCCTGGCGAACTACCTGACGCCCCACCCGAAGAAGCTCGAGTCCAAGGGCAGCGCGTCCGTGCGCGCACGGGTGATGAACATCAACGGCGTCCAGCCAGCGGTGAACCACGAGTCCCTGGTGCGGGCCCTGATCGCCGCCTTCTGCGACCACCACGGGGCGACGGCCGAGCCCGAGCTGCTGGATCACACCTTCCTGGAGAACCAACCCTCACTCAGGGGGATGTTCGAGCAGTTCTCCTCCTGGGACTGGCGCTTCGGCAACGCGCCCAGGTTCCATCACCAGATGGTCGAGTACCTCTCGTGGGGCTTCTTCGAGGTGCACGTCGACTCCGAGAACGGCCACATCAGCCGTGCGCAGGTCTTCTCGGACGCGCTCTTCCCCGAGCTGGTGCAGGACCTTCAGGCGGCGCTGGTGGGCAGGCCCTACAGCCGCGCCGGGGTGAAGGACGCCGTGACCGGACTGCGGGCCCGATACCCGGGCCAGGAGCGGGAGCTCGATGAGCTCGAGGCGTGGCTGATGAAGCAGGTGGAGGTGTGAGCCCGTGACAGCGCAGGAGGGCGAGCGACCCCGCCCTCCTGGCTTCCGTGACTCAGGCGCCCTTGAGGTTCTGGAGGGCGAAGTCCCAGTTCACGAGGGACGCGAAGAACGTCTCGATGTACTTGGGCCGCGCGTTGCGGAAGTCGATGTAGTAGGCGTGCTCCCAGACGTCGAGCGTCAGCAGGGCCTTCTGGCCGTGCTTCATCGGGAGGTCCGCGTTGGGCGTCTTGGTGACCGCGAGCTTGCCGCTCTTGTCGAGCACGAGCCAGGCCCAGCCCGAGCCGAACTGCGTGGCGGCCGCGTTCGAGAACTCCTCCTTGAAGCGCTCGAACGAGCCGAAGTCACGGTTGATCGCATCCGCGAGGTCACCCGTCGGCTGACCACCGCCGTTCGGCTTCAGGCAGTTCCAGTAGAAGGTGTGGTTCCAGACCTGGGCGGCGTTGTTGAACACGCCCCCGTCGCTGTTGAGGATGATCTGCTCGAGCGACTGGTTCGCCTCGGGCTTGCCCTCGAGCAGCTTGTTCAGGTTCGTCACGTACGCGTTGTGGTGCTTGCCATGGTGGTACTCGAGCGTCTCCGCGCTGATGTGCGGAGCGAGGGCATCCTTGGCGTAGGGCAGGTTGGGCAGTGTGAACGGCATGGGTCGTTCCCTTTCTCGGGTCGGGTGGAACTACGAAACAAGTGGGTAGACGAGTATCGTCGTTCCGCCCACGGATCGGCACCAACTCCAATTTATTGGAGTAATTCCAATCCGCTGGCGGGCCGCCCCTCAACGTCGGCAATCGAACGACACGACCTCGAAGCGGTTCTTCCACTTCAGGACATTACCGATCCGGTACACCTCCTCCCAGCGTGCCCTGCCACCGAGCACGCCCGGGCACTCCAGGGAGTCGAGCGGGATGTCGTTGTCGTCCCAGGTCCTCACCGGCAGGCAGGAGTAGACCCACCCGTCGATGACCGCTTCCTGCCGGCGCCCGAGCACACGCCGCGTGTCGACGAAGCCCTCCGCATCGGCAACCCGGAGCGCTGACACCGGAGGAGCTCTGTCCCCGGGAAGGAACACCGAGTGGACGCGATCATAGCGGACCCGCAGCGGCCCCTCCGCCGGTGGCGCATCCACCCGCTTCCAGACCTCCTCCACCAGAAGGCTCCTCGGGCCGACGGCCCCGAGGCCAACACCACAGAGCCCGCCACCGGGCCAACTCGTGGTGCGCTCGAACACCTCCACCGGGACCGACTCGCCATCGACCTCGAGACGGTCCCGGCGCAGGAACTTGTCGGTGCTCACCGGGCCACCCCAGGGGTAGCCGATGAACAACCCGTGGAAGGAGTGCGGCCCTATCTGGATGCGCACCATGGTGGAATCTCCCGAGTCCATGCGCCTGTGTCGGACGAGATGAGGCGCACCGCCGTCCCCAGGGGTGCGCCTCATCACGAGGGTGCTGCCCTTGTCACAGTCCGCCCAGCTCAGCGGTTCATCCCTGGTCCAGGCCGGCGCGGGGCGCACCACCTTCGGACCACGGGCACACGCGCAGGCCACTACCAGCAACAACCCGAACAGGAGCCCCCGCTTCACGTCTTCCGCTCCCCGGTGGGCGCCGGGTGCTCCGCGCCCATGAACATCTCGCGCTTCTCCAGCTCGAGCGCGGCCCGGCCGAGCCGCAAGGATGCCAGCGCGAACAACGCGATGACCCCCAGCAGCACCACACCGACCGAGAAGGACGCCACGGGCAGCACATCCGGCACGCTGAAGCGTCGCTGCGTCAGGTACAGCAGTGACGTCAGCACGAACGAAATGAGCGCCCCGTAGGCCATCCCCATTGCCCTCGCCAGCAGCAGGTGCCTCCGGTCCAGGATGGATACCTCCAGCCGCAGCACCTCGCGTCTCGGGTGCCCCTCCGGCAGCGAGCGCCACTCACGCAGCATCTCCCGCGTGCGCGACGTCATCCGGCCAATCTGGTTGTCCAACCCCGTGGCCAGGATGCCGCACGCGGACACCATCACCGCAGGCGTCACCGCCGCTCCAATGAGCCGGATGGAGGAGATGTCCATGCCTCCCGTCGCGTCCATGCACCCCTCTGTCCCACCCGCGCCCCGCCCGGCGCAAGCCTGGCCGCGCGCCCTCCTCCCTCGAACCCGACAGTGATTTCATGACAGTGGCAAATAACCAGTGACAACTTGACACATCCACTGTCGAGTCCTACTGTCAGGGGCGTGAGCACGACGAAAACACGCAAGGAGTGGAAGCTGACGGAGCTGGCCGAGGCGGTGGGCGTGTCCCCCCGCACCGTGCGCTACTACGTCCAGCGCGGGCTCCTGCCCGCCCCGCCCTTCAAGGGGCCGGACACCGTCTATGGGGAAGAGCACCTGCTGCGTCTCAAGGCCATCCGGACCTTGCAGGCGAGGTTCCTCCCGCTCGATGCCATCCAGGTGGAGCTGGCCCGGCTGAGCCCCGAAGAGCTCGGGGCACTCGCCGAGGCTGGGCCCCACGACCTCCCCGCCCCCACGGCCGGGTCCTCCGCACCGGCCCCCCAGGCGGAGCCGGTGAAGCAGGCGGTCCCTGTCTCCCCTTCTGCCGGAGTGACAAGCTGGCGCCGCTGGGAGCTCGCGCCGGGGCTGGAGCTGCACCTCGCCGATACGGCGGACGAGAAAACCCGGGCGCTCGCGGAACGCATGCGCGCCCTCATCCAGGACTCCTGGGGAAAGGTAGAGCCATGACGAACGAGAAAGCAGGGCTGTACACGCGGAGTGGTGCCCAGGTTCCCCTTCAGGGGGTGGACGTCACCGGCGAGCTCCTCGGAGGTCATGCCCGGGTGCGCGTGCGCCAGCGCTACCGCAACACCGGGTCCAAGCCCGTCGAGGCCGTCTACGTCTTCCCGCTGCCCTCCGACGCCACCCTCACCGCCTTCTCCATGGAGTGCGCCGGGCGCCGCGTGCAGGGCATCCTCAAGGAGCGCGAGGAAGCCTTCCGCACCTATGACGACGCGGTGACGGCCGGCCATGGCGCCGCGCTGCTGGACCAGGAGCGCCCCAACGTCTTCACCGCCCAGGTGGGCAACCTCCTGCCCGGCGAGGAGACGCTCGTGGAGGTGGAGTTCCTCCAGGCCATCCAGGTGGAGGAAGGCTGCGTGCGCTGGGCCCTGCCCACCCTCGTCGCGCCCCGCTACATCCCCGGCACCCCCACGGGGGACCGCACCGCCCACGGCTCGGAGGAACCGACGGATCGCGTGCCCGACGCGGATCGCATCACTCCACCCGTGGGAGACGCGCGCTACGGCCTCTCGTTGGACCTGCGCATCTCACTCGGCCGCGAGGTGGTGGTGGAGAGCCCCTCGCACAAGCTGGACATCTCCCGTGCCGAGAGTGGCACGCGCGTGAAGCTCTCCCAGCCGAACGTGGCCTTGGACCGAGACCTCGTCCTCAGCATCCGCGGCCAGGACATGAGCACCCCGCTCACCACGCTCGTCACCCACCGCAAGGGCGAGGGCCCCGGCACCTTCGCCCTCACCGTGGTGCCGGACCTGCTGGGCATGGCCGCGGGCCCCAAGCGCCAGGAGGTGGTGTTCGTCGTGGACACCTCCGGCTCCATGGGCGGAGAGAGCCTCCCCCAGGCCCAGGGCGCGCTCCGCCTGTGCCTGCGCCACCTGCGCGAGGGAGATCGCTTCAACATCATCGCCTTCGAGAACTCCTTCCACCTCTTCTCGCCGGAGCCGGTGACCTTCACCCAGAAGACGCTGGAGCAGGCGGACCGGTGGGTGGCCTCGCTGCACGCGCACGGCGGCACCGAACTGCTCCAGCCCATGATGGCCGCGGTGCGGGCCGTGCCGGAGGGCGTGGTGGTGCTGCTCACCGACGGCCAGGTGGGCAACGAGTCCGAGATCCTCAGCGCGGTGATGGGGGCACGCAAGACGGCGCGCATCTACTCCTTCGGCATCGGCACCAACGTGAGTGACGTGCTGCTCGAGGACATGGCCCGTCAGACGGGTGGCGCGGTGGAGTTCATCCACCCCGGCGAGCGCATCGACGACAAGGTGGTGGCCCAGTTCTCCCGCGCGCTCGCGCCCCGCGTCACCGGCGTGGAGGTGCGCTTCGAAGGCGTGGAGGCCTCGGAGCTGGCCCCCGCCGAGCCGCCGCAGCTCGTGGACGGCACGCCGTGGAGCCTCTTCGGCCGCTATACGTCGCCCGGCTCGGGCAAGGTGGTGCTCAAGGGCATGTCGGGCGCGGAGACCTTCTCGCTCTCCATCCCCGTGAGCTTCCCCGCCGAGAGCGACCGGCCCGCAGTGGAGAAGCTATGGGCCGCCGAGCGCATTCGGTCGTGGCAGGACGCCGCGCTCGTGGGCCGGCGCGCCCAGTCGCTCAAGGAGCGCATCGTGCAGCTCGCGCTCGCGCACGGCCTCGTCACGCCGTACACCTCCTTCGTGGTGGTGGAGGAGCGCACCGGCGAGCGCCGCGCCTCGGGCCAGCCGGAGACGCGCGTCGTCCCCGTCCACGCCCCCGCGGGCTGGTCCATGTTCGGCACGGACACGAAGGAAGAGCAGACCCGCGGAGGAGCGCTGCGGCCTCGCCCGCTCGGTCCAGCCGCGGGCGTCCCGGTCCCGGCTCCAGCTGCGGCTCCAGCCAGAGCAGCGGCCGTCATCTCGCGCCCGCTCATGCCGATCCGGCGTGTCACCCCGCCCGCCCCCGCCGCACCGCCGCCTCCGGCAAGCAGCGACGGCTCGCGCCGCGAATACCGCGTGGTGCCCGAATTCCTGGGGAGGGCCCGCGACGCTACCAAGGGAGGACACGAGGAGAGGCAGAAAGAGGAGAGGCAGAAGGAGAAGGCCAGGTACAGGGACCAGCGCCTGGCGAAGCGCGCCTCCTTCGCAGATGACGACGACCTGAGCCTCTCGGAAGCCTCGAGCCTCTCGGACATGTCCGTCAGCGAGGGGGCGGCGCCGAGCGAGGCGGGCGGAGTGGGGCTGCTCGAGAAGCAGCTCGCCAGCGGCCTGTGGGCGGGCACCGGTACGAGTTCCGAGCCCGTGCACCAGGCCCGCGCCACCGCGCTCGCCTTGCTGGAGCTCTTGCGCCAGGGCATCACCAGCAGCCACCCACTCCACGGTGCGCAGGTGAAGAAGGCGGTGGAAGCGCTGCTCGCGCTCGTCCCGCAGTTGAGCGGTGCTCCCGAGGTGGCCGAGCTCGCCCTGGGCGTGGCGTGGCTCGTGGCCGCGGGTCCGCGCACGCGAGGGAAGATCGCCGAGGCGGCGCAGCCCATCGCCGGGCTCAGCTCGCGGATGGAGAATGAAGTGGCCCTGCGCCAGCACGTGGACGCGCTCGCGGCTCGCTGAGCCGGGCCACCCGGTTCCCACCGCCGAGGCCCATGCCGTGGGGTGCCTCGGCGGGAGTCGCCGTTACTCCTTCGCGACCTGGAGCACGAGCTTGCCCGTGTTCTCACCCTTGAAGAGCTTCAGCAGGGTGTCGGGGAACGTCTCCAGGCCCTCGACGATGTCCTCGCGCGACTTGAGCTTGCCGGCGGCCATCCAGCCGGCCATCTCGCGTGCCGCCTCGCCGTAGCGCGCGGCGTAGTCGAACACCACCATGCCCGTCATGCTGGCGCGGTTGACCAGCAGGGACATGTAGTTGGCCGGGCCCTTCACCGGGCCCGTGTTGTTGTACTGCGAGATGGCACCGCAGATGACGATGCGCGCGCCGCGCGCGAGCCGGGTGAGCACCGCATCGAGGATGTCACCGCCGACGTTGTCGAAGTAGACGTCCACGCCCTTGGGGCAGTGCGTCCGCAGCGCACCCTTGACGTCCTCGGACTTGTAGTCGATGGCCGCGTCGAAGCCGAGCTCCTCCACGATGTACCGGCACTTGTCGGCCCCACCGGCGATGCCCACGACGCGGCATCCCTTGAGCTTGGCGATCTGCCCGACCACCGTGCCCACGGCACCGGCCGCCCCCGAAACGACGACGGTGTCCCCCGGGTTCGGCTTGCCGATGTCGAGCAGGCCGAAATAGGCCGTCATGCCGGGCATGCCGAGGGTGCCAAGGTAGACCGGCAGCGGAGCCACCTTCGGGTCGACCTTGGCGACGTCCTTGCCATCGGAGAGGGCGTACTCCTGCACGCCGAAGTGGCCGATGACATAGTCGCCCGCCACGAACCCGGGGTGCTTGCTGGAGACGACCCGGCCCGCGCCTCCGGCGCGCATGACCTCGCCGATGCCCACGGGCGGGATATAGGACTTGCCCTCGTTCATCCAACCGCGCATGGCCGGGTCGAGCGAGATGTAGAGAACCTTGACCAGCAGCTCGCCGTCCGCCGGCTCGCGAACGGGCTCCTCGGTGTAGTTCCAGTTGTCGCGCTTCGGCATGCCCACCGGACGAGCGGCGAGGCGGAATTGGTGATTGGTGGCGTTCATGGTGGCGGGCTTATAACGCCCGGGCATTTATGCGTCTATAAGCCCGTCCCGACCGCTACAGCGACTCGAGGAAGGTGATGAGCACCTCACGCTCGTCCTTCGAGAGCCGCCGCACCGCATCACGTGAGGCCTCGGCCTCGCCGCCATGCCAGAGGATGGCCTCCATCAGTGAGCGCGCCCGGCCATCGTGAAGAAAGCGCGTGTGCCCGTTGACGGTGGCCGTCAGCCCGATGCCCCACAGCGGCGCGGTGCGCCACTCGCGCCCGGTGGCCTCGAAGTCCGGCCTCCCGTCCGAGAGAGCCTCGCCCAGGTCGTGCAGCAGGAGGTCCGTATAGGGACGGATGCTCTGCCCGGATAGCTCCGGGTAGCCCTCCAGCGAGCCCGTGGTGAGCGTGGGCCGATGACAGCCCGCGCACCCCACGCGGTGGAAGACGGCCTTGCCCTGCAACACCCGGGGCGAGTCCACGTCCCGGCGCGCCGGCACGGCGATGACGTGCGAGTAGAAGGTGAGCGCCGCCAGCCGGTTGTCCTCCACCTCCGGAGCTCCACCCGGGGGTGCGTCACCGCAGGCCTGTTCGGCGAAGGTGCAGGGCTGCGCGGGGAAGAGGGACGTGGTGAGTCCCATGTCTCCGAGGAAGGCCCCCGCGCCCTGCTGCTCCAGGTCCGGCTGGTTGGCCTTCCACCCGAAGCGCCCCAGCACCCGCCTGCCCTGGCGCACGCTCCACACATGATTCGGCCGGCCGGAGATGCCGTCCCCGTTCGCATCGTCCGGGTCCGCCCACTCCAGCACCGTCTCCTCGGGCACCGCCGCCAGCAGGCCGAGCCCATGCAGCGGCTGGGCGAGCCGTGGCGACAGCATCGTGTCCGGGTGCGACGGACCATGGGCCAGCTCCTCCAGCACGTACTCCGGAGACTGGAGGGTGAAGGCCTCTCCATCCGCGAAAGCGCCCGGGAGCGGCGTGTGACGCACCACCACGCGCGCCTCGGCCGGTACGCCCGGAATCCCCTTCGGTTGGAGCTGGTCTCCGTAGGTGGGCTCGGGGAGCGGAGCGCCCGTTGGCGTCGTGCCTGGAATGCTCAGACGCACCAGCAGGGACTCACCCGTGGAGCCGGGCTCGTCCGGCGGAGCGGCCCGCCCGTTGGCCGGGTGGCACGAGAGGCACGCCACCGCGTGGAAGACGGGGCCCAATCCATCCCGGTCCGCCCGGCTGCTCGAGGCCGGCGCCGGAACCCAATCGATCTCGAAGACACCCCGCCCCGAGACGAAGCTCGAGCGCCGCTCCAGCGTCAGCGCGGGCAGCGCCTGCGAGAAGGCCTGTGCGCTCGCGTTGGAGACGGTGCCCCCTTCGCCGCCGGACAAGGCCTCTCCGGGCTCCACCACGTCCCAGCGGACCGGAGGCTCCTCACGGCATGCCGCCGACTGGACGAGGAGCGCCACGCCCAACACCTGGCCGAACCACCTCTTCATGGCAGCTTCACCTTCACGGGCTCGGCGAAGCTCCAGTTGTTCTGCAGCTCGTCGTTGCCGAGCGAGCCATTGCTGTTCCAACCCCACCCGAAGAGCAGTCCGTCCCGGCGCAACCCCAGCCCGAACGTGGAGCCCGCGGCGACGTCCCGCAGCTCCGAGAGCCCCACCACCGCCGTGTCCGCGAGGGGATCCGCCTGATACTCCTTACCGCTCTGCCCGTTGCCGAGCTGCCCGTTGAAGTTCTGGCCGAAGCCCCACAGGGTGCCGTCCGCCTTCAACGCGAGGCTGAAGTTGGAGTTGGCGTAGACGGCCACCACGTCCGTCAGACCCACCACCTTCACCGGCGCATACACCTCGAGGCCCGTGCCCCCCTCCCCGTTCCCCACCTGGCCGCTGGCGTTGAGGCCCCAGGCGGACACGGTGCCATCCGAGTGCAGCGCCAGCATGTGTTCACGCCCGCTGGCGATGTCCACCACACCGTCGAGGCCCGGCACCCGCAGGGGCTCGGGGTGGGCCACCATGTCCTCGGCGCCCTGGCCCAGATTGCCGGAGTCGTTGTTGCCCCAGGCCCAGACCGAGCCATCCCGCTTCAGGGCCATCGACTGCTGCGAGCCCCCCGCCAGCTTCACCACGTCCGTCAGCCCGAGCACACGCACCGGGTAGTCGCGATCCGTGGTGGTGCCGTCCCCGAGCTGCCCGTTGTTGTTCTTCCCGAAGGCCACCACGGAGCCATCGGCCTTCAGCACGAGGGCATGGCTGAAACCGAGCGCGCCGGACACCGCGTCCGTCAGCCCAGGCACCTGCGTGGGCCGGTTGCGGGCCTGGGTGTCCGGAGTACGCGTCTGCCCGTCCACCGGCGGAGCTCCCAGTCCGAGCTGCCCGCTGGCATTGGTACCCCACGTCCACACCGAGCCGTCCTCGCGTATCGCGAGCGAGGTGTTGCTGTTGAAGGCGATGGAGGCCACCTGGGAGAGGTCCGCCACCACGGTGGGGAGGGTGCGCGCGGTGGTATCGCCCAGCCCGAGCTGTCCCTGCGTGTTCTGCCCCCACGTGTAGAGCTGCCCGCCGCGCACCGTGCCACCGTGCAGGCCACCCGCGGATACGAGAGGGGCGAACGAAGTCTGGAAGGAGGTGGACGCTTCCGCCACGTTGCCCGCGGCGTCCTCCGCGCGAACCACCAACGTGTTGGCCCCGGGCCGGGACAAGAGCTCCAGCGAGAAGGCGCGTCCGCCCTCCGCTTCGGTGGACTCGAGCACCTGGGACTCCCCGCCGTTGAGCTGCCAGGTGAGCCGTTCCACGCCCGTGTCATCACTCGCCAGGCCCGTCAGCCGCACCCGCTGCCGCACCTCGAGCGGAGTATCGAGACGCACGCTCGGCGGTGTCAGATCGGACGGTGGCTTGCCTCCGCACCCACACAGCAGCACGGCGCCGAGCAGGGCTCGAGGTGTATGTCGGAACATGGCTCTCCCTTCACCGGAGCATGTCTCCGGCGGAAAGCCCTGCCGGTAACGCATCCCAGGAAGGAGCACAAGCCACCGGCTCAGCGCTTCACGTCTGCCCGGGGGAGGACCAGGAGGAACTCGGTGTATTGCCCTTCCACGGAGTCGAGCCGGATCTCCCCCCGGTGCTGCCGGACCACGATGTCATGGCAGATGGCCAACCCCAGTCCTGTCCCCACTCCCGCGGGCTTGGTGGTGAAGAAGGGGCTGAACACCTTGTCGTGGAGCTTGCGCGGAATGCCGGTGCCGTTGTCGCGGATGAGAATCCTCACCCGAGGGCCCTCGCTCCGGCTGCTCACGCTCACCTCGGGAGTGAAGCCCGGCCCCACCTGCTTCCTCCTCTCCGCCACGGCGTACAGACTGTTGTTGAGGATGTTCAGGAGGGCCCGCCCGAAGTCCTGTGGAGCCAGCTTCACCAACCCCAGGGAGGGGTCCAGGTCCTTGGTGAAGAGCACCTCCAGGCCCGGGTGGGTGCTCCGAAGGCTCTGGGAGCTCAGGTTCACCTGCTCCTCCACCAGCGCGTTCAGGTCCGTGGGCACTCGCTCGTTGGCCTGCGTGTGGGAGTGCAACTGCATGGTGCGCAAGATGCTGTCGGCCCGCTTGCCATGCTCTTCGATCTTCCCGACGTTCTGCTCGAGCCAGCTCAGCAGCTCGTCCATCCGCTGAAGAGAGGAGTCCCCCTGGCCTGACGGCTGCTCCTTCAGCTCCTCGCGCAACTCCTGGACGAGGCCCGTCGAGAGCTGGGCGAAGTTGTTCACGAAGTTGAGCGGGTTCTTGATTTCATGGGCAATGCCAGCCATCAGGGCGCCCAGGGAGGCCAGCCGCTCCTTCTCCACCAACAATTCCTGCGTCTCCTCGAGTTGCGTCAGCGCGCCCTCCAGCTGGAGGTTCTTCTCCCGCAGCTCCCGGGTTCTCTCCTCGATGCGGCTCTCCAGCCCCTCGTTGGCCTCCCGCAGGGCCGCCTCGCGCCGTTGGAGCTCATGGGCCATCAGCTCGAAGCCCCGGGCCAGCTGCCCCAGCTCGTCGTCGCGCGAGTCGTGGAAGGCGACCTGGAAGTCACCGGCCGTCACCTGATCCGTCGCCTGGGTGAAGGCCCGCAGCGGACGGGAGATCTGCCGCCTCAGCACCCAGGACATGATGAGCAGCTCCATGAGCAGTGACGCCAGACCAAAGACCAGGACATAGCGCGCGGCCCCAAAGGCCGCCGAGGACACGGTGCTCCTGGGCAACACCGTCACGAGGTTCCAGTCCGGGCCATTCAGCCACGCCACGGAGAGGTACTCGTCGTACTCCGGCAGCTCCAGCACGGTCTGGCCGGGCTCGCGGCCCTTCACCCGCTCGAAGATGGCGCGCAGATGGGCTCGCTGCTCCGTGGAGAGCGCCTGCTCGAAGACAGCATCCAATGGCCGATCCTCGTTCAGGATATCGTAGGCGAAGGCCCCGGTCTTCATCTGCATCTCGGGGTGGAAGATGAGCTCGGCCTCGTTGCTGAAGATGAGGTTGTAGGCCCCAGGTGGGCTGTCGTTGAGCGTGCGAGCCTTCAACTCCTCGACGAGGATGTCATGAGCGATGGACGCGACGTGGCGGCCGTCCAGATCCACCGGTGTGGCGAGCGAGATGGAGATGGGCTCCACCGTGATGGCCGTCCAGACCATCCGCCGCTGGGGATTGCGCCTGGGCGTGCAGATGCTGAAGAGCTCGAAGTCAGGGTTCATGAGGGATGGATCGACATCCCAGCACCACGTCGGCTGCTCCGGCCAGTAGATGACGATCGCCGCCTCCGGCAGGAAGATGTATGTATTCGTGAAGCGAACGTGGAAGGCAGGCCCATACAGGTCCACCACGTCATACGCGGCCAGGATCCGGCGGCGGAAGTCGTCATCAACCGTTACGCCGCTGGGAATGAGGACCCCTGGCATGCGCGTGCCATCGAAGCCCTCGGGGCGGCTGCGGATCGTCCCATCCGGCAAGGACATGAACAGACTGTCGAAGCGGGGTCGGGGGTCCAGCGATTGCCAGGCCCGCAGCCGCTCCTGCATGGCCTTCCTGAGAACGACGTGGTTGCCCTCCGCTTGAGAGCGGATGGCCTGCTCCTGCTGGCCGCGCCTGATGACACTTCGCGCCAGCTGTCCGAGGGCTTCCTCCCGGAAGGCCCTGAAGATGTGGAGGTAGCTGAGGAGGGTGGCCAGGGCGATGATCACCGCGACGCGCACGCCCATCTGCGTGAGGGTCGAGCGGGCGAGCGAGGAGCGTGGACGGTGAGCCGACAGCATGAAGAGGCCTCCTGCGCTGCCTGACGAAACCCACCGCCGTGACGCGGCGCCCCTCCGTCCCAAGAGGCGCCCGGGAACTCCAGATACACAATCGCGGATTCCGCGGCAAGGCGAGCAGGAGCAGGAGGAGCGTGGCTCAGACGGTGATGGACGTCCCGTCGAACCGGGTGAGGTGGAAACCCTCGAAGCGCTCGGGGTAGAGGGCCTTCTCCTCGCGCAGGACGCGGATGGCCACCTCTTCGCCCACGAGGTTGCCGGCGATGTCATCGGAGCGCCAGTGCACGCCGGACATGTTCCGCCCCAGGGAGAGGTTGTGGACGAGCTTGTTGATCTCCCCGCCCACGGTGAGCGCGGGCCCGTCCACCCCCACCCGGTAGGGCTCGAGCGCGAGCCCATCCTCGGTGGGCTTCACCGGGTTGGGGAAGGGCAGGTCCTCGTTGAACCAGGCCTTGAGCAACGTGCCGCAGCAGCCGGCGGTCACCCCGTGGCCGGCCGGGTAGGAGGGACTGTTGGGGCAGCCGTTGCGGAAGAGCTGGGGCAACAGGTACGTCCCCACGTCCTGGCCGATCTCCGGCCGCTCGCGGTTGCGCCGGCGGTTGAGCTCGAAGATGCGCTCCAGCACCGACGAGCGCGTCAGCAGCTCCTCGTGGATGGGATAGGAGGCCACGCCCGTCTTCGCGTTGTGCACGCGCCCCCCACCCTCCTCGGGCCGCAGGTAGCGCTGCACGTGCCACTTCTGGAACCAGGAGTGGTGCTCGGACTTGTGCACCTTGCCGATCAGCTCCATCAGGTGGGAGAGGCCGAAGGTGGAGAAGCCATCCTGCCGGCGGCTCCGGCTCGGATGGTAGGGATTCGCCTCGTCGAAGCCCTCGGCGCCGAAGGCGAACAGGAGGATGAAGGCGGCCTTGATGTACGACGAGGTGATGATGTCCTGTCCTGCTGACCGGCCCATGTCACGGGCATTGCGCATGTAGCGCAGCGTGGGATCCCGCGGATCGGGGGTGGCGACGCGAATACCCCGCTGCACCTGGAGCCACTCCGGGAAGGTGGTGAGGAAATCCTGCTCCGGAACGGCCGTGCTGAAGCGCTGCGGGATGGGGATGCCGTCGTAGATGAAGGTCTGGAGCTGGAACTGGGAGACCATCAGACCGTCCCGCACGCCGGGATGGTCGGTGCGGAACAGATCCTGGGCGCGGATCTCCCCTGTCACCGGATCCCTCGGCCCCGTGTAGCCGGAGAAGCGTGCCAGGTCCCTACGGGCCTCGAGCGCCAGCGGATGGCTGTCATAGGCGGAGAAGGGCACGTCCCGGAGGAGCGCCATCCAGTAGAGCTCGGCCATGTCCGCCGCCCACTCGGCGCTCGCGAGGGCGGGCGCTGGCTTGACGGCGATGACCGCGCTGTCCGGCCCCTCCATGCTGAAGGCCAGTCCGCCCAGCGGATTCTGGAGGCGGCCCTCGCCAGGAACGGCTTCGAGCTTCTCGAAGCTCTGGGCCGCCAGCCCCTTCAGGTACGCATCGTAGGCCGCGGGCTCCACCTCACCCCGCTCGTCGTGGGGGAGCGTCTTGGCGAAGTTGCCGATCCGGTTGGGGTAGCGAGCCTCGTCTCCATTGCTCGCCAGCGGAGGCGCTTTGAGGAAGAGCTCCGTCTTGGCCGCCTTCATCCGGAGACGAAAGGCCTCCGCCTTCCGTATCAAGCCCAGGCCCGAGCCCAAGCCCGCCTGATCGCCCTGCTTGGAAACGACCTTGCCCATCCTCGGGGAAGACGTCGTCGGGGCGAGCCGCCTTCCCTCACTGCGCGGCGTGCCTCGTTTGCGCTGAGTGCTCATGTGTCCCTCTTTCCCTTCGCCCGGGCGCTCGTGGGCGCGGGCCGGAGGCGTCTGGCCTGAAGTGGCCGGCGCGGAAGAAAGAGTGATGGGGCACTCGATGTGACGTTCCCCGGCGCCGGGGCGGCAGGGCGAGGGACGTTCCCAGCCCTGGTCCATCGACGGGGTGCCGGCGGGACGCCTAGGGCTCCACGTAGTTGGAGACCACTCCCGCGTTGTTGATGACAGCCCTGTCCTGCGTTCCGTTGTTGATCTTCGTGTATGCAAAATTCTCCTCACCCGGGAAGCCGACTCCTGTTGTCTGGGAGAGGAGTGGGAGGACGTCCCATGCGGAGAGCGCGGTATAAGGCCGCGCAGCAACCTGGGGAGGCCCTGATGTTCCGCATCGAGACAGAGAAAGAGTTCCTGAGCGCGTTCCGCTCGAGGGATCGCAAGTCCGTCGAGCCGCCCAAGGGCACCCGCTTCCCCCTCTTCGTCCGCGACTATCTCGCGTGGGTGGACCCCTACGGGGTTCGCGTCTTCCTCGTGTTCACCGCGCCGGGCAGCAAACGGCTCACGGGCATCGCCTTCCGCCGCGATCAACAGGGGGACAAGGCCCTGGCGCTTCGGGTGTGTGAGTGGTGCCGGGCCTCTGGCTCGGCGGACCAGATCGGGCTGCTCACCACGGATGTCGATTCGAAGCGCCGGGTGGGGGTGAACCTCTGCCTGGATCTCCGCTGCAGCGAGAAGCTGGAGCAGGCGGCGAACATGTCCGGCCGGAGTGTCCTGGACGACAACAAGGAGCTGCTCGAACGCATGTCTCGCTTCGCGCGCGAGGCGCTGGGCATGGAGGTCAGCTAGGACATGGACCGAGCCAGAGACTTCGAGCGGCAGGGCTTCCTCGTGCTTCCCGGATTCGTCCCGGCGGCGGCCTGCGACGCCTTGAGAGCCCGGGCCGAGGAGCTGGTCGCCGGCTTCCATCCGGAGACGGTCTCCATCTTCACCACGCACGATCAGGCCCTGACCTCGGACGAGTACTTCCTGTCGTCGGGGGATGCCATCCACTTCTTCTTCGAGGAGGACGCCTTCCGGCCGGATGGCTCCCTGCGCCAGGAGAAGGCGCTGTCCATCAACAAGATCGGCCACGCACTGCACGACCTCGATCCCCTCTTCGACAGGTTCTCCCGCACGCGAGAGCTGGCGGGGCTGGCCTCGGAGCTGGGCTTGAAGCAGCCCCTGTTGCTCCAGTCGATGTATATCTTCAAGCAGCCCCACATCGGGGGTGAGGTCAACAGTCATCAGGACGCGACGTTCCTGTACACGGAGCCGTCCACCTGCCTGGGCTTCTGGTTCGCGCTGGAGGACGCCACGCTGGAGAACGGCTGCCTGTGGGCGCTGCCCGGAGGGCACCTGCTGGGCTTGAAGAAGCGCTTCGTGCGCACCGAGGGAGGCGGCACGACGTTCCGGGTATTGGACCCCACGCCCCTGCCCGAGGAGGGGATGGTGCCCCTGGAGGTGGAGAAGGGCACCCTGGTCGTGCTGCACGGGCTTCTGCCCCACAAGAGCGGGGCCAACACGTCACCCAGGAGCCGCCACGCCTACTCGGTCCATCTCATCGACGGCACGGCCCATTACCCCGAGGACAACTGGCTGCGCCGTGCACCCTCTCTGCCGCTCCGAGGCTTCGAGGGTGTGTAGGGACTAGCGCGGCGCCCGTGACGAAGGAGGCCGAGCCCGAACCCGTCACGATCATGGCAACAGCCCCTCGCCGAGCAGCACCTACGTGTGTCCTTCGCGCGGCTGTTCGTCCCCACCTGCATGTGAGCCCGTTCCTGCTCACGGGGTGTCAGCGTGCTTGACACCCGGGTGATCTGGACGTGTCGGCCCACGGGGCTCTAGCGTCGCGCGAGGACCTCTTTCGCATCCGAGGAATCTTCGATGATCCGCCGTTTCGCGCTCCTGGGGTTGTTGGGCCTCACCGCCTGTCCTTCGATAGAGGATCCCGATCCTCTTCCCTCCAACAAGGGGACGGTGAGGGGCACCCTGAAGCCCTTCCGACTCCCGTCCGCGGCCACCGAGACCTCCCGGCCCGCGCTGCTGCGGGACGCGGGGCTCCGGCAGCGGCTCTCGCGGTCCATCACCCAGGCGATCGCCGCGAAACAGCAGGGCGTGAAACGGGCGGAGCTCGCCACCGGCGACACGGCCGAGGCCGAGGCCGTCCCCGGTGATGTCGTCGTCCGCTTCGAGGAGTCCCGCCTCCCCGAGGCCGCCGCGCTGGCCCGCGTGAGCCTTCCCGGCTACCGCGCGGTGCACAAGGGCTACATCACCGAGCACCTGCACCTCATCGGCTACGAGCCCCGCGAGCTGCGCGCCATGACGACGGGCGAGACGGTCGACCTCGCCAGACTGGTGGGGAAGATGAGCGGCGTGAGCTACGCGGAGAAGAACCTGCGCTTCCACGCCTTCAAGACGCCCAACGATCCCGGGTACTCGCGCCAGTGGCACTACCCGATGATGAACCTGCCCGCCGCCTGGGACATCACCACGGGCTCGAGCAGCGTCGTCACCGCCGTGCTGGACACGGGCATCGTCAGACATCCGGACCTGAACGGCCGCGTCCTCGCGGGCGTCGACATGATCTCCGATGCCCGCTCCGCGGGGGATGGCAACGGACGTGACACCGACCCCGCGGACATGGGCGGCGACGAGCCCAATGGCGGCTCCTCGTACCACGGCTCGCACGTGGCCGGGACCATCGGCGCCGTGTCCAACGAGGGCCAGGGCGTGTCCGGTGTCACCTGGAGTGGAGGCATCGTCCCGGTGCGCGTGCTGGGCCGCGACGGCGGCTCGTTCGCCGACATCGCCGCGGGCATCCAGTGGGCCGCCGGCATCGACGTGGCGGGCCTGCCCCACAACAACAACCCCGCCCAGGTCATCAACATGAGCCTCGGCGGGAAGTCCAGCCCCAGCCAGGCGCTGCAGGAGGTCATCGACACCGTGACGGCCAGGGGCGTCGTCATCGTGGTCGCCGCGGGCAACTCGAACATGGAGGCCAGCCAGTTCTCGCCCTGCAACCAGCAGAACGTCATCTGCGTGGGCGCCACGCGCTTCAATGGCAAACGCGCCAGCTATTCCAACTACGACACCGCCGTGGACGTGATGGCCACCGGCGGCGAGACGGCCGAGGACCTCAACGGCGATGGCAAGCCGGACGGCGTGCTCTCCACCATCGTGGACAAGACGAATCAGCCCATCTGGGCCTACTACCAGGGCACCAGCATGGCCGCTCCGCACGTGGCCGGTATCGCGGCGCTGATGAAGGCGGTGAACCCCACCCTCACCTCCTCCCAGGTCCAGCAGATCCTCGAGGACACCGCGGACACCTCCAGCCAGTGCTCCGAGGGCTGCGGCGCGGGGCTCGTCAACGCCCAGGCCGCCGTGCTCAGGGCCAAGGGGGGGCTCGATCCCTCCGCACCGCCGAAGCTCGGCGTGGGCTCCACCCAGATGTCCTTCTCCGGGAGCGGCACCCAGCAGCTCACGGTGCGCAACCTGGGCGGTGGAAACCTCCGGGTGACGGCGAGGGCCTCGGGCACGAACGCCTCGGCGCTGTCCTTCCCCAAGGGCGGGACGCTGAGCCTGACACCCTATGGGTCGCAGTCGCTGGACGTCGCCATCAACACCTCGGGGCTGGCCACCGGCAACTACGCGGCCCAGCTCTCCCTCACCGCCGACAATGGCAACAGCGCCGATGTGCTGGTGAAGTTCCAGGTGGGCTCCACCGCGGACAAGGACGCCATCATCGCCTTCCTCTACCTGGACGCCCTGGGCGAGTGGCAGGTGGAGGAGGACGCCATCGCGCTGGTGCCGTCCTCGGGCGGCTATGCCTACAAACTGTCGCTCGAGCCGAACACCTACTACGCACTGGCCACCATCGACGAGGACGGGGATGACGAGCTCTTCGAGGACGGGGAGCGCGTGGGCTTCTGGCGCGACGCCACCTCCATCGAGCCCATTCCCCTCGACGCGAGCCAGACGGTGAGCAACGTCAGCTTCACCCTCATTCCCTACCAGTCGGATGAGACGCCCTCGACGTCCATCGTCGGTCAGCCCTGCACCAGCGACAGCCAGTGCGGTGAGGGGTTCTGCGCCACCAACTTCCCCGGGGGCTATTGCACCCAGGACTGCCTCGCGACGAGCTGCCCGGACGGCTCGCAGTGCTACTCCTCCACGGACGGCACCGCGGCCTTCTGCTTCGCCACCTGCACCGGCGTGGGAACACAAGGCTCCTGCCGCACGAACTACGTCTGCGCCGAGGACGACGTGGGCGGTGGCGCGTGCGTCCCTGAGTGACGTAGGGCCATCCCCTGAAGGACCCGGGCGGGGAGGGACGCGCTCCAGGCCTCCCTTCCCGCCCGTGCCGAGCGACTCTGGGGCAGACTCGGCTCATGCACCCATTCCCTCCTCCGAAGGCCCGAGAGCTCCGTCTCCTCGCGGGCACCTTGCTGGCCCTGCTCACGGCGTGCGCGGCACAGCCACGGGCACTCCCGCCCCCGCGCGAGACCCGAGTCCTCCGCGTGGGAACGAGCGGCGACTACCCGCCTTTCAGCACGCTGCGCGAGGGTCAGGCGTCTGGCTTCGACGCCGAGCTCATGGAGTCCTATGCGTCCGACCGCGGATACCGCCTCGAGTGGGTGCGCTTTCGCTGGCCGGAACTGGTGACGGACCTCATCGCCCATCGCTTCGATGTGGCAACCAGTGGCATCACCCTCCGGCCCGAGCGGTCTCTGACCGGGCGCTACACCGTCCCCGTGGCACGCAACGGAGCCCTGCTGCTCCTGCGGCGCCCGGCCTGGGCACCTCCGCCCGGAAGCGCGCTCTCCGAGGAGCCGCTCGCGCTCCTGCGCGCACTCGACCGGCCCGAATTCACCGTGGCGGTGAATCGGGGCGGACACCTGGAGCGCGTGGCGCGCGCCCACTTCCACCACGCTCGCATCCTCGCCATCCCCGACAACGCGGCGGTGCGCGAGGCGCTGGCCACCGGGCAGGCCGACGCGGCGCTCACCAACACTTTCGAGGGTCCGCGCTGGGCCGAGGGCCTCTCCGGCATCGAGCGGGTGGGCCCGTTCACCCGAGACGTGGTGGCGCTCTACGTGGATGCCTCGCGAGCCGAGCTGGCCGCCGACCTGGACACGTGGCTCTTGCAGCAGGAGGCAAGCGGAGCGCTCGAGCGGCTCCGCGCGCGGTACCTGGGCCCCAGCGCCACCGGGCCCACCGCGACGCCGGTGGACGCGCTGCTCTCCGCGACCGCCGAGCGGCTGGCGCTGATGCCCAGGGTGGCCACGGCCAAACGACGCGAGGGCCAACCCATCGAGGTGCCCGCTCAGGAGGCGCGTGTGCTGGAGGCAGCCCGGAAGGAGGTCCACGAGGCCGCGGCGGCCCTGGGCGTTCCAGCGCCTCCGGATGAGGCCATCACCACGCTCTTCCAGGCGCAGATGGATGCGGCCAAACGACTTCAGCTCCGCGCGCCCGCCAACGCGGATGCGCCCGTGCACTCGCTCGATGGAGAGTTACGACCGGCGCTCGCGCGGATCAGCTCACGCATCAGCACGCTCGTGCCGCGCGTCCCCGGCGGCCTGGACCGCGAAGCCACGCGGCGGAAGGCGCGCGAGGAGCTCGCGTCCACCGGTCTCGAAGTCGAGGAGATCGACCGCATCGCCGATGCACTGGTGGAGCTCGGCGCGGCCCGTCGAGCCCCGGCGGCGGTGGGCAGGTGACGTCCGGGAGGGACGTCACTTCACTCCGATCTGGATCTCGAACGAGTTGGCCGTGGAGTCCGCCGATGTCCAGCCATGCCAGACCTCGCGGCTCTCGCCGCTGAATTCCCGCCCGGCCCGGGTGATCGCCTCGATGACTCCTCCGTAGCCCGCGCGGAGGCCCTCCTCGGAGAGGGCCCCCGTGTGCAGGGTGAAGAAGCAGGGGAACGGGTCGAGCGTGCGGACCTGGAACGCTCCCTTGTACCGGTCTGGATTGCCGACGGGCACACAATAGTCATGACGGAATCTCCTGCTCGGCTCGCCATCACGTCCGTAGGAGATGAAGAGCCATGGCCCAGTCGTCGTGAGACCATAACGTTCGAGCTCCGCCATCATGATCGGCGTGAGCTTTTCGCCCCAGATTCCTATCTCCTGCACACTCAGGAATTCGGTCGCTGCGATGACTGTCATTGACGGTACGGTCTTGAAGCTCAAGGGGTCCTCCTGGCGAAAAGTCGACACGGCCATCCTCATTCCCACTCGTACTGCACATCGAGGATCTTACCCGCGGTGTCCAGGTCAAAGCTCCATTTCCCTGAGAAGGATGCGCCCGCCTACCGCTCAGCCAGGTGGGGACGTTCGAGAACTACTTCGAGTTCAGCGCCATGTACGGAGCCTCGGCGGATGGCCGGCGCCTCGGGGAGACGCTCGCCTCGGACCTGAGCCCGTCACCCGGCTTCGCGGACCAACCCGTGAAACACCAGGTGGCGGCCTTCTTCCAGGCGCTCTCCGGCTACACCGGGCAGGCCACGGAGGCCTTCACGAGCGGCGCTCCCACGGACGTCGTTGGAGCATGTTGCCTCGTCTGGCGTTGATAAAAACCTGTTTCGGTAGGAGCCTACCCGCCCAGGGAGCGGCGAAGGGAGCATCGGGGCATGCTGGCCCTGGGCGACTGGAGAAGTAGGAGGGAAAACCTGACTTCGGAAGTTCTCTCTAATGGGAGGTGAATCCGAAGCCATGGGGCTTGTGAAGCAAGATGATGGCTGGCGTCTACCGGACGAGTTGTGGGCGAAGATGGAGCCACTTCTGCCGCCCAGGCCACCTCATCCGATGGGGTGCCACAACCCGCGCACGCCCGACCGGCGAGCCATGGAAGGTATTCTGCTGGTGCTGCGCACGGGGATGCCATGGCGCGCGCTGAAGGCCACGGGCATTTGCGGCCCCTCGTCGGCCTACCGGCGCTTCCGGGAGTGGCTGGAGGCGGGGGTGTTCCGAGAGTTCTGGCGCCAGGGGTTGCTGGCCTATGAGGCTCTGGCTGGAATCGACTGGGAGTGGCTGGCGATGGATGGGGCCATGGGCAAGGCCCCACTGGGAGGGGAGAAGACGGGCCCCAACCCGACGGACAGAGCCAAGAAGGGCACCAAGAAGAGCCTGCTGACCGATGGGCGCGGTGTTCCCCTGGGCCTGGCCGTTGCTGGCGCCAACGTCCCTGACTTCAAGCAGATGCGCTCCTCGCTCCAGTCCCTGCCCGTGGAGCGCCCCACCCCCAGTGCGCACGCACCGCAGGGGATGTGTTTGGACAAGGGCTATGACTACGACGAGGTACGGGCCCTGGCCGAGGAGTACGGCTTCACCCTGCACTTGCCTCAGCGTGGCGAGCCGGACAAGCCGCGGAGCGCGGCAAGAAGGCACGGCGCTGGGTGTTGGAGCGCACCCACGGGTGGATTCAACAAGTTCCGTCGTCTGCTGGTGCGCTGGGAGAAGCGTGAGGACACGTACCTGGCGATGCTTCACCTGGCGCTGGGCATCATCACCTGGTTCCACAACCTGCTGCCCTCGTAGGTGCTGGGCGATGACAACTTCGCACGTGCATCACAGCCCAGCCGCAGCCCCAACGGGATGGAGGCTCATGGACCTTTGCGTCCTTTTTCCTGCTCGGGCTGTCCTGGTCGCTCCTGGAACCTTTTTCTCCTCGAACTCCTGGTCCCACTCACGCGCCATTACCTACTCTCTTCTTCTCCTACCGAAACAGGTTCTAATACTACAGTGGGACTTTGAGGTCCGGGTCTCTGCGTCGGTAATGGCAGAGCTTGGCGATGGCCTGATGGCGGCGTCGCCAGCGGCTCCAGTGTAGGACAAACTCCAGGGCCGGCCGTATCACCCAGACAATGTTCAGCAGCAGCCGCCGGACTTCCTGGATGGAGAAGCGGATGAGGCCAGGCCCTGGCGCCGACGAAACCGGAGCATCCGGCGAGGGCGACGCATCGGGCCCAGTGCTTTTGGGAGCAGTACGGCTTCCTCCTCGTTGTTGGCCAGTACCCGAGAAGCCGCCAGGAACGCATGCGCCACCATGCACAATGTCATATGGCGATACCACCCCGCGTAACTGCGCACTTCGTATTCGTCCAGGCCCACCTCGCCCTTGGCCGACTCGAAGCATTCCTCCACTGTCCAGCGACTCCCAGCAGCCTTCACCATCGCCTCCAGCGAGGTGTTGGCTGACGCATGGACCAGATAGTGCGCTACCTCGGTGGCATTCGTCAGGCTCCGGCGAAACAACAGCCACCGCGCCAGGGTTCCCGTGTGCGAATTGACTTGCACACGAGCCCATTCATACAGACGGGGACCCTTGGCTCCCTTCCCAGCGGACAGGACTGTCCAGTCCCTCGGCTTCACCTCTCGCAGCACCTCACCGGCCGTTACCTGAGCCATTCCCCGCCACACGTAGGTATTGGAAGCCACCGCCAATACGTAGCGCTGGTGCCGCTGCTCCAGAAAGTGCCGTAGCGTCCCGTCCCGGCCATACACCTCGTCACCGAGTACCCAGGAAGGCTTCAGTCCCGCATTGAAAGTGCGCTCGAGCATGACACGGGCCAGCTCCGGCTTGGTAAGAAAGGCCACCGTGTCCTCAATCCCAGCCTGGCGACATCTGTCCCTGTCTTGCGTCCACTCCTGGGGGAGATACAATTCCCTATCAATCAGGGTATGCCCGCGAGGCGTCACATAGGCCAGGAAGACGCCCACCTGACAATTCTCAATCCGACCCGCTGTCCCCGAATACTGGCGCGCCACTCCCGCCGACTTGTTCCCCTTCTTGAGAAAACCCGTTTCGTCCAACACCAGCTCGCCTCCCTCGCCCAACTGCTGGCGTGCATAGGCCAGCACGTCATCGCGCACTGCGTCCGCATCCCACCGGGCCCCGAGCAGCAGGTGCTGGAAGGCGTAGGGGTTGTACCTGCCCGCTTCTTCCGCCAAACCCCAGGCATTCTTGCGCTCGGCACGCGAGAGCAGCGCCCGCACGAAAGCCTCGGCGGAGCGCTGTGTCTCCGGACGACAGAAGTGGCGCTTGAGCCAGGTCAACACCTCCTCCCACGCGGCGGTGAGCTTCTGGATGATGTGGACCTCCCTCTCGTCGTACGCGGCAGTGGCGAGCATGGCTTCCCCCTTTGGGAATGCTACTTCTCCCATTGGGTTCAACCGTTCCACCTCCGCAGTCACTCCCAACGTCCTGACCCCTGGCTGCCCTCCGGTCAGGTAGTGTCGTCGGGTTGACCTGGGAAGTTGCGCGCCGAGCTGGCGCCGTTACCCTAACAGAGGAGAGGTCCATGCAGTGCAGTGCGCGGGTCCTCCCTCATGCCGTTTTAGAAGTCCCACTGTAGTACTAAGCCGAGCATCACGAGCGAGGACCGGTGATGTGGAAGGTCCGTGTGCGGCATTTCACGTCCGCAGGGTGAGGCGCATCACAGCACCGAAACGGATCGAGTGGCAACCTGGCTTCCACCAAGACCCCAGAGGGGACCTTGGGCGCTGACGCATCAGCCGCCGCCCATTGACGCGTAAAGGCGCGCAAAGGGCGGCCCCTGCCGGTGAAAGCGGCGCCCCACCTGGGGAGCCGTCCTGGTGTGTCTCGCAATCCAGTTGGTCGGATGCGCACATGAGCCACGAGGAGATCCGCATATGAGGAACTCGCCGTTGAGGAGTGTTCCCTTTCTCCATGGAGGAGTGACGAAACTGCTGCTGCTGATGATGTGGGGGGGGCTGGGCTGCGGCCTTCGTCCAGAACAAAAGGAAGAAGTGGAGAGCCTCGTGGCTGGAAGCGCGGGGCAGGTAGAGAAAAGAAGAGAATGGCAGGTGACGGCACTGCGGGGAGAAATGGGGAGGGCAATGGTAGGCCCGCTCATGGTGAGCCCGGGGTGGATTTCCACGGGCTCTCTGAACACGAGCCGCGAGACCTACACGGCGACGCTGTTGCCCTCCGGCAAGGTCCTGGTCATCGGAGGCCTTGGCACAGGCGACACTCCCATGGACAGCGCGGAGGTGTACGACCCTGACACGGGGACGTGGAGCCCTACGGGCGCTCTGGCCACGGCTCGCCGTTCGCACACGGCGACGCTGTTGCCCTCAGGCAAGGTCCTGGTCACCGGAGGCGAAGGCACAAGCGGCGCGCCCGTGGCCAACGTGGAGTTGTACAACCCTGACACGGGGACGTGGAGCACGACGCCCCCTCTAGCCGAGGCCCGCTTTGGCCACACGGCGACGCTGTTGCCCTCCGGCAAGGTCCTGGTCACCGGAGGCCTTGGCTCAAGCAGCGAACTCAGCAGCGCGGAGGAGTACGACCCTGACACGGGGACGTGGAGCCCTACGGGCGCTCTGGCCACGGCTCGCCGTTGGCACACGGCGACGCTGTTGCCCTCCGGCAAGGTCCTGGTCATCGGAGGCCGTGACACAGGCGACACTCCCATGAAGAGCGCGGAGGTGTACAACCCTGACACGAGGACGTGGAGCCTCACGGGCGATCTGGCTACGCCCCGCACCACGCACACGGCGACGCTGTTGCCCTCCGGCAAGGTCCTGGTCACTGGAGGCGCAGGCGCAGGCGACGATCCCTTGGCCAGCGCGGAGGTGTACGACCCTGTCGCGGGGACGTGGAGTTCAACGAACCCCATGTCCACGGCCCGCCGCTGGTGCAGGACCGTACTGATGACCTCCGGCAAGGTCCTGGTCACCGGAGGCAGCAATGGCCCAAGCGCCACCCCTACCCCTTTGGATAGTGCGGAAGTGTATGACCCAGAGTTGGGGACGTGGAGCCAGACGGATTCTCTGGCCATGGCCCGCCAGAGCCACACGGCGATCCTGTTGCCCTCTGGTAAGGTTCTGGTTGCTGGAGGCGAAAACTCAGACGGTCGATTGGATAGCGCGGAGGTGTACGATCCGGGGACGTGGAACCGGACGGGCTCTCTGGCCATGGTCCGCACCAGTCATACGGTGACGCTGCTACCCTCTGGCAAAATCCTCGTTACAGGAGGAACAGGCCCCGGCAACGTCCCCTTGCTCAGCGCCGAGGTGTACGACCCAACCACGGGGACGTGGAGCACCACGGGCTCTCTACACACGGGCCGCAGTCGACACACGGCGACACGGTTGCCCTCGGGCAAGGTGCTGGTCACCGGAGGCCTTGGCTCAAGCGGTTACCTCACCAGTGCGGAGGTATACGACCCCAACACAGGGACGTGGAGTATCACGAACTCTCTGCTCACTGCCCGCCATAGCCATACGGCAACGCTATTGCCCTCGGGCAAGGTGCTGGTCACCGGAGGCCTTGGCTCAAGCGGCTACCTCACCAGCGCGGAGGTGTACGACCCGGAGGTGGGGACGTGGAACACCACCACCAATGCCCTGGCCACGGGTCGTGACAGGCACACTGCGACACTATTGCCCTCAGGCAAGGTGCTGGTCACCGGAGGCTTCAACATGAGCAGTGAACTCTCCAGCGCGGAGGTGTACGACCCGAGCATGGGGATTTGGAGTACCACGACCTCCATGACCCAGCCCCGCTCCAGCCATACAGCGACGCTGTTGCCCTCCGGGAAGGTTCTGATTACCGGAGGCTATGGCTCAGGCGGCCCCCTCAAAAGCGCGGAAGTGTACGACCCGGAGGCGGGGACGTGGAACACCACCTCGGGCGCTTTGGCCACTGCCCGCTATTTCCACACGGCGACGCTGTTGCCCTCCGGCAATGTGCTGGTCACTGGAGGCTCGGGCCTGGGAGGCGCCCTCAACAGCGCGGAGGTGTACGACCCGGCTGCGAGGACGTGGAGCACCACCCCAAGTGATCTGGCCACGGCCCGCTATGAGCACACGGCGATGTTGTTGCCCTCAGGCGAGGTGCTGCTCACCGGGGGCACGGGCCCAGGCGGCATCGTCCTCGCTATCGCGGAGGTGTATGGGACCCCAGGGGGGGCCTCAAGCTCTATAGATGCCAAGCTCGCGGAGGCCCGCACGAAGGCCATGGCGGTGCTGCTGCCCAATGGCCAAGTGCTGGTAACTGGAGGCTCGGGTTCCAGCGGCCCCTTGGCCCACGCGGAACTCTACGACCCCGAAGCCAAGACGTGGACAAAGACAGCAGAGATGGGCACGTCCCGCGCATCCGCCACGGCCACGCTGTTGCGCTCGGGCGAGGTTCTGGTGGTTGGAGGCAAAGGTTCGAGTGGCAAGGGCCTGCGGGCCGAGAGCGCAGACGAAGCCCTGGTGAGCGCCGAACTGTTCAACCCGGTGACGAACACCTGGCGCACCACTGGCCCTCTCCATGAGGCCCGTCATTCCCACTCAGCGCTCCTGTTGCCCACGGGACAGGTGATGGTGACCGGAGGCGTGGGTGAAAACGGAGAGTCCCTGTCCACCGCCGAGGTGTACAACCCGAACACCGGGAAATGGGACACGACGGGCTCCATGCGCACTCCTCGCAGAGAGCCTCTGGTCGTGCAGCTGCCCACCGGACAGGTGCTGGCATCTGGAGGCCTGGACAATGAAAACAAACCTCTCTCCAGCGCCGAGGTATACGACCTGAAGGAGAGAACCTGGACTATAACGGCCCCGATGAGCACTGCTCGCGCCTCCTCCACGGCGGTGCTGTTGCCCACGGGTCAGGTGTTGGTGGCCGGAGGCACCGATGGAAGCAAAGCCCTCTCCAGCGCTGAGTTGTACGACCCCGACCCGCGGAAGCCGACATGGATTGAAGTGGATCCTCTCCATGCAGCGCGCAAGCTCCACGCGGCGCACCTGCTGCCTACAGGCAAGGTGCTGGTGCTCGGCGGAACCAGCGATACCAGCGTCTTGGACGAGGTCGAGGTGTATGACCCCGCGCAAAAGAAGTGGGCGCTCACGGACAGGCTGATCGAGCCTCGCGAGGACTCGATGACCGTGCTGTTGCCCACGGGACAGGTGCTGGTGATCGCAGGCAAGAACCCGAGTGGAGGCCTCTCGTCCAGCACGGAGGTGTATGACGAGCCGAAGGCCGCCAACGAGTTACGCCCTGTCGTCCATCCGCTGCCCCTCCAGAGACCCAAGGCAAACTTCGTCGTGAAGGGACGAGGCTTCAAGAGCATCAGTGGTGACCTGGCCATTGTCCGCCTGCAGGCGTCACCTCGGGGAGAGCTGAAGAACCTGTCTACGATAAATGCCACGGACACGTCCGTGCAGGTCATCCTGCCTGACATCCCCGATGGCTATCACCTGCTCTTCGTTCTGGCGAATGGCGTTGCCGGAGGACAAGTCTTGCATGTGGATGGGATTCCGCCTGGAGCGCCCATCGTGAAACCCGTTGCCAACACCCCCCTGCCAACCCTTGAAGGCACTGCGGAGCCGGGCAGTACGGTTCACGTGTATCTGAGTGGTCCTGTCGAGGCCAGTACAAAGGTTGTAGCGAACGCCACGGGAGCTTGGGGATGGATCCTGGAGACTGCTCTGGGAGACGGGACGTACACCGCCTGGGCCACTGCAACGGATGCCGTGGGCAACCTCAGCCCTGAATCCGAGCGGCGCGCCTTTACCGTGGACACTCAGAAGCCCTCAGCTCCCGTGGTGACACAGCCGAAAGCGCTCATCAAGATCCCCAAGCTCACCCTGAGCGGTACAGCGGAGTCAGGGAGTAATGTAACAGTGCATGTGAATGAGGAGGTGCAAGGCACAACCACAGCAGACATGAACGGGCTTTGGAGTTTCACCCTCATGAATCTGAATGAAGGGAAGCACACTGCCCATGCGACCGCCACCGACAAGGCGGGAAACACGAGCCTGGACTCAGAGCGGTGCACCTTCACCGTGGACACCCAGGCACCTGCCGTGCCCGAGGTACTGGAGCCTCGAGGCAAGGTGGCCTCCCGCAGTCCCACCATTCGTGGCACGGCGGAGCCCTCCAGTACGGTGGAGGTGTATGTGGATGGGAAGAAGGTAGGCGAGAGCACGACGGACACAAAGGGGCAGTGGAGCGTCTCCCTTGCAGAAGAGCTGAAGGACGGGAACCACACCGCATGGGCGACCGCAACGGATGCGGCAGGCAATATTAGCATCCCCTCCTCTGAACATGTCTTTACCATTGAAGGGGATGACACAACCCCCTCAAGCTGCGCGGCGAGCCCTGGAGAGCCATCGCTGGCACTGCTGGGTCTGGTGTTCCTGGGACGAATCCTCTCCCGCCTCAGTCGGCGGATGACCCTGAGCAGCAGAAGCCTACTTTTCCTAGCGTGCGTGTGGTTGGGCTGCATCTCACCGGAAAGCCGGGAAGCGGAGGAACTCAACGGGGAGAACCGCGGTACCATCACCGCAGGGTTTCGCCAACATCCGCAGGCGTTGTTGAAAATGGGATCGGCGCAGTTGGCGAGCCCTATCATCGAGGAAGAAGCATGGAAAAGCAGCCCTTCCATGGGCTCCATCCGCTACAATCACACATCCACGCCGTTGCCTTCGGGCAAGGTACTCGTTGTGGGGGGGAGCAATGCCACAGCAAGAGCTCTCAACAGCTCGGAACTGTATGACTTGAGCACTGGAACGTGGCAAGGAACCGGAGCGATGCGTACCGCGCGCTACAACCACACGGCCACGCTGCTGCCCTCCGGCAAGGTCCTGGTCACAGGAGGAGTCGATTCCCAAGGCAATGCTCTTGGCACCTTCGAGGTGTACGACCCCATGAAGGGAACATGGAAGTACTCCATGCATGCTATGCACTTTCCCCGCTTCGACCACACGGCCACGCTGTTGCACACAGGCCAGGTGCTGGTTGTTGGAGGCACCACGGATGGCGTGAACGGCTTCGCCAGGGCGGAGGTATACGACCCAAAGGAAGACATCTGGATAGAGGTGGATTCGATGAACTTTACCCGTTTCAGGCATACGGCGACGCTATTGCCCACGGGTAAGGTGCTGGTCGCCGGAGGGGCCAGAGAAAAGAACACAGAGGTGTACGACCCGGAGCGTGGCACGTGGGATTCAGATGGCTCGCTGAACACAAACCGCTCCGGGCACACTGCGACGCTGTTGCCCACGGGCCAGGTGCTGGTTGTTGGGGGCACCACGGATGGCAGCAGTGGCATTGATAAGGCAGAGGTATACAACGAGGGCTCCTGGAACGCCGTGGATTCGCCGAGTCAGGCCCGCCTCGGGCATACAGCGACGCTGTTGTTCTCGGGCAAGGTACTGGTCGTTGGAGGCCGAGCTGGGGGGAGCAGCGGCCTCGCCAGCACGGAGGAGTATGACCCGGACAATAAATCCTGGAGCCCCAGCGGAACCCTTGCGTCCGGCCGTTTCCAGCACACGGCGACGCTGCTGCCCTCGGGAAAGGTCCTGATCGCCGGAGGCTTTGAGAATAAAGGTTCTGAGAGCACGGAAGTGTACGCCCCGATGCCGGGGAACTGGCGGGACGTGGCTACACTGCCTGTCGCCCGCTCGGGCCATACGGTGACGCCGCTTCCCACCGGTCAACTGCTGGTCACCGGGGGTTCTCCAGACGGCAGCATCCCCCTGGACTGCGCCGCGCTGTATGATCCAGCGAGCGGTTCGTGGACGCCCACGCTGCCCCTGGGCACCGCCCGCTTCAAGCACACCGCGACCCTGCTACCTTCCGGTCAGGTGCTGGTCGCCGGGGGCACCGCAGGCCCAGGCCGTCCCCTCGACAGCGCCGAGTTGTATGATCCGATGAGCGGCTCATGGAAGCCCATTCAGCCCCTGAGCACCGCCCGCTTCGGACACACCGCGACGCTGCTGGCCTCTGGCCAGGTGATGATCGTTGGAGGCACCGTGGATGACAATCGCCCCCTGGATGGCGCCGAGTTGTATGACCCGGTGATCGGCTCGTGGACGCCCACGAAGGCGCTGGGCACCGCCCGCTTCGGGCACACCGCGACGCTGCTACTCTCAGGTCTGGTGCTGGTTGTCGGTGGTACCACGGGCCAGGACAGCCCCCTGGACAGTGCCGAGTTGTATAACCCCGAGAACGGCGAGTGGAGCCTCTCACGGACGTTGAACACCGCCCGCTCCGAGCATACCGCGACGCTGCTCCCCTCCGGCCTAGTGATGGTCGTTGGAGGCAGAAATGAGAGCGTTCCCCTCTCCAGCGTGGAACTCTACGACCCCAAGCAGCAATCGTGGTCGGCGCCTCACCAACTGGCCACGGCCCGCTACGCCCACACGGCGACCCTGTTGCTCTCTGGCGAGCTGCTGGTCACCGGGGGCACGAATGGAAGCAAGATCCTCTCCAGCGCGGAGGTGTATGACCCGGCGCTGGGTGAATGGAGCTCCGCCCAGCCCCTGGGCACGGCTCGCATCAACCAGACAGCGACGCTGCTGCCCTCCGGCCAGGTGTTGGTCACCGGAGGTATTTCGGATGGAGACCGCCGCCTGAACAGCGCCCAGGTATACGAAATCGCGATGAATCCCGGGGACGCGGATTCGGGCCCCATCATCAAACCGCTCACTCGTACCAGGAAACCAGGAGATACGCTCAGTCTCACCGGAGAGCACTTGCACAGCAGTTCCGAGCCCGGTGGCGGCAATGCCCACAGCTCCGCCTCCACCCTTCCCATGATCAGCTTGGTAGCAGTGGAGGGCGGGGCGCTGACACGCGTTTCCCAATGGGTCTCCTCCTCGGATACCGAGCACACCTTCATCCTGCCGTCCTTGCCGACGGGCTACTATTTCCTGTCCGTCATGACCCATGGCAAGACCGGTGGGCAGGTCATCCTCGTGGACGCGACGAAACCAGCGGCCCCCCAGGTGAAGACGCCATTCCAGAATCAAAACATTTACGCCACACGGACCCCGGACATCATCGGCACCGCGGAGCCGGGCAGCGAGGTGCATGTCACGCTGGATGGAGCAGAGGTTCAGGTCGAGTTCGATGCCATGGGGGCCTGGAGCCACACGCCCACCAAGCCGCTCACGTTCGGAACCCACACCGTCTCCGTCACGGCCACCGATGAGGCTGGCAATGTCAGTGAGCCCGCCTCCGTCGCCTTCCACCTCGCCGCCCCCGAGAGCCATTATGGCTGGAGCTGTTCCACTGCTCCCACGATCCCCGCGAGCGGCGTCTGGCTGGTGATGATGTTGTGGCTCAGACGCCGGGGTAAGCACAGGTAAGCGTTCACCCCATCAGGCCGCGAGTGCCGAAACCCATACCGGAAGACCGACACTGCTCCACACCAGGATGAGGGGCAGGCAGAGGAGCACCTTGAAAAATCCAGGGACGCACGGGGCAACGGCCGAGGATACTCGCGGCGTGAGCGACACGCGCCTGTACACAGTGGGCGGAACGGTGCAGGCGGGCGGAGGCGTCTACCTGGCCCGGCGGGCGGACTCGGAGATGGTGGAGTTGTGCCGGGCCGGTACCTTCGCCTTCGTCCTGACAGCTCGGCAGATGGGCAAGTCGAGCTTGATGGTGCGCACCGCCGAGCAGCTCTACGAAGAGGGCATCCGCTCGGTCATCATCGACCTGACGCGCATTGGCAAGCAGGTGACGGCGGACCAGTGGTACGTGGGTCTGCTGGTCGTCATCCAGGAGCAGCTCGAGCTGGGCACGGACGCAACCGAGTGGTGGAGCCGCAACCGAGACCAGGGCCCCGTGCAGCGCCTGACGCGCTTCCTGGAAGAGGTGGTGATCGCGGAGGTCCAGCAGCGCGTGGTGGTGTTCGTGGACGAGATCGACACCACCCTGGGCATGGGCTTCACCGATGACTTCTACGCGGCCATCCGCTACCTCTACAACGCGCGCGCGAGCAACCCGGAGCTGGCGCGGCTCTCCTTCGTGCTCGTGGGCGTGGCCACTCCTGGAGACCTCATCCAGGACGAGAAGCGCACTCCCTTCAACCTGGGGCAGCGGGTGGAGCTCACGGACTTCACCCTGGAAGAGGCCGCGCCGCTGGCACAGGGGCTCGCGGATTCGGCCGAGGAGGGGCGGCGGACCCTGGAGTGGGTGCTGGAGTGGACGGGAGGACACCCCTACCTGACGCAGCGGCTCTGCCAGGCCCTGGTCGACGAGCAGCCGCGGACCCGCGATGGCGCCTGGACACGCCAGGACGTGTCGCAGGTGGTGGAGCGGACCTTCTTCGCGGAGAAGAGCTTCCAGGACAACAACCTGGTGTTCGTCCGCGACATGCTGACCCGGCGGGCGCCGGACCCGGAGCGGGTGCTCAGGACCTACCAGGACATCCGCCGCGGCCGGCGGGTGCTCGATGAGGAGCGAGCGCTGGTGAAGGCGCACCTCAAGCTCTCGGGGGTGGTGCGCCGGGAGGGCGAGGTGTTGCGGGTGCGCAACGCCATCTATGAGCGTGTCTTCACCGTGGCCTGGGCCCGGAGCCAGCTCCCGGTGGATTGGCGGGTGGTACGGCTGGCGGCCCTGGGGCTGGTGATCACCGGCTTCGCCGTGCTCCTGCCCGCCTCCGTGGTTCTGTTCACGAGGCTCCAGGAGACGGAGCGCGCTCGCCTGGAGACCCTCGAGCAGCTGGACCAGGCGCAGACACTCAGGGCCGAGGCCGAGGCCGACAAGCGCCTGGTGGAGCAAGAGGCCAACAGGATCCGCGCCGAGGCCCGACAGGAGGCGCAAAGGCTCCAGAAGGACGCCAGCCAGGCCAAGAGCGAGGCCGACAAGTTCCGCAGGAACGCGCAGCAGCTGCAGGCCGAGGCGATAAAGGCCCAGGAGAACAAGACCCGGGCGGAGCAGGAAATCGCCCTCGCCAGAACCGAGGTCGGACAGAAGCTGCGCGAGGCCGCCTCCTATGTCTTCCTGAACCAGGCGGATACCACGCTCCGCGGTGCCTCCTCGGCTCTGACCGTCAGCGCCGCGCTCTCCACGGAAGCCGCGCGGATCCACCCCTCCCCCGAGGCCATGGACTCGCTCGTTCGCTCGCTCATTCAACTCCGCAAGCCCCGGGCGCACCTGGCTCATGAGAACAACGTGCTCGCGGTGGCCTTCAGCCCCGACGGCAGCCTGGTCATCAGCGCCGGTGAGGACAAGACCGCACGGCTCTGGGAGACCGCCACGAGGCGCCAGCGGGCACTGCTGCGCCATGCCGATGCCGTCACCGCCGTGGCCTTCAGCCCGGATGGCAAGAACGTGGCCACCGCCAGTGATGATGGCACCGTGCGCCTATGGAGCACAGACACCGGCCAACCCCTGGGCAGGACCTTCATCCACAAGGGCTCTGTCAACGCCGTGGCCTTCAGCCCGGATGGCAAGAGCGTGGCCACCGCCAGTGATGATACCACCGCGCAACTGTGGAGCACGGCCACTGGCGAGCCCCTGACCAGGCCCCTGCAACATCTGCGTCGCGTCACCGCCGTGGCCTTCAGCCCAGATGGAAAGTCGCTGGCCACCGCCTGCGCGGACACGACCGCGCGCCTGTGGAACGCGGCCACCGGTGAGTTCCAGGCCCGGCTGCTCCATCAACGCCCCGTCAACGCCGTGGCCTTCAGCCCGGACGGGAAGTACCTGGCCACCGCCGGCGATGACAAGACCGCGCGTCTGTGGGAGGTGACCACCCGCCAGCCCAGTGGGAACCTGCCCCATGACAAGGCCGTCACGGCCGTGGCCTTCAGCCCCGATGGCAGGTTCGTGGCCACCGCCAGTGGCGACAAGACGGCTCGCCTGTGGGAAACCAAGACAGGGCAGCAGCTCGTGCTCCTGCCCCATGAGAACTCCGTCAACGCCGTCGCCTTCAGCCCCGATGGCAAGGCGCTGGCCACCGCCAGCGACGGCAAAAACGCCTTTCTGTGGGGGGTGGCTCCCCTCTCTCCGCTCGTGCTCCTGTCACATGACAATGCAGTGACCGCCATGGCCTTCGGTCCCGATGGCGAAACCCTGGTCACGGCCAGTGAAGACAACGTCGCGCACCTGTGGCGTGTGGACACGGGCGAGCTCCTGGCCAGGCCCCTGCGGCACGGCGCCCGAATCCGAGCCGTGGCCTTCAGCCCGGATGGCAGGAGCGTGGCCACCACCAGTGATGACAACACCGCGCGCCTGTGGAACGCGGCCACCGGCACTCCTCTGGCGCGCCTGACCCACGAGGACAACGTGCTCGCGGTGGCCTTCAGCCCCGACGGCGGCCTGGTCATCACCGCCAGTGAGGACAAGACCGCACGGCTCTGGGAGATCGCCACGGGGCGCCAGCGGGCGCTGCTGCACCATGCCGACGCCGTCACCGCCGTGGCCTTCAGCCCGGACGGAAAGCTCGTGGCCACCGCCAGCGATGACAGCACCGCGCGGCTGTGGAGCTCGGCCACCGGCGAGCCCCTGGCCAGCCCCCTGACCCATGATGGCTCCCTCAACGCCGTGGCCTTCAGCCCCGATGGAAGGCTCGTGGCCACCGCCAGTGACGACAACACCGCGCGCCTGTGGAGCACGGCCACCGGCGAGCCCCAGGGCACTCCCCTCCGGCACGACCTCTTCGTCACCGCGCTGGCCTTCAGCCCGGATGGCAGGAGCCTGGCCACCGTCAGCGACGACAGCACCGCGCGATTGTGGGACGTGGCCACGGGCCAGCAGCGGTGGCAGTTGCATCACGCCAACACCGTCACCGCCGTGGCCTTCAGCCCGGACGGAAAGCTCGTGGCCACCGCCAGTGAGGACGACTCGGCACGCCTGTGGGACGCCACCACCGGCCGCCGGATCGCTCGCCTGCCGCACAAGGGCCGCGTCCTGGCCGTGACCTTCAGCCCGGATGGCTCGCGCGTGGCCACCGCCAGCGAAGATGACACCGCGCGCTTGTGGCCCGTACAGCCAGAGGACTGGATCCAGCTCGCATGCGCCTTGTTGCCTCGAAACCTGACCCCCCATGAGTGGCCCCCCGATGTGGGCAACGCCGTCGCCTATCGAAAGACGTGCCCCGACCTGCCCTGATTCCGATACGACTCGGGTACGAGGCCCCGTGAAGAATGGCGCGGGCGAGGACCCGCACGAACCGCGGTGAGATAACACGAGAGAGACCCATGGCCCGTGTCTTCATCAGCTACAAGCGCGATGTCACGCCGGATCAGGACCTCGCCCAGGCCCTCTACAAGGCGCTCAAGGTCTCCCACGAGGTCTTCATCGATACCTCCATGCTGGTGGGCGAGAAGTGGGTGGAGCGCATCGATGCGGAGATCCGCCAGGCGGACTTCTTCATCGCGCTGCTGTCCCCGTTCTCCGTCAACAGCGAGGTGGCCCTGACGGAGATCGAACTGGCGCACCGGCTGCAGTCGCAGCGGGGCCGCCCGGTCCTGCTCCCCGTCCGGGTCGCGTACCACGAGCGCCTCCCCCCTCCCCTGAACGGATACCTCAGTCCCATCAACTGGGCCCTATGGGAAGGGCCGGAGGACACCCCGCGTCTGCTCGAGCAGTTCGCCAGGGCCATGAGCGGAGGCTCGCTGGCTGGAGCTGGAACCGCACCGGCGGCCCCGAACCTCCCCCGGGCCACGGCGCCGTCCGAGTCCGCCGCGTCCGCCCTGTCGCCCCCCCTGCCGTCAGCACCGCTCGAGCTGGATGCAACCCTCGAGGGGGCCATGGACACGCAGTCGGCCTTCTATGTGGTGCGGGACGCCGATACCGCGGTGACGAGGGCCGTCTCACAGAAGCAGGGCACCACCGTCACCATCAAGGGCGCGCGGCAGATGGGCAAGAGCTCGCTGCTCATGCGGGGCATGGCCGCCGCGCTCGAGGCCGGCAAGCGCGTGGCCTACCTCTCGTTCCAGGAGTTCGACACCCCGACCTTCTCCGACCCGGATCTCTTCTTCCAACGCTTCTGCAGCTCCCTGAGTGATCAGCTCGAGCTGGAGAACCAGGTGGAGGCCTATTGGAAGAAGCCCATTGGCAGCAGCCAGCGCTGCGGGCTGTACATGAGCGGCCATGTCCTGCGCGGGCTGGACACCCCCCTGGTGCTGGGGCTGGACGAGGTGGAGACCCTCTTCGAGCTGCCCTTCGGCACGGACTTCTTCGGCATGCTGCGCAGCTGGCACAACAACCGCGCGCTGCCGACCACGCCCGTCTGGAAGAAGCTCAGCATCGTCCTGGTGACCTCGACCGAACCCTTCCTGTTCATCAAGAACCTGACGCAGTCCCCCTTCAACGTGGGGCAGACGGTGGAGTTGGGCGACTTCACCGCGGAACAGGTGGCGGAGCTCAACCGGCGGCATGGCGCGCCGCTGGAACCGAAGCAGGAGCGGGAGCTCTTCGCCCTGCTGGGAGGGCACCCCTACCTGATCCGCAAGGCGCTGTACCTGGTGGCCAGCGGCAGCCTGCGCGTGGCGGACCTTTTCACCCAGGCGGCGGAGGACCGGGGGCCATTCGGAGACCACCTGCGCCACCTGCTCTTCCGGCTGGGCAGCCAGCCGCAACTCAAGGAGGGGCTGCGCGAGGTGCTGCAACGCAACGCCTGCCCGGATGAGGGCGTGTTCATCCGGCTGAGGAGCGCGGGGCTGGTGCGGCAGGAGGCGGCCTCCGTGCTGCCGCGCTGCGAGCTGTACCGGCGCTACTTCCGTGAACGGCTGCACGTGAGCTGAACCGTGAGCGAGCACTCCGTGGCCCCCAGCCCGCTGGAGCTCACCCTCCACCTCGTCTCCGGCGAGCGCACGCGAGACACCGACCGCTTCCTCTTCCAGCCGCGGGACTACCTGCGCCTGCGCGAGGAGGGGACCTCCGTGCGCGCCTCCTTTCCCTGGGAGCGTGCCCTGGAGGACCTGGCCAGCCTGGGCTCCAGCCACCCCAGCCCCAACGCCGCCCAGCGGCTCGGCGAGCTGCTGCGCGCCTTCCTCGCGCCACTGGGTTGGGCCGAGGACGAGCAACGGCTGTGGCAGGCCTTGGAGGCCCACCGGCCGGTGCGGCTCACCCTGCGTCTGGAGCCCGCCGAGTTGTGCGTGCTCCCCTGGGAGCTGCTCACGCTGGAGCCCACCGGCCAGGCGCTGAGCGACCTCGAGGGCTGCACCCTTTGCTACGAACGGCCAGGGACGCGGAGCTTCCACCCACCCGCCTCCCCTTCACCCGCCGGAGGCCGCATCCTCTTCGCCTGGGCCGGGGACGTGCCCGCCGCGGCGCACCAGCGCGCCCTCGCCCAGGCCTGCGCCCGCGCCGGGTATGACTTCGACCCGGGCCGCGACGTGCTCCCCCAGGTGAGCATCGCCTCGCTCGAGCGGGCCCTGCGCGCCTGTGAGGAGCCCATCGCCGCGCTCCACCTGCTGTGCCATGGCGCCCCCTCGGAGCCCGGGGCGTATGGCCTCGCCTGGAGCTCCCCGTGGATGGATGGGGAGCCGCACGTGGTGGACGCCGCCGCGCTCCGTGCCGCGCTCGAGCCGCACGCCGAGCGCATCCGCATGGTGGTGCTGTGCGCCTGCCGGGGTGGCGACGCGGGGCTCCCGGGCAACCACCTGGGCAGCCCGGCCCGCGAGCTCCACCGCGCGGGCCTCGCCTCGGTGGTCGCCTCCCGGCTGCCACTCTCCACGGGGGGCTCCGTCACCCTCACCCGCACACTCTATGGCGAGCTGCTCGGGCGCCACACCTCGCTGGAGCAGGCGCTGGCCGAGGCGCGCAAGGCACTGCGGCTCGAGGGGGCTCGAATGGATGGGGCCTCGCTCCAGCTCTACGCTCGCGCCGGGGACGGGCCGGACCTGCGCCCCTTCATCTTCCCGCCCTACCGCGGCCTGCGGCCCTTCGAGCCGGAGGACCACCGGCGCTACTTCGGCCGCGAGCCGCTCCGCCAGACGCTGCTCCAGCGGGTGGAGGCCGCCGCCGAGGGGCGGTTCCCCGCCTTCCAGGTCATCGCCGGCGCCTCCGGGAGCGGCAAGTCCTCACTGCTCCGGGCGGGACTGCTGCCGACGCTGTCCCCCGAGCGCTGGGAACTCACGTGGGTGCGCGCGGGCGAGGCCGGTGCGGCGGAGGTGGCACGTTCGGCGCGGACCACCCCGGGCAAGCGGAGGCTCCTGGTGGTGGACCCGCTGGACGAGGCCTTCTCCCGCCTGGGTGAGGGCGAGCGCATGGAGCTGCTGAGCGCGCTGTGGGAGGCCTCGCGGGAGCCCGAGCGGGGCTCGGTGGTGCTCGCGACGCTGCGGGTGGACTACCTGGGGCGCTGCGCGGAGGTGCGGCTGACGGAGAGTGGGCTCCGGCTGGACGCGGTGCTCTTTGAGGGCGAGCGCCTGCTGCTGGTGCCGGAGATGACGGCGGGTGAGCTGCGCGAGGCCATTGAGAATCCCGCGCGTCAGCAGGGCCTCATGCTGGAGGAAGGGCTGACGGAGCGGCTCCTGCAGGAGGTGGAGCGTCAGCCGGGCGGACTGCCCCTGCTGGCACATGCGCTGGAGCGGCTGTGGCGGCTGCGCGAGGGACGATGGCTCAAACACAGCGCCTACCAGGCCATGGGCGGCGTGGCCGGGGCGCTCGCCCAGGAGCTGGACAGGCTGTACCTGGAGCTGAGCGAGGAGGAGCGACACCAGATGCGTCGGCTCCTGGTGGAGCTGGTGGATGTGCGGGAAGGGGCGGCCCCTTTCACCGGCCAGCGCGTGTGGCGGGAGCAGGTGCGTCCCATGGAGGAGCGGGCGCGCCGCGCCTTCGACACCGTGCTGGGGCGGCTCGTGGAGGCCCGGGTGCTGGTGCTCGGCGGCGAGGCGGAAGGGGGCGAGGTCTCCATCGAGGTGGCCCACGAGGCGCTGCTGCGCAACTGGCTGCCCCTGGCCGAGTGGCTCCGGGACGGACAGGCACGACGGCGCAAGAGACTCGAGCTGCGCGCGGGGGCGGAGGCCTGGCAGGCCCAGCGGGAATCGGCGCATGCGGAGGACTACCTCCTGCGAGGCCGGCGTCTGGAGGACGCCCTGGAGCTCCAGCAGGCCCACCCGGACGAGCTGGACGAGCGGGTGCACCCGTTCATCGACGCGAGCCGGGAGCGGGCGGAGCGCCTGGCACGCGAGGAGCGCAGGCACCAGGAGCGGCTGCGGGATTTCGCCCGGCTGCTCGTGGCGGACAAGCTGCGCAGGGAGGACCCCACTGCGGCCCTGCTGGTGCTGCTGGAGGTGCGTGAGCCCGAACAACACCTGGCGTGGACGCAGGCGGCGTTGGAGGTGCTCCAGCAGCCGCTCGCCTCGGCGGTGCTGCGGGGCCACCGGGGACCGGTGCGCGCGGCGGCGCTCAGCGCGGATGGCAGGTGGGTGGTGACGGCGTCGCGAGACGGGACGGCGCGGGTGTGGCGCGCGGATGGTACGGGCGTGCCGCGAGTGCTCGAGGGGCACGGCGGGGAGGTGCTGACCGCGGCCTTCAGCCCGGATGGGCGGCGGGTGGTGACGGCCTCGGCGGACAGGACGGCGCGGGTGTGGTGGGTGGAGGGGGGCGCGGGCCCGGAGCTGCTCGCGGGGCACATGGGGGAAGTGGTGGCGGCGGCTTTCAGTCCCGAGGGGGAACGGGTGGTGACGGCCTCACGGGATGGGACGGCGCGGGTGTGGCGCGCGGATGGCACCGGGGTGCCCGTGGTGCTCCGGGGCCACGAGCAGGCCGTGGTGGCCGCGGCCTTCGACAGGGCTGGCGAACGGGTGGTGACGGCCTCGCGGGACGGGACGGCGCGGGTGTGGCACGCGGATGGGCGGGGCGAGCTGGCCGTGCTCCCCCATCCTGGCGACGTGCGGGCCGCGGTCTTCAGCCCGGATGGGAGCCGGGTGGCCACGGCCTCGGTGGACGGAGCGGTACGGGTGTGGCGCGCGGATGGGCAGGGGGAGCCCAGCGTGCGGCGGAGCGACTCCGGTCTGGTCAATGCGGTGGCCTTCAGCCCGGATGGAGGGCTGGTGGCGAGCGCGCATGCGGATGGGACGGTGCGCCTGTGGCGGGCGGACGGAAAGGGCGAGGGGATGCGGCTGGCGGGAGACACCGGGGAGTCGCTCTCGGTGGCCTTCAGCCCGGATGGCAAGTGGGTGGTGACGGCCTCGCGGGACGGGACGGCACGGGTGCGGCGTACGGACGGGACCGGTGCGCCCGCGGAGTTGCTGGGGCACACGGATGAGGTGCTGTCCGCGAGCTTCAGCTCGGAAGGGGAGCGCGTGGTGACGGCCTCCCGGGACGGCAGTGCGCGCGTATGGCGATGGCGCGCCCAGCCACAGGCGCTCACCCTGCCTCGCCGAGGGGGCGCGGTGCAGGCCCTGGCCTTCAGCCCTCGGGGGGAGCACCTGGCGACCGCGCATGCGGATGGCACGGCGGTGGTGTGGTGGCTGAGCGGTGGCTTGGACATGGTGCTGCTCAAGGGACATGGGGCCGAGGTGCGAACGGTGGCCTTCAGCCCGGACGGGGAGCGCGTGGTGACGGCCTCGGTGGATGGGACGGCGCGAGTGTGGCGGGTGGATGGCCGAGGCGAGCCGGTGGTGCTCCGAGAGCACACGGGCCGGGTGGTGACAGCGGCGTTCGGCCCGGAGGGGGAGCGCGTGGTGACGGCCTCATGGGATGGGACGGCGCGGGTCTGGCGCGCGGATGGCCGTGGCGTGCCTGTGGTGCTCCAAGGACATACGGAGTTCCTCCGGAGCGCGGCCTTCAGCCCCGAGGGGAGACGCGTGGTGACGGCCTCGGATGATGGGACGGCGCGGGTCTGGCGCGCGGACGGTTACAGCGAGCCGGTGGTGCTCCGAGGACACACGGGCCGGGTGGTGGCGGCGGCTTTCAGTCCGGAGGGAGAACGGGTGGTGACGGCCTCGGATGATGGGACGGCGCGGGTCTGGCGCGCGGACGGCCGGGGTGAACCGGTGGTGCTCAGGGGACATGAGCAGGCGGTGGTGAGCGCGGAGTTCAGCCCGGACGGAGCGCGGGTGTTGACCGCCTCCCAGGACAAAACGGTGTGGGTGTGGTCCACCGAGGCGTCAGGGGAGGCAATCGTGCTCCGAGGACACACCGCGCGGTTCGATCCCCGAGGCACGCGGGTGGTGACGGCCTCGGGGGACGGAACAGTGCGGGTGTGGCCCGCGGATGGCAGCGGCGAGCCCCTGGTGCTCGCCGGTAACGGGGAACGCGTGACGGTGGCGGCCTTCAGTCCTCGGGGGGACGTGCTGGCGGTCGCCCTGAACGATGGCTCCGCGCGGGTGTGGGGTCTGGGGGTGGAAGCGCTGCGCGAGCGCCTGCGCCAGATGACCAGCGCGAGCCTGGAGGTACGGCAGCGCCAGCGTTACCTGGGCGAGCGCCCCGAGGAAGCTCGCGAGGCCCACGCCCGCGACGAGCAGGAGCGGGGGCGGGGGCGCCCGGCCAAGGGGGAGACCTGAGCCGGCGCCTGCCGAAAGCCAAGACCAGTGTCAGCAAGGCCCAGACGGCAGGGGAGGCGGGCGCAGTGGCGCAACTCCAACCGTAATGGCTCCTCTGGATGAAGAAAGAATACTCATCTGAGAACGAACTGATGTTGCCCGCCGCATCTGTCGCGGTGGCGGAGATGGAGTGGGGTCCGAAACTCAGTGAAGAAGCCAGGGTGAAACTCCAGTACCCCGCTGCGTTCGCCAGGGTTGGTGCTATCTCATTCCCATCCAGCCACATTGTCACCTTGCTGTATGGCTCCGCTATGCCGCTAATGACTGGCTTTCGGGTGTTGGTAGTGGCATCAAGCGCGGTCACCTCGGGCGCATTTGGCGCCACAGAGTCGACCATGAATATGCGAAAGTTGGAGGGAGGACTGACATTTTCCGCCGCATCTGTGGCGGTGGTATTGACCTGGTTGAACCCCTCAAGCAGCGCGGTGGCTGGGGTGAAGTTCCAAGCTCCCGTGGCATCCGCCATGACCGACCCCGCCTCATTTGTACCCAGAAACACCTTGACTGTACAGCCTGGCTCCGCCATGCCGCGAATGACTGAATGTGGGTTGTTGACTACGGCGCCCCCCTTAGGATCGGTCACCGTGGGCGCCGACGGCGCCTCCGTGTCCACAGTAAAGCGGCGGGGCTCCGATTGAGCGCTAACGTTGCCCACCGCATTCATGGCGGTGGCCTTGACTTGGTAGTCGCCCTGAGACAGCGCGGCGACTGGGGTAAAACTCCAGTTGCCCGAGGCATCCACAACGATGCCAGTCCCTAGCACTTCCTTCTCATCCAGCCACACCGTCACCGTGCTACCAGCCTCCGCCATGCCGCGGATGATTGGCTGCGGGTTGTTAACAAAGGCCTCATCCTCAGGCGCTATCACCGTGGGTGCAGCCATAGGGGGCCCGGTCACAAGCAGCAACTGCCCACCATGTATGGCATTGGATATCACGGAAAGGATGTAATAGCCGTCCGGCACGCTCGGCACCCGTACAGTTACCATCGTATCGGAGAACGAGGCTAAAGGCGTCACATGTGTCAGCGCTCCACTTTCCAGTGACAACAGGCTGACCAGAGGAAGATTCGTAGCGGAACTCTGAGCGTTACCGCTGCTTGCCTCCGATAGACCTCGCAAGCGGCTCCCAGTTATGCAAAATATTCCACCTCGTTGTTGCTCGGCGGGTGGGGTGATGACGGGGCGCCACTCCTGGCGAGTTTCCGTGTCTTCGTACACCTCCGTGCTGGCGAGGGAATCATTGCCTTGGTTGGCGCCTCCAGTAACCAACACCTTGCCCGAGGGCAACAGTGTCGCCGTGTGACTGTAGCGGGCCATGACCAGCGGGTACGTAGTACTCCACGCCCCCGTGCTCGAATCGTACACCTCCGCGCTCGCGAGTTCGTCACCTAGCAAGCCCCAGCCTCCGGAGATCAGCACCTTGCCCGAGGGCAACAGCGTCGCCGTGTGACTGTAGCGGGCTATGGCCAGCGCGCCCGTGGGACTCCACATTCCTGAGCCCGGGTCGTACACCTCCGCACTGGGGAGGGAAGCTCCACTAGGGCCCCAGCCTCCTGTGACCAGCACCTTGCCCGAGGGCAACAGCGTCGCCGTGTGGTTATAGCGGGCCGTGGCCAGAGTGCCCGTGGGACTCCACATCCCAATGCCCGGGTCGTACACCTCCGCACTGGAGAGAGAAGCGCCACTTGGGTCCCAGCCTCCTGTGACCAGCACCTTGCCCGAGGGCAACAACGTCGCCGTGTGGCTGTAGCGGGCCGTGGCCAGCGCGCCCGTGGGGCTCCACTCCCCCGTGGTCGGGTCGTACACCTCCGCACTGGCGACAATGTCGCCGTATTTGCCCGCTCCTCCGATGACCAGCACCTTGCCCGAAGGCAACAGCGTCGCCGTGTGGTTGTAGCGGGCCGTGGCCAGCGCGCCCGTGGGGCTCCATTCCCCCGTACCCGGGTTGTACACCTCTGCAAGTTTGAGGGAGCCGTTTGAGTCTACCCCTCCTGTGACCAACACCTTGCCCGAGGGCAACAGCGTTGCCGTGTGCCGGTAACGGGTCGTGGCCAGCGCGCCCGTGGCGCTCCACTTCCCCGTACCCGGGTTGTACACCACTGCGCTGGCGAGGGAGGTGCCGCTTGGGCCCCAGCCCCCGGTGACCAGCACATTGCCCGAGGGCAACAGCGTCGCCGTATGCCAGCTGCGAGCCGTAGCCAAAGGACCCGTGGGGCTCCACTCCCCTGTGCCCGGGTCATACACCTCCGCGTTGGCGAGGTTGTAGCTTAAGTTCCATTTACCTCCGGAGATCAGCACCTTGCCCGAGGGCAACAGCGTCGCCGTGTGACTGTAGCGGGCTATGGCCAGCGCGCCCGTGGGACTCCACATTCCTGAGCCCGGGTCGTACACCTCCGCACTGGGGAGGGAAGCTCCACTAGGGCCCCAGCCTCCTGTGACCAGCACCTTGCCCGAGGGCAACAGCGTCGCCGTGTGGTTATAGCGGGCCGTGGCCAGAGTGCCCGTGGGACTCCACATCCCAATGCCCGGGTCGTACACCTCCGCACTGGAGAGAGAAGCGCCACTTGGGTCCCAGCCTCCTGTGACCAGCACCTTGCCCGAGGGCAACAACGTCGCCGTGTGGCTGTAGCGGGCCGTGGCCAGCGCGCCCGTGGGGCTCCACTCCCCCGTGGTCGGGTCGTACACCTCCGCACTGGCGACAATGTCGCCGTATTTGCCCGCTCCTCCGATGACCAGCACCTTGCCCGAAGGCAACAGCGTCGCCGTGTGGTTGTAGCGGGCCGTGGCCAGCGCGCCCGTGGGGCTCCATTCCCCCGTACCCGGGTTGTACACCTCTGCAAGTTTGAGGGAGCCGTTTGAGTCTACCCCTCCTGTGACCAACACCTTGCCCGAGGGCAACAGCGTTGCCGTGTGCCGGTAACGGGTCGTGGCCAGCGCGCCCGTGGCGCTCCACTTCCCCGTACCCGGATTGTACACCACTGCGCTGGCGAGGGAGGTGCCGCTTGGGCCCCAGCCCCCGGTGACCAGCACATTGCCCGAGGGCAACAGCGTCGCCGTATGCCAGCTGCGAGCCGTAGCCAAAGGACCCGTGGGGCTCCACTCCCCTGTGCCCGGGTCATACACCTCCGCGTTGGCGAGTTGGTCGCTAGGACCCCAGCCTCCGGTGACCAGCACTTTTCCCGAGGGCAACAGCGTCGCCGTGTGACTGTAGCGGGCTATGGCCAGCGCGCCCGTGGGGCTCCACACCTCCCTACCCGGATCGTACACCTCCGCGCTAGCGAGGGAAGCGTCGCTTGCATACCCACCTCCCGTGACCAGTACCTTGCCTGTAAGCAATAGCGTCGCCGTGTGGAGTCCGCGGGCCATGGACAGAGCGCCCGTGTGGCTCCACGCCCCTGTTTTTGGGTCGTACACCTCTGCACTGGGGAGGGAGGCGCCACTTGGGTCCCAGCCTCCGGTGACCAGCACCTTGCCTGAAGGCAGCAACGTCGCCGTATGGAGTCCGCGGGCTGTGGACAAAATGCCCGTGGGGCTCCACTCCTCCGTGGTCGGGTCGTACACCTCCGCAATGACGATGCCAGCATTGTCATGAGTTAAGCCTCCGGTGACCAGCACCTTGCCCGAGGGCAACAGTGTCGCCGTGTGGCCGTAGCGGGGCATAGCCAAAGAGCCTGTGGGGCGCCCCATCCCCGTTCTCGGATCGTACACCTCCGCGCTGGAAAGGGGACCGTATGGGCCCCAGCCTCCAGTGACCAGCACCTTGCCCGAGGGCAACAGTGTCGCCGTGTGGCTGTGGCGGGCCGTGGCCAGACCGCCAGCGATACTCCACCCCCCCGTGTCCGGATCGTACACCTCCGTAATGGATTGGGGACTAAATCCGTTCGTCCCTCCGGTGACTAGCACCTTGCCTGACGGCAACAGGGTCGCCGTGTGGTTATAACCGCCGCCTATGTTCAGCCCAGACATGGTGCGCCACGTCCCCGTGACTGGGTCGTACAATTCCGCGCTGGAAAGGGGAACGAAGCCTAGGGTTCTCCCTCCGGTGACCAGCACCTTGCCTGACGGCAACAGGGTCGCCGTGTGGTTCCCGCGGGCCGTAGCCAAAGAGCCCGTGGGACTCCACATGCCCGTGCCCGGGTCGTACACCTCCGCGCTGTCGTGTACGTCATATGGCGCCTGCGCCTGCCCCCCAACAACGAGAACCTTGCCGTCCGGCAACAGCGTCGCCGTATGTTCCCTACGAGGCGCATTCATTGAGCCTGTTATGAGCCACGCCCCATCAGCCATGCTCAGGAGGGCTCGGGACTCTAGCCCTTCGCGGCGCAGGTCTTCGTCCCCGCCCTGCGGCACTTCGCCGCAAGCTAGCCATAGAAGAGCTGAGGCCATGGCTAGCCAAGCAATCACTCCCGCATCAAGCTTGGATGCAAATGTCATGAATGCCTCCGCACAATCGTCATTGGTCTTCTCACTCCAAGACCCGCCTTGGGCTCAGGGGAACAGGCCCACGCCCACCGAGAACAGAACTGACTGCGACCTGTACCGATCTCCACCGATGAAGAAGCGCTCGTAGGCCACGTCGGCAAAGACAAACATGCGGGAATTCAACTGCACGTCCGCCCCGAGGGCCCCTCGTCCGCTCACACCTCCGAGAAAGGTGTATACCCCTTGCGCGTCCTTCTCTCGGAAGAAAGCCGTGGCGCCCAACCTCGCATAGGGCCGCACCCACCCCAGCGTGAGCGGATGGAATTGCCCCTCCGCCCTGAGTCCCGGTGAGGGCTGTACCAGCAGCGTCAGCGCGCCCCCCAGCTTCTCGCGGGTGTACCCGAGGCTCACCGCGGGAGTGATGGGCAAGATGGTGGAGCCGGACTCGGGCGCATCCTCCTCATCCTCGCCGCGCGCCCCCAAGAGCATACTGACCTCGAGCACATCCACCTCGACGCGTAGTCCCACGCTCATTCCATACCGCCGCGGTGGGGGGCCAGACACCCCTGGCGCCACAGGAGCAACAGGTCTCACATCCAACTCCTGCGCCAGGAGCTCCTTGTCCGCGGGCAGCCCGAGCGTGCTGCGGGCCTGCTCGAAGAGCTTGCGCAAGCGCCTGGAGCCCTGCACGGGCAACTGCGCTTCCTTGTTCAGCGCCAGGGCCTCCTTGAAGGACTCCAGCGCATTTCCCTGGGCCAGCTCCGCCTGCAGCACGCCCTGCATGAGCTTGAGCCAGAGTACCTCCTGGGTCCCATTGGACTTCCACTCCAAGGCCTTCTCCAGCTTGGACTGGGCCTCCTCGTACCTGGCCTTCTTGTAGAGCGTGGCGACCGCGGAGATGTAGGGGTTCTTCGTTGTCGGCACCACGACCTTCGACGACTCCTCCGCGTGTGCGACGGGTACCGCCAGGTACGTGAGCGCTCCCACCACCGCTGACAAGGCGCGTGCTCGCGGCAGCGAGGGATACCCATGCAAGGACTGCCAAACCGCTGCCCACAGCCACAATGCACTTCGCGAGAGGAAATTCATGGATCGGCTCTCAAAAAGAGTTCAAGCCAAAAACCGTCAGCGCCCTTCGGCTCCCGCGGGTGGGAGTGGAGGGTCATCGCACCCGTTCTCCAGGGAGAGCCTGCTGGCATCCCGTGAAGGGCCACGCTGCCACGTGAACCGCACAGTCACCGTGACGCGCCTCACACACGGGCGGTGAGCTGCATCACTGCTCACCACCCAGGCCACTCGAAGCTGTAGGCCCTCCCACTCCGTTCTCACCGGGAGCTGGTGGGAGTTGATCGAGGTGGAGGCGGCCTGCCGCTCAGGCGGACGAGCGTCTGGCCTCCGGAGAGCATCTCCCACTCGGGTTCGGGTGGGGACCGCGTTCACACGAAAGCAGGCGATGTCAGACCCCTGGTGCAAATCAGAACGGCCTCACCCACGAAGTCCCTTCATCACCGCGCAGGCTCGAAAAGCGAGGGGTCGGAATGTCGTCACTTCCAATACAGCAGGGCGCCGATGCGGCGACGAACGTCCTGGAACAGGTCCGCCGTTGCGCCGCATCCGTCACCCGGTACCCCCTGGACATCCTCACGGCGGACGCACAGCTCGAGGACGAGCTCGGTATCGATTCAGTGAAGCTCGCCGAGATCGCCGCTGTGGTCGGACGCGAGTTCAAGCTCCCTCCCGAGCGTCTTCCCCGAGGCGGGAAGGCCCGAACGCTCGGCGCGATCGCGGACGTGGTGACCCAGTTGCTCGCGGGCTCGACCCAGACACAGGCACTTGCCCCCAGCGCCATGCCGGCACCTGACGCCTCTCCGGTTCCCACCGCATGGGTGGCACCAGGCTCACCACCCTCGCTCGCGACGCCGCCGAGCCCGCGGGCCGTAACGGACCTCGAGGAACGTGTGCGCGCCGTGTTCGCGCGGGTGACCCGCTACCCCGAGGAGCTCCTGACCCTGGAGGCGGATCTGGAGGACGAGCTGGGAATCGACTCCGTGAAGCAGGCCGAGGTACTGGCCGTGCTCACCAAGGAGCTCGGCCTGGCCAAAGGCCCGACTCCGTCCCGGCGACTGCGAACCATCGCCGCCATCTGCGAAGCCGCCCGTGCACCGCAGGGCACACCCACCGTGTCAGCGGCCCCCTCGCGCGAGACGAGCGCGCCCGTGCTTCCCTCCCCGTCCCCGGTCTCACCGCAACCCGCCCTGCCCTTCGCGGGGAAGATCGCGCTCGTGACGGGCTCCGGGAAGGGCATCGGCAAGGTCATCGCCACCCGCCTCGCCAGGGCTGGCGCGACCGTGCTGGTGAACTCGTTCCACTCCCGGGATGAAGGGGAGAAGACCACGCAGGAGATCCTCGCCGCCGGTGGGAAGGCGATCCACCTATGGGGCTCCGTCGCCCAGGAGGAGCACCTGGAGCGGATGTTTTCCACCATCGCGGAGCGGTTCGGGGGCCTCGACTTCCTGGTGTGCAATGCGTCCAACGGCCTCATCGGACCTTTCTCCCGAATTACCCCGCGCGATTGGGACAAGGCGTTCCGCACCTGCATCACCGGCACCTACGAGTGCGCGATGCGTGCGCGGCCGCTCATGGCCAGGCGCGGCGGCGGCAGCATCGTGACGATGTCCACCTCCATGTCCCAGCGGTACATGCACGACCTGGGATGCCAGGGCGTGGTGAAGGCGGGTGTCGAATCACTCACGCGTTACCTCGCCGCGGAGCTGGCTCCCGAGGGGATCCGCACCAACTGCGTGTCCGCGGGGCCGGTGCATGGAGAGCTGCTCGGGATGTTCCCCGACGCGGCCGGACGCATCGCGCGCTGGGAGGCAGCCACGCCTGGCGGGCGGCTGTGCACCGCCGAGGACGTGGCCGACGTGACCGAGCTCCTGCTGGGGCAGAAGACCCAGCGCGTGAACGGGGCCATCTGGGTGGTGGACGCCGGGCTTTCCGGGACCGTGGATGGGTTGTTGCCAATCCCAAGCAACCGGGCGCACCTCGCCCGCGAGTCGTGAACATCCCACCGGAGCGACCTGCCATGGGCTTCTTCGCCGTCCCGTATGACATTCATTTCGATGACACGATGGCGTACGGGAGCCATCACTTCCTCACCAACTTCAAGTTCCAGTGCGCGGGTCGCGAGCACCTGCTCTTCAGCCCGCACTTCTTCGAGGTGCCGGAGTTCCGGCGCGACTTCGAGCAGGTGCTCCTGCTCACCTACGAGGGCTACACGCGCAACCTGGCTCCCGCCGTCCTGGGCGACCGGCTCGTGGTGCTGACGTCAATCGAGGAGCGGGGCGAGGTTTCGTTGCGCTTCTGCTTCCGGACCCTGAAGAGCGATGGCACACCGGTGGCCTGCGGGTATCAGACCATCCTGTGCGCCGACAAGGCACAGGGCACCCTCCGCGCGTTTCCCGAGTCCTTCCAGCGCTGCCTCGAGGCGATGACGCGCATCCACGAGCCCGAGGCCCCTCAGAGCTTCCGGGACCGCGTGTTGCGAGGGGGCGCCGCCGTCAACGAGCTGTTCCCGGAGACGCTCCGGCAGCTGGCGAGGGCCCTCCTGGCGGACCCGGCCTCGCTCGGCGCCTCCCGGTTGGTGGACACCACGCCGGTGCCCACGAGCGAGCCCCGGCTGCCGCCCGGCTCCACGGCCTTCCTCTTCGCCGGGCAGGGCTCGTTCGACCCCGAGCTCTTCGTCCAGCTGAAGGCGCTGCTTCCGGAGTTGCGTGATGAGCTCGCGACCGTCGCCGACGCGTGCCGCTCGCTCGGGCTCGACGTGACGCCACTGCTCGAGGCCCACGACGCCGCCGCCGTGGGACGCGCGCTCGCGCAGGCTCCGCAGCTCGACCAGCTCGGCATCTTCCTGTCCGGCGTGCTCGGAGCCCGATGGCTGCGGCAGCAGGGCGTGCGTCCGGACGTGTTCGTGGGGCACAGCTTCGGGGAGATCGCCGCCATGACCGCCGCCGGAGCGCTCGACCTGCGCACCGGAGCCGAGGTGGTCTGCCGGCGCATCCAGGCGCTCCGGACGGTACCGGATGATGCCGGGACCCTCGCGGCTGTTGCCCTCGGTGAGGCGGAGACCGCGCGGGCCATCGCGGACTGCGGCGCCCGAGGCCTGGAGATCGCTGGCCGCAACCATTCCCGCCAGACCGTGGTCGCTGGCGCACGCGCGGAGCTCGAGCAACTCCGCGCGCTCCTGGAGAGCCGTGGGCAGGGGTTTACCTTCGTCCCCAGCCGCTACCCCTTCCACCACGGGTGCATGGCACCGGCCGCGAAGGCCTTTCGCTCCATGCTCGACGGAATGCCCGTGCGCCCGCCGCAGGCCCCCATCTACTCGCCCATCGAACGGCGCGTCTATACGGGCGGGCACGACGAATTGGCGGATGCGCTCGCCTCCCACCTGGTGCATCCCTTCGATTTCCTCGGCGCGGTGGAGACGTTGGCACGTGCGGGCTGTACCCGCTTCGTGGACTGCGGGACGGACGGGCGGCTGGCGCGCATCGTCCAGCGAATCCATCCTTCCGACTCCTCCATCGAGGTGACCGTCATCGGAAGCACGCTCCCGGCGGAACCTCCGACCGGCGTTTCCCCTCCCACGGCCGACGCGCCGACGGAGATCGCCGTGGTATCCCTCGGGTGCATTCTACCTGGCGGCGCCAGGGATCCGGAGACGTACTGGCAGAACATCCGGCAGGGCATCAGCGGCATCGTCGACCAGGGCTTGCTCCACCCCGAGCTGGTCACGGATTTCGCGGGCCCCTCGGGCACACCGGATCGCACCTATACCCTGCTCACGGGGCTCGTACCTGACACGGACCTGGTCCCACCACCCGGGCTCGACCCGGCCCGCTTCCAACACTACGTCCGGGAGCAGAAGTTGCTGGCGATCGCGCTCGCGCAAGCCATGTCCGGCCTGCGGGCTGCGGCCGCGCGCCCGCCGGAGCGTATCCAGTGTCTGCTCGGCTCCACGGCGGATGGGTCCGCCGAGTACGACGCCGCACTGTGCCTGGAAGCCGGGGAAGCCCTCCTGCGCGCGCGGGGAGAGAACGGACCTGAAACCGACTCTCTCGCTCGCGCGGCGAGGACGGCCCTCGGGCTCGAGGCCCGGTCCGCCGAGCTGGCTCCGCACCCCACCCTCCAGGCGGTGGTGACGGACGTGGTCGGACGCGGCGTCCCCACGATGCTGCTCGACGCGGCCTGTGCATCCTCCCTCTACGCCATCGCGCTGGGAATGAAGGCACTCGAGCTCGGTGAGACCGATCTCGTCCTGGCGGGAGGAGTCTTCTCTCCTGGCCCCGGCAACAGCTGCCTCTTCTCCCAGTTCAAGGGGCTCTCCGCCACCGGCAGCCGCCCCTTCGACGAGCGAGCGGATGGCGTCATCTTCGGGGAGGGCGCGGGCGTGGTCGGCCTGATGCGCCTGTCGGACGCGGTCGCGTCCGGCCTCCGGGTCCACGCACTCATCCGCGGCGCGGGTCTCTCCAGCGACGGACGGAGCAGCTCGGCGAATGTCCCGCGCTCGGATGGGCAGGTGGCCGCGATGGAGGCGTGCTACGCGAGGGCCCACGTCGAGCCCTCCTCCGTCCAGTACATCGAGGCGCACGGGACGGCCACGCCGGCCGGGGATGCCACCGAGCTCAAGTCGATCGCGCGGGTCTTCGGCGGCAAGCGGAGCGGCATTCAGCTCTCCAGCGTCAAGGCATTGATCGGCCATGTCGGCTGGGCCGCGGGCGCCGCCTCGGTCATCAAGCTGTGCAAGGCGCTCGAACACCGGCTCTTCCCGCGACAGTCCAACTTCGACCGGCCCGGCGCCGAGCTGCGCGCGCTCGGCTCGGACTTCGAGGTGTGCACGCGCGAGCAGCCCTGGCCGGAGAACGGAGAGCATCCCCGCCGTGCCGCCACGAGCGGCTTCGGCTTTGGAGGCACCAATGCACACCTGGTGCTCGAGGAGTACCGCGGCGGCCCGCCCACGGCTCCCCCCAAGCGCCCTCCCACCACGGAGACCGGGCTCGTGGTGGTGGCCGCGGAGGGGCTGTTCCCGGATGTACGGGGTGTTCCCGTAGCGGGCGTGCCGGTCGAGGTGGGAGCACGCTTCGACACCGGCGCCATCCGACTGCCATCGTCGGTGCGACTCCTGCCGGACATCGCCGAGGACATGGATCCGACCCAGAGCCTCGGACTCATCGTCGCGAGCTCACTCGTCCAGAAGCTCGGTGCCTTCGACACGCTGCGCCCGGCCACCGCCATCGTCCTCGGACTCGAGGGGAAGACCCGTCGCGGCGTGGAGGCCACCCAACGCGTGCTGGCCTCCTCCACGAGGCGCCGGATCCGCGAGCTCGTCCAGCGCGCTCCGGAGCTCGCCCCGGTCCTGCCACTCGCGGACCGTCTCCACGAGGCGGTGACTGGCGCCCTGCGTCCATCCGGCCCCTACACACTCCAGGGAATGATGCCCAACGTCACGCCGGGACGCATCGCGGGTGCGCTCGACGTCAAGGGCCCCAATTTCGTGATCGACGCTGGAGCCACCTCGCTGGCCGGGGCGCTCCAGGCCTCGCGCGGGCTGCTGGAGAGCGGGTTCGAGCTGGTGCTCGTGGGCAGCACGCACGTCCTCCGGCCCGGGGAAGGCCTGGGCTCGTCCCAGCCGGCCGAGGGTGTGGCGATGCTGGCGGTCACCACGGCCGCGAAGGCCGAAGCGCTGGGCTTGAAGCCGCTGTGCCATGTCAGGATGTCCGTCGACGCTCGGACGAGCACCGGGCCCTGCCTCGAGCTTCCGCCACACTCGGCCGGTGAGAGCCTGGAGTTCCTCCGGTCGGTGATGGCCGCCGCGGAGGGACGTGCGACCACGCTGCGATTCCACCCGGACGCCGCGACCGGCACCCGGCTCGAGCTCCAACTCCTGCCCACGGAGACCGTCCGGCCCACCGCCACCCCGACCGAGGCGCCGCTCGCGGCGTCCACCACCCCAGCGCCGTCCGGAGGCTTCGATCATGCGGCGCCCATCCGGTACCACGCACCGGTGCTCGTCGAGCGCCTCGCCCGGCCGACCCGGCCGTCGCACCTGCGAGGCCGGCGCGTGCTGTTCATCGCGCAGGATGAGGCATTGGCTCGCGAGCTCGCGGCCCAGGCGGACGCGCTGTGCGGACCCGAGCACCTCATCCTCTGCGCGGGGACTTCCGGGGCCATGGGGCGGCTCCGCTCCATCGACCTCACACGTGAGGAGACCGCCGAGGCTGGCCTCGACGCGCTCGGATTCGAACCGCAGGTCATCCTCGCGGTCTGCCGGCTCGACTCCGGGGCAGGCGAGTCCGAGGTGATCTCCAACACGGCCCTGCACCATGAGGCGCTGGAGTTGCTCTTCCTCGCGGCGCGGCGTGCCTATGAGCGTCTGACCGCTGGAGAGGTCGAGCTGGCGAGTCTGTGCATTGGCGGGGTAGGCACGCGCGGGACCCTGCACCCCGTGAGCGGGTTGTTCGCGGGCATGCTCAAGTCCATCGGACGCGAGGTCCCGGCCCGAAACGTTCGAGCGATCTCCACCTCTCCGCTCCCGCTCCTGGCGGCGCTCGAGCTCGTCGCCACCGAGCTCGGATCCGAGGAGGACGGAGAGCCCTCGGTCGAGATCTGCTTCGATGGAGCACGGCGCTGCGTTCGTCGCCTCCGCCCGACAGAGGTCACGGCGAACCCCGGGCCCACGCTCGACACGCGTTCGGTGGTCCTGCTCACGGGCGGTGGCCGCGGCGTCACCGCGGTCCTCGCCGGAGCGCTCCTGAAGCGGTACGGGTGCAGGGTCGTGCTCATCGGCCGGAGCGATCCGGGAGAGGCCCCCGAACGCGTGCTCCAGGCGCGCGACGAGGAGCTTCCTCAGGTGGAGCGGGAGTTCTACGCCTCCGAGCTGGCCAGCAACCGCACCGCGCGGATGCCCGAGCTGCGCAAGCGCTTCGAGCGCTACCTGGCTACGCGAGAGCTGCGGGCCACGCTCGAGGGACTCGCGCGGCTCCCCGGGCAGATGGTCTATCGGGTCGCGGACGTGACCCGACCCGAGGAGGTGGAGCGGGTGATTCAGGAGATCGCCCGCGAGCACGGGCGCCTGGACCTGGTGGTGCACGGTGCCGGCACCCAGACCTCCAAGAAGCTGAACCGCCGGCGTCTCGCCGAGCTACGCACCAACCTGGACACCAAACTGCTCGGATTGCGCAACCTCCGCGAGGCCTGCGCGAGCAGCTTCGCGCGACCGGTGCCGTTCCACGTCCTCACCTCCGCCTTCAGCTTCATCGGCAATGACGGACAGGCGGACTACGGGGCGGCCAACGAGGCGCTGGATCGACTCTGCGCCTGGGTCAGCGAGGCCAGCCAGGAGGTCCGCTGGTGCAGCGTGGGGTGGTTGGCCTGGGACGGTATCGGAATGACGCGCGGCTCGGAGTACCGCGTGCTCGGGGCCAGCCGTCAGCTGCGTGGAATCCGCGCCGAGGAGGGCGAAGCGCTCTTCCTCCAGCTCGTCGAGGGCCGGCCGCGCGAGCCGATCAACGTGCAGCTCACCGAGAACGAGCGTGCCTACTACGGGCTGGAGTTGCTGCCCGCCGGGCCCGTGCGGCGTGAGCTCGTGGTCGACGCGACGAGCGTCCCCTGCCTCGAGGACCACCTCGTCCGCGGCACGCCCACGCTGCCCGGGGCATGGGCCTTGGATCTGATGCTGCAAGCCGCGCTCGGCGAGGGACGGCCAGAGCTGCGCACCGTCACCATCGAGGACGTCCAGTTCTCGCGTTTCATCCGCGTCAAGCCAGGGGGACGGCAGCAGCTGCGAGCCGAATGCACCCAACTGGCCGACGAGCCCGGCCGCCATTGCGTGCGGGTCAAGCTGACCGGCGACATCATCCACGCATCGGGCGTGGTGCTCGAGCGAGACCTCGTCTACGCCGAGGCCCGCTTCACGTTGACCGCGGAGCCCCCCCGGGCCACGCCGCAGCTCGAGGCGGCCACGCCTTCGGGGAGCGGCCTGGCCGTCCACGATCCCCATTGTGCCGCCGGGGGCCCCATCGAACTGCGGAAGATGTTCGACTGTCTGGAGGAGATCCGGCTCGAGCGGACGGCCCGCTTCGCGCGGCTCGACCTCCCGACGGCGCCTCGGCAGGCGGGGAGCACCGTCCCCGCGCTCGTGCTGGACGCGGCCTTGCGGCTGAGCGCGATGCACGTGGATGGGGTGTCGAGCGCCGTGTTCGCGCCCATCAGATTCCGGCGAGCAACGTTCGACCGGGGCCTGGTGGATGGGAAGGACGGCGCGCCGCACCGCCTCGCCCTGAAGGCCCTCGCCCCGCGCTTGGAAGGAGACATCCTCCAGTGCGGCAGCGTCGCGGCGCTCGACGGAGCGGGGCGCCTTCGGATGTTGCTCGAGGGTGGCATCGCCCGGCCCATGAACTGAGACACCACCAGATCGGATGAACACATGAGCTCCTCCACTTCCTCCGCGACCCGCATCCCGGTCGATGACTACCGGCGGCTCCGCGCCGAGCTGCGCAGCGCGATGCCTCCGGAAGCCTTCAAGCCTCAGCCCCTGCGCGGGGTCCTCGCATTCGCGCACGTGCCCGTGATGATCGCCCTGGTGTGGGCGGTGGGGAGCGGGCGGCTGCCCTGGTGGGCGTGCCTCCTCATCTCGTTCGTGCTCGGGCAGATGCTCGTCACCGTTGGCTTCGTCGCCCATGAAGCGCTGCACCACGCCGTGTTCCGCAGCAAGGTGCTCGAGGAGCTCATCGGCTGGATCGGCTTCAGCCCGTGGCTGGTGACCCCTGGCAACTGGCGCGCCTGGCACGTCCAGGCGCATCACAGCGCGGCGAACATCCATGTTCGGGATCCGGACATCCTCCCGCGCCAGCAGGAGTGGCGCACCCAGTGGTTCGCCAAGGTGTTCCACGCGATATCACCGGGTTCGCGCTCCTGGCTCAGCTACATCAGCTTCAGCCTGTTCTTCACCGCCCAGGGCCAGGCCTTCTTGTGGCATCACAGCAACCAGCCCCAGCTCCAGCATGTGCGCATGCATCGCGCCCGGGAGCGGATCCTCACGGTACTCCTCGCGCTCGGCTGGGGCACGCTGGGCTGGGTCCTGGGGCCACGGGGCGCGTTCTACGCGCTCATCCTCCCCCATGTCTTCAGCAACATCACGCTGATGATCTACATCGCCACCAACCACTGGCTCCTGCCGGCGTCCCAGGACACCGACAACCCCTTCGTGAACACGGCCAGTGTGGAGACCCACCCGGTGATGGATTGGATCCACCTCAACTTCAGCTACCACCAGGAGCACCACATCTTCCCGGCGATGAGCCCGAAGTTCGCGCCGCTCCTGCGCAAGCACCTGCGCGCGATCAACCCCGAGGCATCCATCGTCTATCCGCACCTCCACGCCCTGCGGACGCTGTTCTGGCGCCCGGCGCTCTATTCGGATGATGGACACTCCCGCGTGGGCCCCGACGGCACTCCCTCGGTGACCCACGCGGACCTTCGTCGGAGGCTCGAGGCCCCGGCCCGGCCCACGCCTTAGGAAGTCGGCGGCCGCGCCTCCGGGGGAGGAGGCAGGGTGTCCGTGTTCGCCCGCTCCCGGAGCGGAACGAAGAGCGCCTTGGCCCCGTGCGTCAGCACCGCCAGGGCCACGGAGGGTTGGAGGACGGCACCCAGCCCGGACTGGAGATGAAGGACGCAGTGGAACTGCCGGTGGACGACGGCGTCTCGCGAGCTCCGCTCCAGCATCCGCCGGATGTACCAGTGCAGGAGGCCCATGCCGGGCCCGCGCTTGCCGGTGGCCCGGGGGTATTGCAGATCCATGAGGGTGCTCATGAACCACGGCAGGCGGATGACCTCGGGCAGCCGCTTCCGGAAGCGCTGGGCCAGTCCCTCGAGATTCCCGGGCGAGCGCCGGGCCTGCTCGCGGAGGCACTCGTGGAGCAGTTCCGCGCCCAGGCCCGCCACGGACATGCCCTGGCCGAAGAGGGGGTTGAAGGCACACACGGCGTCGCCGAGGAGCACCAGGCCCTCCGGGAAGCGCGCCATGTGTTCGTAGTGCCTCCAGCGGGAGTCCTTCACCTTGTGCGTGGTGATCGGTCCCAGCGGCTTCGCGTCCCGCAGGTAGGCATGGAGCTCCGGCCGGGGCAGTGAGCGGGCGAACTCGAGGAAGCCCTCGGGCTCCGTGGGGGCGTGGTCTCCGAAGTAGCCGTTGAGGGTGACGAGCCACCGCCCCCCTCCACGTTCGAGATGAAGCCCGCGCGCCAGGTGGACGGCGGACAAGGGTATTGCATGAGCGCGCTCCACTCCCCCTGGAAGCTCGCGGGGCGCGCGTAGAGGCGAGAGGTGTAGGCGAGATCGACTCCCACCTGCTCCTCCTCGGGACGGCCATAGCCGAGCGCCTCGAGCCACTGAGGCGCTCGCGAACCTCGGCCGCTGGCGTCCACGACCAGAGCGGCCTCCAACGGCTCTTCTCCCGAAGGCCCCTTCAGCTGGACTCCCGTGATGCGCTGCCGGGCCGGGTCCGTGAGCAGCCTCTCGGCGGAGCACCCTTCTCGCAGCTCGACGTTGGGCAGCGCCAGCACGCGGCGCAGCACGTTCCACTCCAGGAAGGTGCGGGTGCATAGCAGCAAGGGAATGCCGCTGGTGTAACGCGCCTTCCAGACGTCGAAGTGGTGCCAGGCGAGGTCCCCACTCGAGTCGATGAGCTCGGCGCCCTGCTCTCGCAGGTCCTGGAAGAGGCCGGGGAAGAACCCGTCCAGGAGCCGCCGGCCCGTGTCCAGCAAGACGTGGATGTGCGGACCCTGAGGGACTCCTTTTCGAGGCTGGGGCCCTTCCGGCCGATGGTCCCGCTCCAGGAGGATGACCTTCTCGAAATGGTCCGCGAGCACCCGCGCGCTCAAAAGCCCCGCCATGCTGCTGCCGATGACCACGGCCCTTCCGAATCCGCGTCCAGGGGTTTCCAAGTTCCAAGCCTCCGAGGTTTCATGTCGTGATGCCGCTGGTTGAAGGGGCCCACCTTCTCCAGAGCGTCTGACATGTCCTCGCTCAGCTTTGGGGCAGCCCGCCCGGCACGCGTCACGTCGTGCCGCCCCCGGGCCCGCGCAGGCGGCCGAGCAACTCCACGACGGCCGGACGCACGGGCGCGTGGGCCCGTTGCACCACGTAGACCGTGTTCGTCAGGGCGGCCTTGCCCCAACCCACCACCCGCAGGGCTCGTCCCTGGGTAATGCAGAAGTCGGGGACAACGGCGACGCCCTGCCCGCGCGCCACCAGTTCCAGCACCTCCTCCAGCTCCTCGAAATGCGCGGTGCTATACCAACGCGGATGGCGCCTGCCGAAGTGATGGCCGAGCCAACGGCCCACCACGTAGTCGCCCTCGTCGTAGGTCACGAGCGGCACGTCCTGGAAGTCCGCCTGGACACGCAGCCGGCGGGCCCAGGCCGGCCCCGCGACGAGCACCAACTTCTCCTCGTAGACCGGCTCCAGTACGAGGCCCGGGTGCACCGTGGCCCTGAAGGAGAAGCCCACATCCACCTGCCCCTCGAGCACCTGGCGGAAGACGCCCTCGGCTGACGGGTAGCGCAGCGTCAGCGCCCGCCGCAGCCGCTCCGACTCGAGCACCCGAGGAAAGAGCACGTAGCGGCCAAAGCCAGACACCGCCGCGATCTCCAGCGGCCGGCCCTCCTCATCTCCCTGCAGCACGGCCTGCAAATCACGGGCGAAGCCTCCGAGGAACCGGAAGAGCCGAGCCGCCACGGGCGTGGGGACGAGACGCGCCGAGCGGCGCTCGAATAGCGGCGCGCCGAGCGCCTCCTCCAGGCGGCGCAGCTGATAGCTCACCGTGGGCTGGGTGCGATGCAGGCGCGCCGAGGCCGCTGTGATGCTGCGCGCCTCGTAGACGGTCACGAAGGTACGCAGGAAGGGGAGCTCCGGGAAGTCCATCGAACCTTTCTATGGCTTCCGCCTGGAACTATCAAATGGTGTCCGGTCGGGTCCGGGCGCATGTTCCCGCCATGCCCAGGTCACTCCTCGTGCTGGCGACCCTCGCATTGCTCTCGGCCTGCACGCACACCCGCCCCATGTCCTCCTTCGCCCCGCCCCCTCGTCAGAACCTCACGCCCGAGGAAGCCGTGCGGACGTACTTCCGCGCGTCCGACACGAGCTCCAGCCGTCTGCTGCGCTCGGCCTTCCATCCCGGTACCGTCATGCATTGGGTGGAGGGCAGCGGAGAGCTGCGGACGCGCACACAGCTGGAGTGGTGGCAAGTGCTGGACGCGAAGGCGAACCACCCGGAGCCCGCGACCGAGCGCCGGATGACGGTGCTCGACCGTGAGGGCCCGTTCGCCCTGGTGGAGGCTGTCTCTCATTGGCCCGGCCACACGTTCGATGATCTGCTGCTCGTGGTGGACTCGCCCGCGGGCTGGCGCATCGTGGGCAAGGTGTTCCAGCGGCTCGAGCCCGGTGAGCGCGCGACCGGGTCCCCCTCCGCGCAGGAGGAGATTCGCGCGGTGCTCGCCGGAAAGATCGAGGCGCACGCCGCCTACAGCCCCGCACTGTTGCACCAGACGCACACCCCCAACTGCCTCTACTACCGCGTGCACGTCGAGGGGGTGCCCTTCTCGTGGGTGACCCTCTCCGAGGCGGCGGCCCGCTACGCGGAGAAACAGGACGCGGGAGTCCAGGACCGCGCGAGCCCGTGGCGCATTCTGCAGGTGGAGGTCCGTGGAAGCGTGGCGGCCGCCAGGCTGGACGTCGTGTTCGAGGGAGTGCGCTACATCGACCACCTGCTGCTCGTGCACACCGGGGGACAGTGGAGGATTGCCGCGGCGGCCTGGGGCAACCCACGGCCTGTTCCCTGAAGCACGCCAGCTGGAGTTGTCCGCGTGCCTTCGCGGTAGACTGCCGCCAAGGGAAGGCCGCGCTTGAAACCACTCATCTCCTGGCTCCATCTGTCGGACCTCCACTGAAGAACCCCGATGCCGTCCAGAACCGGCCGCCCGAGGTGCCCAACCGGTGGGGGACGCGTGATATCGGCTAGAGTCCAGCGGGAGGGACACATGCGACGGTGGATGCTGGTGGTGCTGGGACTCGCGCAGACCGGGTGCTTCGCGTGGGTCACGCCCCCGATCGAGGCGCGGATGGGATTCGGCCCGGCGTGGGATGGGCGCACGCGCTCGGTACGACCCGTCCCGAACTACCAGGCCACCATTCCCGTCTCGGGCTGGAGATTGAGGGCTCCACAGTCGGGCCCCGCGTGGGACGCGCAGGCGGGTTACCTCTTGCAACCCCTACACGATGAGCGGGTGGTGCATGGCCCCACGCTCGAGCTGGGCGTCCTGTTTCCCGTGGAGCAGACGGACCCGAAGCCCGGCAGCATCAAGCCCGACCGTGGATGCCTCGGCCCGAGCAACTGGAACGTCGTCTTCCGCCGTTACGGCCTGCATGGGCAGGTACGCGGCCTGTTCGGGGATGGAGCGGGAGTGGAGGCCGCCGCCCGTTTCTCGCTGGAGTGGGCCCGCTACGTGAACGGAGAGACGGGCACGGAGCCCAAGAGCCTCATGCGGAGCGGCGCCTTCTGGGCCGGCTATCAGGCGACGGGCGTTTTCATCGAGGCCAGCACGGGCTTCCAGGGGACTCAGCCCCGGTGGGGAGTCACCGCGGGGCTCTCGTTCCGCGTCCCGGCCAGCCTCGGGTTCGGGCTGCCGAATACCGACCGGCTTCGCGAGCTCGATTGGGTGAAGAAGGTGAACGCCCGGCACAAAAAGGAGCGCTGAACCAGCGCTCAGGGTGTCAGACGACTCGTAGGAGCAGGTGCGAAGACCCCGGCGCACACCCCGGCGGCGCCAGTGAGTCAACGTAGTTGTCGCGAGAAGATGACGCCAAGATTGTGGATTTGTCGATACCGCATCGTACTGGCGCGCGGTTTACGGGAGGACTCGCACACTTCATCCTGCCGAGTCCCCGTTCCGAAAAATCCGCCGGAGAAGCCCATGAAGAACGCGCCGATGCGCCTTGGTGGTGTCCTCGCGTTGTTCACCTTTTTGTGGAGCAGCACCGTTCTCGCCACGACCGGCGGCGGGAACACGAGTCCACCGCACACTCCAGTCGTCCTGTTCCCAGCCTTCCATTTCACTCGCCTCCTGGTGAAGGTGGTGAACCAGACCGCCTTCCCGGAGTGCCCCCGTTACGGAACTTTCGAGGACTGGTTCCTCAACGATTCTCCCAGCAGCACCTTCAGCCAGGTCTGTCAGGACAAGCTTCTTACCCTGGTCTACAAGCCCCATGCCGACAGGCCCATGGCGAAGCGCTTCACCAACCAGCGGGGCGTCAAGGTCAAGCTCCTGCACTTCGGCAAGACAGCGAGCGCGCCGTTCTACGAACCCCTGTACCAATTCCTGGAAGCGGCCGGTTACACGCGGGACGTGAACATCCGCGTCGCCGGCTATGACTCCCGCCTGACTCCGGATATGGATGGCTTCCTCGAGCGCACCATCGAGCTGATCGAGGAGGTCTACCGCGAGAACGGGAACACCCCCGTGCACCTGGTGGGTCACTCCAACGGGCCGCTCTATGCCCAGTACCTGCTGACCCACACCAGCCAGGCCTGGAAGAACCGGTACATCCACGGATTCACCCCGATCGCTGGCAACTGGCCGGGACAGGGCCTGCTGTATCCCGTGTACTTCACGGGGCTCAACACCCGCGACTTCACCTTCCCGGTGGATGCGGCGAACGCGGCCAGCAGTGCCGCCATGTACCAGAGCCACCCCTCCAGTTACATGAGCTCCGCCGATCCAGCGGTCTTTGGCGATGCGGAGATCGTGCTGGCTACTATTGATGGGGGCAGGAGCTACACGCCGGCGGACAACCTGCGGATCTTCGAGGACGCGGGCCTCCCCCTCGCGAGGCACCTGGCGGCCTACTACACCGGCTTCGTCGAGTTCGCCGATCCGGCCTTCTTCCCCAACGTCGATGTCTATGCGGAGAAGGGCTCGGGGTTCGAGACGGTGGTGGGCATGGAACTGCAGGACCTGAGCGTCGGGCAGCTCGTCACGGACACCACGGTCTTCTTCACCCGTCCGGACGGGGATCTCAATCAGGAGGACATCACCAACGACTCGATTGCCGTCTGGCAGAACATGCCCTGCTTCCGGTTCGAGCTGACGGACAACCCCGGAGTGGATCACTTCGCGCTGCCCGGCAACGAAGCGGTGCTCCAGCGCCTGCTGGTCAACCTCCAACGGCCGAAATCGGTCTGCCCTTGCCCTTGGCCGCGCAGGGTGTCAGACGACTTTTCAGGGCCAGCGCCAGACGGCAGCCACCGGGAGTTCCCTCGGTAGCCGAACAGCACCAGGCTTGGAGCCGGGCAGCTTGCGCCAGCGGCCCTCGGGTCCGCCGAGAACGATGCACACTGGCAGCTTGCGGCCGTCCGGTAGCAGGGCCTCGGTGTAGCGCCCCAGGACAGCCTCCTCACCATCCTGATTCTGGATGCCGGGGCTCGTCCAGAGCCTCCCGTACAAAATGGTGCCACCGGGCAGTTCTGGAGGGGACCAGTCGCGCTGCACCACGAGACCAACGATGGGCCCGTCGCGGTAGGTCCCATCCTCGGTCGGCTCCCCAGGCTGGTTGATATCCACGACGGCCTGAAGCTCCATGCCCTCGTTGAGCTTCAGCACCTCGAACATGTTGCGACTGGCCTCATCGGAACAGGCCTCGGACTCCGGCCGTACCTGGGCGGCGGGACAGCCCAGGCCGGTGGCGGTGCACAGCCACACGGCGAGGAATTTGAGGCTCGAGCTGCCGCGGGTGGGAGCCGAGTCCTGGGGCGAGGTGGAGGTGGGCACGGGCGCGCTTCCTTTCTCGATGGCGACGGAGGCGGTGGGCTCCGCCATGAGGGGCGACCGGAGTGTGGATCGCACCAGCCATGAGGCAAGGAAGAGGACCGAAAGGAGAAGCACCCCCACCGCGACCAGGTGCCACGTCCGCCACGTGCGTCGTTCCCTGGGCGGCGGCACCTCTTGGGGGGCCTTCTCCTGTGGCTCGGCATCCCCGAGAGGTGGAGCCTCCTCCTTCTTGGATGCCTCCTCCTGCTGCGGTTGGGAATCCTCCGGAAGTGGAGCCTCTTCCGCCTTGGGCGCCTCCTGCTGCCGACGGGCCAGCCACGCCTCCTTCTCCTCGACCGCGGCCTCCACCGGGGCTTCCGCGGTGGACGCAATGAGCGGCACCTTCCAGGCAGGAGCGGTGCGCTCCTTGCCCGCCATCCACAGGGCCTGCAGCAGCGCCTGGGTGTCGGGGTAGCGTGCCTCGGGCTGCTTCTCCAGCAGCTTCATGGCGATGTCACCAAGGGAGCGCGGTGCCCGTGGATTGACGAGGTGGGGTGCCATCGGCGGCACGGTGGCGATGGCTGTCGTCAGCGCCTCGTCCGACAGGTGGGGGTCGAAGGGATGCCTGTCCGTGAGGCCCTGGTAGAGCAGGATGCCCAGGGCGTAGAGGTCCGCCGGCACGCCGCCCCGGAAGGGAATCCCCTTCGTCCACACGTTGCTGCGGGTGTACTCGAGGAGCTCGGGTGGCAGCAGGTGGAACACGCCTGGCGGGACGCCCAGGGTCTGCGCGAAGGTGCCCGGCATGCGCACGTTGCCAAAATCGATGAGAAAGACGCGCGCATCCTCCCGGCGGATGAGGAGGTTCTCTGCCTTCAAGTCGCGGTGATACGCACCGTGCTCATGCAGCGAGCCGACGGTGCGCACCACCTCGGAGAAGCAGTCCACCAGCCGCGCGACGTTGGGGTTCGTCCTCCAACGCCACACGTGCCAGTCGTCTCCTTCCACCAGGTCGGTAACGATGAAAGGGTAACCGTTGCCAGGGTGGGGCCAGCAGTCCACCGCATGCACACGCACCAGGTTGGGGTGGGGCGCGCACGTGAGAAGAGCGCCTGCCTCGCGTGCCATCCGCGTGGCGGATTCCTCTGTCCCCGGCACCTCTTCCTCGGGCGACACGGGCCGCAGCGACACCTTCATCGAGTAGAAAAGGCCCGCGCGCTCCACCTTGAGGACACGAGCCGAGCCGCCGACGCCCAGCCTTCCCACAACCCGCCAGGCGCCCACCCTATCGCCGGACTGGAGATGGTCCGGGTGAAGAACTTCCGTCATGGGCTGGCCTCCTAGAATTCGACTTCGGTCATGGGAAGGAGCCGCCCGCCCTCGGCGTCCACAAGCTCCAGTTGGAAGAGTCTTTCGGTGGAAACAGGTGGCTCCACCAGCACCGCTACCAGAGCGGACTCCCCTGCTTCGAGTTGCGGCTTCTCCATGTGCACCGACAGCACCTTCACCGAGGTGCCCTTCGTGCTGGTGAGCCGGGCCGTACCGGGCGCCCAGGCCGACTGTCCAGGGAGGTTGCGGACGCGGAAAACCACCATGCCCCAGTGCGTGGCCCGGTAGCCAATGCCCTTCCCCGGCACGAGGCCGCTCTTGTGGCCGGGGGCCGCCTTCCCCCAGAAGGGCCTGGCCCGGACGTTCTTCGAGTCCAGCAGCCCCGAGAACGCGAGGTTGGGAAGCCCGCTCCGCGCGCACTGGGCCTTCAGGGCGACGAGCTCGGCCTCCACGTGGGCCAGCCTTGCTTCCAACGCCTCGACGGTGCGTGGGCGGCGAACGACCTCCAGCTCCTTGTCCACCCACGTGGGGTGGGAGACGAGCGCGAGGGTGGCGTAGGCCGGACTGCCGGCCTCCTTGTAGCGCACCCGCACGCCCAGCTTCTCCCCGGGGCCCGGTTCAACAGCGACCTCGAGGGCGAGGGTGTACTCACCCGGGTCCACCAGCTTGAAGCGCGTCGCCCGTCCCTCCACCTCCAAAGAGGCCTTGTCGATGGGGGCGTTGAAGCGCAGCCAGGTGGTGACCTTGGCCGCCACCCGCACCTCGGGCACCGGGTCGTTGGGCCCGCTGGGGACGACGACTTGCCGCTGCTGCTGCTCGCGAGCCGGGAGCTGGGGCTGCTGTGCTGCCGCTGTCGACCCCGTCAGGAGGAGAGCGAGCAATAACCACTGTAGACGTCGCGCCAGAGCGGAATACCTCCGAAGTCCACCCTAGCAGATGTCGTCCCCAGGACGACCAGCACCGAACGCGAATGGCTTCGAGCTACAGCGTCCCGGATCCGTATTGGCTCGACGCCGCATCGCTGCCGGAGCACGTGGACATCTTCCGGCTGGCCGACGTCTCGGCTCACTTCCGGGCCGCCTCCCCTGCTCCGGCCCTGGAGAGTGACTCCGCGACCCAACCCCTCCACGCCTGAGGGTCCTCGCCCAGATCACGTCCCGCCAGGGCTCGCAACGCAAGCAGGGCCCCTTCCCGGTCCGTCCGCTGCCGCATGGCCACCATCTCCAGCAGCACCGGCCCAGCGTCCTTCAGGGCCGCGAGCCGCAGGCTGGAGTCCTTCTCCACCACGGCTCCGAGCAGGACCGAGCCCTTGTTCCGGTCCGTCAGGGACGGGCCATGCAACGCGCGCAGCACCGGCGCGAGCGGTACCAGCGCCTTCGAGGCCCCGCGCTGCGTCTGCCAGAGGACCCGCATCGCGTTGTTGCGCACCGCGCTACTCGGATCCCGCAGCGCAGGCAGCAGCGCCTCCACGACCTCTTCGCGCGTGCGTCCGTAGGCCAGCAGGAAGGGCACCAGCGAGCGGCGGTGCTCATCCTTCTCCGTGCGCAGCACCTTCACCAGCGCCTCGAAGTGCGCGGGCACGCCGGTGATGAACCGCACCTCCAGGGACGCGAGCGTCGGGTGGCCGAACCCGGCTCCACAGTGGAAGGCACGGCAGGGGCCATCCCCCACCGGCATCACTCCCGCGAGGTACAGCTTTCCGGCCTGTTCCTCATAGGCGGCCCAGGCGGCAACCAGTCCATCCGGGTCCTCCGGTGTCCCGTCTGGTTTGGGCGCGAAGTCGAGGCGCCACTCGTCCCCGACGTCCACGAGGCTCACCATCACCTCCACGGTGTGCGTGTCCTCGTAGTTGGTGATGCCAACGCGGACCTGCGCGAAGGCAAAGCGCGACAACAGGCGATCCTTGCCCTGCTTCGCCTCACGGAGCAGCTCGCCTCCGGACAGGTCCACGTCCCGGCCCTCCGGGACACCGAAGACGGCAAGCACCTCCTCGCGCGAGTAGCGACGTGAGCCGAAGACCTCGACGCTCACCAGCCGGTAGCGCGAGGGCGCGGGCGCCTCCGTGGGTTTCGCGGCGGGAGCAGCCGCCGGAGCCTCGGGCGAGGGCGCCATGAGGTGAGGGGACGGGGCACAACCCGCGAGCAACGCCCATGCAACCCACCGGAAATTGGAGCGCATGGCCCGATTCCACCACAACCACCGTGACACCAAAACCCCACCCAGGTGACTGGCACTCCTCGCCCCGGCCCCAGGTGTCCGGCCCCAGGTGTCAGACGACTCGTAGGAGACGAGGTACCGAAACGAGTCCTTTGACACATTCCCAGGGCACGTCGAGGGGGTGCCCTTCTCGTGGGTGACCCTCTCCGAGGCGGCGGCCCGCTACGCGGAGAAACAGGACGCGGGGGTGCAGGACCGCGCGAGCCCTTGGCGCATTCTGCAGGTGGAGGTCCGTGGAAGCGTGGCGGCCGCCAGGCCCGACGTCGTGTTCGAGGGCGTGCGCTACATCGACCACCTTAGGATGCTAATGCCGCCCCAACGCCCTGTCCCAGTCAGCCAACTGCATGGTCACCGTGTATTTGTAGGCGCTGGAGAAATCCTCGAAGTCTTTCGGGGGAAGCGCGGCGAGGCGCTCGCGCAGGAAGCCCGGGTCGCTGAGCTTCTCGCGGTGCTTGAACTCGGTGTCCACCTCGACCAGGACAGGAATCACCCGGAGCACGGCCTCCATGCAATCCTCTCGGGTAGCGCGAGACATGCGCTCCACCGTCAGGGCCATGTGCTCGCGCACCGAGGCGGGCCCCCTGGGGCACCACGCCTCCAGCGTCTTGCGGTAGATGTAGTCCATGAGGCCGTCGATTGTGTGGTGGGTGTCGGGCACCCTGTACGCATAGCGCGGGCCTTGGAGCACATCCCAGAAGCGCAGCAGCGCGGCGAACCGCCTGGCCATGCGCTCCGCGCTCCGCGGCGGGGGAGGAGACACGGCATGGTAGAGAGCGCCCCATGGGGTGCTCAGGCAGAAGGACTCGAAGGCGTCCCTCATGCGCTGGTGCTCCTCCTCCGAGACGCCTTCATCCAAGCTCATGAAGACGTCGCCGAACATGTGAATCCGCCAGCTCGAGCGGCGGATGAATTCAAACTCGGCCGCCGAGTGCATCACCAGAGGCTCGCCGGGCGGCACCTGGAGCATCCGCCGGGGCTGGGTAAAGGCACCGGTCTTGAGGTACTCCCGGGCCCACCCCTGGCCCTTGGCCCTCACCTCGCGGCGGATGGCGCCGATAGGACCGTGGAGCATCGCGGGGAACTCAAGCACCGGGGACTGTGGCACGGTCATAACGCGGGCCCTACCACAGCGGTCACTTGCGCCTCAAGCGTCAGGACCCGCGCTCGCTCCGAGGGCGTCAGACGCCTGCCGCCCGCTCAGCGGCAGTCCACGGGCAGGTAGACCTGGCTCTGGAAGTCGCTGGGCAATTCGCCCCCTTCATAGGCAGCCCGGAGCGCCTGCTCGGCCACCTCACCGCGCTGCTCTCCTTCTTCCCTGGGCAACGCCTCTTCCTTCTGGGCCGCGCGCTCCTTCCAGGAAACGTTGGACTTCTTGCGCCGGTAGCTCCAGCGGTAGAGCGTCACTCCGGGCTCTGGCGTGCGCCAGGACAACTGCCAGAGTGCTCCCCCGTTCTCGAATTCGAGGAAGAGCGACCCCTCGAAGCCGGTGCCTCCCGCGAGCTTCTTGTCAGGCTCGACAGCCTCATTGAGCGCCGCCAGGTAGCGCCCCGCCTGCTCTCTCCCTTCCTTGCGCCCCTCCTCATTGTCCGGCTTGATCTCGAAGAGCACGAGGGCTCGGGTATCGGTGATGTCCGGGCGCAAGAGCCTCACGAGCTCCGAAAGACGCTTGGGATTGCCCAACTTCCCCTCCTCCACAATTCTGTAGAGGTTGACGGTGTCGAGGAAGACGGCGTTGGTGGGGTGCTGCACGCTGTATTGCCTGCCAATGGCGAAGTGTGCGGCCCGGCCAAGAAAAGCGCCCCAGGGCTCCGTGGAGTCCGGCTTGCGGCCCGGGAGCTTGGAGGAGGGAGGCTCCGCCTGGGCGCCAAGGGCCGCCACGAGCACCAGGAGAAAACCCGCCAGCCCCAAGGTGCTCCTCGTCCTGCTTCCACTGTTTTTCATGTCCGACTTGCTCCTCCCGGTGCGGTGTAAGGTCGGGGAGGGAATCATGAGGGGCTGATAGGCTCATGACGACCGTGGGCCTTGTCCGTCTTATACGCTGCCGTTCTGCCTCCGGATTTGGTCCAGATTTGGTCCGACAAGAACCGAGCTGGTCCCCCAAAACGATCCGAGCCTCATCTTCAGGAGTGGACTCGGCTCAGAGCGGCGGGTGACTCCGCATGGAGGCGGCGGGAGTCGAACCCGTGAACAAGGCGATAGAAAACCCTAAGCAGGACGCGCTGTTACCCGCTATCGCCTTGATTCTCCTTGGGTTCGTCATCCCACCCCATCCCGTTTCGTCCCGGTCAATTCCCCGCTGGAGGGGCACACTGGGGGCACATGCAGCCCAGCTGGGTGAAGCCACTCGCGAACGTGAGCGGCCAGAGTTCCCCGGTATCCCAGGGCTCGCGAGAAGCCCGTGGGAGGCTGACGGTAGCGTGTGCCCTGGCAAGGTGCGGCTGGGGAGGGGCTCGTGGAGGAGCGCGGGGGGGAGTACCGGCGAAGGCAGCCCGAGGGGACGGTGCTGTACGCGGCAGCGCGGGGCTTGAGGCAGCGGCCAGGAAGGAGTGGATGAAGGAGAGGACACCGCGAGTGGACCAGGCAGAGTTGCTCAGGAGGACGGACGTTCGACTTCGACGTGTTCGCCTGCGTGAGGTGTGGAGGCCGGCGGCGGGTCTTGGCGTACGTGATGGGGGCTTCCGGGGGGCGGGCCATTCTGGAGCACCTGGGCTTGCCCACGGCATGTGCGCGGTTGGCCCCGGCACGAGGGTCACCCCAGGCCGCGTGGTGTTGAGGCTCAAGACAGCCAACAGGCCCCTGCCACGCACCTGATAGGAGCGCGGCCTGGGCAGGCGTATACCCCAAGGGCGCTGCGCGGCCTGTCCACCGGCCGGGCGCATCGCTCGGGCGGCCCCGTCAGCGGCCCTCCTCGGCCCCTCTGCACCCTCTCTCCCCCTCAACAGGGCCCCCATCCCTCTTATGCGCCCCCGTTCGTGGAAGGGGACGACCTCGTAGCGCGCATTGAGGAGCGCTGAGGGAGGCGGATTGTCCGGCAATGTTTCGGTTCCTGGCACCAGAAGGTCGTTGACATCGGGCTCCACCTCCACGTCGAGCTGCTCGCGAAGGAACGCAATCAAGCACTCAGCCGAGGCCCGGGCGGCGAACTCCTTGAAATGGTCGTCGCGGCCATGGTTGGCGAAGTCCATCACTCCCTTCATCACCAGCGCATTGAGCTTCCAGTCTCTCTGGGCATGGGCCAGCGCACCGAGGGCTGCGGCCTCCATTTCCACGCCCAGCGTCTTGCGCATATGCTCGGAGATGAAGCTCCAGACAGCCTCGTCTTCGACGACCTGGTTACCGCTTCCCATCGGTGCGACGTGGACCTTGAAGGGAATCAGCTCCCCCGATGGAGAGGTGTCAGGCAGGCGGTTGCGGTGCTTGATGAGGATGCGACCGATTCGCTTCTGCCCCTTGTCGGTCAGGCTGAGCGTGCCATCCAGCATGTCCTTCTCCCACTGAGGGCAGTGCTCATCGCACTCGGGGAGTTCCGCCGGGTTCGCGATGCCCTCGTTCAGCTTCGCCAGGACCCAATTCTCTTGCCATTCGTAGGACACGGGGCGTGACTTCCACCACGCCTCGTTTCGGAAGCGCCCGGCGAAGTCGAAGTGCTCGAGCGCTACCTTCCAGTCTTCGCGGAGGTTGTACGTCTTGAGATCCTGCTGCACCTTGTCTGGGATCTTCTTGCCGGTGTCGTGGAAGAACAGCCTCTCTGCCACGATCACATCGCCCAGATTCGTTTTCTGGGGGCGGCCCGCGCACACGCCGCACATCGCCACGCACCGCGGGCCATGGCGCTGCACCAGGGGCAGCAATGCATTCGTCGCCGATACCGCCCCCATGTCCCCCGCCTGTGCCACCGCCACGCGCAGAGGCCGCCCTCCCTTGCCACGAAGCGTGCGGAACGCCACCGGAAGACCGTTAGGGCCTGTTTCCTCCTCCCAGTGACTGCCCTCCCAGGCGCCAGCCTCCACCTGAAGTGCCGCTTGGTACTCCAGCGTGATCGCGGTCAGGATCACCACGCGGACCTTGCGTGCACCGTTCTCGGTAGTGGACATGTGCAGAGCGAACCGTGACCGCACGTCCCGGCAAGCCACTATGCTCAGCTTCGCCGATACGCCACCCTGCCAGCCGCCAGCCCGTCAGTGGGTTCTCACGGAAGCAGGGGCCAGGACCAGGAGGAGTCCCCATGAAGCTGTGCTGCACGGCCGTGGTGCTGGTTCTCCTCGCTGGGTGTGGCTCTTCCTCTCGGGTCGTACGCCTGGACACGGGCCGAACCAACATCATCGTCTTCACCCCGCGTTCCAGTGCCAAGGCCGTGGCAATGGGCGACAGCGAGTTCGAGGTGGCCGTGTCGGAGTTGGCTCGGGAGGTGCGGCCTCCCGCTCAGCCCCAGGAAGCCGCCCGGCGACTGTTCGAGGTCGATGCTCGGAGTGGTTCGTACACGTATGAGATACGCGGCCGCCGCGTCACTCCGCTCGAGTCGAGCGAGCACCTGGAGGGAGAGCCAACGGCGGCGGAGGTCGAGTTGACGCGCGCGTATCTGCGCTGGTGTGAGCGCACTGGTAGGCCCGGAGATTGCCTGCGCCTGCTGGAGGAAAGCCCCATCGTCAACGGAGATGGTCGTTTCGCCCTGGCCATGGCCCTCGCCAAGGGCGCCGTGCTGGAGGAGATGCTCGAGGCCTTCAGGGACATGGCTGACCCACACGCCATGGTGGCTGCGGTGCTCTGGACGTGGACCACGTACATGCTCCTCCTCACCATTCCCGACGTGACAGTCTCCAAGGGCCTCGCCGCCGTGATGACCGCCACGCTCATTGCCTATGTGGGCGTGGACACCTTCTGGGGTCTCATCCTGGGTTTCAAGCGGTTGATGGTCGAGGCGGACCGGGCCACCACGTTCAGCGAACTGCGCGAGGCGGGCGAGCGGTACGGCAAGATCATGGGTCGCAACGCGGCGCGAGCCTTCGCCGTGCTGGCCCTGACTGCCATCGGCAACACGGCACCGGGGCTGGCCGCAAAGGTGCCGACGTTTCCCCGTGCGGTGCAGGCGGAAGCACAGGCGGAGACGCAGGTGGGTATCCGTCTCGCGGCGGTTGGGGAAGTGGAGACGGTCTCCGTATCCGCCGAGAGTTTGACCCTGACCCTGGCTCCGGGTGCAGTAGCCATGACCGCGGATACAGGGAGGCCGCGTCGGTTCAGTAAGGCAGACCGCGACGCGGCCTACGAAAAGAGCCAGGATGCAACAGGCCGAACTCGTTGTGAGTACTGCGACGAGGAGCTGACGCGAGAATCGGGGCAGTCGAAATCCTATGAGGCGGATCATCGAAAGCCGTACAGCAAAGGTGGACCCTCTTCATCCGAGAATCTGGCACCCTCCTGCCGAACTTGCAACCGCGAGAAAGGGGCCAAGGAACTGGATACCGACTGGATTCCTCCAAAGGAACGTTAATTCAAGAGCAACGATCTGGAGCTGAGCTTGGAGCGCGAACGTGCTGCATTCGTGTGTCGCCATGTGTTTGAAGGAAGCCGATCCATTCGATTGGTCGCGCATGAGGATGGCGATTGGCAGTTCCTTTGTGGAGAAGAGCATGAGCCCGGTGATGGGCCGCGAGTCGTCGGCTTGAACCATCTGATCGAGCGGGATCCAAGCATCGTCGAGATTCTGGAACTGCGACAAGGCTGGGAGGCAGAACGTCACGACGTGGGTGCCCCATGGGTACGTCGCCAGATTGGCGAATGACGCACGCTCGAAGGCCACCTGGGCTTGCCCCGATTGTCGAAGGCCGCCGGAAGGTAGCGTAGCGACACGCGGGGGGATTGTGATGTACCCCGGCGTCAGGCTCAGCGGGTCTCCATCTCTTTGAATACGACTCCGTCATTCCTGTGCGTTCGGTGCTGCTCGTCCTGGGGACGACATCTGCTCCCTCAAGCAGGTGCGGAGGAGGCGAGCGCGGGGCTTGAGGCAGCGGCCAGGAAGGAGTGGATGAAGGAGAGGACACCGCGAGTGGACCAGGCAGAGTTGCTCAGGAGGACGGACGTTCGACTTCGACGTGTTCGCCTGCGTGAGGTGTGGAGGCCGGCGGCGGGTCTTGGCGTACGAGATGGGGGCTTCCGGGGGGCGGGCCATTCTGGAGCACCTGGGCTTGCCCACGGCATGTGCGAGGTTGGCCCCGGCACGAGGGCCACCCCAGGCCGCGTGGTGTTGAGGCTCAAGACAGCCAACAGGCCCCTGCCACGCACCTGATAGGAGCGCGGCCTGGGCAGGCGTGTACCCCAAGCGCGCTGCGCGGCCTGTCCACCGGCCGGGCGCATCGCTCGGCCGGCCCCGTCAGCGGCCCTCCTCGGCCCCTCTGCACCCTCTCTCCCCCTCAACAGGGCCCCCATCCCTCTTATGCGCCTCGGCAGTGGAAGCGCTCGGGGCTCACAGGCACCTGCGCGGCCCCTACGTGTTGATGCGTGGCGTACCGCTCAAGGCGATCCAGGAGTTGATGGGGCACGCGACCATCGAGATGACAGAGCGCTATGCCCACCTGCCCGAGACTCGGGCGAGCGCCGTGCATCAGCTCGACCTTCCTGTGCCCTACATCCAAGCCGCTCCGGCCAGAAGCGCCAAAGGGGTAGAGTCGACGGGAGGCGCGGTGCCGCTCGGGCTCGTCGGAGCCTGCTGCGAAGGTCCGCTCTCGCTCGCCTCCTCGCCGAGTCTCACCCACGGTCCGTTTCCTCCACGCCGCTCATCGAACCGGACGTGCAGATTTCCTGCATCCGGCTCTCGGACAGGTTTCACGCGACGCGTGTCAGCGCAGGAGTGCACGTACCTCCAGCACTCCGAGGCTCCGGTGCACCTCGTTGTACTTGAAGCGTGACGTTGCTCGCGCCACCTTGTGCCTCCTGCTCAGGAAGTTCCTCACCCGTTCGGTCACGTGCCAGTCCAGCACGTTGAACGCGTGCACCGGCGAGTCGTAGACGAAGTACGTCGCCCACCCTCGCAGGAACCGGTTGAGCTCGCCCGCTATCTCCTCCCAGCGCTCCGTCCTGCCTCGTCGGAGGATTCGGCTCACTTCCTCTCGGGCGTGCTCCATCGCCTTCTTCGAAGGTCGGGCTCCCAGGTACTTCTGGCCGGTCTTCTTGTAGACCAGTGGCCCCAGCTCGTACCCGAGAAAGCGGAAGTGCTCCTTCCGCGCATCGCGAATGCTCGTCTTCGTCTCGTTGAGCGTCAGCTTCATCCCATCGAGCCAGCGCTTCACCTGCACCAACACCTCCGCGGCGCCCCTGCGGGCTACCACCACGAAGTCATCGGCGTAGTTGACGATTTTCGCTCCGCTCCTCTTCATCAGCTCGCTCTTGGCGAACACCTTCAGCAGCCGGTTGATGTAGATGTTCGCCAGCAGCGGTGAGATGACACCCCCCTGCGGTGTCCCCTGCTTCGAGCGCTTGCCTCCGCTGTACCTCGGGCGTCCTTGCTCGTCCCTCTCTTCCACTGGCACCTTCAGCCACATCTTCACCAGATGCAGCACCGCCTTGTCCGCACCCCTCCTCGCGACGCTCTTCATCAGCTCCGCGTGGGGAATCGTGTCGAAGTACTTCGAGAGAGCCGCATCCACCACTTGGGTCCGCCCCCGCTTCAGCTTCTGATGGACCTCTTGGACCGCATCGACCGCACTGCGTCCGGGTCGGTACCCGTATGCAGCCTCGCTCAAGTCGGCCTCGAAGATGGGCTCCAGGATGAGCTTCGCCGCCGTCTGGACCACCCGCTCCTTGCTCGTGGGTATGCCCAGTGGCCGCTCGCCTCCTCCTGGCTTGGGTATCAGCACCCTCCGTACTGGCTGGGGCCGATACGTCTTCCCTTGCAGCTCTCGCTGCACCTCCTCGAGCCAGCGCTCCTCGCCGTACGCCTCGAGCTGCTCGAAGGTCTGTCCGTCCACTCCTGCGGCGCCCTTCTTCTGCTTCGACTGCCTGAGCGCCTCCGTCAGGACATCCCACCGATGGAGCTTGTCGTACAGCGCGTAGAACCGGAACGTCGGCTCCGCCTTGGCCTTCGCGTACAGCTTCGCTCGGAGCTCTTCGAGCTTTGTAGGGGTTGTCAGGCTCACGCCAATCTCCCGCTGCGTCCACTCCTCACGAAGCACCCTGAACCAGGGCCCCTTCCCTCCACGGTCGTTACCCGCTTCATCGGTAGTACGGGCCCTTCCGACTCCTGGCCGTCGCCACGCCCTCACGGCGTGTTCGGGTCGCTACCCCGCTCGGACCAGGTCTCCCGTGTTGCGCACTTCACCGTGCTCACATGCCGCGCCCCACTACCCCGGTGGTCCACCCGGCGATGTTGGTGTCGACCTTCTCGCCGGGTGCCTGGCCTTCCCTGTATGTGCGTCAGGTCGGCTCCCACGATTGCCCTTTCGGGGCCTGCTCGGGCTTCACTCATGTTGCGGCCTGCAAGCTCGCTCGACCTCCTTTCGAGGCCTTCTGTCTCTGGGCTTCGAGTCCGAGGGTCACCCCTCGTCCCCGCCAGATAGCTACCGAGGGGGTCGACTTCCTCCTCGGGCGGGACTTCCACCCGCTGGTCAAGTGCACCTTCACGGCGCACGCACACTGAGGGCACATGCGAAAACGAGGGCAAAGAAAAAGCCCAGTAACCCCTCGGGATTACTGGGCTTCTGAGTGTGGAAGCGGCGGGAATCGAAGCCGCCGCCTCGACTTCGTCTCTGGAAGGGGGCGAGCGCGTCGGTGCCCCGGAGTGGATGGGCGATCAGCCGAGGAAGCGCCGATCCCAGTGCCGCACGTCCTCAAGGGTGAAATCGAGATTACGGCCACGTTCCTCGTGATACAGCCAGGGCTCCAACAAACACGCCAGCTCCCGATAGGACGGGAGAACCTGCCCCTGCTCGGTGTCCCCTGCCTCGGGCCAGGGCCCTAGAGTCACGACCGCGCGTCCGCCCTCCATCTCCTGAACGGTCGTCTCCGCGGAAAAGAGGCGAGAGCGAAGCCCCTCCGTGCCACCCACCTCTCCCAACACGGGTAAGCCCAGGAACGTCAGCCAATGCGGTGCCCGTATCCTCGTACCGACCTTCCACGAGTGCTCCCCCAGGTCTGGGAGGTCCAAGCCCGGGTGGCGGAAGCATCGCTCGCGGATTTCACGGAGAACGCCTGGCAGATCAAATTCACCGATGAAGGAGAGACCCGCGTGGCCAGAGCAGAAGGGCAATGGGGCCGCCAGTTCCAAGGCCAGCTCTCGTACGTGATTCGGCCCGTGCTCCTCCAAGAACTCCGTCGGTAGCCAGAAGCTCACCGCGCTCACGGCGCCCGGCTCGTCCGCCGCCGGGGGCTCATCGAGCGCCTTGCCACGATAGTCAAACCCGTATCGGAGTTCTCCGTCGAGGGCATCGCGGAGGGTCACCAGGGGCCAGCGCTTCTCGAGCAACTCACGCCGGGTATGCGCCCACCCCACCGCATCCAACTCCCGCCAGGTGCCCTCTCCATCGTCGTACCAGCCGAGCGCCTTCGTGCCCACCACACGAAGGTAGGACTCCAGGGACTGCATCACCCGGTGCACCACGTCTTGATGAGAGCGGCGCATGTAGAAGCTGATGCTCACTCCCTCTCGCAGCAAAACGGCCCCGTTCCGCGCGCGAATCCGAATTTTTGGGTAGCGCTCACTCATTTGAGAATCCCCAGCCACGGTACGATGCGAAAGGGTTCCACCCCCAGAGCGTCCCAGTACACCTGCTTCTGATCGAAGCCTTGATGTGGCCCCTCTGTGTAGCGGGTCCACGGAGTAGGCCTGCTTCCGTCCGCGCAAGGAAATTTGAGATCATAGACAGCCCTGACCTGGAGCGGATTGCCCGAGTGGATGAGGACATCGGGCCTGAGCGTGCCTTTCAGCTCATCGCCCCGCCACTGTCGCAGAAGAGATTGCGCCTCCTCTTCGCTGATGAACGTCGTCTGCTTCGTAATCCTGTCGTAGCGGTAACGCGGCCCCAGGCTGAATCGACCTGGAATCAACTGGCTCAGTCTCTCCCCAGTACATTGGAACGCCTCCTTGTGCATTTCGTCACCGAGATAGATGGCCAGTTTCACGGCCATGCCAGGAGCCGGCTGGTCACACTCAGCCTGCGTGGGAATCTTCCCTTGACGCTTATCACTGAGCACCTTGGTACGAGCATGCTCGGCACACTGCTGCAGGGCCTGCTCGATTTGAGTCTTCAAGTCCCCATTCAGTGCCATCCCGACCGCGGCGACCGAGGCTCCAGTCTCGGCGAGCCGTCGCGCGGCCTGCGGTACCACGGTTTCCTCCCCAGCCACTTGTGCACAGAGCGCCGGGTTCTGCCGACAGGCGCTCGTCGCCGAGTCGAAGGACTGGGCGTAGCGATCCGGAGCACCACGCCCAGGGACTCCCGCGCAGGCAGCCAGCAACATGCTGGACATGAGCGCCCACCGCGCTGGTTGGAACATGGGACCTCCCAATATGGCCGCTTGCATTGGAACCAACGGCAACCTTACGTCGGGCCGAAGAGGACCCTGTGGCTCGTACGGACGGGAAAGTCCAGAACCCGGCACCCGTGAACATCGCGCGGAGCTCCCCCAGTTGGGCGGAGGCTCGGCTCAGAGTGGCGGGCAACCTCTACTCATGCTGCTGGCGGAGGCGAGTGAGGTGGGGCGCGGGCTGCCCCGGTACGTGGAGCGGGACTTCGCCAGATACTTGGAGCGTAGAGTGTTGGCGCACGGCTTCGCGCGGGTGCGCTGTGAGAGTTAGCTGCGCGGCCTCTCCACCAACCTGGCGCACTGCTCGGCCGGCCCCCGTCAGCGGCCCTCCTTCGTTAGGAGCAGACTTGGCTCAAAGCGGCGGGTTGCTTCCAGTGGAGGCGGCGGGAATCGAAGCCGCGCCGCCGGAGGCTTCCGGCGAAAGCGCTCCAGCAGAAGCACGTTGGAGCCTGGCCGTAGAGCATGCCCTGGCGAGGTGTGGCTGCGGAGGCAGCCTGAGCCTCCACTCCTCGAATCACCTCTGCGTCGGCGGCACAGCCCATCCGAGGTCGAGCGAGAACAGAAGGAAGAAGGAGCGCTCCCCCGCGCGTCGCTACGTCACTTCCGGCGGCCTTCGACAATCTTCAGGAACGAGCGGCTGCGCAGTTCCTCCAACGTCAGCCCCGAGGCGCGCGTCTCCTCCTCGGTGATCGCACCACAGGCAATGCCACGCAGGAAGTAGTTCAGCAGTCCCTGGCCCGTCGCCGCGTCATCGAACACGTCCCCGAGCAGCGTCGCCTGGGCCGCCTTCTCGATGAAGGACTTCAGCCGGGCCGACGTCGCCCCCAGCCCTTCCAGGAAGAAGGCGTACACCGCCGCGTAGCGCACCGGGATCTGGGCCGGGTGCAGGTCCCACCCTTGATAGAAGCCCCGCTCCAGCGAGTTGCGCGTGTGCTCGTACGCCAGCCTCCACGCGCGATGCACCACCTCGCGGTTCTCCTTCTGCTGCGCCTCCGTCAGCGGGCTCGCGCCCTTCTTGTGCGGGCCCACCGGCATGACGTTGGTCGCGCCATCCGAGAGCGCCACGTCCATGCCCGCCAGGGAGATCTGCATCATTCCTCGCACCAGGTTGCTCGCCGGGTGCGTCATGCTCTGGTACGCGGCGGTGATGCCGAGCGCCGCCGTATAGTCATACACGCCCAGGTGCGCCCCGACGCAGCGCCCCCGTGCCGCCGCCACCAGCCCCGGCAGCGCGAGGCGCCCCTCCCGGTCGAAGATGGACTGGGGCGTCTCCACCATCAATTCCAGACGCAGCGCACCCGCTGGCAGACCCCGCTCCTGCTCCAGCACTTCCAGCATGCGAGTCAGGGCCGTCACCTGCTCGGGCGAGGTGATCTTCGGCAGGGTGACGACGAAGTTGTCCGGCAGCTTGTTGCCCGTGCGCTCCAGCAGCGCGGTCACGAAGAGGTCCAGCGTGCGCGCGCTCCGGTCGAACAACTCCTCGGTGAAGGACTTGATGCGGATGCCGATGAAGGGCGGCAGCGTGCCCTCCGTCATGCCCTTCGCCACCTGCTCGGCGGTGGACACCGCGTGGCCGTCCTCCTCCGCGTCCGGCCGGTGGCCGTAGCCGTCCTCGAAGTCGATGCGGAAGTCCTCCACCGCCTCACGCTGGAGCTTCGCCTCCACGCGCTCGTGGACGCGCTTCGCGAGCTCGCCGCCCGGCACGCCCAGGCACCCGGCGAGGGTCTCCGCGTCCGGCGCGTACTCCCGCAGCGAGGCCAGGGCCAGCTGTCCCATCTTCCGGGCCGTGTCCGATTTGAACAGGTGAGCGCCCCCGTACACGACGTGCACGGGCTGGCGCCGGGAGGACTCGCCCGGGTACGTGCGGGCGTAGGCCTGATTGGCCTTCTTCAGCGCCTCGCGCGCGGTGGAGATGCGCTCCGGCTTCAGGGTCGTCTTCATATAGGAGTCGGTCAGCTCCCCCGGTAGGTGGAATAGCCGAAGGGGCTCAGCAACAGGGGCACGTGGTAGTGCTCGTCCACGGCGGAGAGCTCGAAGACCACCGAGACGTACGGGTAGAAGCCTCGGACGGAGTGGGCCCGGAAGTACTCCGCCGTGTGGAACGTCATCCGGTAGATGCCCGCCTCCAGGCGTGTGCCCGTGGGCAGGAAGTCGCGCACGCGGCCATCCGCGTTGGTCGTGCCGCGCGCCAGCTCCCGCCAGCCGTCGCCGGCCTGCTGCTCCAGGGTGATGGGGACGCCCGCCGCCGGGCGGCCCCACTGCGTGTCGAGGACGTGGGTGGACAGGGTGCTCATGGCGAGGTGAGGAGCTTCTCCAATCGGATGCGGGTGATCTTCGCCTGCTCGCCGGCCGCGATGCGCAGCTCCGCTTCCGGCTCGTTGTTCATGCGCTCGCGCAGCAAGGCCAGCATCTCCCCGGCGCTCTTGCCCGTGGCGCACACCAGGAAGATGAAGCCGAAGCGCGCCTCGTACTCGCGGTTGCCATCGGCGAGCCCTTGCAGCACTTCCTCGCTCGCCTCCTGCACGCCGCGCTGCTCCTGGGAGGACCAGGTAGCGGTGGCCTTGTACTTCTCCCGCAGCTGGGAGACGTCCCCAATGCGCGGGTGGTGCGTCATCGCCTCACGCCAGTCATCCGGCCCCGTCTGGGACCAGAGCCAATCGGCCTCCGTATACACAGCGGCCTCGCTGACGAAGGGTCGCGCGCGGGCCATGGCCTCCGCCCAGCGGGTGGAGCCGCAGCAGCGCAGGAATTCCGCCTGGGCCTCCTCGATGGGGAGGCCGTTGAGCCACGCGAGCCTGCTCACACCGCCCGCCCGTGCACGCGCAGCCGGCTGATACCGCCATCCGGGAAGATGTTGAGCCGCACGTGGGTGAAGGGCCCCCTGGCCTGCAGCTCGGCCTCGTAGAAGTGCCGGTGGTGCGCCTGGAGCTTCGTGCGCGGGAGGATCTCCTGCCAGACGATGTCCTTCGCGTTCGCGAAGTCGAGGATGTCCTCCTTCAGGAAGCACCCCTCCAGCGAGCACATGTCCGGGTAGTTGCCCTTGAAGTGGTGGGTGTCCACCTCCACGCGGTGCACGGTGCCGGGGGCGGCCAGCTTCACGACAATCCAATCGAAGCCGGGCACGCGCTTGCGCCGCGTCTCCCAGCCCTCGCCCATGGTGGCCGCGCGGCCGGGGAGGATGAGGTTGTCCTTGGGCCCGAAGAAGGCGTCGTTGCAGGTGACGACGATGCCACCGTTCTCCGCCGCGGCCAGGTCCACCAGGTCCGCGGAGCGCAGCTTCTCCATATCCGGCTTCACCACGCCGTGGACGCGGAAGCGCGCCACGCCGCCGTCCGGGTAGATGTTGAGGCGCAGGTGCGTCCAGCGCCGCTCGCTCGCGACGGGGAGGTAGTTCTGCGTGCCGCCCGCCAGCTTCGTCCGGGGGACGATCTCCGTCCACGTGGCCTTCGTCAGCTCCTCGGGCGAGGGCTGGCCCTGGACCTCGAGCGCGTCCACCGAGGCGTACTCGGGGAAGTTGCCGATGAAGTGGTTGGTGTCCACGTTCACGCCGCGGATGACGCCGGGCAGGCCGAGCTGGATGAGGCACCAGTCGTAGCCCGGGACGCGCTTGCGCCGCGTCTCCCAGCCGTCCATCCACTTGCCGAACTCCGTGTACTTGTCCGGGATGAAGACGCCGCGGCCCGGCTTGAGCAGGTTCTCCTTGGGCGCGAAGAACTCGTCGTTGGCATAGAGGGCGCGGCCCCCCACCTTCTCGGCCGCGAGATCAATGAGCTCGGCGAAGGCGACTCGCACCTTGCCTTCCTCGGGTGTGTGCATGCTGGGAGTTTCTCCTCGAAGAGACTTATGCCACCGGACGCGTGGTGACGGGACGGCGGACCCACCGGCCCACCGGGCGCGGAGCGGGCTCGCCGCGCGTGTAGACCCGCTGACCCCGGACGTACGTGCGCTCCACCACGCCCGTGAGCGAGCGGCCCGCGTAGGGCGTGAGCGAATGGCGGTGGAGCACCTGTGACGGCTCCGGCGTGAAGGAGGCCTCCGGATCGAAGACGAGCAGGTCCGCGTCCGCGCCGGGCACGAGCGAGCCCTTCACACCCTCCAGGCCGATGAGCCGGGCCGGGTTCTGGCACATCCACCGCACCAGGGACTCGAGCCCGTGACCGCGCTCGCGCATCCCCGTCCACACGGCGGGCAGGCTGAACTGGAGCGAGGCGATGCCGCCCCACGCCGCGGCGAAGTCCCCTCGGTCCAGGTGCTTGAGGCCCGGGGTGCAGGGCGAGTGGTCCGACACCACCATGTCGATCTCCCCGCGCGCCAGCCCGGCCCACAGCTTCTCGCGGTTCTCCGCCTCGCGGATGGGCGGCGCGCACTTGAGCCAGGTGGCGCCGTCCGGGATGTGCTCCGCGTCGAAGGTGAGGTAGTGGGGGCACGTCTCCGCGCCGAAGGGCAGGCCCTCGCGGCGGGCGGCGGCGATGTCCGGCAGCGCGTCCGAGGACGACAGGTGGACGATGTGCACGCGGCCCCGGTGCTCGCGGCACAGCTCGATCATCATCCGGATGGCGTCGTCCTCCCAGCGGCGGGGGCGCGACTCCAGGTAGCTGCGGTAGGTGCGCGTGTCGCCCTGGGGCGGGCGCTCGTCCGGCGTCATCTCCGCGTGGACGATGAGGGGCACGCCGCGCCGGGCGAGAATGGGCATGGCGCGCGCCAGATCCTCGCGGGTGACGTGGGGGAACTCGTCCACGCCCGAGTGGATGAGGAAGCACTTGAAGCCCGTCACGCCCGCGTCGATCATGGCGTCCAGCTCGCCCGCGTTGCCGGGGATGACGCCGCCCCAGAAGCCATGGTCGATGGCGCAGCGGCCCTCGGCGGCGGCGGCCTTCTCGCGCAGCGCAGCCAGGGTCGTCGTGGCGGGGATGGAGTTGAGCGGCATGTCCACCACGGTGGTGATACCGCCCGCGGCCGCCGCGCGCGTGGCCGTCTCGAAGCCCTCCCACTCGGTGCGGCCGGGCTCGTTGATGTGCGCGTGGCAATCCACCACGCCGGGCATGAGCACCTTGTCGCCCAGGTCCTCCACGGGCAGGCCCGCGGGCACGTCCGCCGGGGCCAGCACCGCGGCGACCCTGCCCTCCCGAATCACCACCGCCGCCTCGCGCACGCCACTCGCGGTGACGACCCGCTTGCTGCGCAGCACCTGCTCTCCGCTCACGGCTCGAACTCCTTGACGTCGTAGCTCATCAGGGACTCGAAGTACGCGTCCTTGTCCTCACAGTAGAGCTGCCGCGTGAGGCCCGACACCAGCTTCGGCAGGCTGTACTTCATACCGGAGATGCTCGCTCCGCCGAAGCCCAGCGAGAGCAGGCATCCAAAGGTGTAGTTGAAGAGAGAACCCAGGTACGGCGCGCGGCCGGGCACCTTCTCCTGGAACTCGAAGTTGGGGCCCAGGTACGGGTGGCGCGCCAGGTCCTCGTGCGCCTCGGCGGGCGGAGGCGTGTAGCGATCCTTCCACAGCGCGATGTCCCCGATGAAGTTCGCCAGCTCCGGGCGCAGAGACAGGTCCGTCACGGTGCCACTGCCGACGATGAGCTTGTCGAAGGAGTACGTGCCGTGCGGCGTGGTGACGACGGCGGTGCTTCCCTCGGCTCGCACGTCCCGCCACGGGCTCTCCCCGTGGAGGTGGAAGCCCGGGAAGGCGCGCGCGCGGTGGTACGTGTCGTGTGGCGGCAGCTGCCCCATCTCCAGGATGCGGCGGATGAATCGCCAGCGGTCCGCGTCCGGCAGGTCCGCGTGGTGTTTGAGAAAGCCCACGAACTCGGCCCAGCGGTACGCGTTCACCGTGGGCAGGGACTTGCGGCGGTAGAAGAGGTGCACCTCGGCGGCGCCGCGCTCCAGCGCCACGGAGGCGTTGTCGAAGGCGGAGGCCCCCGCGCCCAGGACGCCGATGCGCTTGCCTCGCAGGGCGTCGAAGTCGATGTCATCCCGCGTGTGGGCCCACAGCTCGCGCGGCAGGCGGGCCACCATCGCGGGCGTCTCCCAGCGGCCCGAGCCGTCGATGCCCGTGGCGAGCACCACCTTGCGCGCGAAGAGCGTGCCCGGCTGACCGTCGCCGTCCGTGGGCTGCACGGGGACGGCGAAGCAGCGGTCCTCGTCGAGCCAGGAGATGGCGCCCGCGCGCGTGTGGCAGCGCACGGGGATGCCGAGGAAGTGGCGGTACCAGTTGAGGTAGTCCGCCCACAGCTCCTTGGGGATGAGGCCCAACTGCTGCCAGGCGGCCTCTCCGTACTGGGCCTCGTACCAGCTCTGGAAGCCGAGGTTGGGGATGTTGTGGTCGGGGCCGGTGAGGTGCTTGGGCGTGCGCAGCGTGTGCATGCGCGCGAACGTCTTCCATGGCCCCGCGAGCCCGGGCGCGCTGTCGTCCACGACGAGGACGTTCGTCACCTTCTCGCGCATCAGCCCGAAGGCCGCGGCCAGCCCGCTCTGTCCGCCGCCGATGATGAGCACGTCCAGGAGGGGCGTCCCATCACGCAGGTGCCGGGGCAGCACCCAGGAGCGCTTGGGGTATTCGAGCCGCTCCAGGTCCTTCCGGAGCAGGGTTTCGAGCACAGCGAGTCCAGGTCCGGACTTCGCGACGGGACCCGGATTCGCGGCGGGACTCGGAGACGACGAGGAGCGCATGGGGTAGTCAAATCACGCTCCGCCCCCTCTTCGCCAATGGGGAGGAGCGGGAGCTGACTCCCATCAACGCAAAGGGCCAGGGTCCGGTCGTACCCTGGCCGGCCAGGCGCAGCGAGCTCCTCGTGAACAGGGGGGATGCAAGCAGCCCCCCCGCCCCGCTACTTCACCGTCACCGTGTACGAGGTGACGACGTCCCGCGGAGTCTGGAAGGACACCTTCACGTAGTAGGTGCCCGCGTCGCCGCTGTTGAAGGCCTTCGTGCCCTGGCCACTGGCGAGGACGCTGAGCCTGTCCGGCCCGTAGACCGTGAACACGACACTGCTGTCCGCGGTCACGGTGGCGGAGTACTCCGTGCTCGCGGCCAGCGTCACGACGAAGTAGTCCACGTCGGTGGAGACCTGCAGCTTGCCGGCGGTGGCGGCGCCGAGGGTGAGCGAGGTGGCGCCCGTGAAGGTGTCGGAGTGGTCATCCACGCCCAGGTCCTGGAGCTGCAAGGAATAGTCGCCGATGCCGCCGTCGCCCGAGCTGATCCGCATGTAGTACGTGCCCGTGGTGGCGACCCGGTAGAAGAGCTCGCCCACCTGGTTGCTCCGGGTGTCCGACGCCAGCAGCCTCCCCGAGTCATCCATCAGGTAGATGTTGCAGTCGAAGCGGCCGGAGGGATCGCAGGACAGGCGGAACGTCTGGGTGGCCTGGGCCTGGAAGGAGAACCAGTCCTCGTCCCCAACGAACTCCAGCGTCGCGCCGGTCGGGGTGGTGGCGGGGTTGATGGCCGTCGCCGAGGCCAGGGAGTCACCGTGGTCATCCACGCCCTGGTCCATCAGGGTCCAATGGTACTGGGAGGTAAGGGACTTGGGGTTCGCCCCCAACAGCCTCACGAAGTAGGTGCCCGCCTTGCCAAACTTGTATTGCAGCACTGCGGTCCGCATCGCCGGAGTCCCATCGGACGGCGGGGGTGGGGCCGAGATGGAGCGCAGCATCGAACCGTCGGCATCCAGGAAGGACACGTTGCAGGTGGCGTTGTCGCTGGCGCACGTGAATTGGTAGATGTGGCCCGCCTGCGCCTGGAACGAGAGCACGTCCTGGTCCTCGGGGAGCTCGAAGCGCCCCTCCGTCGAGGCGGTGGGCGAGGCCGTCACCGGAGTGGCCGCATCCTCCGTGTCGCCGTGGTCATCCCCTCCCAGGTCCCTGAGGCGCCACTTGTAGACGCCGTCGGTGAAGGGCGCCGTGGAGGAGAGCTTCACGTAGACCGTGCTCGCGGTGTCGAACTCGTACCCCACCGCGGACTTCCCAGCGGGCGTGGTGCCGGGCCGCCACACCGCGCCCCGGGTGTCCACGAAGGACACCCGGCAGGGGAAGCGCGTGGTGACAGGCGTGGTGGGAGCGGTGCTATCGCATTCGAACTGGTAGACGTGGTGCGCCTGGGCCTCGAACGTGAACACATCCTCGTCTTCCGCGTAGTCGAGCTCGCCGTCGGTGAACGTCTCGCTGGGGGAAATCCCGGTGCCCTGCGTGGGCGTGTTCGCATGGTCGTCGACCCCGAGGTCCACGACCGAGAAGTCGTAGCTCGCGCGCCGCGAACCGGTGGTCTCACTCAGGCGCAGGAAGTACTCGCCCGGGGTGGTCACGCGGAAGATGAACTGTGGCGCGGTCGACTCGCCGGAGGCCAGCACGCTCGCCCCATCCGTGCCAAGCAACTCCAGCCGCAGGATTCCCGAGGTGGGCCAGGACCACGCCGAGTTGAAGCGATAGGTGTGCCCCCCACCCTCCAGCCGCACCCGCACCACGTCCACGTCTCCGTGGAACTGCAGCGCGCCGGAGCCCATCTTCCCCGGGAGCGTGACACCAACGGCCTGCGCTGGCTCGTCCGCGAAGTCATCCGTCCCCAGGTCGGAGAACGAGACCTGATAGGCCCCCGACGAGGAGCGATCCGCGGAGCGGATGCGGGCGAAGAGCTCACCGGCCGTACGCGCCTTGTACGCCAGCTCCGTCCCTTCCCGGGAACCAGCTTCCGAGGCGAGCAGGGTGGTGCCATCCGCGCCATACAGGTCCACCCGGAGCCTCAGCTCCGAGTCGCCGAGCACGGACACCCCGTAGATGCGGCCCTCGGCGGCGGTGAAACGGGACCAGTCCTCGTCCGTGCCGGAGCTCATCGTGTGCGACTCCGGCATGTCCGAGGTGCTCACCGGGTGCGCGAGAGACGGGCACTCATCGGGCTCGAAGGCATCCCCCAGCGTATGCCGGCGCGCGCAGTCGGGCGCGGACTCCTCCCGGCAGCCCTCACCGTCGGGGATGTACCCGGCGTTGCACGAGCAGACGGCGGTTCCCCCGGACACCGAGCAGACCGTCTTGTTCGGCGCGGTGCAGGGATTGGGCACGCATGCGTTGGCGGGCGGCTGCGTGACATCGGGCACGCATTTCGTCCCTTCCAGGTGGGTGCCCGACTGGCACTGGGGCGGCTCGACTTCTTCACCACAACCCGCGCACAGCACCACCAGCGCCAGCGCGGGGAGTGCGGTGACCACGTACTTCGGGAAGATGCTCATGCGTGCGGTGTACACAATGCACGCGCAACAGGCAAAACCCGGCAGAGCCGCGAAGGCGGCGCCGAAGAAAGCGGTCAGCGATCGCGGAGCGGCGGAGTGCTCGCGCGATGCTCCTCGCCCGGGGCGACGGGCGTCGGCCACGCGGAAGCCTCCGGCTGGTAGCGCTGCACCTCGCGAACCATGAAGAAGGCCGCCGCGGACAGCACACCCACGTCATCCAACCACCCCAGGATGGGGAGGAAGTCCGGAAGCACGTCCACGGGGACGACGAAGTAGATGATGGCGAACAACCCGGCGAGCCGCCGCCACAGCGGCACGCGCGGATCTCGCACGTAGCGGAAGAACCGGGTCCCCATTGCACGAAGGCCAGCGACGTTCATGTCCACTCCTACGGTGGGAGGCCGATTTCCATTGCGACCCCTCCACCGTAGGCGCTCGGCCGCTCGTGGGGCAAGCCGTCCCTCCGCGCCTCCATCAACCCGGGTGGGATGCGACGGAGACCGGAGCACGCCTCCACCGCTGATAGCCGGCCCAGATGCAGCCGAGCAATCCCACTCCGGCCATCACACTGCCTCCAAGCCGTTGTCGAGCACCGGGAACGTGAACCGCGCCGCCGCCACGTCCAGCGCCGCCAGAATCTCCGAAGCGTTCATGGGTCCTCTCGAGATCCTCGGGCAATGGGGGGCACGCCTTCCGAGAAGACTGGCAGCACCAGCCGGAAGGTGCTTCCCCGTCCCGGCGTGCTGCGCACCTCGATCTGCCCGCCCATGGATTGGATGATGGCGTGGCTGATGGCCAGACCCAGGCCCGTGCCCTCTCCCACCGGCTTGGTGGTGAAGAAGGGACTGAAGAGGCGCTTCAGCACCTCGGGCCCCATGCCCCGTCCATTGTCCTCCACCTCCAGCACCACATGCGCCGCCCCACTCGTCCGGGACGAGACGCGGATGAGGTTGCGCTCGGGGTCGCGCACGGAGAAGGACTGCAGCGCGTTCACCAACAGGTTCACCAGCACCTGGCCCAGGCGCGCCGCGTTGCCGAAGACGGGCGGCACCGGCTCCAGCGCGTGCACCAGGCGGGCGTGGTTCTGCAGCTGGTGGCGCACCAGCCGCTGCGCGCCATCGATGACCTGCGGAAGCTCCACTGGACCAAAACGCTTCTCGTCCGAGCGCGTGAAGCCCTTCAGATCCTCGACGATGGCACGGACCCGCCCGGCGCCCTCGAGCGCCTCGGCCACCACCTCGCGCAGCTCGACGAGGTCCAGCGCCGTCACATCCTCCTGCGATAGCTGCTCGCGCAGGAACGAGAGGTTGGCGCTGACGTAGGCCATCGGGTTGTTGATTTCGTGCGCGATTCCGGAGGCCATCGTCCCCACCGTCACCAGCCGGTCCGCCAGCCGCAGCTGCGTCTCCAGGCGCGTGTACTCGGTGATGTCGCGGATGACGGCGACGAGGTAGGGCTGCCCGTCCGCGCCGGTGAAGACGGCCTTCTTGGTGACGAGTGTATGGGTGAGCCCGGCACTATCCGTGATGGACTCCTCGTTCTCGTTGGGCTGCCCGGTGCCGAAGACCAGCTCGTCCTGACGCCAGAAGACATCCGCTTCATGGGCGGGAACGAAGTCGTAATCGGACTTGCCGAGCAGCTCCTCCTCGCGGTGGTTCATGAAGCGGCAGAACGCGTCGTTCGCGATGATCCACCGATGCGCGCGGTCCTTCACGAAGAGGGGATCCTGAACGGAGTCGAGGACCTTGCGCAGGAAGTCCCGCGCCTGCTCCATCCCGGCTCGTGCCTGGAGGCGCTCCAGCTCCGCGGCCAGGCGCGAGGCGAAGGCACCCAGGAGCGCGACGTCCAGCGAGCCCACCTCGAGCGGCGCGTCATGAAGGAGGGCCAGCACGCCGAGCACCTCCCCCCGCGAGCTCCTCAGGGCCATGCCCAGCAACCCGCTCGGGCCGAGCTGGCGAAGCCACCCGTCCTCGGGGAAGCGCGAGGGCTCGACCTCCGGGCAGTGAAAGACCCCCTGGGTGAGAACCTGCTCGAAAGCGGTGCCGGACAACGCCAGGGGCTGCTCCTCGCGAAAGTCTCCCTGGCTCCAGATGGCGAGTGGGTGGAGGCTGTCCTGACCGGGCTTGCGCTCACCCACCACGGCGCTGGTGACGCGGAAGACCTCGGCCAGACTCCGGACGAGGGTCCGGAAGAACCCAGGGCCAACCTCCGCTCCGGTGCTCGTGAGCAGGGCCTGGAGTGCGACGTCCGGAGGGACCCGCCGCACCTGCTCCACGCCCGGGCTCCTGGCCAGGTCGCGCCCACGCCCCTTGGTGAACATCTCTCCTCACCTCGTTCCCACCGGAACTCCCCCCGCGCCCCTTCGATGGCATGCCAATCCTGAACGAGGATCGCACCTTTTCCCGAGGCGGACCACAGTGGCCGAGCGTGCGCAAGGAGCACCACTCCCGGTCCGGGGCCTGGCTGCTTTCGCCAATTTGGCTTACATCCGACAATCCCCGTGTAACTCTCGCGTACTGGGAGCCGAGATTTTTCACCCGTGGAAAGACGGGTCAGGGGGGTTCTCGGGCCCAGGCACGCAGCTGGCCAGCACTCCAGCGCACCTTCCAAACGTCTTCTGGACCACATTCCCTATGAGTCCACGTCGTCCATCCTCTTTTCTACGGCCGTTGGGTGCCCTCGTCATGACCTCCGCACTCGCGGGCTGCGGCAACTGCGGCGACACTCCGATCGACCCCGGCAACCCCGTGCGCAATGCCGGTGTCCAGCTCGGTGCCCCGAGCGCTCAGACGACGGAAGCGGGGGGGACAGGCCACCTTCACGGTGGCCCTGACCGAAAAGCCCACCGCCCATGTCACGCTTCATTTCACCAGCAACGACACCACGGAAGGCACGGTGGGCAATCCGGAGCTCACCTTCACCCCTGACAACTGGAATGCGCCCCAGGAGGTGTTGGTGACGGGCGTCGACGACGACATCGCCGACGGCAGCCAGACCTACGCGGTGACGTACTCCGTCACCAGCGAGGACTCGGCCTACGCGGAGCTCGACCCGGCCTCGGTCGAGTTGCAGAACAAGGACAACGACTCGGCGGGTATCACCGTGAGCGCGGTCAGCGGCCCCACCACCGAGGCCGGCGGGCAGGCCACCTTCACCACCTTGCCGGACCGGGAGATGCGCGCCCGGATGGTCCGGTACATGGAGTCCATCCCGGGCTTCGACAAGCTCCATGAGCTGCCGTGGTACCCCGGGAAGCGATACCCGGGGGTGATCAGCCGCGCGCAAGCCGAGCTGAAGGCGCGGACCTGAGCGGACAGCGCCTCGGTGCGCCCTAATACCCGAGCCGCTCCGCCACGTAGTGATCGAGCTGCCGGTACCAGGTGGGCCAGTCATGGGGCATGTCGTGGCCCCAGATGTCGAGGTTGTGGGGAACACCCCGCTGGTGCAGCAGGTGGCTGAGGTGCTCGGAATACCCCGGGTTCTCCCACTCGCCGCGGCTCGTCACCAGGTGGATCCGGCTGTGGTTCCGGATGAGGTCCATGCCCGGGCCCTCGGGCAGGTTCGGGACGTAGGAGACAGGGTTGTTGAAGTAGATGTCGTCGCTCCAGTAGCCGTGGAGGAACTCCGGCTGGAGGTCGTAGAAGCCGCCCAGCCCGAGCAGCAGCTCGAACAGGTCCGGGCGCCGGAAGAAGGCGTTGGCGGCGTGGAAGGCCCCGAAGCTGGCACCCGCCGCGCCGATGCGCGCGTGGTCGTTCCCCAGGCAGCGGCGGATGTGCGGGACGACCTCCTGCTCGACGTAGTCCGAGAAGAGCGCCTGGTTGCGGGCCTTCTCGTGCAGGGGCATGCCCGGGTTCATCCACGCCCAGGGGTTGATGCTGTTGATGCTGAAGATCTGGAACCGGCCGGCGAACAGGTGGTGCGCGACGGACTGGATGAGCCCCATGCGCTCGGCCTCGAGGAAGTCGCCTCCGCCGGTGGGGAAGAGCAGCATCGCCGGGCCCCAGTGGCCGTAGCGGACGATGGGCATGTCCATGCCCAGCCGGTGGCTGTACCAGCCGAAGAGCTCCCGGCGCAGATTCGGATCGACGTATGACATGAAGGTGGGTTCCTCTCGTGGATGGCTCGAGCGCTAGAAGCGGCCCGCGTCCACGTCCTGGATGAAGCGGATGAGGCCGGTGACGTACGTCTGCTGGTCGTCGTACATGGACATGTGGCTGCCCTGCGGGCAGTGCAGGTAACGGCCGCGCTGGACCTGGCTCGCCATCCACTCCATGTGCTTGGGGTCCATGGTGTCGAACTGCCCACCGATGGTCAGCGTGGGCACCGTGATGGCCTTCAGGTCCTTCGTTCGGTCCCACTTCTCGAGGATGCCGCTGGCGCCCATCTCGCTGGGGCCCTGCATGGGCACGTAGACCTTCTGGTTGGTGTGCGCGAAGGAGCGCGACACCGGCTCGGGCCATTGGTCCGCCGGCATGCGCAGGATGTGGTGCTCATAGTAGTGGGGCACCAGCAGCTCCATGTAGCGCGGGTTCGTGTAGTCCTTCGCCGCCTCGAGCGCCTGCACCTCGGCGAGCACCTTTGGATCCATCCGCGGCATCAGCACGTTCTTCGCGTACTCGTTGTACGCGGGGATGCTCGCCATCATGTTGGAGATGATGAGGCCCTTGAGGTGCTGCTGGTACTCGAGCGCGTACTCGATCGCCAGGATGCCGCCCCAGGAGTGGCCGAGCAGGTAGAAGTTGTTCCGATCCAGACCGAGCGCCTGGCGAACCTGCTCGACCTCCTCCACGGAGCGCTCCGTGCCGAGGAGCGCCGCGAGCTTCGCGTCGTCTGGCTGGTCGCTGCGGAAGGAGCCGAGCTGGTCGTAGTAGTAATACTCGATGCTCGCGCCGGGGAAGTAGCTGTCGAAGGCCTCGAAGTACTCGCTCGTGCCGCCAGGGCCACCGTGTAGCAACAGTACCCGGATGGTGGGGTTGTTCCCCACGCGCTTCGTCCAGACGTTGAACCGACCCTGCGGCGTGGAGATCTCGATGCGCCGCGCGCCACCGCTCAGGACGTCGGGACGCCCGCTCGAATCGAAGTAGCGGGAGCTGGAGGGGGCGTGCGCCGCGCACGCCTGGAGGAGGAGGAGAGCACCGACCGCGAACAGCCCAGCAGCGTTCGTCTTCATGTCAGGGAGGACTCCGGGGGTAGGGGCCGCGGGCTCGAGGCCCGCTGCTCGCACGGCAGCGTACTCCGGGCCCACGGGGAAGTGGCGCCGTCCTTATGAGCTCAGAGGAACGCGGTGTTGTACCGGGGGACAGGCCGCCCCCCCAGGCGGAAGAGCGTGGGAGATGGCATGATCTCCCCCGCATCAAACGCCTCGACCCAGCCGTTCCATCACCATGCAAGATTTTCCCGGAGCTCCCCTCCGCGGTGGCGCACAGGACACGCGCGGCCATTTCCTGCTCCCCCAGCGCCTCTACGGACGGGACACGCACGTCGCCACGTTGCAGCGGGGCCTCGAGCGGGTGGCCCAGGGAGGCCGCGCGGAGCTCATCCTGGTCCGCGGCTACTCCGGCATCGGAAAGTCCTCGGTGGTGCATGCGCTGCGGGAGTCCGTGGCGCGGCGACAGGGATTCTTCCTGAGTGGAAAGGCCGAGCAGTTCCAGCGGGACGTCCCCTACGCCACCCTGGCGCAGGCCGTGACCGGGCTGACGCAGCAGCTCCTGGAGGGTCCCGAGGAGCAGCTCGCCCGGTGGCGCGAGCGGCTGCGCGACGCCTGGGGAGAACAGGGACAGGTCATCATCGAGATGGCGCCCCAGCTGGAGCGCCTCGTGGGCCGGCAGCCGGCGGTCCCCGAGCTGCCTCCCAACGAGGCCCTGCGCCGCCTCCACCGGCTGAGCCAGAAGTTCCTCGGTGTGTTCGCCACGCCCGAGCACCCGCTCGTCCTCTTCCTGGATGACCTGCAGTGGGTCGACCTGGCCAGCCTCAAGCAGCTCCAATTCCTGCTCCCCCACCCGGAGACGCCGCCGCTGCTGCTGATCGGCGCCTACCGGGACAACGAGGTGAGCCCCTCCCACCCGCTGGCGCTGGCGCTGGCGGAGCTTCGCAAGGAGGGGGTGCGGATGACGGAGCTCCAGCTCGAGCCGCTGAGCCGCGAGCACATCCAGCAGCTCGTCGCGGACTCGCTCCCGGGTGCCGGGGAGAGCATGGTCGGCCCCCTGTCGGCCCTGGCCCACGAGAAGACGGGCGGCAACCCGTTCTTCCTCACCCAGTTCATGTTGACGTTGCACCACGACGGCCTGCTGACCCGCACGTCCGATGGAGGGTGGCGGTGGGATGCCGCGGGTGTCCGGGCGAAGGACTACTCCGACAACGTCGTCGACTTCATGGTGAGCCGGCTGCGCCAGCTGCCCGTCCGGACGCAGCACCTGCTGCAGCTCGCGGCCTGCGTGGGCAACGTCTTCTCGCGGCAGCTGTTGGTCATCATCTCCGGCGCGGAGCCGAACGAGGTGGAGTCGGGCCTCGAGGAGGCGATCCGCGAGGGCATGCTGGTGCGCGGCGGTCCGGGGCAATGCCGGTTCCTCCACGACCGCATCCAGCAGGCGGCCCATGAGCTCATCCCCGAGCAGGAGCGCAAGGCCGTTCACCTGCGCATCGGCCGCATGCTGCTGGCGAGCCTGCCTCCCGAGGAGGTCCGAGAGAAGATCTTCGATGTGGTGGGGCAGCTCAACGCGGCGGCGGAGCTGCTCGGTGACACGCGGGAGCGCCACCGTGTCGCACGGCTGAACGCCGAGGCGGGCTGGAAGGCCCGCGCCTCGACCGCGTTCCGCTCGGCCGCGGACTTCTTCGCGATGGCCTTCACGCTCATTCCAGGCGACCCCTGGGAGACGGACCCGGAGCTGGCGTTCAAGCTCCAGCTGGACCAGGCGCACAGCGAGTTCATGAGCGGCAACGCCGCCGAGGCCCGCCGCCTGGTGGAGACACTCCGGCCCCGGGCCCAGACCCGCGAGGACAAGGCCGCGGTCTACCGCCTGGAGGGCGACATCCTCCTCGCCGCCAATGAAATCCTCGACGCCAGGACCTGCCTGCTCGAGGGCCTGGCCCAGTTGGGCATGCCGATGCCTCCCCATCCGTCCCGGGAGGAGATGGTGGCCGCCAACGAGGAGGTGTGGACCTTGATGGGGGGGCGCTCCATCGAGAGCCTCATCGAGCTGCCGCTCATGACCGACCCGGGCATGAAGGCGGTGATGGATCTGCTCTCCTCGCTGTTCACGCCGGCCATCTACACCGACCAGAACCTGCTCGTCCTCCACCTGTGCCGCATGGTCTCCCTGAGCCTCCGGTACGGCAACTGCGAGGCATCCGTCCACGGGTACGGCTGGTATGGCCTGATGCTGGGGTCCGTCTTCAAACGGTACCGGGAGGGCCATGCCTTCACTGAGCTCGCATGCGCGGTGGTCGAGCGCCACGCCTTCTCCGCCGCACGGGGAAGGGCGCTCTACAGCCTGGAGCTGACCAGCTACTGGGTCCGGCCCATGGCCCACTCGCTGGAGCACGTTCGCGACGGCTTCCTCCACGCGCTGCGGAGCGGGGACTACCAGGTCGCCGGCTACTGCAGCAACCACATCGTCACGGACCGCCTCGTGCTGGGGCACCCCCTGGAGGAGGTCTACCAGGAGTCCATCGCGCGCCTCGACTTCGCGCGCCGGGCCGACTTCCCGTCCGTGCAGGACGTCATCCACCACGTCCAGCGCTACGTGCAGCAGCTGCGCGGGCTGTCGCGCTCGTTCGACACGCTGAGCGGCGACGACTTCGAGGAGGAGTCCTTCGAGGCCAGCCTGACCCCCCAGAACATGAGCCGGTGCTGGTACTGGCTCATCAAGATGCAGTCGCGCTTCATGTGCGGCGCCTACGCGCAGGCGCTGGAGGCGGGGAACCGGGCCGCGGAGCTCATCTCGACCTCGCTCGGCCACATCCAGCTGCTGAGCTTCCACCTGTACCGGGCCCTGTCCCTGGCGGCCTGCTACCCGACGGCGACGCCGGAGGAGCAACCGCGATACCTGGAGTCCATCCGCCAGCACCATCAACAACTGGTGGAGTGGGCGGAGCATTGCCCCGAGAACTTCCATGCCCCCGAGCGGCTCGTCTTCGCGGAGCTCGCCCGCCTCACCGGCCGCATGGAGGACGCGCTCCGGGCCTACGAGGAGTCCGTCCACTCCGCTCACGCGCACGGCTTCATCCAGAACGTCGGCCTCGGGTGCGAGCTGGCGGCGAGGTTCTGGCGCGAGCGGCAGGTTCCCACCTTCTCCGACGCCTATGCCAGATGCGCCCGGGCGTCCTATTTGAAGTGGGGCGCCATGGGGAAGGTCCGGCACCTGGATGAGCAATGGCCTCATCTGATTCCCCTCACCCAGCAGGACTCCCTCTCCGACACAGGGTCGCCGCAGCAGGCCTTCACGGGAGAACTGGAGCTCGAACGGCTGACGGCGACACTGGTGCGCCTGGCCGCCGAGAACACGGGCGCCCAACGCGGCGCCTTGCTGCTCGTCCATGACGACACGCTCACGGTCGCGGCGCTCCTGGGAGCCCGGGAGGAGGAGCTGCCCTGGCGTCTGCTCTCCTACGTCAAGCGCACCCGGGAACACGTGCTCATCGCCGACGCCAGCCTGCCGCACGCCTTCTCGTCCGACACATGCTTCGAGAGCGGCAGGATCCGCTCGGTGCTCGGCCTGCCGCTGATGCGCCAGAAGGAGCTCCAGGGGGTGCTGTACCTGGAGAACACCCTGTCACCCCACACGTTCACCCCGGCGCGCCTCTCGCTGGTCGGACAGCTGGCCACCCAGGCGGCGACCTCCCTCGAGAACGCGCGGCGGCACTCCGAGCTCCAACGCGCCGAGACCACCCTGCGCCGCGCCAACGCCGAGCTCACCCAGCGCCTGGAGGAGCACGAGTGGGAGCTCAAGCAGGCCCAGGCCCGACTGGCGGACTCGACGCGCACGTCGAGCGTGAGCGATCTGACCGCCAACGTGCTCCACAACCTGGGCAACGTCCTCACCAGCGCCATCCTCAACGCCCAACTCCTTCGCGACAAGGTGGACACCTCCCGCATGGTCCGGCTCAAGCAGCTCACGACCCTCCTGGAGGAGCAACGGGACGATCTGGCCGGCTTCCTGACGCGGGAGCCGCGAGGCCCCCAGCTGGTGCACTACCTCTTCAGCCTGGCCGATGAGCTGCTCAACGAGCACGCGTCGATGAAGGAGAGCGCGGGGAAGCTGAAGGAGCAGATCGATCACATGCGCGCCATCCTCCAGACCCAGCAGGCCTATGCCAGACATTCACTCCTGCCCGAGGAGTGCGAGGTGTGCCAGCTGGTCGAGGATGCGCTGAGCATCCAGTTGCCCGCGCTCCAGCGCCATGACATCACCGTCACACGGGAGCTTCGCGCACGGCCCAGGGCGCGGTTGGACAAGCACCGGGTGCTGCAGATCCTCATCAACCTCATCACCAACGCCCGCAACGCCATGCTCGACGTGGCCCAGGCGCAGCGGCACCTGCTGGTGAGGCTCGACGTGGAGGGGAGCACGGCGCGCATCCAGGTGGTGGACAGCGGCAAGGGGATCGCCGCGGAGCACCGCGAGCGGCTATTCTCCCAAGGCTTCACCACGCGCGCGGATGGGCAGGGCCTGGGGCTCTACTCGAGCGCGCAGACGGCGAAGTCATTGGGAGGACGGCTCACCCTGGACAGCGAGGGGCCGGGCAAGGGCGCCACGGCCACCCTGGAGCTGCCGCTCGCGTAGGCTACCGTCCGCGGACGCCGGCGACTCCCGCGCCACATGCGGCCCCCTGGCCTCGAAACGCGAAGAGGGCCGGGGGAGGATGACCCTCGCCCCAGCCCTCTCTCAATCCCTCTCACGACAGGAGAAGGGGTTGGCGACTCAGCTCTGCTCGGGCTCCGGCTCGGACGAACCGGACTCCGACGGCGCCTCCACGGCCGGCGCCTCCGTCGTGGACTCGGACGTGGGTGACTCGGATGACGCGGACGCCTCGGCCTGCTGCTCCACCTCGCCTCCGTTCTCCTCCGTCTCGTCCGACTCCGGCAGCTTCGAGATGCCCGTCACCTTCTCCTCGGCGCTCTCCAGGGCGATCAACCGCACGCCCTGCGTGTTGCGGCCGATGACGGAGATCTCCTTGGCCTTCATGCGGATGAGCATGCCGCCGTTGGTCACCAACATCACCTCGTCCTTGTCCGTCACCTGGACCAGGCCCACCACCTTGCCGTTGCGCTCGGTGGTCTTGATGTCGATGATGCCCTTGCCGCCGCGGCCCTGCTGACGGTACTCGCCCTCCTCCGTCCGCTTGCCGTAGCCATTCTCCGTCACCGTGAGGATGGTGGTGTCCTTCTCCACCACGTCCGCGCCCACCACCTCGTCACCGTCCTCCAGCGTGATTCCCTTCACGCCGTAGGCCTGACGGCCCATCGAGCGGACCTCGCTCTCCGGGAAGCGGATGCTCATGCCCGTGGCCGTGGACAGCAGGATGTCCTTCGTGCCGTCGGTGATCTTCACCGCGACGAGCTCGTCCCCGTCGTCGATGCCCAGCGCGATGATGCCGCTCGCGCGCACGTTGGCGAACGCCGACAGGTCCGTGCGCTTCACCACGCCCCGCTTGGTGACGAAGAAGACGTACTGGTTCTCGCCGAACTCGCGCGTCACCAGCACCTGCGCCAGCCGCTCGCCCTCGCCGAACTGCACCAGGTTCACGATGGCCTTGCCGCGAGACGTGCGGCCCGCCAGCGGAATCTCGTGCACCTTGAGCGAGTACAACCGGCCCTTGTTGGTGATGGGCATCAGGTAGGCGTGCGTGCTCGCCACGAAGAGGTCGGTGACGAAATCGTCCTCCTTCGTCGTCGCCCCCGTCTTGCCGCGCCCACCGCGCTTCTGCGCCCGGTACTCGGAGAGCGGCGAGCGCTTCACGTAGCCCGTGTGCGACAGCGTGACCACCATCGTCTCCTCGGCGATGAGGTCCTCGCTGGTGATCTCCTCCGCCGCGCCGGTGATCTCCGTGCGCCGCTTGTCGCCGTAGCGCTCGCGGATCTCCTTGAGCTCCGTCTTGATGACGTTGAGCAGGCTGGACTCGTTGGCGAGGATGTCCTCCAGGCGGAAGATCTCCTTCACCAGGTCCACGAGCTCGCGGAACAGCTCCTCGCGCTGCAGACCGGTGAGGCGCTGCAGGCGCATCTCGAGGATGTTCTTCGCCTGCTCCTCGCTGAAGCCCGAGCCCTCGTAGCGGTGCTCCAGGCCCGAGTAGGCCGGCACCTCGTTGCGCGCGCGCGAGACGAGCAGCTCCATCTGCGCCTTCGCCTTCTCGTAGTCGATGCGCTGCAGGTTCCTGAAGCGCTCGTGCTCGTAGAGGGCGGGCGAGAGGATGTTCATCAGGCCCCAGCGCGCCTCGTCCGGATCCTTGGAGGCGCGGATGAGGCTCACCACCAGGTCGATGAGGTCCTGCGCGACGAGCAGGCCCTCGACGATGTGGCGGCGGGCGCGCGCCTTGCGCAGCTCGTAGCGGCTGCGGCGCGTCACCACGTCGCGGCGGTGCGAGATGAAGCGCTCGAGCAGCTCCTTGAGGGTGAGCGTGCGCGGCTGGCCCGCGTCGATGGCCAGCATCACCGCCCCGAAGGTGGTCTCCATCGGGGTGTTGGCGAACAGGTTGTTGAGCACCACGCCGGAGAGCGCATCGCGCTTGAGCTCGATGACGATGCGCATGCCCTGGCGGTCGCTCTCGTCGCGGATGTCGCTGATGCCCTCCAGCTTCTTCTCGCGCACCAGGTCGGCGATCTTCTCGATGAGCCGCGCCTTGTTCACCTGGTAGGGAATCTCCGTGACGATGATGCTCTCACGGTCCCCCTTCTTGGAGGTTTCGATCTCCGTGCGGGCGCGGATGGTGATCTGCCCGCGGCCCGTCTCGTAGGCCCGGTGGATGCCCTCGCGGCCGGTGATGATGCCGGCGGTGGGGAAGTCCGGACCGGGGATGAACTGCATCAAGTCCCGGACGCTGGCCTCGGGGTGATCGATGAGGTGCAGCGTCCCATCGAGCACCTCGGTCATGTTGTGCGGCGGGATGTTGGTGGTCATACCCACCGCGATGCCCGTGCTGCCGTTGACCAGGAGGTTGGGGAACTTGGTGGGGAGGACGAGCGGCTCGAGGGTGGAGTCGTCGTAGTTGGGACCGAAGTCGACGGTCTCCTTGTCGATGTCCGCCAGCATCTCCTCGGCCAGGCGGTCCATGCGCACTTCCGTGTAACGCATGGCGGCCGGGGAGTCGCCGTCGACGGAGCCGAAGTTGCCCTGGCCGTCCACCAGCAGGTAGCGAAGGCTCCACTCCTGGGCCAGACGCACCATGGCGTCGTAGACGGCGGTGTCACCGTGGGGGTGGTACTTACCGATGACGTCACCCACCACGCGCGCGCTCTTCTTGTAGGCGCGGTTGTGGTAGTTGCCCAGGTCGTTCATCGCGTAGAGGACGCGGCGATGCACGGGCTTGAGGCCGTCACGCACGTCGGGCAGGGCGCGCCCGATGATGACGGACATCGAGTAGTCGAGATACGAACGGCGCATCTCGTCTTCGATGTTGACGGGGATGAGTTCTCCCACGCTGCCTTGAGGAGGAGCGGGGGGCGTTGCCGGCTTGTCGGTGGTGTCGTCGGCCATGAAATCTGGGGTCAGGAGAGGGCCCTCCCGAAGGGGACCCATCAGGGTAACGTGCCTACGTAACCCCCGGAATTTCCTGCGTCAACAATGGAAACGCGAGGGTGACGGGGGGGAGCCAGGAAGAGGGGCCCGAGCCTGCCCGGTTGGGGGGCATCGGACACTCGTCCAGGCCGTTTTCTTCTACCTCTTCAACGGATGAGCTCGCGGGCTTGTTGCACCAACTTCACCAGGTGTGACGAATCCCTCCAGCCGCGCAGGGACACCGTGCCGATTCCGTGCTTCTGGATGAGCTCCCGGAGGACGCCGCGGACGCGCTCGCTGTCCGCCCCGCTCCGAGCCTCATCCGCTCGCCAGGCCTGCTCCTCCAGCCGGGCCCAGCGCGCGGCCGTCCAACGCTCGTCCTCGGGAATATCCGGGCGTTGGGCGTCCCACAGCTCGTAGGCCACTTCGATCAGCCCCGCCCGGGCGTCCTCCAGGGAGTGGGAGGCCTTCAGCCGGACACGAGGCGCGTACTCGCGCTCGAGCAGCCACCAGAACACCTCCAGGTACTCGTGCGGCTCGGGCTCGAGAGGGGCCAGCCTGACCCCGACGAGCTGCCGCACCCGGGCCCAGGCCTCCTGGTGCCAGTACTCGGCGTGAACGAGGCACTCGGGGCCGTTGCGCGGCGGGTGGCCAGGCGCCCGGGTGGCCACCCTCTGGAGCTCCGTCACGATGCCCCGGTTCACGTCCACCCCGGACAGCCGGTTCCACAGGAAGGCCAGCGCCGCCTCCCCCTTGGCCCAGCGCTGGCGCAACTGCTCGCGCTGCGGGCTCGTGAGCGGGATGCGGCCCGTGAGGAGCATGGGATGGGCGAAGAGTGACTCCAGGAGCGTGCCGAAGACGGAGGCCTCGCGCAGCGCGGGCAGCGAGTCCGGGAGCACCTCCAGCGCGGTGCTCCAGCGCAGGTGGGGAGGCACCACGCGCGGGATGGTGAGCAGCCAGTCCTCCAGGGCGCTCATCAGGTTCCCGAGGGGCTCCCGGGCGCTGCGCCCGAGCTTGCGGGCCACGTCCCGGGCGAGCTGCTCACGCAGCGAGTGCACCTCGTACAGGCAGCGGACGGTCGGGTTGCTGGTGGGCCAGGCCTCGGCCTCGGCGCGGCGCAGGGCGGGACCGAGCAGCGCGTCCAGCGCCTCCTGGTGGGCCGCCACCTCGCGCAGCAGGGACAGTGCCCCCCGCAGCCGCTCCTGCCACCGGGACTCGGCCAGCATCAGCACCAGGCGGTAGTAGCGCTCCCGGGAGGGCTCGAGCAGAGCGGCCCGACCCTCCAGGCGCAGGCGGTATTCGTCCTCGACCGGCGGAGCTCCCATGCTCTGGGAGTATAGCGCTCAGCCCGCCTGGGCCATCGTGTCCTTGGGTCGCAGGGGAGCGGCGAGCCGCTCGGCCTCGATACCCAGGGGGCCTTCCGGATCCAATGCCTTGGCGCGCTCGAAGGAGGCGAGGGCGGCCTCGCGGTCTCCCTTCAGCTTGAGGGCGACGCCCACGTTGAGGTGCGCGCCGACGTTGTCGCGGTCCATGGCGAGCGCCTCGCGGAAGAGGGCGAGGGCCTCGTCCAGGTCACCGGCGAGCAGGGCCTCCTTGCCAGCCTGCACGCGCTTGTCCGCGTCGTTGACGAGCTCCACCTGGAGCAGGCTCCCGCCGGCCACGGTGACGACGAGCGCGCGCAGGATGCCGCCCCAGTAGAAGGTGAGGCCCTCGGCGGCGGCGACGGCGGCGAGGGGCAGGTCCGGCAGCAGTTGTTTGCCGCGGAACTTGAAGCGCACCTTGGTGTAGCGGCCCTTGTTGGCCCAGTGGACGGCTTCCTCGCGCAGCTTGCGCAGTCCTTCCTCGATGCGCTTGGGGTCGATCTCGAAGGGGAACGCCTGGCCGCCCACGGGCTCCCCGGCCGGGAGGGCCTTCACGTCGGGAGGGGACTCGGCGGAGGGGACCGCCTCGCTGGAGGTGGTCTCCTCGGGAGCGGGGGGCGCCACCGGAGCGGCGCGCTTCTTCGCGGCGGCGGGCTTCTTCGCCGGAGCCGCACGCTTCTTCACGGGCGCGGAGCTCTTCTTCGCGGGAACGGCGCTCTTCTTCTTCGGAGCCGCGCGGACGGCCTTCTTCTGGCTCGCCGGGGCCTTGCGGGGTGCGGTCTTCGCCATGGTGACAGGACTCTAACCAGTCGCGAGGCGGCTTGCTCGCGGGTGTACCCGGGATGCCGGGGGAGCCCGCGGCATCCGGAGCCAGGGGGCCTGGCCCAGGTGCTCAGGAGGCTCGCTGCCGCGTCAGGGCGTCGTACTCCGCGCAGCGATCCAGGAACCTCAGGATCGCCGCCTGATGATCTCCCCCGGCCTCCTCCAGATACAGCCCGGCCCACCCCTTGCCAGCCGGGAACTCGTTTCGCACATCTCGAAGCCGGGCGCCGAACTCCTGGAACCGTTGATCCTCGATTCCACCAGGTTCACCTGGGGATGACCGGCAGGGACACTGCCGCGCATCATCACCCGCGCATCGGCAGGACGAAGCCCAGCTCCAGCGGCATGCCCGCGTACTCCGGCCTCACCAGCGCCGTCACTTGCACGCCCCGGGTGCCCTCTCCGGTGGACACCACCTCGCCACGCACCCGGCCCGCCGGCGTCGCGCCGCCGAAGAGGAAGATGTCCGCCGCCTGGGTGAACAGCGTCGACACCTCCGCGTCTCCCGCGCTCGGAGGGAGCTGATCCCTCACCCACTGCGCGAAGCGGACGATGCGGCCCGTGAGGATCTGCGCCGGCAACGGCACCTTGTGCTCGCCCCCGTACACCATGGGCGCCGCCGTGAGCTGCAACACGTCCGAGTTCTTCCCGCTCCCGAGTCCCAGCACGCCCAACTCGGCCAGCTTCGACTGCGTCCGCATGGGGAAGAACGCCTCCGTCGGCACCGACGTCCCCCCGTCCCGCCCCGGCGGCAACTGCCACACCGAGGGCGCCTGCACTCCGCCCGTCCCTCCGAGGATTCGCGCGAAGCTCCCCGTCTCCCGGAAGCTCGACGCCAGCATCGACGCCACGCCCAACGACGCGCTGGTGAAGCACGCCCGCCTCCGCGCGCCCTGCCCGTCCACCATCACCACCACGCGGTGCAGCGCCGCGCACAGCCATCGCGAGGACTCCTCGGCGCGCAGGGCCGCCCAGGCCTCGGGGAGCCCGCTGACCTCCTCCTCCACCCGCGTCGCCACCTCCGCCGCCGATTTCACCCCGAAGAGCGACGGCGGCACGTCCACCACCACCGGGAGCTGCGCGCGCTCGCCCAGCTCCGCCAGTCGTCGCAGCACGGCCACGTCATCCACCGCATCCAGGACGAAGAGGGCATCGGGGCGCTCGAAGCGGTCGATGGGAAGCTGCTGCTCCACGCCCTCCACTCCCGCGGGCCCCTCCACGTCGAGCACCTCCACGGCCATTCCGGACGACGTGGGGCACAGGTCCACCAGCATCTTCACGCCGCGCCAGGCCGACTCGAGCCGCGCGACGAGCGGATGGGCCAGGACGTCCCGGGCCGTGGCCTGCACCGCCTCCTCCACCAGGGCCTTCGCCGGGGCCGTCACCGAGGCGGGATTCGCCGGGGACGTCGAGCGGGGCCCGACGGCCTTCAGGAAGGCATCCACTCCCGCCTTCGCCGCCTGCGTGGGACGGGCCGTCTCCGCCTGGGCGAAGATGGAATCCACGAGGTCCGGCTGCTTGGGTGCGGAGGGCGTCTGAGGCGCCACCCCGTTGCTCCCCTTCGGCGCGGGAGGCGACTGCTTCTCGCGCAGCAGCGTGCCTACCGCCTCGGAGAGTCGCCCGGCGCCCACCACCGCCTCGAGGCTCTTCTCCGCCGCGTCCGCGGGCAGCTTGTCCAGCCCATCCATCAGCGCCCTGAGCGCGCGCAGCTCGGGGACGGCCGACACCACCTCCGCCACCGTGAAGGAGCGCTGCTTGGGAAAGGACAGCTCGAAGGTGCGCGTCTCCCCCGCCCCCAGCCGGTCCGCCACGCTCACGCGCAGCCCGGTCGCGGCTCGCGCCAACTCCTCGGCGTAGGTGTCCGGAGTGATGCGGAAGCGCCTGCCCGACGGGTTCGGCGTGAAAGCCCCCGCGACCCACCACCTCACCTGCGAACCCGATGCAGCTTCACCGCTCATGTCGACATCCCCCTCTTGGAGAGGGCGTCACGTTAGCCCGAGTCGTGGTCCTCCGGACAGTTCCCGGGTGCCCTCCGGCCTACGACGGCAGCCGCCAGTCGATGGCGCCGCGCCCCCGCTCCTCCAACACCTCATTGGTCTTGCTGAAGGGCTTGCTGCCGAAGAAGCCCTTCTTCGCCGACAGCGGCGAGGGGTGCGGTGCCTTCAGGATGACGTGCCGGGTGGTGTCGATGAGCGCCTCCTTCTTCTGCGCGTAGCTGCCCCAGAGGATGAACACCACCGTGTCCTCCTTGTCGCTCACCTTCTGGATGACCGCGTCGGTGAAGTGCTCCCAACCGTGTCCCTCGTGGGCGTTGGCCTGCCCCTCGCGCACCGTCAGCACCGCGTTGAGCAGCAGCCCCCCCTGCTCCGCCCACGGCACCAGCGAGCCCTCCTTCGGCCTCGGCACGCCCAGGTCGCTCTGCAGCTCCTTGAAGATGTTCACCAGCGAGGGCGGTGGCTTCACTCCCGGCTGAACCGAGAAGGCCAACCCGTGCGCCTGCCCCGGCCCGTGGTACGGGTCCTGTCCGAGCAGCAGCACCTTCACCTTCTCGTACGGCGTCAGCCGGAAGGCCGAGAACAGATCCTCCTCGGAGGGGTACACCGTGTGCTCGCGCCGCTCCCGCGCCACGAACGCCTCCAGCTCCGCGAACTCCGGGCCCTCCAGCACGTCCTTCAGCACCTTCTTCCAGTCCGCCGGCAGCCGGTCCTTCATCGAGCCCATCGCGCCTCCGAGTCTCGTGCCTCATCGAGGCAACCGCGCCACACTACTTTCGCGGTCGGATGGCGTCAGTAACTTTCTCGGGTAGGGCGAGGGTGTCCGGGGAAGCGCACTCCCGCCGCGGCAACTCACGCGGGATGGCGGGTGGTGAACACCCGAGCCGCACGGGCCCGGGCACGAAAGGCGGGGGAGCGGGCGGACGGACAGGCCTTCCCCTTGGGCCCTGGCCGGTGTCGGGCTACCCTCGGGGCGCCATGTCGATGTACTCCGAGTCGCTCCGCGCGTTCCTCAAGCCCGTCCTCCCCTATCTCGACGACCCCTCCGTCACCGAGATCATGATCAACGGGCCCACCGATGTCTGGATCGAACGCAAGGGCAAGGTCTCCAAGACCGATGCCTCGTTCACCGAGGAGGGCCTGCTCGGCGCCGCGCGCAACATGGCGCAGTTCGTCGGCCGCCTGCTCAATGACGAGCGCCCCCGGCTGGACGCGCGCCTGCCCGACGGCAGCCGCATCCACGTCGTCATCCCGCCCATCGCCCGCAAGGGCACCACCATCTCCATCCGCAAGTTCTTCAAGGACAAGCTCACCATCGAGTCCTTGATCAAGTTCAAGTCCATGACGCCGCAGATGGCGCGGCTCATCGACGCGGGCATCCACACCAAGCTCAACATGCTGGTGTCCGGCGGCACGGGCTCGGGCAAGACGACGCTGCTCAACATCGTCTCCTCCCTCATCCCCGACGAGGAGCGCATCCTCACCATCGAGGACTCGGCGGAGCTCCAGCTCAACCAGTCCCACATCGTCCCCTTCGAGAGCCGGCCCCCGGACAAGTTCGGCAAGGGCGGCGTGGACATGGGAGACCTGCTGCACTCGGCCCTGCGTCTGCGCCCGGACCGCATCGTGGTGGGCGAGGTGCGCGGCGGCGAGGCCTTCCACCTGGTGCAGGCGATGAACACCGGCCACGGCGGCTCGCTGGCCACCACCCACGCCAACACGCCCACGGACACGCTGCGCCGCATCGAGTCGCTGTGCCTCATGTCCGGCATCGACCTGCCCATGGTGGCCATCCGCGCCCAGGTGGCCAGCGCCATCAACTTCATCATCTGCTGCGAGCGCCTCCACGACGGCAGCCGCAAGACGATCGCCCTCTCCGAGGTGCTCCCCCTCAACGAGAAGGGCGACTACCGCACCCAGGACATCTTCGTCTTCACGCCGGTGACGAAGGACGAGGAGGGCCACATCCTCGGCTACCACGCGCCCACCGGCATCATCCCCAACTTCGTCGCCCGGGCGCGCGCATACGGCTTCACGGACCTGGACGAGTCCTTCTTCGATCCGGCCACCTACGGCGTGCCGCCCCCGCCCGCCTTCCACGCCGGAGAGAGCTACGCCCTGCGCTGGGCCCCCTCGCTCAAACACCGCGAGCGCGGCGAGCCCGATCCGGCGAGCTTCAAGAAGGAGTGGCAGGCCTTCGAGCAGCGCCTGAAGGACGAGGCCCGCGACGCCAGGGACGGCAAGCCCACCGCGCCCGCCTCCTCTCCGGTGCAGGTACAGGTGCCCGCGAGCCTCCCCACGCCCGCCCGGCCGAAGCCCGCCGAGACCCCTCCCGCGCGGCCCGCCCTCCGGCCCAACCTGCCCGCGAATCGTCCTCCCCCTCCCCCGGACCTGGACGACGACCGGACTCCACCCCCCACCCGCAACCCCTTCGCCGACGAGACGGAGGACGGGCTCGGCGCCCCCGCGGACGAGCCCAAGGTGCAGGTGTCCGCGGACCTCCTGGCGGACGAACTCGACACCCAGGGCCGGGGCATCACGCCGCCGCCGCGTCCGGCCGCCCGTCCCACCCCGTCGCGCCCCAACATGCCCGTCACCGGCACCCGCCCCGCCGTGGCGGCACCTCCCGCCCGCCGGCCCATGCCCCAGGCGCCTACCCGGCCCCTCCCGCCCCCCGTCCCCTCCGAGGACCTGGTGGACGACGAGCCGCCGGAGCTCGACAACTCGGAGAAGACACACATCCGCCCCATGCCCGAGAAGCCCCGCCGCTGAGCCCGCCTGGCCGGGCACACCGATGTCACTCAGCGGGCGCTACTGCGAGTGCGTGACCTTGCGGTAGGCCCGACATGAGGGGAAAGTGACACCATCGTGTTCCTCACACTCCTCGCCACGCTCGTCGTGCTCGGCCAGGCACCCGCGTCCTCCGAGGCACCGCTCACCGTGCTCATCGCCCCACCCGATGCCGCGGGCGTGCCTTCTCACATCGTCTCCTTCGCCCAGGAGCACGTCTACGAGCAGCTCAAGACGCAGGGGCTGCAGGTGATCCGCGCCTCGGAGCTGTCCCAGCTGCTGTCACCCGCGGAGCGCAAGACGGTGCTCGGGTGCAACCGCCTGGAGGCCGCCTGCCGCATCACGATGGGCGAGGCCGCCCCCGCCGACGTGGTGTTGATCGCCGAGCTGGTGCAGTTCCTCAGCGGCTACCGGGTGGCCCTGAAGGCCTACGCCACGCGCGACGGCGAGCTGCTCTCCGAGCACTACGTGCCTGGAGTCCGCGAGGACCAGCTGCTCGACGCGCTCACCCAGGCCAGCGAGAAGGTGGTGCCCACGGTGCAGCGGGCCCTGCGCCCGGCACGGACTTCCGTCGTCCAGGCGCCGCCGACGACGACGGCTCCGGCCCAGCCCCTGCTGCCCAGGCCCGAGGTGACGGCCTCCGGCTCGAACGCGCGGAGCTGGGCCTGGATGCCCGCCGCCGGTGGCGTGGTGTTGCTGGGCGCGGGGACGCTCTTGTACCTGCAGGCGGGGAAGAACTATCGCGCCCTGACGCAGCAGACGATTGGAGATCCCCAGGAAGCCGCGCGGCTGAGGGACTCCGGCAAGCTGTCCCAGAACCTGAGCGCGGCGTCCTTCGCGCTGGGCGCGGCGGGAGTGGTGACCACCGGAGTCATCTACCTGATGTCCGGCAAGCCCGAGGCCGAGCCGAAGGTGCGGCCCACCGCCTCCGTGGGCAACGGGGGCGGCATGGTGGGTCTGGTGGGGACGCTGCCGTGAGAAAGCACATGCACGAGACGACGAAGCTGTTCGCCGTGGGAGCCGCGGTGGCGCTGCTCACCGCCGTGGGTTGCTACAACTTCCAGGAGGCGTACGACGACTGCGTGGCCACCGGACGCTGCGCGCCCGATGGATGCAAGCCCGAGTGGGCGGATCCCCCGGATGACAGGTTCCTGGACAGCAACTGCGACGGCATCGACGGCGTCGCCGAGCACGGCGTCTTCGTGGACCCCGCCAACGGCAGGGACGACGTCAACTCCGGCACCATGGATGCCCCCTACCAGACGATCTCCTACGCCCTGGAGCGCATCTCCGCGAACACCCAGGCCGTCTACCTCGCCCGGGGCGTCTACCAGGAACCCATGCTGAGGCTGGACAGGCCCATCTCGTTCCACGGCGGCTATGCCGGCCTGGACGGAGGCTGGAAGCGCGACGCCACCTACATCACTCAGATCGTTGGAGGCAGCATCGGTCTGACGGTGAGCGGGCTGGGTGAGGACGCCGGTGTGAGCCTGGAGTGGCTGCACATCACCTCCGGGAACAGCACCGGGGCAGGCGATCCCTCCATCGGGTTGAGGGTGCTGCAGTCCAAGGGCGTGCGCCTGCGCCATGTGCAGATCGTGGCCGGGGCTGGAGCACCCGGTTCGGAGGGCAGCACGCCCGCCACGGCCCCGGGCGGTGCGGATGGCGGCACCGGAGGGACCCCACCGAGTCTCGATGGAGGTTCGCCTGGCATCAGCAGTTGCGGCTCCGTCCAGAACAAGGGCGGAACGGGTGGCACCGGCGGTGACGTGAAAGTGAATTTCGGAGTGGGCGGCCAAGGCGTGGCGGGAACTCCGTCCGCGCCGGGGGGTGATGGTGGAACGTTCCGGGAGACGCCCGTGGGTTGCTCGGGCGAGGCCTGTGTATGCATTGGGGATCCGGGTCACGACGGACAGGACGGCCTCGAGGGGGAGAGCGGACCGAGCGGTCATGCGGGCGACGGAATTGGCACGCTGGTGACCGACACCTGGAGCCCGACCTCGGGAGAGGCCGGTCAGCCCGGCTTCATGGGTGGCGGAGGGGGCGGTGGAGGTGGAGGGGGTGCCTGCTCGTCCCAATACGGTGCCGCGATCGCACAGGGGAGCGGAGGCGGAGGCGGGGGTGCTGGCGGTTGCCCGGGCCAGGGAGGGAACGGAGGCAAGGGGGGTGGCGCATCCATCGCCCTGCTGCTCATCGACGCGCACGTGGAGATGGAGTCCTGCTCGTTGAAGACGACCCGGGGAGGCGACGGAGGTGCCGGCGGAAAAGGGGGGACCGGTGGCCCTGGCGGCCAGGGAGGCCCCGGAGGCCCGTCCACCACCACGATAGCGGATCCGTCGGACCCCACCACGAAGGCCACCGGAGGTCCGGGAGGTAGGGGAGGTACGGGAGGCAAGGGTGGGGATGGCGGTCCGGGCGGTAATGGCGGCGGGGGCCCCTCCGTGGGCGTCTGGTGCGGCCCCGACGGCTCCGTCTCCCAGACGGGGACGACCTTCTCCCTCGGCCCCGCGGGCAAGCCCGGAAGAGGACCCGCTCCTGGAGGCCATGACGGCATCCAGGAGCAGTACCACGGGTGCGATCCGACATCCTGATGGGTTGGATGCGGGCGGGAGGACCCCGCCTGCTCGCCCGCTTGTGGGAATCCGCTCCCGGTCTGCTACCCTGGGGGCACTTCCCCGATGGCTGACTCCCGTTCCTGCGAAACCTGCGGCCTTGCCGTGCCGGCGGACACCGACATCTGCCCGCGCGATGGGACCGTGCTGCTCGACTCCTCCACCTCGCCGTCCCCTGGCGATCCCGGAGGTGCGCGGCGGACATCGCCCGGGAGGGCCGTGCACGTCATGGATGACTCCTCCACACAAGATCCGCTCACCGGCCTGAAGATTGGCGAGTACGAGTTGCGCCAGCGCATCGGCGTGGGCGGCATGGGCCTGGTGTACGAAGGCATCCAGCCCCTCATCGGCAAGCGCGTGGCGGTGAAGGTGCTGCGCCCGGAGCTGGCCGCGGCCGAGGAGCAGGTGGCGCGACTGCTCGCCGAGGCCCGCGCCGTCAACGCCATCCGCCACCGCGGCATCGTCGACATCTTCGGCTTCGGCCAGGTCCCCGACGGCCGCCAGTACATCATCATGGAGTACCTCGAGGGCGTGGCCCTCGACGCGTACCTGGCGGAGAAGGGCAAGCTGCCGGTGGCCGAGGTGCTGGACATCCTCGACGAGGTGCTCAGCGCGCTGGGCGCCGCGCACGGGGCGGGCGTCGTCCACCGCGACCTCAAGCCGAGCAACATCTTCCTCGTGAAGCAGCCGGACGGCTCGCGCTACGTGAAGCTGCTGGACTTCGGCCTCGCGAAGATGGGCCTGCCCACCGGGCGCACCGCGCAGACACGCACGGACATGGTGGTGGGCACTCCGGAGTACATGGCTCCCGAGCAGGCCCGTGGCCAGCCGGTGGGGCCCATGACGGACCTCTACGCCCTGGGCGTGGTGGCCTTCGAGATGGTCACCGGCCGGCTGCCCTTCACCGGCACCTCGCCGGTGGACCTGCTGATGAAGCACGTGGACGCGCGGCCTCCGCGGCCCTCGGACTTCGTCCCCAGCCTGCCCGCCGCGCTCGATGCCTTCATCCTGCAGATGCTCACCAAGGATCCGGAGTCCCGCCCCGGCTCCGCCGAGCAGCTGCGCCGCCAGCTCCAGCGGCTGCGCGACACCCTCGCGACGCAGCCGCCGGCCCCGATCGCTCCCCCGACGAAACCCACCGTCCCGGAGCCCGCCGTGTCGGTGCGTCCGGAGGTCCAGCCGGCTCCGGAGAACGCGACGTCCGCGCCCACCCCGCGCTCGACCGAGGCGGTGAAGCCGGAGCCCAGGTCCGAGCCGCCGCGCGCCAGGGGAGCGGACTCGTCCCCGCGGCGTCTGGTGCCCATGGGCCTGGGAGCGCTCGCGCTGGTGGCGCTCGGAGGGGGCATCGTGTTCGCCCTGCGCGGCCCGGCGTCCACCCCGCCGCCCCAGGTGAGCATCACGCCTCCGCAGCCCGTGCAGCCCAAGCCGCAGCCGGCGGTCCCCACGCCGGACGCGGCCCAGGCCCAGCAGACGACGCCCCCGGCAGTGGCTCCCGATGCGGGCACCGGCACCCCGGACAGCGCGACGGCGCAGCAGGGCACCACGGTGCCGGCGGTCGCCCGTGGCGAGAATCCGGACGCGCAGCAGGTGGCGCAGAAGCGTCCCGAGTCCTCCGCCCCCACCCGGACCGCGCTGCTCGGCAGGATCCGGCAGTACGCTCGCGAGATCGATGAGCTGGAGAGCCACCAGACGCTGAGCGGCGCCACGCGCACCACGCTCGACGGGCTGCGCGCGAGGGCCCAGGCGGCGAGCACCCCGGAAGAGCGCCGACAGATCGCCACCGAGTTGGACGACTGGAAGCGCTTGTTCCTCAGGCGCAAGTGACGAGGGCCCGGCCAGCGCCAGGCCCCCACTCACGCCCAGCCCCCGCGCCTCAGCGGCAGACGGTCGGCTGGGCCATGGCGGTACGCGCCCGCTCCTCGGTGACGAGCTTGTAGCCGGCCAGGTCCGACAGCAGCACGTCCCGGTTCTGCCGGATGAGGCTCGCGTTCCGGCAGGCGGCGGTATCCTCGTACATGTAGTGCGGCGGCAGGGTGAGCGCCAGCTCGGCCAGCTGCGGCAGTTGGAGCGTGTTCAGCTCGCGCCCGAAAATCTTGAACGCCGCGTCCTCCACGCCCACGACCCCCCGGGCGAAGTAGAGGGCGGACAGGTCATAGGCGATCAGCTGGTCCTTCTGGAGGAAGGAGTGCAGGCGGTTGGCGGCCACCACCTGCTCCAGCGTCCCCTGGATGCCCAGCGCCGAGGCGAGCCGGATGGAGATCAGCCGCTCGCAGCGCCCGTCGCCCCGGGGCTCGGTGCCGAAGGCCACCACGGAGAAGAGCCGCCAGGCCCACTTCGGGCCGTCCTCGCGCGGCGTCTGGAAGTAGGTGGGGCACCCGAGCTGCGCGATGTAGAGCGCCACCAGATCCTTGGGCAGGTTCGCGAAGTCCGGCCGCTTGTAGGCGGTGGAGCGCGAGCGATCGAAGGTGCCCGCCACCAGGCTCATCCGCTCGCCCTCGATGGAGTGACGCAGCTGCTTCTCCAGGTCGAACTCCGTCTCCAGCTGGGGCAGCTTGCTGGCGGCATGGATGTACACGGCCGGCAGCGCCACGCCCGCCAGCCCGATGAGGAACAACACCAACCAGAGCAGGGTCTTCACCCCCCCAGGTTATCAAAGGGGGACGGCGGCCCGGGTCCAGGTTAAACAAGGTCCGTGATGAACGACTGGCACCCCACCACCGTGGCGGACGTCCTCCCCGCCGCGGATGGCCTCACCGAGCTCGTCCTGGATATTGGAGGAACCCCCCTGGTGGGGACGCACCGCACCCCGGGGCAATACGTACGCCTGGCCCTACCCGAGCTGGGTGAGGGGATATTCGCCCTCGCCTCGCCACCCGAGCCCTTCAGAACCCGCTGGGAGTTCCTCCTCAAGGGGGGAAGCCCGCTGGCGGACACCCTGATCCGGCTCCAGCCCGGGGCGAAGGTGAACAGCTCGCGCCCCGAGGGCCGCGGCTTCCCCCTGCTCCAGGCGCGCGGGAAGAACCTGCTGCTCTTCGCCACCGGCTCGGGCATCTCCCCCATCCGCTGCGTCATCGAGAGCATCCGCCAGGAGCGGAGCGCCTACGGTGAGGTGACGCTCTACTTCGGAGCGCGCACCCCGAAGGCCTTCGCCTACGAGGACGAGTTGCACCATTGGGAGGCGGCGAACATCCGCGTGGTGCGCACGGTGAGCCAGCCGGGCGAAAGTGGATGGCAGGGCCTCACCGGCTACGTGCAGACGCACCTGGGCGAGGTATCGGTGGAGGACGCCGTGGCGTTCGTCTGTGGCCAGTCGGGCATGGTGCAGGAAGTCATGGATGCGCTGCGGCTCCGCGGGCTGCCCCGCGAGGCCATCCACCTCAACTACTGAGGGTGAGGGCCCACGCCATGGAGGACGAGTGGCTCTGGGGCTGGGATCCCACGCCGGGCATCGTCTCGGTGTGGGCGGAGCCCGACGGCCGTGCGTTCGTCTGGCGGAGGCTCCCGGGGAGCGGCTCGCTCGTGCGGGAGGATGTGCGCTTCCGCCCCTGGCTGGTCCTCTCCTCGCTGGAGGACCTGGCGCACCTCGGCGGGAGACTCCGGCCCGAGCACGAGGGACCCGCGCCCCACCGTGTGAGCTACCAGGAGCTCGAGGGACCCGGCGCGCTTCGCTATGTGGTCCGCGCGAATGATGGACGCGCACTCAACGCGGCCGTGCTCCACGGCGCCTCGCGGCGCCTCGGCCGTTCCATCGGGCACCTGCGTGAGCTGGGTCCGAACGCGGTGCTCGCGCCGCCTCCGGAGGAGCAGTACCTCATCGCGTCGGGACGCACGTACTTCCGCGAGCTCGGCTTCGACGACCTGCACCGCATGCAGTTCGACCTGGAGACCACGGGGCTCGAGCCCGACCGCGACCGGATCTTCCTCGTGGCGCTTCGCGACCCCGAGGGCAGGACCGACATCCTCGAGGCCCACGGCGACGACAACGCGGCCGAGGCCGGGCTCCTCCAGCGTCTGGTCGCGCGCATCCGCGCCATCGATCCGGATGTCATCGAGAACCACAACCTGCACGGCTTCGACCTGCCGTTCCTCGCCCGCCGGGCGCAACGGCTCGGCGTGCCCCTGGCGCTGGGACGAGCCGGCGCACCGGGCCTGCGGCAACGTCCCGCCTCGCGAGGGGCCACTCCCGGGCGTGACACGGCGGGGCGCTCGGCCGACCCGATGCGCCGCTCGCGGTACACGGTCCCCGGCCGCGAGTTGATCGACACGCTGGACGCCGTGCTGCGGCACGACTTCGCGGCCCGGGAGCTGCCGGGGCATGGGCTCAAGGCCGTCGCGCGGCACCTCGGCCTCGCGGGCCCGGAGCGGGAGCACATTCCAGGGGCCCGGGTGTACGAGGTCTACCGGAGCGACCCCGAGCGCGTGCGGCGCTACGCCCGTGACGACGTGACGGAGGCCGCGGGCGTCGCGCGCATGCTCGGGGGTGCCGCCTTCGCGCTCGCCCGCATGGCACCGCGCCGCTATGAGCGCCTCGCGGACGCGGGCCCCGCCACCGGCGTGTTGGATCCCCTCCTCGTGCGCGCCTATCTCCGAGCGGGAGCCGCGCTGCCCGCGCACGAGCAGGGCGACGGGACTCCCCACAGCGGAGCGGCGCTCCACCTGTTCGCCACAGGCGTGGCCCGGCACGTGGTGAAGGCCGACGTCGCGAGCCTGTATCCCTCGCTGATGCGCGAGTACCGGATAGGGCCGCGGAGGGATCGGCTCGGCGTGCTGCTCGCGCTGGTGGACCGGCTCGTGGAGCAGCGGCTGGCGGCCAAGGCGCGGGCACGTGCCGCGGCACCCGGCTCGCCGGAACGTCACACCCACGAGGCGCTCTCGGCGGCGATGAAGATCGTGGTCAACTCGGCCTACGGCTATCTCGGCGCGGTGGGCCTCACGCGCTTCGCGGACGTGCACGCCGCCAACGAGGTGACGCGGCGCGGGCGCGAGGTGCTGGGGCTCCTCTGCCGCGAGCTGGCTCGGCGCGGCGTCACGCTGCTGGAGGCGGACACGGACGGCGTGTACTTCGCAGTCCCAGACGACTGGCGCGAGGCCGACGAGCGCCGGGTGGTCTCCGAGGTCGCGGCCCTGCTGCCACCCCGCGTCCAGCTCGAGTTCGATGGGCGCTACGCCGCGATGCTCTCACACGAGCCGAAGAACTACGCGCTCCAGCCCTACGACGGGCCGCTCGTCCTGCGGGGCGTGGCGTTCCGCTCCAGTCGCGCGGAGCCCTTCGGCGAGGACTTCCTGCGCCGGGCGCTGACCCTGCTACTCGCGGGGGACATTCCGGGCGTGAGGGAGGCCTATGTCTCGACCGTGCTCGCGCTGCGCCGGCGGGCGGTGCCGACCCTCGAGGTGACGGCACGTGTCCGGCTGACGAAGACCCCGGCGCAGTACCTCGCCACGCGCGGGCGCAGGCGCGAGCTGTCCTACGAGGCCGTGCTGGCGAGCGGGAGGAAGCACTGGGCTACCGGCGAGCACGTCCGGGTCTATCGAGCGGTGGGGGGACGCGCGGGGTTGTTGCCCGACCCGGATGACGACGACGACACCGGAGCCGTGAGCGATCCCCGGGACTATGACGCCGACTTCTATGTGCGACTGTTGCGCGAGACATTCGCGGCCCGGCTGGTGCGCGCGCTGACACCCGAGGACTTCGCGGCGGTGTTCGCGGACCCTGGACAGCCCTCGCTCTTCGCGCCATCGCTGGCACAGGCACGGCCGATCCTCACCGTGCTGCACGAGCGCATGCTCCCTCTCCCTCTGGGAGAGGGCGGGGGGTGAGGGTAGCGACCCCCACGTGTTCCCCCCTCGGCCTCGTGCGTGAACCCCAGGTCCCCGTTCCCAGTCAGGAACACGGGAAGGGAAATACCCTCACCCTGGCCCTCTCCCAGAGGGAGAGGGGATGTTCACGGTAGGAGCGGAGTAGCGCACGAAGAAGAGCGCCGCGGCGGGCTCGCTCTCCTGGTTGCCCACGGCCTTCTGCGGCGTCCACGCGGCCACGCCCACCTGCCGCCCGTCCGGGCTGAAACGCACCCGGCGCACGGACCAGCCGAATCCCCGCTCGGCCACCGGCGTCTCCTGGCCCTCGCGCCACACGTAGAGCCGCTTGTCCCAGCCACCGCTCGCCAGCGCGCGCCCGTCCGGAGAAATGCCCACCGAGGCCACCACGCCCCGGTGCTGCGTCCACTTGCGCAGCACCTGGCCAGAGGCCGCGTCCACCACCGCAGCGGCGTTCCACTCGGCGGGCGGCTCGACGAGGCCCTTCTTCTCGCGCTCGTAGATGGTGCGGTTGCGCTCGGCCCTGGACTCGGAGAAGGCCACGCCCAGGCGGCGCCCGGCCCCATCCACGGAGACGTCGTTGACGTGCGCCGGGAAGGTGAAGTCCGCACGCGGAGCGAGCACCAGTCCCCGCTCCTCCCGCGGCTTCACCTGCGCGGGCGCATTCATGGTGAGGACGGCCTCGCCCGTGGCGTCGTCGAAGGCCACGCCCACGCGCTCGGAGAAGGGCGCGCCCAACACGCCGGACACACCCGGGGGCAGGCACGCGTCACACACCGCCACGTCCACCCCGTCCAATTCCAATCCCTTGAGGCGCAGGTGCTGGCCACGGGCCACCCTCGCCAGGGAGGTGCCGAGCGCCGTGGGCAGGGACACCGTCTCCCGCAGGAAGGCCGTGTCGATGCCCGCCGTCGCCGCCGCCTGCGTCCCGAGCACGATGGCCGGGGTGCGTGCATCCAGCGCGAAGGCCACCAACGCCTTGCCATTCACGGTCCCCGTCACCACGGCATGGCCGCCGCGCCGCTCGAAGCGCAGCCGCGTCTGCTCCCCGCGCAGCGCCTCCTCGCGCGAGTCGAAGACCCGCAGGTGCTTGTCCCAGCTCCCCGAGTACAGCGTCCCCTCCGGCGAGAAGACGAGCGCGCTCACCCGGTCCGCATGGGGCCGCGCCTCGAAGGAGAAGCCCAGGTCCGCCACGCGCAGCACGGTGACGAGCCCCTGGGCACTGCCCACCACGAGGTAGTTCCCGGAGGGATGGAAGGCCACCGCGGTGAGCGGCTCGTCGGTGCGCAGGCTGGCCTTCCGCGCGCCGGTGGACGCGTCGAACAGGCGCACCACCCCGTCCCAGCCCGCGCTCGCCAGCAGCGAGCCATCCGGGGAGAAGGCCAACGCCTCCACGTCGAACTCGGAGGAGTTGAGGGCCGTGTTCGCCACGAGCGCCGGCGCGGGCCGCAGCGTCCACAGGGCGAGCAGGTACTCGCGCGCGCCCAGGTGCGAGTAGGCCACGCGCGAGGCATCCGGCGAGAAGGCCAGCGTCCAGACGAAGTCCTTGCGGTCGAGGACGGCGCCGTCCTCGAGTCCCACCACCTCACCCGACAGGAACGCCCCCGGCGTGGACTCCAGCCGGGAGGCGACGTCCGGAGCGAGGACTGGCGCCGCGTGCCGACAACCCGCGAGCGCCAACCAACCCACCACCAGCAGCGCGCGGGGCGCGGCAATGCTCACGAGCCCCCCAGCGCCGCCGTCTTGTCCTGCTGCACCTCGTTGACGCCCTTGTTGTCCACGGACAGGAGGAACAGGGGCTTGCGCGCCTCGCGCTTCTCGTCGAAGGCCGTCTTGCCGGTGGCGCCGTCGAAGTCCTTCAGGTTGGCCAGGGCCTCGCGGAACTCGCCGCGGCTCGTCGGGGGCTGCTTCGATTCGAGCAGCTGGCGCACCATGCGCGCCGAGTCGTAGCCGTAGGCCTCCAGCAGGCTCGGGTCCGCGTTGTACTCCTTGCGGTAGGCCTTCACGAAGCGCTGCGTGGCCGGCCGCTGCGAGTCCACGAAGAAGCCGTCCACATACACCGAGCAGGTGACGAACTTGCCGCCGCGCTCGACGAGCTCGGGCAGGCCGCTGGCGCCCTTGCCGCTGCTCCACGCGTTGGTGCCCAACAGCATCACCGTCTTGAGGTCCTTCTTGCCCGTCGTCTTGCGGATGCGCTCCAGGTCGCGCGCGTCGCACGCGTTGGTGACGATGTCCTCCACCGCCAGTGCCGGAGCCACCAGGCTCACCCGCTTCCACTCGTCGGGGATGAAGATGGCGTCGAAGTCGACGATGGGCTCCACGTTGCCCTTCATCTTCTCCATGGCCTTGCGCCTGCGGAACGCGTCCTGGCCGGAGGTCTGCTGCTGCACCTCGCGCACGCCCTCGACGTAGTCGAGCCGGTCCTCCAGGTAGTAGCGGCCCACCAGCTTCTTGGCCTCGCTGGTGAAGGTCGTCTGGTCGTGGTCGTACGTCTCCGCGCCGCGCACCTGGCCACCGTTCCGCACCACGTGGTCCCAGAAGTCGTTGGCCAGCTCCACCCCGTACGGAAGGTTGGGGTAGAGCATCGCGAAGCTCTTGAAGCCCTTCTGCTTCATCGCGAAGTCGGCGATGGCCTGCGCCTGCGCCGAGTTCGTCAGCATGTTGCGGAAGATGAAGGGGCCGATGTTGGTGATGTCCTCCTGGCGCGTGAGCGTGAGCAGGGGCACCTGGAGCTCCTCGGCCAGCAGCGCGGCGCGCCGGGACTCGTCGGAGGTGATGGGGCCCAGCACGGCGATGGCGCCCTCGTCGAAGGCGAGCTGCTCCAGGGCCTGCCCGGTGACGTTCATGTCGCCCTGCGTGTCCTTGACGACGAGCTCCACGTCACTGCCGGCCAGCGCCAGCTTCACGCCGCGCAGCACCGCCTCGCCCACGGCCTTGTACTTGCCGGACATGGGCAGCAGCACGCCCACCGTCTTGGAGCGCACCTCCACGCGCCGGGTGGCGCGCGCCAGCAGCTCGCGGGCCTGGCCGGCGAACGGATGGTTGGGCGCCTCCGCGAGGAAACGGTTGAGCGTCTCCTCCAGCCGCGTCCAGTCACGCAGGTGGTAGTAGATGCGCGCCAGCTTGAAGCTCAGCACCGGCCAGGCGGGGTTGGACGGAGACAGCTCCTCCATCACCCGGGCCACGTCCATGAAGCCCGCGCGGCCCTCCACCAATTGCTGCACCCGGGCCACCGCGGCCTGCTGCGCCTCGGGTGTCCGCGCGTTGCCGGCCAGGTCCACGGAGATTTGCAGCGCCTGGCCGAAGAGGCCCGCCTTCTCCGCGGCCTGGGCGGCCTGCTCGAGCAGCTGGGCGCGCTCGTCGCCCTGGGCGTTCTCCGCGAGGCTGTAGAGCATCTGGTACGCATCGCGGTAGGCGCCCACCTCCAGCGCGGCACGGCCCAGCCGGCGCTTGGCGTCCGCGGCCTGCGGGTGGAGCGGATTCTCGAAGAGCAGCTCGTTGAAGCTCTTGCGCGCGTTGGCGAAGTCCTGCGAGTCGTAGAAGAGCACGCCCGCCCGGTAGAGGGCCTCCTGGCCGGCGGTCGTCTCCGGGTACGCCTTGCGCACGGCGAGGAAGGACTCGGCGGCCTGCTTGCGGGGCGCCGTCTCGGCCTGGGCGATGGCCTGGGCGAGTGCCCTGTCGGCCTGCTCGTCCTTGCGGGCCTCGACGGAGGGCTTCGTCGGGAACGGATCTCCCTGGGGCACGTCGTCGCGGCCCTTCTGGGACGAGGAAGAACCAGAAGAATGGCCCGGGGAAGAGCCACCGCCCACGGCGGAAGGCGTCTTGCAGGCGGTCATCAGCAACGTCAGCGCAACCAGCAGTGCGCGGCGCGGAGAGGGGCGGACATCCATGGTGTGGGTGTGCATAGCAGTGGGGCGCGTCTCCGTCGACAGCCGAGCGGGGGGAACATTCCCCTCGCCGGCCGATGGGTCCTGCAGCAGACGTGCCGCCCGGAAGCCCGGGATGGGCCGGGACGCGCCTCGGACGGCGTGGGTGCCAGACCACGGTGGCGTGGCCCCAGGTACTCGCTCGCCTGGAGGGCAATGAGGAGGGCCTCGTCCGGCCCCGGTTGCGACACCCCCTCCCCGTCCCAAACGTCAGGGCTTGGACTTTCTCACCCAGGAGCGGGCCATGGCAGGCGATCAGAAGCCGCGGGAGGGCTACGGGAGCACGAGCGAGCAGCGGCAACGCAACCTGGAAGGCGACGGCTTCGAGGAGCGGGCCCCGCATACGCCCGCGGAGAGCGAGGCGGTGCGCGGCTCGGCGGACAAGGGAGGGCACGTGGTGCACGTGGAGGCCCTGCCAGAGCCGCTCGACGCGAGCCAGGTTCGTCCGGACACCCTCCCGGCGCCAGAGCCGTCCCAGCCGGGGATTCACGTGGGAATGCTCGTCCGCAACCGCGATGGCGAGCCCATTGGACGCGTCCTCTCCGTGGATGGCGAGGGGTTCGTGCTCGAGCGAAGGATCGTCGTCACGCGCGAGCACCGGATGCGCCTCGAGGAGATCCACGCGGTGGATGAGCACGGCATCGTGCTCGAGCAGGCCCCCGCACAGCCACGCCACGGATTGGAGGCAACGGACCTCGTGGAGGTCTTCTGGTCCGCCAGACGCGCGCGCGACGAACAGCGGCCCCTGGACGAGCGGATGGGGCCGGAGTCGCTCACCGCACCGCGGGTGGCCACGACGAAGCATGCCGAGGCGTACCCCCTCCAGGTGGAGCGAGGCACCGTCCGCTCACCCCGCTACGTGCCGATGTCCGAGGAGCCCACCCACCAGGCCGGCAACGCCGAGGTGCAGCCCCCTGCCCCACCGCTCGAGGCATCGGCGGAGGACACCGCGCCGAAGCGCCGGACGCGTGGCCCCTGGGGCCGGACGGTGCGATTGCCTCGCGCCGAGGTCGTCAGGCATTACGCGACCCATCCCCTCGAAGCGGCCACCACGCTCCTCGACAGGTTGCGCGGTGGGAAGCACGGCACCCGGCACTGACTCGCGCGGCCCTGGGTGGGAATCCGGGTGACGACTACCCTCACCCCCCGCCCTCTCCCGGAGGGAGAGGGTGCCACTAGGCGTTCATGAAGGCGGCGGTCATCGTCGCCGCCACGGGCGCTGGAGCCGGCGTCACGGACACCCTGCGCGGTTGCAGGGCACGCCGCAGCTTCGCCACCAGCACGTCCGGGTTGACCGGGTACGTGAGGACGTCGTCCGCGCCGGCGTCCAGCCCGGCTTCCACCAGCCCCGGATCCTCCGCGGGCGCCAGCACGAAGATGGGCAGCGAGGTCGTCTCCTCCGCGGAGCGCAACGCGCGGGTGAGCGAGGCACCGTCCCCATCCGGCAGCCGCGCCGCCACGACGAGCGCCTGGCTACCCTGCGACAGCAGCGTGCGAACCCGGGCCGCGGAGTCGGCGAGCACCACCCGCACCCCATCCGCGAGGAAACGCGCCTGGAGCGCCGAGGCCCGCGCCGGGTTGGGCTCCGCGAGCACCACCGTGTGCGAGGCCCTGTCGCCCAGCACCAGCTCCATCACCTCCGCGGAGAGCGCCTCCAGGGCCACCCCCGGCAGCCGGCTCTCGGTGCGCAGCTTCACCAGCGCCTGCGAGGCGCTCGACGCCACCAGCGTGGCCGTCCCCGCCACCTCGAGCAGCGACACCGCCGCGGCCAGCGCCAGCGTGGCCTTGTTGGCGTTCTCGGTGAGCAGCGGCGCCTCCCGGGTACACGCCCCAATGAGGCTGGCCAGCTCGCCCGCGTCCCGGCCGAGAATGGCCCGCACCGCCTCGCACGAGGGCCGCGAGAAGCGCTCACTCGACTCCTGGAAGGCCGCGAGCGCCAACGCATAGGCCACCGCGGAGGCCCGCTCGGCTTCCGCGCACCCCGCTCCCAGTCGCCGGGCCACACGCCGGGCCAGCTTGGCGAGCGAGGCCCCCTGCACCCCGACTCCACCGAGCGCCGCGAGCGCCGCGTCCACCACGCGCGCATGCAACCGCGACGCGCGGCCCAGCGGACCCGCCTCACCCCCGAGGGCCTCGGCCAGCGAGGGCAACACGCGCACCTCCACCGAGGGCGCCACCTTCATCAGCCGCGACACCACCGAGGGCGCGTCCCGGACGGTGTCCGCGGCCACCAGCGCCACCTCGGTGCCACCGAGCGCCACCGCCCGCTCCACGTCCACCGCGCTGCTGCCGGAGGCCGCCACGCCCTGCCGCGTGAACAGCCGCACCGCCGCCTCGCGCAGCTCCGCGTCATCCGACACCACCAGCATGGTGCGCGCCAACGAGGCGGGCGCGGGCGTCGCGGGTGCCGGCTCGGGCACGGGCGGAGGCGACGCGGGCGGAGGCGGAGGAGCCGCCGCGACCTCCTCGAAGGCGGACTCGTCCAGCATGCGCTCGCGCGTGCGGGTGTGCTTGTCGGCGTAGGGCGTGACACCCGACGGCGTCTCCGCGCTCGCCAACGGCATCATGTGGGACCAGTCGTCCATCTGGTCCGGGTCATCTCCCCGGTAGAAGCGGCCGATGGCACGGCGGATGGCCCCCTCGGTGGCGTAGATGCCGCGCACGGGGCAGCCGGTGATGAACTTCAGCTCGTCCAGCCGCGCCAGGTCTCGCGGCTCGCGCATGGCGCAGACGAGCTCCTTGGACTGCTGCGTCACCGGCACCGCCTCGAGCCGCTCGGCCTTCTCCAGCGGCAGCAGCCCCAGCAGCGCCTTGGGCACCGGCATGGTGCGCAGCACCTGGTCGGCGATGAACGGGATGCCGGCCTGCTCGCCCAGGACGCGAACCACGTCCTCCTCGGTGATGTGGCCCTCGGCGACGAGCAGCTCGCCAATGCGTCCACCGGTGCGCTTCTGACGCTCCAGCGCGCCCTTGAGCTGCGTCTCCGACAGCTTGCCGGCGGACACCAGCATCTCCCCCAGCTTGCGGCGCGGCGCGCGCATCACGCGCGTGGGGGACGACAGGGGGAGCGAAGTGCCCCTCCCCGTCTGCGTCATCGTGCGAGCCCCCGTGGACGCGGGCACCGTCAGGGAGGTGGAAGTCGCCCCCGGCCGAGCGCCCCCGGGCAGCGGCGGAGGCACCTGCATCGAGAGGGAGGTGCCCCCACGCGCCTCGGGTGGCGGAGGCGGAGGCTGCACCCGGCCCGGGTCCGTCACGGGCCGGAGGGGCGTGGCGGGCGTGCCCGGACGAGGTCCCCCCGGGAACGGCGGGCGCGAGCGCACCGAGGTGAGCGTCTGCGGGCGCCGCAGCCCCGCGTCCGAGCCGAGGCGGATCTCCTCGCCGCGCACCTCACCGGAGCCATCCAACGGCGAGTGGCGTCCGGGGAAGCAGCGGGCGAAGAGCGCCGCCACGTCCTGCGGGCCCACGCGCAGCCGGTGGTCGAAGAGGAAGTTCTGCAGCGCGTCCGAGATGTCACGCGCCCGGTGGAAGCGCGCCGAGGGCTCCGGCGCCAGCGCCCGGGTGACGATGCTCCACAACGCGGGAGGCACGCCCGGCACCGGCGCGAGGCTCTTCACGTCGAACTGGGCGATCTGACGCAGCGTCTGGAAATAGTCCGTGCCGCCGAAGAGCTGCCTGCCGGCGAGCAGCTCGTACAGCATCAGACCGATGAGGAAGAGGTCCGCGCGCTGATCCACCTCGGCGCCCTTCACCTGCTCCGGCGCGAGGTAGCCCGCCTTGCCCTTCACCACGCCCACCTGGGTGCCGTTCTGCACGTTGGCCGCTTTGGCGATGCCGAAGTCCGCCAACTTCACCTCGCCGCTGGCGGCCACCATCACGTTGGACGGGTTGACGTCGCGGTGGATGATGTTGAGCGGCCGGCCCGCCGCGTCGGCGCGCCCGTGCGCGTACGCCAGGCCCTCGGTCACCTGCTGGACGATGAAGCACACCTCGCGCAACCCCAGGGGCACCTGGTTGGACGCCGAGCCCCGCTGCAGGGCCCGGAGGTTCTCCCCGTCCACGAACTCCATCACCATGTAGTACTGGCCGTTGATGGAGCCCAGGTCGAAGACCTGCACCACGTTGGCGTGCTGGAGGCAGACCGTCAGCTTGGCCTCGCGCAGGAACAGCTCCACGAACTCCCGGTCCTGCGCCAGCGACGGAAGGACGCGCTTGACGGCCACCGGCTTCTCGAAGCCCTCGGCTCCGACCACCTTGGCCAGGAACACCTCCGCCATCCCGCCGGCCGCGAGCTTGCGGATGAGTCGGTATGTGGCCATGCCGGCACCTCCCCCATCTCCCTGGTTGCGTGCTCGGTATGCGCACGGGGGGATTGGTTTGGTGAGTGCCCTTCGCTTCAGGACGCGATGAACGTCCACCCGCTGGCACTCGGACGACACCTCGCACCCGGAGTCGTTCACCGGTGGTCAACGGCCTCCGACCCGGGGGACGGTGGGGCCCTCTGCGGCACGGGAAGAGCCGACGGTACATGCTCCTTCATTCCGGCGTGACTCGCGGAGGCACGTGTCCGGCTGGCTCGGAAAATTCCTTCCAAGAAGGGCTCGAGGGAGGAGAGGCCTCGGGCGGAGCCTTCCCCACCACTTCACCCTGGGAGGTGACCGCGTACTCGTACCACCAATCCAGCACGCGCCCGCGCGGTCCGCCGCACCGGCTGAAGTGTTGATGCAGCACCACGTAGTACAGGCCCGACTTCGGCTCCTTGAAGACGGCGACATCCAGCCCCTGCTCTGGGCTGGAGCATCCCCGGAAGAGGTCTGGGAAGGGGTTCTCCTTGATCATCTCACGGATGGCGGCTGCCGCCGCGAGCGCGGAGCCGGCCTCCACTGCCGGGATGACCTGCGGGGTCGAAGCCGCGTCCGGCCACTCGACGTTTCCCTTCCAGGCCGAGGCGGGCGTGGCACATCCCACGAACACCACCGAGAGTCCTGCGAGCGCACACGCCTTGATCATCTCTCCCTCGTGACTCGCCTACTCGCGCAACAGCCGCGGAGGTTCACTGCATTGGGGCGTGCGACCACGACTGCTGGTTGCGCTTGGAAAACAAATGCCCAGAACGTGCCGTCCCTCCTCCGGAAAAGGAAAGAGGGCCGCGAGTGGAGTCCGCAGACCCTCACCCCGGCCCTCTCCCAGAGGGAGAGGGTGCTCGGAACCCTCTCCCTTCGCATATCAGCCGAAGAGCTCTCGCACCTTGTCGAAGAAGTTCTTCGACTGTGGATGCGCATCCTCTCCGCTCAGCTCGGCGAACTTCTCGAGCAGCTCCCGCTGCTTCGAGCTCAGCCCCGTCGGCGTCTCCACGATGACGCGCACGTGCTGGTCTCCTCGCTGCCCGCTGTGCAGGTGCGGAATGCCCTTGCCCTTCAGCCGGAACACCTTCCCCGACTGCGTGCCCTCGGGCACCGTCATCTTCACCTTCCCGTCCAGCGTGGGTACGTCGATCTTCGCCCCCAACGCCGCCTGGGTGAACGAGATGGGCACCTCGCAGAAGACGTCGTAGTCCTCGCGCTGGAAGAGCGGGTGCTCTCGCACGATGACCGTCACGTACAGGTCGCCCGGAGGCCCTCCCCGGTCTCCCGGCTCGCCCAGGCCCGTCAGCCTCACCCGCGTGCCGTTGTCCACGCCCGGCGGGATGTTCACCTCGATGACTTCCTCGCTCGGCACCTTCCCCGAGCCCCGGCACTTGTTGCACGGATCCGGCACCACCGCGCCCGTACCGCCGCAGTCCGTGCACGGCCTCGACACCGCGAAGAAGCCCTGCGTGAAGCGCAGCTCGCCCGAGCCGCCGCACGTGCCGCACGGCTTCGGCGCCGACGCGCTCTTGCTTCCCGTGCCACTGCACGTGTCGCACTTCTTCGGGCGCGGAATCGGCACCTTCGGACGGCAGCCGAACGCCGCCTCCTCGAAGGAAATCTCCAGGTTGAAGCGCAGGTCCGAGCCCCGGTTGCTCACCCGGCCCCGGCCGCCTCCCCGCCCACCGAAGATGTCTCCGAAGATCTCCCCGAAGATGTCGTTGATGTTGACGCCCTGGAACCCGCCGCCGAACGGATCTCCACCCGCGGCGCCGCCCACTCCCGCATGGCCGAAGCGGTCGTACCGCGCCCGGCGCTCGGGGTCGCTCAGCACCTCATAGGCCTCGGAGGCTTCCTTGAACTTCTCCTCGGCGTCCTTGTTCCCGGGGTTCCGGTCCGGGTGGTACTGCAGGGCCACCTTGCGGAAGGCGCTCTTCAGCTCCTGCGCCGAGACGCTCTTCTGGACGCCCAGTACCTCGTAGTAGTCGCGCTTCTGGCCCGCAGCCGCTGGCATTGCGTTCAAACCCCTGGATTTATTGGACTTTCTACGTCCGCGTAATCTTCGGAACCACTATAACGCAGGCGAGAGGCCCGGCAATCCAGGCCCGCCCCAGTTCAGGGGCGGGCCTCCGGGTTCGAACATTCCATGACGAGCGGCTCAGACCGTCCAGACCCGGTTGGCCGTCAGCTCCATGCGAGCCAGCCGCCGCTTGAGCACCGGATCGATCGCTCCCCGGCTCGAGGCCCACTTGGGCACCACGAAGTGCAGCTCCGCGTTGTAGAGCTTCGCCGCGCTGGACAACAGGCTCCAGCGGTTCTCCGTGGTGGGGTCCTCCACCATGCTGGGCGTGACGATCTCCAGGATGATGGGTGTTCGCCCCGAGTCGGACTGACGGCAGGTGAAGTCCGGCCGATGGTCCTCGATGGTGCCCGAGAGAACGGGCGGTGGCATGAAGCCGGGCAGCCGGGCTTTGATGTCCGTGCAGCCGATGGTTCGGAAGTACTCCGCCATCAGCCACAGGAGCCGGCGACGCTCTTCATCCTCGACCACCGGCTCACAGCCCGGACTGAACAGCGCCTCTTTCCCCGTGTTGGTGTTGTCCATGGCTAGCGAAAACCTGTCCGCCCCTTCCCGTTGGAGCAATGAAAGGGCCTACATGGACCACCTGTCGGGCAGCACAGCAGGCGGGCGGGCATCAGGCTTTGCCGTACAGCTCACACGGTGAGAGAGTGCACGCTTCGCCGTGGCCCCTCGACCATCCCCGAACGTCTATCCCCGCCTGCTGGGCTATGTCCGCCCCTACCGGAGCCTGTTGCTGGCCGGCCTGGCGGCCTCGCTCGTCGCCGCTGGCGCCACGTCCGCCTACGCCTTCCTGGTGGGTCCGCTGCTGCGCGCCGTCCTCACGGGGAAGCCGGTGGAGCTCGCCGGCCTCACGCTGCCCGGAGCGCGCATGCTCGGCGTGCTGCCGCTGCTCGTGGTGGCGGTGGCGGCGGTGAAGGCGACGGCGGGCTTCCTCCAGGGCGGGTGGATGCAGCGGCTGGGGCAGCGGGTGATGGCGGACCTGCGGGCCTTCCTGTACTCGCGGCTGCTCGCCCAGCCCCCCGCGTTCTTCGAGCGGCAGCACTCGGGCGAGCTGCTCACCCGCTTCACCGCGGACGTGCCCCTGGTGGAGTTCGCGGTGACGCAGGCGCTGTCCTCGTACGTGAGGGACGGGCTTCAAATCCTCGCGCTGCTCACCACCTGCCTGCTCATCGACGCGAAGCTCTTCCTGCTCACCTTCGTGGTGATGCCGCTCACGGTGCTGCCGGTGCGCAGCTTCGCGCGCTCGCTGAAGAAGGTGGCCAACCGCTCGCAGACGAGCCTGGGTGCCCTCACCGCGCTCACCGGGGAGCAGCTGCAGGCGCTGCCCGTGGTGCAGGCCTACGGGGGCGCGCCCCGGGCGCTGGAGGCCTTCGAGGCCGAGTCGGCGCGCTACCTCGGGGAGATGCGCCGCTCGCTCTTCCTGCGCGGCGCCTACAGCCCCACGGTGGAGGTGATGGGGATTCTGGGCGCGGCGGTGGCGGTGTCCTGGGGCGCTCGCGCCATCTCGGGAGACCCATCGCTCTCCGGACGGCTGCTGTCCTTCATCGCCGCGACGCTGCTGCTCTACCAGCCGGTGAAGTCGCTCAGCGGCACGCTCTCGCAGGTGCTCACCGGGCTGGTCGCCGCCGAGCGCCTCTTCGCCATGGCGGACGCGCCGGTGCCACCGGACGAGGGCGGGCAGGCCGGGCCCCTCACCCAGGCGCTGACGCTCGAGGGCGTGCGCGCCACGTACCCCGACGGCCGCGAGGCGCTGCGCGGCGTGGACCTCACGGTGCCCGCGGGCGCGAGGGTGGCGCTCGTGGGCTCCTCGGGCGCGGGCAAGACGACGCTCTTCTCCGTGCTGCTGGGCTTCATGCCCCCGAGCGGCGGCACGGTGCGCTGGGACGGCACGCCGCTGTCCGCGCTCCAGCAGTCCAGCGTGCGCGCACAGATGGCGTGGGTGCCGCAGGAGCCGGTGCTCTTCTCGGGCAGCGTGCGGCACAACCTGCTGCTGGCCCGGCCCGAGGCCACCGACGCGGACATCTGGGAGGCCCTGCGGCTGGCCCACGCCGAGGACTTCGTGCGCGCCCTGCCCGGCGGACTCGACGAGCCGGTGGGCGAGCGCGGCGCGCGTCTGTCCGGCGGACAGCGGCAGCGCCTCGTGCTCGCCAGGGCCTTCCTGCGCCGCCCCTCGGTGTTGTTGCTGGACGAGCCCACCAGCGCATTGGATGCCCAGAGCGAGGCCGCGGTGGGCGCGGGCCTGGCGGCGCTGATGAAGGGACGCACGGTGCTCGTCATCGCCCACCGGCTCTCCACCGTGCGCGACGCGGACCTCATCGTCGTCCTGGAAGCCGGCCGGGTGGTGGAGGCGGGCACCCACGCGGAGCTCTCCGCCCGCGGGGGCCGTTACGCCCAGCTCCTCGGCGCGGGCGCCGTCGCCGCCTGACAGCCAACCAGCGACTGGCCGCCTGCCCTCCCGCCTGTCCTCCAACCTGACGGCCGTTCATTTCGTTCACGGCCAATCAAGCAATCCGCACCAAAGGGCAAATTCCAGAAATCCTGGTGGGGACTGTATACTCTTTCCACCATGCTGTTCCCCACCCGGCTGAACACCCTTCCTGGACTGCTGCTCGCCCCCTTGCCTCTGGTGGCGGTGGGAGGAGCCGGTCTCGCCTTCATCTCGTTCGTCGGGGGCCGGGCCACGGTGTGGCGCATGGTGGGCGCGGCGGGGCCCTACAGCCTGCTGATGGTGGTGGCGGTGCTGGGGGTGATGTTCATGCTCTCGGCGTTGCTGGGCCGGAGCCCCTCGGGGCGGCAGGCGCCCCTGGTGGTGCTGGTGGGGCTCGCCACGCTGCCGTGGCTGCTGGGCATCGCCGGCACGCAGGAGGCAATGGAGAAGGTGCTGGCGGCACTGCCGGACGCGAGCGGCGAGAGGGCGCTCACGGCGCTCGTCGCGGGCACGGGCGAGGCGATGGTGACGCGCCTGTTGGGCGCCTGGATGAGCGCGGCGCTGCTGGTCTGCGTGGCGGTGGGGCTCGTGCTGCTGCGCGCGCGGGCCGTGCGCAGGGGAGAGGGCGCCGGAATCCCGCTGGGCGTCGCGCTGAGCCTGATGCTGGGGAGCCTTGCGCTGCTGGTGGCGCTCGAGGCCCATCACCTCTTCGAGCTGCTCACCCCCCTGGCCACGCGACCCCCGGAGGCACAGGCCGGGCTCGTCACCCAGGGCATCGAGAAGCTCGAGTGGATGCAGGAGCTGCGCTCGGCCTCCCTGGTCGCCCTGGCCGTCCTGGCCTCCGCGCTCATCGGCTGGCGTTTCTTCCTCCGCCCGGAGACCGTGCGCCGGTGGATGGGGAGCCTCCTCCTCATGGCGCTCACCGCGATCATCCTGATACTGGATTCACGCCCGATGCAGCTCGCCGCCGCGAGTGTCCGGGAGGCGGGCGTCTCGCGCGCCCTGCTGCCGGGGATGGTGCGCCCCAACCTGGCGAACGCGCGCTCGGTCGCGACCCGGGCCCGGCCCTATTCCCCGGTCCCCGTCATCCGGGCCGAGCAGTGAGGACGTGGACCGCCCGGGCCCCCGGAGTCCTTAGATCAACCAGAGCAGCAGCGCCACGCCCACCAGGAGCCCCAGCCCGAGGACGATGAGCATGGTCAGCCCCTCCGTCCTCTGCCTGCTGAGCATGATGGGGTCGACGGGGGCGGGGGTGGGCAGCGAGGGCGACGTCCCGGCCACGGGAGCCGACGCCTGGGGCGTGGACACGGGAGCCGGAGCGGCGGGAGCGGGGGGCGCTGACGTGACGCTGGCGGCGCCTCCGGCGAGCACGAGGCCCTGACGCGCGAGCGCGAGCACGCGCTGGATGTGGAGGATGTAGCGGTCCTCTCCCTGGTAGTCCTCGAGGGCGAGCGCGGCGCGCAGCATCCGGGCGGGGACGGGCTGGGCGTCCGGGTGGACGACGCTCTCCTCCGTGCGCGCGGCGCCCACCTGCTCCACACGTCCGGTGCGCAGGCCCACGCCGCTCATCCAGACGCAGTGCTCGCCCAGCAGCGTCAGCTCCTGGCGTTGCACGCGCCCTTCCCGGTCGACGAAGGAGAGCAGCTCCGCGCCCTGGGGGGACAGGTGCCAGACGGAGCGCTGGCCGTCATCCCCGGGAGGCCCCTCCACCGGGCGAGCCTCGTACAGCGCCAGGACCGCGGCCTTCACTCTCTCCGACGACGGTTCGCTCATGTGCGGGGCACCAGCCTAGGGTCTCGGGGGCGGAAACGGAAGGGCTCGGGCATGCCACTGTCTCCCTGGCCGGTCCCCCCGGAGCGGCCCGGGCCACGGGGCGGCGGCGTTCCTATGGTTCCTCAGGAGGAACCCCCTTCATGGCCATCATCTACCCCAAGAAACCCATCGAAGCCCCCTTCGTGGTGCCCGCCAACCGCACGGAGGTGACGGACGAGCCGGAGCCCCGGGGCGAGGGCTACGACCCGCGCTTCCCGGACGTGAGCTGGATAGGCACGGCCCAGCAGGGCGGAGGCCACGTGCCGGAGGACTACCAATGGCCCACCAACCCCAAGGAGCACCAGGACGAACTGATGGGCGAGCGGGCACCCCCTCGAAGAGCCACGTGATGAGCCACGTGCCTCTCCGGCGTCCGGGCGCTACGGTGCGTACCCCATGAGTCGCTCCCGTTCCAAACAGATGGAGTTCGTCCGCCACTTCGAGGGCGCGCAGGTGCTCGATGGGCTGTTGCAGCTCGCGGGCACCTCGCATGACAGCCTCACGGTGCTGGCGCACATGCGGCAGGCCCACGCCGAGGGCCGCTCCTCGCAGGAGGTGATTCCCGGCCTCTTCGAGCAGGAGCCGCGCTTCGAGTCCCCGGAGCTGGCGCGCCGCCTCTTCCAGAACCTGCTGGGCCTGTGGGACCTGGTGGAGGAAGGCAAATCCGTGCGGCTGGAGGACGGTCCCCGGCCCCCGCGGCCCAAGAAGCAGAAGGTGGAGCCCCCCAGGCCCTTCGCCCCGGGAGAGCCGGACACGGCATTCGTGGAGGCGGCCTGGCGTTATCTGGAAGACGACGAGAAGGCGCGCACGCGGCTGCACGATGCGTTCGAAAACAAGCAGGACGCCCTGCTGGGCGCGCTTGACGACGCGGGGCTCACGGACGAAGGATACGGTGTCGCCCGCCACCTGCTCTTCGAGCTGCACGCCATGTTGGAGCTCGGTTGGCCGCAGGGGCTGGCGAGCGTGGCGCCCAAGGCGATGGAGGACCCGGGCACGGAGGCTTCGCCAGTGCCCACGGCCCTCGCCGCGTACGCGGACGAGGCGCTATTCGAGGCGGAGCAGGACGAGGAGCACCCCCTGACACCCGAGGAGCTGGCGAAGGTCCGCCCCCTGGTGAAGCGCGGCATGACGGCGCTGTGGAGTGCTCGGAAGGGAAAATGACGAATGGCACGTGACAAGGACGACGATCGGGGCGGTGGGGGCTTCTCCGGAAAGCGGACGAAGAGCTGGCGGGAGATCGACGCATCACGCGGCAAGGGACGCGGCCACACCTCCCGGCAGGACGACCCGGCGCAGCAGCGCATCGAGCGCAGCGCGTCCTATCAGAAGTACAAGGCGGCCGCGGACGCGCTCTTCACGGGCGGCGAGCTGCCCGAGGGTCTGGCGAAGACCTTCGACCCCGAGGGCAAGCGCAAGGCCCAGAAGCAGGCGATGCAGAAGCTGATGGAGTCCGCCGAGGACCCGCGCGCCTGGGCCACGGGGGTGGTGGAGTACCTGGAGAAGTACCCCGAGCTGCCCGAGGACCCGTACTTCCTGGACAGCCTGCTGGGCCATCCGCGCGAGCGCATCGTCGACAAGGCACTCGGCAAGCTGGAGGGGCTGGAGGCCGAGGGCAAGTTGGTGAAGACGAAGGTGCCCAAGAGCCTGGACCAGCGGCTCAAGGGCATCGAGCTCACGAGCCTGGACCCGGACATGCAGGGCCGGGCGAAGGCGCTGCGCGAGAAGCTGCGAGTCTGAGCAACCAACCACCCCTCTCCCCCTGGGAGAGGGACGGGGTGAGGGTATCGAGGGCCCCAGGTTGAACCCGTGGCCCCCGCCCTGGACTCAGCGGTTGATGACGAAGCCGCAGGCCGAGTCGAGCACCACCTTCGCGCCCGACAGCGCCTTCAGCAGCCGATCGTAATGCAGCTGCTCGGCGGCGAGCTGCGACTCCACCGCCTTCTCCTCCAACCCCTGGTGCGTCAGCGACAGCTTCATCCGCTCCAGCGCCGCGTCACGCTCGGCTTCAATCGCCTTGCGTGCCCGCGCCTGCAGCTTCGCCATCTCCGCCTCGGCGGCCTTCTGGGCCACCGGCACGCCCTGCTCCACGAACGCACCGAAGCCCGGGAAGACGCGCAGCAGCTCGTCGCCCTTGAGCGGCTTGCCCTCGGCCTCCAGCGCGGACAGCACCGCCGGGTCCGCCTTCGGCCCCGTGGGGCCCTCCACCACCGCCACGTGCACCAGCGTGCGCTCCAGGAAGCGGGCGAGCTGACGGCTCGGCACGCGCGCGCCCGGCGAGGTGTCCTCCGGCTCCGGCAGCTGCACGTGGTAGAGCAGCTCCAGGCCCTTGGCCTTCATCGGCCCGCGCTTCTCGATGAAGCGCGCCCCGCTGCGCCCGTACGGGCCGTCCCGCAGGAAGCCGAACAGCGCCTCGACGATGGGGTGGCCCGTCGCGAAGTACTCCAGCTCCTCGGCCTCCACCGCCGTGTCGCGCCAGAAGGTGCCCAGCACCGTCCGGTCCTCGTTGATGTCGATGCCCGGCAGGCCCTCCACCTTCAGCGCGTGGCCGAACTGGAAGGCGCACTGGAACGCATCCACCTGCTCGTCCGTGTCCACGCCGATGCCCACCCGGCGCGCCAGCTCCGTCACCGTCTCCTCGAGCCGCTCATCCAGGTCGCGCGCCACGCTCCACAGGCCCTCCTCGAGGCTCGACTCCTCGTCCTCGTCGGCCTCCACGCCCATCCGCTCCTGGGCCCGCGTCACCAGCCGCGCCACCGCCTCGCGGTCGAACGAGCGGATGTCCAGCAGCGGATCATACGCGCGCTTCACCTGCGCCCGCGCCGCCTCCACCCGCTCCTTCAGCTCCGCGGCGTACGCCACGCGCGACTCGCGCGGCAGCAGCGCCAGCTCCGTGAGCCGGTCCTCCACCTCCTCCAGCACCGCGTCCAGGCCGCCCACCGTCTCGCCGAACACGCCCACCGCGTCCGCCAGCAGCATCAGCACGTCCGACGCCAGCGTGCCCGCGGGGTCGAACACGTGGATCTCCACCGGGTGGTTCTGGCCGATACGGTCCAGGCGGCCGATGCGCTGCTCCACCGTGGACGGGCTCCACGGCAGGTCGTAGTGCACCAGGTGGTGCGCGAACTGGAAGTTGCGGCCCTCGCCGCCCACCTCCGTGCACAGCAGCACCTTCGGGCCCTCGGGGTCGCGGAAGCGCGCCACCTGGCGATCCCTCTCCACCATGGGCAGATCTCCATGGTAGGCGAGCGCCTCGACGCCCTCGCGTCCCAGCTCCGCGCGCAGGGCCTCCAGGGTGTCCCGGCTCTCCGTGAAGACGAGCACCTTGGCGTTGGGCTCCGAGCCCCAGATACCGCGCAGCACCTCCTGGAAGGCGCCGAACTTCGCGTCGCGCGAGGGCAGCTTGAGGCTCCCCGCCACGCCGGCCAGCGCCTTGTTGGTGCGCAGGGCCTCGCCGAAGGCCGCGGGGCTCGACTCCAGCCGGCGCAGCAGGTTGGCCAGGGGCGCGCCGCGCAGGTTCGAGGACGCGAGCGCGGCCAGGGCGGCATCCCGCGTCTCGAGCTCCTGCGCGGACAGCTTCACCGGGTGCCGGTGCAGCCGGCGCGTGGAGAAGCCACCCACCACCGCGCGCCGGTTGCGCACCAGCCGGTCGGACAGGCTGTACGTCTCCGACAGGTGCTGCATCAACGCGTCGCGCTCCTTCAACGACTTCAGCTTCGGATCATCCGGGAAGCGCGCGGCCAGGGCCTTCACCGCGCCCGCCGCGTCCTTGCCCTCGAGCAGCCCGCGCACCGCCGCGCTCAGCTCCTCCTGGCGCGCCAGCCGCTGCTCGAAGCCCTTCACCGTGGGCGCCGTGGCCGCGTCGATGAGCGTGAGCAGCCCGTGGTACTCGGCGGGGTCCAACTGCATGGGCGTGGCCGTGAGCAGCAGCAGGCCCCAGCTGTTGGCGGCCAGGCCCTGGGCGGCCTCGAAGGCCTTCTCGCCCTTGAGGTGGTGCGCCTCGTCGATGATGACCAGGTCCCAGAAGGCGCCCTCGTCGGCCACGGCCTCGCGGTGCTCCCCGGTGCGCGCGAGCATCTCCAGGCTCGTCACCACCAGCGGGAAGCGCGCCCACGGGGACACCGCTGGCATCTCCTTGAGCGACTGCGCGTAGCGCTCCGAGTCCATCAACGTGAAGAGCTGGTTGAACTTGTGGAAGAGCTCCACCAGCCACTGCACGGTGAGGTGGCTGGGCGCCACCACCAGCACGCGCCGCGCCAGGCCCGACAGCCGCAGGGCGCTGAACACCATGCCCGCTTCGATCGTCTTGCCCAGGCCCACCTCGTCGGCGAGCACGAAGCGCGGCCGGCGCGCGCTCAGCACCCGCTGCACCACGCCCACCTGGTGCGGCTTCACCATCACCCGGCTGGCCAGCAGCGCGCCCAGCGCGTCACAGCGCCGCTCGTCGTCCAGCACCAGCGCCTGCTTGCGCAGCGTGAAGGCGCGCGCCTCCCCCACCCGGCCCTCGCGCAGCGTGGAGAGCAGATCCGAGCGCGGGGCGAGCGCGTGCACCTCGGACTCGGGCATCTCGTCCTCCTCGCCCGTGTCCGCGTAGCGGATGACGTAGCGGCGCAGGCCCCGGCCGCCCTCCTCCTCGCCCACCACCGTGGCGCGCCGGCCCTTGGCCGTCTGCACCGGCTCGCCCTTCGTCAGCACGTACGGCACCAGGGCCCCGCCCTTGGTCGACACCAGCACCGGCTCCCCTTCCCGGGCCGGGAAGAGGACGAGCGCCTTGGCGCCCGCGTCCTGCAGCGCCATGAGATGACCCACGCCCCACTCGGGCTGGGGGAGATAGCGGACCTTGTTGCCAGGAACGAAGGACATGGTCGAAAACGAACCCTCGACAAAGAGAAAAGGGGGTTCGCTCATAACCCCGCGCCACCCCCGCAGCCATCCCGCGAACCCCTTGGAATTCCGGCCCGGCCTCGTACTCCGGTGCGGTGCCGCTGTCATCCTCTCAACACGCGCCTGCCCACCAGGGCGATTTCTCCACAGGGTCTCTACAGGCAAGGTGGAACACGCCTGCGACCCTGAACTTCTGGGCCGCTGGGGGGGGAGAGCCACATGTTGCTGCCGCGTCACCCGACGACCGCGCGTAGCGCAGGCGTGAGCCTGCTCGCGATGACCCTGTTCCTGGCGACCGTGCTGGGCGTGCTGCTCCTCGCACCGGGGGCGCTGCCCGTGCGGAGCGATGAGGAGCGGGAGCTGCGACTGTTGGTGTTGATGACGGGATTCATCGGGTTGGCCATGGGCTGCGCGATGGGCTGGACGCTGCGCCAGACGCTCCCCCCCGAGCAACCGGACAACTCGGCCCTGGTCCAGGAGAATGCCCGGCTGCGCGCGCAGGTGCAGGGCGCCTTCGAGCTGGTGGGCGTGGCCGCGCACGACCTGGGCAATCCCCTGCTCGCGCTCCAGCTGCGCCTGTACCGGCTGCGCGCCCATTTCCGCCATGAGCCCCACGCCCAGGAGGGGCTCGCCAGCGCCGAGCGCGAGGCCCGCCGCATGGGCCTGCTCGTGCAGGACCTGTTGGACCTCTCGCGCCTGTCCGCCGGCCAGCTCACCCTGGAGCTGGAGGAGCTGGACCTGACCGAGCTCACGCGCGAGGTGGCCGAGCGCTTCGCGGACCAGGCCGCCGCCGTCGGCAGCTCCGTCGTGGTCCACGCACGCGGCCCCGTGCGCGGCCGATGGGATCGCCAACGCCTGGACCGCGTCACCACCAACCTGCTCAGCAACGCGCTCAAGTTCGGCCAGGGCCAGCCCATCGAGGTGCACGTCCTCGCCGACGGCGGCCAGGCCCGCCTCGCCGTGTGCGATCACGGCATGGGCATCCCCCCCGACGCCCAGGGCCGCATCTTCAACCGCTTCGAGCGCCTGGGTCAGACCGGACGGCCCGGCTCCGGGCTCGGCCTCTACATCGTCCACCAGCTGGTGCAGGCCCACGGCGGCACCATCCACGTCTCCAGCCACCCCGGCCACGGCGCCACCTTCACCGTCGAGCTGCCCCACTCCCACTCCTGGTGCTGACGGGGAAAGTGATGAGTCCCCTCACCCAACCGTACACGTCACGTACAGAACCCCACACGTTGCCCACAGGGCCGTACAAGTGCGTATCCATGAAATGCTCAAGAGTGGACTACACGGTTTAGTGAAGAATTCTTCTAGATATTGAATTCCAGGTGCAGTCCCTCTATTCTGTCGTTGCTCGAATCAACCAGCAGCCCTGGTGATGGGGAAACGGTTGACGAACCAGCGGCTCCAACCTGGCAGGTAGGGCTGGAGAACACTGGCGAGAACCAGCGGGGCCGGGTGAAACACCGCCCACCGCCCAACCACAGAAGGAGGGGCCGCCATGAGCGGGAAGGAAGCACTCTGCGTGCCGTCGCACTCGTCTGTCCGCACCCCGGGCCGTCTGACCCGCGTGTGGCTCGCGACGCTGGCCCTGCTGGGAGCGGGTTGCTCGGAGCAGCTCGAGGCGGTGGAGAGCCAGGCGCCCACCTCGCTCGCGCAGAGCCTGTCGGACGCCGCGGCCTCGCGCCCCTGCCCCCAGCCCGAGCCGGTGGGACTGGCGCTCGAGGTGGAGGATGGTGCGGGCGTTCCCCTCAAGGTGCGCGCCGGGCAGACCTTCTTCATCAACCAGTTGGATCTGCGCGCCACGGTGACGGCGACCCGGGACGAGGGCGTGGACGGCCTGCGCAAGGCGGGTGACTTCAAGCACCTGCCCTGGCAGGGCGTGACGCTGGCGGACGAGGAGCCCGTGCTCCTGGCCAACGGCAACGGCACCTACACCCGCCGCCGCTTCTACCGCGACGCGAAGTGGATGGAGCAGCCCAGCGTCTTCACCGTGCAGCCGGTGGACGCCCGCGGCCGCGCCACCGGCCGGACCATCTCCCTGCACATCGGCAAGGACGACAAGCGCAGGTCCAACGACGACTTCTTCATCCGCCGGCTGCGCGCCATCCAGTGGACCCGCGACTGCCGCTCCGTCACGGACTGCAAGAGCGCGAGGAACTACGAGGAGGAGGCGCTCGTCGAGGTGCGCAACGCCCGCGCCGGCGCCACCCGGTTCACCCTGTCGCCCAACACCCGCGCCCTGCGCCTGCGCTGGTCGCTGCGCCCCCACGCCGACTACACCATCCCCGTGGAGCAGGTGGAGGAGACCTCCTACGACTACGGCTTCTCCATCGACGTCCAGGCGCTCACCCCGCCGCGCGCCGACGGCACCTACGCGCCCGGCACGGCCATCACCTTCCAGCTCTCGCTGCGCGACGGAGCAGGCAAGCGCCTCCATCCCCGGGGGAGCCTGCCCTCGTACAACGAGGTCGTTTTCGGGCAGAATGAGCCGGGCATCCAGTACTACAACGCCTTCTTCGACCCGACCACCACGTACTACCGCCGCAAGCACCGTGAGCGCATGCTGATGACGCAGATCATCGGGCCCGCCCAGCGCATCCAGCCCATCCGCAGCATCGTGGACATGGACGCGTTCCTGGGCCCCGATGACGTGCAGACCATCGGCACGCTCGAGCGCGACGGTGTCTTCGCCCAGTTCCAGACCTTCCCGCCCGCCAACAAGCTCTTCGGCGGCGCCTTCTTCCCGGAGGAGGGGCGCTGGGACGCGCCGGTGAGCGACACGTGGACGTACACGCTGCCGGAGAACGCCGAGCCCGGCACCTACCTGGTGACGGTGAAGGGCCGCCGCGTCTTCCTGGGCGAGGACGTGCCCGCCAGCCGCACCGTGGAAATCCAGGTGGGCACCCCCGAGCACACCGAGGCGCGGCTCACCACCGGCAAGTGCAGCACCTGCCACAACGAGGGCGGCGAGCTGTCCACCGTGCTGCACGCCAATGACAACCGCGCCGCGTGCGCCGGCTGCCACGCCCCGCTCGGCTTCGAGCTGGAAGGCCCCATCGTCGTGCGCGCCCACTTCATCCACGCGCGCTCGGACCGCTTCGACGCGCCCAAGGCGAAGTGCTCCAGCTGCCACCTGACGCCGGAGAGCGTGCAGCGCACCAGCAAGGCCGCCTGCCTCTCGTGCCACACGAGCTACCCCAAGTCCCACGTGGAGAAGTTCGGCCCCATCGAGAGCATGTACGTGGGCGGTGGGCGCGAGTCCTTCCAGCAGTGCACCGGCGCCTGCCACAAAACCCACCCGGGCAGCGGCCTCTAGCGCCGCTTCCCGCTACCCCGGAGGTCCTCCTTGGCTCGAGTGAAGATGCAGACGGTCCGTACCACCAGGGCGGACCCCATCGCGGCCGCGGAGGAGCTCGTCGGACAGCTGGAGGGAGCGGCCCCCCGGCTCGTCACCCTCTTCGCCTCGCGCGAGAGGGATCAGCTCGCGCTCAACCGCGCCGTGCGCGAGCGGCTGCCCCCGGGCACGCGCCTGGTGGGCGCCACCACCGCCGGCGAGCTGGACAACCAGGGCATCCACTCCGGCAGCGTGGTGCTCGGCGCGCTCTCCGGTGACTTCGAGGTGGGCCTGGGCCTGGGCACCGGCCTGTCCCTGGACGCCGTGGGCGCCGGCGCCTCCGCCATCAAGCGCGCCGCGCAGGACCTGGGCGTGCGCCAGTCGGACATCGAGCCGCGCCAGTTCGTGGGCCTCGTGATCGACGACGGCTTCCGCTACAAGAAGGAGGAGCTGCTGCTCGGCATCCTCGAGAAGAACCAGACGCTGGTGCTGGTGGGCGGTGGCGCCGCCGACCACGAGCAGGATCCGGCGAAGCAGTCCGCCCTCATCCACGTGGACGGCGAGGTGACCACCGACGCGGTGGTGGTGGCCCTCTTCAAGACGAGCGCCCCCTGGGGTGCCCTCCGCTCGCACTGGTACCAGGCCACCGGCGAGCGCCTCACCATCACCCGCGTCGACGAGAGCGCCACCCGCGCCCTGGAAATCGATGGCAAGCCGGCCGCCGCGCGCTACGCGGAGATGCTGGGCGTGTCGGAGGAAGACCTCGAGTTCGGCAAGCCCCGCGGCTTCGCCGTCCACCCCACCGCCCTCAAGGTGGGCCGCGAGTACTTCATCCGCGCCCCGTGGAAGCCCCTGCCCGATGGCTCCATCCTCTTCGCCAACCTCCTGGAGGAGGGCACCGAGCTGGAGCTCATGAAGATGGGCGACATGGCCGGCATGACGCGCCACTTCTTCCAGGAGGAGCTGCCCCGCCGCGTCCCCAACCCCCAGGCCGCCCTGCTTTTCCATTGCAGTGGGCGCATGTGGTACGCCGGCTCCACGGGAACCGTCGCTCAGCTGGCGGACACCTTGCGCCACGCCCCCACGGCGGCTGGAATGAACGTGCACTTCGAGATCTACTCGGGGTTCCACATCAATACGACGCTGACGGTCCTGGCGTTCGGGGGAAACTGACGGATGGGTACTCCGGCTCCTGCGGTGTCGGGTAACGAAACGCCCCGGCTGCTCCTGGTGGCGGGCGAGGCGGAGAGCACGCACGTGCTGGAGGTGTTGCGGCGCGCGGACCTGCGGGTGTCCGCCGAGCGCGTGTCCACCCCGGACGAGCTGCGGGCGGCGCTGGAGAAGCCGTGGGACCTGGCCCTGTGTGGCTCGGAGCTGCCGGAGCTGGGCTTCCGCGAGGTGGCCGCCCGGCTGCGCGAGCGCGCGAGCCCCCTGCCCTTCGTCGTGCTCACGGCGAAGTGGGACGAGGCGGAGATGCTCGCGGCCATGGAGGAGGCCGGCGCCAGCAGCTACCTGGACCAGGAGCGGCTGACCACGCTCGTGCCCGTCGTGCGCCGCGAGCTCAAGCGCATCATCGAGCGCCGCCAGCACCAGGAGGCCGAGAAGCAGCAGGAGCGCTCGCGCTGGCTGCTCGAGCGCATCGTCGACAGCCTGCCCTTCGTCCTCTTCGCCAAGGACGCCGAGGAGCGCCGGCTGCGCGTGGTCAACAAGACGTTCGCCGACGCGTTCGGGGTCACCAAGGAGTGGCTGCTCGGCAAGCTGGACCACGACTACTTCCCCGCGGAGCAGGCCGACTCCTTCGTGGCCATCGACACGGAGATCCTCGAGACGAAGAAGCTCAAGCGCTTCGAGGAGGTGGCGCGCACGGGCGGGGTGGACCGCATCTACGCCACGCGCAAGCTGCCGCTGCTGGATGACGCCGGCGAGGCCCGCTACGTGCTGGGCATCACCGAGGACATCACCGAGCGCAAGGCGGCCGAGGAGGCCCTGCGCAAGTCCAAGGCCGAGCTGGAGGAGGCCAACAAGCGCCTGGCGGAGAACCTGGAGGAGCTCAAGAAGAGCCGCGCCGTGTCCGCGCGCACGCTGGCCAGCTACCAGCAGCGCGCGCTGCAGATGGAGATCATCCGCCAGCAGAACGAGGACCTGGACCGGCTGGCCACGGAGCTGGCCATGGCCAAGCGCAACGAGGAGGACCGCGCGCGCGAGGCGGAGGCCGCCGCCCGGCTCAAGAGCGAGTTCCTGGCCAACTTCAGCCATGAAATCCGCACCCCGCTCAACGGCATCATCGGCTACTGCGATCTGCTGATGCGCGAGGAGGGCAGCCGGCTCACCGCCCACGGCCGGCGCGACCTCAACGTGGTGAAGAAGAACGCGCAGACGCTGCTCGCGCTCATCAACGACATCCTCGACCTGTCGAAAATCGAAGCGGGCCGGATGGAAATCGTGGTGGAGCGGGTGGACATGCAGGAGCTGGCCGAGGAGTGCACGGCCACGGTGAAGGAGTACCTCAAGGGCAAGGACGTCGAGCTGCGCACGGACATCCACGAGCGCACGGCGTACGTGCGCACGGACGCGCTGAAGCTGCGGCAGATTCTCCTCAACCTGCTGTCCAACGCGGTCAAGTTCACCGAGTCCGGCGAGGTGTCGCTCACCGTGCGCCCGGAGGGCAACGAGGCCGTCTTCATCATCGAGGACACGGGCATCGGCATCCCGCCCGAGCAGCTCAGCGTCATCTTCGAGAAGTTCCGCCAGGTGGATGGCTCCTCCACGCGCAAGGTGGGCGGCACCGGGCTGGGGCTCGCCATCGTCAAGGAGCTGAGCAAGGTGCTGGGCGGCGGGGTGGAGGTGCAGAGCACCCTGGGCCGCGGCACCACCTTCACGGTGCGGCTGGCCGGCGTCCTCGAGGGCGACGCGCTGGGCGGCTCGCGCGAGCTGGACAGGCCGGTGTCCCCGCGGGACGTGGGCGCGGCGCTCGCCCCCATCGTGCAGGGCGGCACCGTGCTGGTGGTGGATGATGATCCGCTCGTGCAGCACCTGGTGGCCGGGCAGCTGGGGCCCGCGGGCTTCATCGTGGTGACGGCCACGGATGGGCTGGACGCGCTCAGGAAGGCGCGGGAGCTGCGCCCGCACGCCATCGTGCTGGACATCCACCTGCCGCGCCTGGACGGCTGGAGCGTGCTGTCCACCCTCAAGAGCGAGCCGGACCTGGCGCGCATCCCCGTCATCATCATCTCCGTGGAGGAGCAGCGGGCGCGTGGCTTCTCGCTGGGCGCGTGTGAGTACCTCGTCAAGCCCATCGAGCCCGAGCACCTGGTGGACGTGGTGCGCCGCAGCATCGGCACCGCCACCGGCGCGGGCGAGGTGCTGGTGGTGGATGACGACGCCTCCACGCGCGAGCTCGTCAGCCGCTCGCTGCGCCGCGCGGGCTTCTCCACCAGCGAGGCCCACAGCGGCGAGGACGCCCTCCTCAAGGCACGCGTCTCCCCGCCCACGCTCGTGGTGCTGGACCTGATGATGCCCAACCTGGACGGCTTCGAGGTGCTGCGCCGCCTGCGCGCCGAGAAGCTCAACGTCCCGGTGGTGGTGCTCACGGGCAAGACGCTCACCGCCGAGGATCAAGCCCTGCTCCGCGACGGCTTCGCCGGCTTCGTCCAGAAGGGCGGCCACGCGCTGGAGGACGTCATCGGCCAGGCCAAGGGCCTGCTGCTCAAGCAGAGCGCCCAGCGCGCCGGCCGCCTGCCACGCATCCTCTACATCGAGGACAACCCCCAGAACCGAGACATCGTCCGCCGCTACCTCGGCGGCCTCTTCGAGGTGCTGGAGGCCGAGGACGGAGAGCACGGGGTGGAGCGCGCCTCGCGCGAGGTGCCGGACCTCATCCTGATGGACCTGTCCCTGCCCCGCCTGGACGGATGGGAGGCCACCCGGCGCCTGCGCCAGCTCCCCGCCGCGGCCAACATCCCGGTCATCGCCGTCACCGCCCACGCCGGACGCGAGTACCAGGAGAAGGCCACGGCCGCCGGCTGCGACGCCTACCTCACCAAGCCGTTGGATCGCGAGACGTTGCTCGAGACCATCCGCAAGCACCTGGGGCGTGGCAATGGATGACACCGCGCCCCCCGAGGGACCGGCCCCCAGGGCCCTCGTCCTCGTGGTGGACGATGATCCGGCTCAACTGGAGCTCGTCCGCCGCACCCTCGCGCCGCACTTCGAGGTGCAGACGCACCGCTCCGCCCTGGGTGTCTCCAACCTGGTGCGCAACGTGGAGCCGGACCTGGTGCTGCTGGACGTGAACTTCCCCGCGCTCAAGGGGGACCAGGTCGTGAGCCTCGCCCGCCGCTACGCCCCCCAGCGCACGAAGTTCATCCTCTACTCGGCCTCGGACGAGGCGCGGCTGCGCTCGCTGGCGCGGGCCTCCGGCGCGGACGGCTACCTCTCCAAGAGCGTCCAGGGCGCCGAGCTCATCCAGAAGCTCACGGCCTTCCGTGAGCGGAGCCGCGGCACTCCCTAGGGCTGTGGGTGTGCGTCCGGGGTGCTGGAGAGCCCGGACTGGAATCCCAGCATCGCCATCTCCACGCGGTTCTGCACCCCCAGCTTGCGATAGAGATTGGAGACGTGCGCCTTCACCGTGCGCTCGGTGATGCCGAGCCGGGCGGAGATCTGCAGGTTGTCCGCGCCGATCGCCACCAGGCTCAGCACCTCGCGCTCACGCAGGGTGAGCCGATCCAACGGCGAGGCGCGCTCGCTCGCCTCCTGGGCGACCTGCATCGGACTCACGAACTCCGACGGAACGACCCACTCGCCCCGGGCCACCTGCTCCACGGCGGCCACCAATTCGGCGCAGCTCACGTTGAGCTTGCTGACGAAGCCAGCGACTCCCGCCTGGAAGCAGCGCTCCATCTGCGCGGGCTCCCGCTGACCCGAGAGGATGAGCACGCGGGTTCGCGGAGACCGCTCCCTCAGCAGCGCCACCAGGCGCAGGCCGTCGTCCACTTCCGCGCTGCCCATGCGCTCGAGCCGTAGATCCACCACGGCCACATCCAGAGCCGACTCCTGGAGCTGCGCCAGGAAGCCCTCCACATCGGGGCTCTGGACGGCCACCTCATGACCCGCGCTCGCGAAGAGAGCAGCCAGGCTCTCACGGAAGAGCTGTTGGTCGTCCAGGATGCCAATCCGGATTCGCGGTCCCGTCTGCATGTGGCTCTCCGTACCCTTCCCAGGTCCCTATCCTGCCCGGCGGAGCCCACCCCATGGGGGCGGAGCCCACTCCGTCTGGGCGAACTATATCCATCCGGGGTGCAATGGCAGGGAGACTCATCCGGTCAGGTGTCAACCAGCAGGCATTCGGCGCGTTCTGGCTGGACACTTGCCTCACTGGCTCAGGGACAGGGAAGCAGGCAGGCGTATTCGCACACGGCCGATCTGCGCCACGAACACCCGGCGGTTTTCGGGCTGCAGGTGAAAGCGGACGCAGCAGCCCGCGACATACATCCGCAGGCCATCCCCGTCCGGCTGGGCCACTTCGCGCCAGAGGGGATCCTGCGGCGGCAGGTACTCGGCGGCCTCCGCGATGGTCTGGAGCTGCTCCTGCAGGGAGGACCGCACGTGGACGGGCAACTCCTCCAACAGGGGATTCAAGGGCGCATCGATATGTATGGAGAATGACATCGTGCATCCACGATTCGCAGCGCACCCCGATGTGAAAACTGTACTCGCGGCCGACATGGCCCTGGCCGCCTGGAGTGTTCGCACAACCTGACGGACGAGCATCCACACCGTGGACGGTTGAAGCGACGAACAGTGGACCCGACTGCATCAGTGGGTCATGTTACCCTGCCTCACCTCGGAGGTTGAGCACATGAACGGGGTCGAGGCCGAGCGGTCCACGAGGACATGGCTGAAGGTACAACGGCGCATGCTGTGGAGGCGGGCCGTCACGGAGCCCCTGGAGCCACAATTGCCCCTGCCCGGGACGCGAGTGGGCGGGCTGCACCTGGAGGCGAGGCTGGGCGGTGGCAGTCAGGGCACGGTGTACCGGGCCAGGAGTCCGAGCGGGAAGGCGTACGCGGTGAAGTTCATCCACCTGCCTCGCGCGGCGGCCTGGGCGTGGCGGGAGTTGGAGGTGCTGCTGCGGTTGCGGCGCATCGGCTGGGTGGCGATGCGGGGACATGGCGAGTGGCCGGAGAAGGCGCCGCGCTTCGTGTACCTCGTCATGGAGTACGTCCAGGGGCGGGCGCTGCACGCGTGGGCGAAGCGGCACAACCCGTCGGCCCGGCGGGTGGCGGAGCTGGTGCGGGCACTGGCGCGGCAACTCGCGGCCGTGCACCGGGCGCGCGTGGTGCACCGCGACGTGAAGTGCGCCAACGTGGTGGTGCGCGAGGCGGACGGGCAGCCGGTGCTGGTGGACTTCGGCGTGGGCACCTTCCCCGGAGCGCACCAGGTGACGGGCCCCCTGCTGCCGGGCACCGCGCCCTACCGCAGCCCCGAGGCGGAGGGCTTCAAGCGAAGGCGCCGCGAGGGCGAGCGTTACGAGGCGAGCGCCCGGGACGATCTGTGGGCACTCGGGGTGCTGCTCTACTGGCTGCTGACGGGCACCTTCCCCTTCCAGGTGGAGGAGACGGGCGACGCGCACGCGGACGCCTGGGCGCTGGGAGAGGCCATCCTGCACCAGCGGCCCGAATCACCCCGGGTGCGCAACCCGCGCGTGCCCCAGGCGCTCGCGGCCGTGTGCCTGCGCATGCTGGAGAAGGCACCCGAGGCGCGCTACCCGGACGCCCGGGCGGTGGACGCCGCGTTGGAGGAGGCCCTGGCGCGAGCGGACGCGACGTGGGACGTGCCACTGTGTGAGGCGTGGGGCCCGGACACCGCCACCACGGCGGCCGAGGGGGAGTTGGAGGACGAGGACGAAGAAGCACGGTGGCGGCGACTGGAGGCGTACGAGCGGCGCCACCCACGTCGCGGCGAGCCCACCTCGCACGCCGAGGAGCCCGCCACGCCGGCACCGCCCACGGTGGCCGCGCCAGCAAGCGAAGCAGAGGCCCCGGCCGTCTCCGCGCCCCCACGCGCTCGAGGCACCTCCCGGTGGTGGGTGGGCGCGGGCGTCGCGTTGGTTCTGGTCCTCGGGCTGGCGATGCTCGGGCTCGCCCCTCATCGCTCGACCTCTCCGGTGACCTCCGCCCGTCCCATGCCCGAGGTGGGACCCGCCCCCAGCCAGGAAGTGGCGCCCGGGAGGAAGCGGCCGGAAGGTGACGGAGGCGCAGCGCCTCGAGAGGCGGCAACCCCTGCGCCCGTCGCCCGTGCGACGCCCCCCAAGGACACGCACGTGAAGACCTCACGGAAGACGTCCCAGAAGGAATCGAGCACCCCGGCCGGCAAGGCGGGAGCGCTCCTGACCTGCACCGCCCTCGCCGCCGGATGCGCCGGTCCCACCACCGCACAGGTGCGGCCCACGCCCGCCCCCGCCGAGTGCCCGCCCGACGCGGCGCGGACCATGAAGGAGTTGGAGCTCGAGGCGCCGGGCCATGACTGGTCCGGGATCGTTTCGATTCCCGGGAGCGAGCCGATCACCACCGTGCGCCCGGGCCCGGCCACGCTGGTTCTGGACGAGAACTGGGGAAAGCTGCCGATCGGCACGTTCTTCTCCGGGGAGATCCTCTTCGGGGAGAAGGAGGTGTTCGGCCGCTTCACCCGGGCCCACACGCCCGACGGTCACACGTACTCCGTCTGCACGGTGGTGACGCGGGGAGGGTCAACCACGAGTTGGGGGATGATGCGGCCCGGGAGCGAGCCGGACACCGCCATCGTCAGAGGCAGCGCGTTCCTCTACCCGGTGAAGCGCTTCGAGTAGGACACGAGCGGCGAACGGGCCGGACAGCGGATACCGAGGGAGGAAGCCGGGGACCTACGTCGGAGGTCCTTGCTACTCTGGGTCACTCCGGAGGTTATCCCCCCCCATGACCGCCCCGCTCGTCACGCCCCTGCTGCTCGCGTTTCTCACCGCAACGCCCATCACCGGCCAACCCGCGACTGAAGAGCGGGACGGGGTGGGCGTACGCCACCTGGAGCTGACAGCCGAGGGCACGGGGCAGAACCACGCGGTGCGCATCAGCCCCCACCGCACCACCACCTTCGTGCTCCATACGCCCCTGCAACGCGACGGGGTGTCGGTGGAGGAGCGCGAGCACTTCCTCTCTGTGACAGTGGACGAGGCCGTCGGAGTGGTAACGCTCCTCCCCTCGAGTTCGCTGCCACCGGGCAGGGAGCTGTTGCTGACGATGCGCTTCGCGGACGGCGCGGCGCCCGAAGGGGCCACCGTCCGGCTGGTGGTGCACCCCCTCCAGGCCGAGCAGCAGGTGGACGTGTCCCGTCGGCCCCGCTCCGGCGAAGCGTGCGAGCAGGCGGTCCAGCGGGAACGCGAGCGGGCCGAACGGTGCGAGGTGGAACTGGCGCGCACCCAGGCGGAGGGGAGGCCTCCCGAGGGCCTCGTGGACCTGTTCGCCGCCGGGCTGGTGGGTAGAGGCCATGGGCTCGCGGTGCGGGACATCACGGAGGACCTCACCCAACACCCCAGCGAAGTCCTCGCGGTGCGGCAGGCCTGGAGCTACCGCGCCCACCGGGGAAAGCGGGTGGTGGTGGAGTTGTATGTGAACAACACGGGCACCCAGGCCTGGACGGCGGAGGGAGCGCGGCTGGTGGGCCCGGAGGGCGTCCGGCCGCGGGTGCTCCGCGTGTGGCAGCCCGGGCCGCTTTCCCCCCAGGCACAGGACCGCGTGGTCGTGGAGGCGGAGGCCACCTCCGAGCAGGCGCGGGGCCCCTTCCTGCTCGAAGTGAGTGCGGCGGACGGCACGGGAATCCTCACCGTGCGCGGAGTGAACTTCCCGTAAACACAGCCGTTTCCCCGGTGATGCCTGTTGTGCTGGGACAGGTAACCCCTGGTCAACCTCCCAGGTCATTCACATCGGGTTTATCTCTGCGGTAAGGTCCCCATCAACATCGCGTCATTCCGGATGTCTTCACCCGACGCATTTTCACCTGTGCGCGTTCGCCGCCAGGGGAGGAGTCTGTTCAATGTCTATCTACGACAGGTATTACTCCCGGTTCCGCAAGCCTTCCATCCTGTTCTCCCACGGGAATACCGACTACGTGGTGCTCCAGAGGCTGGTCCTGGGCCCTGGCGAGCGGACGGTGTACCTGTGCCTGCCTCGCACCGGGTTCAAGGAGGCCCCGTTGGTGGAGATCGCGACGTTGGAGCCCGATGCCTCGCTGTCGAGCCACAGGCGCATGAAGGAGGAGGCGGAGCTGTACATGCGGATGTCCCATCCGGGCATTCCCCGCTTCCATGGCATGTTCAAGCGGAACGGCTACAGGTATCTCGTCACGGATTACGTGTCCGGCTTCAGCCTGAACATGGCCGGTCACTACGGCTGCATGCGCCAGCAGCTGATGTCCGAGTCCTTCATCGTCTACGTGGCCCTGGGGCTGGCCGACATCCTGTCCCACGTGCATACCCTCACGGACGCGGAGGGCAGGCCCCTGGGCGTCATCCACCGCAGCATCGATCCCTATAGCGTCCTCCTGAGACATGACGGTCAGGTGATGCTGACGAAGTTCGTGTCGGCGTACTCACGGCTGATCGGCCGCGAGTCGACCAACCCGTACATCCTCCGGGGAGAGGTCGACTTCGCCGCTCCGGAGTACCTGTATCCTCCCAACGTGTATGTGGTGGTGGATGCCCGCGCCGATCTCTTCTCGTTGGGCCTCGTGCTCGTGGAGATGGCCACCGGCCTGCAGCTCTATGCCACGGACGAGCTGGAGCAGGCCGCCGCGCTGCTGCCCCCGGGCTTCCCCATGAACGAGCTCAGCGAGGAGTGGTTGGCGGAGGTGGAGTGCTGGACGTCGGTGGAGGATCTGTCCCGCCGTGCCGCGGTCGTTCGTCCCGAGTACGTCGAGCAGATGACGCAAAACGTGTCCGAGCCCCTGCGGTCCATCTTCCGCAAGCTGCTGCGTCGCGATCCCTCGGAGCGCTACGCCACCGCCGCCGAGCTGAAGGCCGACCTGGAAGAGTGTGTCAGGCAGTGGGGCAAGCCCTACGGCCCGAAGGAGGCCATGGCGGAGCTGCTGGAGGCCAGGGACGGCGCGGAGCGGTACGGCCCGCCCGAGTTCCGCGCCTCCGACGATGACGAGCGCACGGCGGGTGAGCTGTACTGCGAGGTGAAGCAATAGTCCATTGTCGGGAAAACGCGCGCCGTGCTGGCACGAAGGCGTGCGCCGTGGCTAGCTGCCGCCCCATGGGTGCACTGGCCGACCTCCTCGCCCTGCGACGCGATGACATCCTGGAGCGGTTCGAGCGCACGGTGCGAACCCACTTCCCCATGGAAGGGAGGACGCGCTCCGTTGTCATCGACACGTTCCCGGTGCTGCTCGATGAGCTGCTGGAGCTGCTTCACGGCCACCCTCGAGAGCAGGTGCGCGACAGCGCGGCGGAGCACCGCGCCCAGCGACGGGGCCTCGGCTACGACGTCACGCAGATCGTCCGCGAGTACGGCCTCCTGAGGGACTGCATCCTCGAGCTGTTGCAGGAGGCGGGCGGTACGCTCGACCTCGCGGAGAACAGGCGTTTCCACCAGGGCATCGACCTCGCCATGGCGGACGCCGTCGCCGAGTCCGAGCGCGGGCGGGAAGAGGCGCTCCGAAAGGCGGAGGTGGAACGGTCCGCGCTGTTGGAGCGCGAGCGCTCGGCCCGAGCCGAGGCCGAGGAGCAACGGACCCTCCTCCGGAACATCATCGCCCAGAGCGGCGACGGCATCATCATGGCGGATGCCCAGGGCGTGCTGCGCCTCTTCAACCCCGAGGCCGAGCGCCAACATGGGCGGTCCCTGAAGGAGGTGTCCGCGCTGGAGTGGGTGGAGACCTACGGGCTGTCCGACGAGGAGGGCCGTCCGCTGCGCCTGGAGCAGGCGCCGCTCTACCGCGCGCTCCAGGGCGAGTTCGTGCGGGACGAGGTGTTCTGGATCCACCGTCCGGATGGCACGCGGCTGCCCATCTCCGCCGCGGCCCGGCCCCTGCGCTGGCCCGACGGCTCCCTGCGCGGCGCGGTGCTGTCCACGCGGGACGTGGCCATGCGGCGCGCCCTGGCCAAGGAGCGCGAGGAGGCCCTGGCGCTGTTGGACACGCTGCTGGCCACCGCGCCCGTGGGCCTGTCCTTCCTCGACAGGGATTTGCGCTACGTGCGCATCAACCGTGCGCTCGCCGCCATCAACGGCGTCCCCGTGGAGCAGACGCTCGGGCGCACCGTGTGGGAGGTCGTCCCGCGCATCGCCCCCTCCAACGCGCCCAACTATCAGCGTGTCTTCGAGACCGGCGAGCCGGTGACCAACGTGGAGCTCCAGGTTCCCACGGCCGGCCGTGGAGGAGAGCTCGGCCACTACCTGGTGAGCTACAACCCGGTGAAGGACCGCGAGGGCCGCACCCTCATGATCGCCACGGCGGTGGTGGACATCACCGAGCGCAAGCGCTTCGAGGAGCGGCTGCGCCAGACGGCCGAGTTCCGTGAGCGCTTCCTCGGCATCGTCAGCCATGATCTGCGCAATCCCCTGAGCATCATCAACCTGTCGGCGGACCTGCTCCTGCGCCAGGAGACGCTGCCGGAGCGCGCCCTGCGGCTCGCCCAGCGCATCGCGCTCAACGCGGAGTCGATGACGCGGATGATTGAAGACCTGCTCGATCTCACGCGCGGGCGGCTGGGCGGCGGCATCCCCATCACGCCCACCGCGACCGACCTGGAGCAACTGGGCCGCCGCGTGGTGGGCGAGGTGGAGGTGGCCCACCCGGCGCGCGAGCTCCGGCTGAAGGTCCGGGGCGATCTGCATGGCGAGTGGGATCCGGATCGGCTGGCCCAGCTGCTCGGCAACCTCCTCAAGAACGCCCTCGACTACAGCCCCCAGGAGACACCCGTGACGCTGTCCCTCCACGACGAGGGGGAGCACGTCCGCCTGGAGGTGCACAACGCGGGTGAGCCCATCCCCGCCGAGCTGCTGCCCGATCTCTTCGAGCCCTTCCGCCGGGGCATGGCGCGCGGCCGCTCGCCCTCCGGGCTGGGGCTCGGGCTCTTCATCGTCCAGCAGATCACCGCCGCGCACGAAGGCACCGTCGACGTGCGCTCGACGCGCGAGGAGGGCACGACGTTCACCGTCCGGCTGCCCCGCGCCGCTCCTCCTCGCGGATGACGTCACGAATGCGTGGCATCTTCCTGGCTTTGCCCATCTCGCCGGGCTTGTCCACGAAGGTTCTTACCGGCTTTGCACATCTCCCGGGGAGCTGACGTCGGATTTATGGCCTCACGGCCTTCATCCACGATGGGTGGGCCTCCCAGCGCGGGTATGAGGATGTATCCTGGAACTCCGCAAACCACCTTTGCCACTTCATCCAAGGGGAGCTCATGTCCGAGAGCGAGAACAAGATTCGTGTCCTCGTCGTGGACGACGACGTCGATCAGTTGATGCTTCTGGAGCGGACGCTGCACGCCTACGGCTTCGAGGTGCGCACACACCGTTCGTCGCTGGGCGTCTCCAACCTGGTGCGCAATGCGGAACCGGATCTGGTCCTGTTGGACGTGAACATTCCGGCGCTCAGTGGTGACAAGGTGCTGTCGCTGGCACGCAACCAGGCGCCGGCCACCACGCGCTTCATCCTGTATTCGGCGTCGGACGAGTCCAAGCTGCGCTCGCTCGCGCTGGCCTCGGGAGCGGACGGCTACATCTCCAAGAGCGTCCAGGGCGAGTCGTTGGCCCGCAAGCTGATCAGCATCTACAAGAAGAGCCGGCTGCCGCCCGCGGCGAGCGCCCGCTGATCCCCTACACCCTCTCCCCTCGGGAGAGGGTGCCGCTCACAGGAGCGCGGCGACTTCCTGGTACACGCGGCGGAAGTCCCCCTGCGCCCCGATGAGCCGCAGGTTCTGCGCCAGTCCTCCGGTGGAGCGGAAGAACATCACCGCCTCGGCGGGTGGGCGGATCTTCAGGAAGCGGGCGGCGTTGCGCGCGAAGTGCAGCTTCATGTCGCGCGTGATGGAGCACGCCGCGTAGTCGTAGGGCGCCGAGCGCATGGGCCGTCCGGCGATGTGCAGAATCTCCTGGATGAGCTCCGTGGCCTCCGCGTCCGGCAGCTCCGTGGTGAAGCCCACCTCGCGGCTCAGGCCGAGCACGTCCATGGGCTCCAGCCGCATGGCGTGCACGAACATGCGCCGGTTGGCGTCCACGAAGCGAGGGGAGAAGCGCTTGATGGAGCCGAAGTCGAGCAGCCCCAGCCGTCCATCCTCGAGCACCATGAAGTTGCCCGGGTGTGGATCCGCGTGCATCTCCCCGGCGGTGAAGAAGGGCCCGTAGATGGCGAGGATGAGCTGGCGCGCCACGCGGTAGCGCTCCTCGGCGGAGGGAGTGGAGACGACCCAGTCCTTGAGGGTGCGGCCCTGGAGCAGCTCCAGCGTGAGCACGCGCCCGGTGGTCCGCTCGGTGATGACCTCGGGCACCTTCAGGTCCGGCAGGCGCGTCACGCCGCGGGCGAAGGCGGTGCACAGCGCGGCCTCGCGCAGATAGTCCGTTTCCAGGAGCAGCTCGTCGCGCAGCTCGCGGAAGTAGGCGGTGCCGTCGGCGAGGCGCGAGGCCTTGGAGACGGTCTTCACCACCAGGCCCAGGTTGTCCATGTCACCGGTGAGCGTCTGGGCGATGCCGGGGTATTGCACCTTCACGGCCACGGGGCGGCCGTCGTGCAGCACGGCGCGGTGCACCTGGCCCAGTGAGGCGGAGGCGAGCGGCGCCGTGTCGAGCTCGCGGAAGAGGGCCTCCGGGGCGTCCCCCAGCTCCTCGCGGATGACACGCGCCACCACCTCGTAGGGCATGGGCGGAGCCTCGTTCTGCAGGCGGGCGATGACCTGACGCACCTCGGGGGAGAGCAGCTCCGTGTCCATGGACACGGCCTGGCCGAGCTTCATGGCGGCGCCCTTGAGCTCCCCCAGGGTGGAGACGAGCTTCTCGGCGGCGGCCTTGCTGAGCAGCTCCGGCTCCTGGCCGACGAGCCGCTTCGCCCCGCTCTTCAGGACGTCCGCGCTGAGTTGGGCGGAGAGGCCGGCGAGTTTGCGGAAGCGGTTGAAGCGGCCCTGGGTGGGAAGCTTGTCATCGAGGTCGGAAGGATCGGAGGCCATGCGCGGGGACCCATCCTAACGGTGGGTCGCGGGCGACGCATTGCTCCGGAGCCTGACTCGAAGGGCATGCCAGCGCCTGAGCGCCTCGAGGTGGAGCGGATCCACGCGGAGGGCGGCCTCGTAGGAGGACAGGGCCTCGGGCAGGCGGTTGGCGGCTCGGAAGGCATCCCCGGAGGCGAGGTGCAGCGCCGAGTGGCCGCCGATCTCCGGGTGGCGCGCGAGGAAGCGCTGGCGGCACGCCTCCAGGGTGGTGACGGTGAGGCCGGCGGCGAGGCAGCGCATCACCCCTTCCAGGTTGCGCAGCTCCGCGTCGTACTCCACGCGCCGCTCCAGGTGGCCGAGCACGAGCAGCGCCTGGGCCACCCGGGAGAGGGCGCGCTGCACGAGGGCGCGCTGGCCGGGAGACAGGGGGAGCGCGAGCAGCGGCTCGAGCCGGTTGCGGCACTCGCGCGCGTGGGCGCGCACCCTGTCGGCGTCCGCGTCCCGGGGGATGCCCAGCACGGCGTAGTGGTCCCCGGAGAGGCGCTGGCGGAACTCGCGCAGCAGGGGCTCGGCGCGGGCATCATCCTGGGGCGCGGGAGGAGGCGTGGGCACCGGGGTCGGCTCCCCCGCGAGCAGCCGGGCGAACGTCTGCTGGAAGGAGGCCGTGGTGTCGCGCAGCTCCACGCCGAAGCCCGGGGCCATGTTCCACGCCCGGGCCTGCTCGGCCGTCACGTGACGCACCACCTGGCCGGTGCACTGCAGCTCGCCCCCGGGCAGCCGCAGCAGCAACGACACGTCGGAGCGCAGGGGGGGCGGCTCCTCGCCGGTGCGCAGGAAGAGACCGGTACGGCCCACGCGCTCGCAGGGGTACTCGCGAACGCCCAGCGAGCCATGCACCGGGACGCGCGCGGTGAAGCCCACGGTGGGCGGCAGCGGCGCGGGCGTGCGCGCCCGGGAGATGCTGGCCTCCAGCGCGGCGCGCAGCTCGGCGGCGGTGGCGTAGCGCGCATCGGGATGCTTGGCGAGCGCGCGCATCAGCACCGCGGAGAGCGCGGGTGGAATCCCCGGGCGCACCTCGTGGAGCGGGCGCGGGGCCCGCTGCAGGTGGGCCACGAGGATTTCGGCCGCGTTGCTGCCGCTGAAGGGCGCGGCGCCGGTGAGCAGCAGATAGCCGAGCACCCCCACCGCGTAGAGGTCCGTGCGCGCGTCCACGTCCTTGCCGCCGCACTGCTCGGGCGCCATGAACTCGGGAGTGCCCATGAGCACGCCGGTGCGGGTGGGCGTCTCCCCGTCGAGCCGGACGAGCCGCTTGGCGATGCCGAAGTCGAGCAGCTTCACCCGGTGGCGCCCGTGGGGGCCCGGCGTGAGGAAGACATTGGCGGGCTTGAGGTCGCGGTGGATGATGCCGTGCGCGTGCGCCGCGCCGAGCGCATCACACACCTGGGCGAGCAGCTCCACCACCAGCGCCGGCTCGAGCGGCCCGCGCGCGAAGGCGGCCAGGCTCTGCCCCTCCAGGTACTCCATGACGAAGTAGGGGCGGCCCTCGCGGGTGTCGAGGTCGTAGACGGTGACGACGTTCTCGTGCTGCACGAGGCTCATGGCGCGCGCCTCGGCGAGGAAGCGCGCGACGAGCTCCGGCTCCTCGGCCAGGTGGCGGTGCAGCACCTTCACCGCCACGCGCTTGGGGATGAGGACGTGCTCGGCGAGCAGCACCGTGCCCATGCCCCCGCGCCCCAACTCGCGCCGGGACACGAAGCTGCCGAAGCGCTGGCCCACGAGCTTCTCCCCCCGCTCACGAGAGGGGGGCAGCGTGGGTGCCAGGGGTGGACGGACCTCGGAGGTTCCCCGCAAGACGGTGGGGCACTCCGCGATCTCCGGGTGCGGAGTCAGGCAGGCGCAACTCGGATGGAAGGTGGGTTCCACGGCACTCACTTCCCATGCCATGTTCATGCCGACACGTTGGAAAGCGATTCGCGGACTTACCGCGTCGAGAAGTGGCTGAAAGCCCCTCCCTGTAGGGCACTATCGGCGCATATCCCCTCATTCCCTGGTGCGGGGGGCCGCGAGGGGGGACTGTAAAAAGCACCAGAGCCGGGCTGAAACTTCTACCGTTCCGCCGCCCATTTCCGCCCCCGCGCGGGGCGCCTGGAGAACACACGGGCGCGCGACCCGGTGCGCGGGGCGTGAGGATGGACACGGCCTGGGAGGGATGCGAGGTGGGACAGACCTGGGGGCGGAGCGTGCTCCTCCTGCTCACCCGGGGTGAGGAGACCTTCTCGACGAGCCGGTGTGGCTCAGTGACGACCGTTGGCGGCGATCAACCCGGAGGCCAGCACGGGCGCGTCACCCTCCTCCTGCTCCACGTCGAGCACGGAGACGGTGCGGCAGGACTCGTCGACCTCGTAGAGCAGGGCGTAGCCATCCACCATGCAGCGCAGCAGGGGCCGATCCGTGGCACCGAGCTTCAACCAGAGCGGGTTGAGGGGAGGAGCAACTTCCGCGAGCTGGGCGATGTCATCAATACGCTGGTGAAGCCGATCGATGAACGCGGGTGGAAGCGCTTTCAAAGTGCTCCACAGCTCCACTGGGATATGGATGCGGTAGGCCATTGGTGCGGGTATGGCCATTGTCCGTGGGACGGACAAGTGGGGGGCTGCGCATTCCCTGACAGGCCAGGACATCCGACGCACCCCTTCCGACGAAATCCAGACACACGGGCGGCGTGAAGTGTGTGCTGGCTGTCAGGAGAGGGACCGCGGACCCGGAAGGGGCGTGCACCGGTTTTCTCGGAAGGCGTGCTGCTCCGTGTTCAGATGGGCCCGGGGTGTACGACACCCGCCCCCTCTCTCGGAGTCAGACGTCCCGTGGAAACACTCGTACGCATCGCGGAATCCCTCGGCCGATTCTCCGCGCGCTTCGTCCCCAGCTCGTTCGCCATCGCGGTGCTGCTCTCGCTGCTCACCATGGGGCTGGCCCTGGGTTGGGCGGGGGCGCCCGCGCCGCGTGTATTGGAGTCCTGGGGCGGTGGCTTCTGGGAGCTGCTCACCTTCTCCATGCAGATGGCGCTGGTGATGTTCACCGGCTACCTGTTGGCCCTCACCCGCCCGGTGCGCGCGCTGCTGGAGCGCCTGGCGGGGCTGGCACGGGGCCCCCGGAGCGCGGTGGTGCTCATGGCGGCCGTGTCCATGGGGCTGGCCTACATCAACTGGGGCCTGTCGCTGGTGGCCAGCGCCATGCTGGTGCGCTTCGTGGTGCGGCGGCAGCCGGAGGTGGACTACCGCCTGCTGGTGGCCTGTGCCTACTTCGGCCTGGGCGCCACGTGGCACGCGGGCCTGTCCGCCTCCGCGCCGCTGCTGGTGGCCACTCCGGGCCACTTCCTGGAGAAGCAGCTGGGCGTCATCCCCATCGACCGCACGCTCTTCTCGCCCTTCAACCTCGGGCTCACCGTGGCGGTGGTGGGAGGCCTCACCCTGCTGGCATGGGCGCTCCATCCGCGCCCCGGACAGGCGGTGCGGGTGGACCCCACCATCCTCGAGCAACTGAAGGACTTCGAGCCGCCCGTGCGCCCGCGCGAGAGGAGCCCCGCAGTGTGGCTGGATTTCTCTCCGCTGCTCAACGTGCTCTTCGGCGTGCTGGGGCTGCTCTGGTTCGCGCGCCACCTGGGGCTCAACGGCGGCTGGAGGGCCCTCAACCTCAACGTGGTGAACTTCCTCTTCCTCACGCTGGCGGTGCTGCTGCATGGCACGCCCGCGCGCCTGCTCAAGGCCAGCGAGGAGGCCGCGAGCGTGCTGCACGGCATCGTCCTGCAGTTCCCGCTCTACGCGGGCATCTACGGCATCTTCAAGGCCACCGGCCTCACCGAGCGCATCGGCCAGCTCTTCGTGTCGCTGTCCACGCCGGGCACCTTCCCCGCCATCGTCTATCTCTACAGCGGCGTGGTGAACTACTTCGTGCCCTCGGGCGGCTCCAAGTGGGCCATCGAAGCGCCCTACCTGCTGGAGGCGGCGAGGACGCTCGGCGTGGTGCCGGAGAAGGTGGTGCTCGCGTATGCGTGGGGGGACATGGCCACGGATCTCATCCAGCCCTTCTGGGCCCTGCCTCTGCTCGCGGTGGCGCGGCTGGACTTCAAGGACATCCTCGGCTTCCTGCTGGTGGCCTTCTTCGTCTACCTGCCGCTCGTCACCCTCGCCTTCTTCCTCTGGGGTTGAGGCCCCCGTGGCCAACCGGGGCCCGTCCTGTGCTAGACACTGGGGCGCAAACCCGATTGAGGGGGAAACGCAATGGCAGGCAATCTGAAGAAGCTGGCGATGTGCGCGATGGTGGCGTTTGGCGGCGTGGCGATGGCTCAGGACGCGGCGGCTCAGGACGCGGCGGCTCCGGCGCAGGAGCCGGTGAAGACGCCGTCCGCCGAGGCGGTGAAGAGCACCTGGGACTACTTCTACAAGGCGCAGGGCCAGGGCCCCGTGCTGGTGGACGCCAAGCTGTGCACCGAGGTGGCCAAGAACGGCCCCAACAAGTTCGAGTGCATCGCCGAGGCCAACCCCGACGCCGTCAAGGCCAACACCAGCATGATGCTGTGGCAGTCCTACCTGGTCCCGCAGGGCGACACCATCGATGACCTGATGGTCCAGGTGAAGCAGGGCAATGTCGTGCGCGAGACCAAGGACGTGAGGATCAAGGGCGAGGGCTGGCGCGCCCGTCAGTGGACCGGCGTGCGCATGAACAAGGCCGGCGACTGGACCGTCAGCATCCTCCGCGGCGATCAGGTCCTCAAGACAATCAACGTGAAGGTGCAGTAGTCGTTACATACGCGGAAACCCTCACACGCCCGTCTGGCGGCCTCCGGGCCCCGGACGGGCGTTTTGTTTTGTGAAGCCGAGACGGCCCACCCGACAAGGTGGGTGTCTGACAAAACAGCCAGTAATCAACAAAATCCCGGGAATTCGACTTTCCTCCCCCTGTGGTGGTACATGTGAGCAGCCTTCAGGCGTGCTCTCTGACCCTGAAGGGCGAGGCTGTGCTGAAGCGTCGGCGAGCGGCTCTCCGCCCGCAGGCGGCCAACCCCTCGACTCGCATCCCTGGTGTACCCGGCGCGCGGGGGAGGAGAGCGCCGCGCGTCACAACACATTGATGAGCTTCTGAGGAGTTGCACACCATGAAATGCATTTCACGGCATGGCGCTCTCTCGAGCGTCATGAGCAGGATCGCGGGGGTCCTCGGGCTCCTGACACTGATGGCCAGCAGCACCGCGCGCGCGAGCGAGGCGGATCTCGTCCTCCCGGACTTCCGCGCGGTGACGTTCGTGGGCGGACTCAACGGGCACTCGTTGCTGATGGCTGGCATCGCGGTGGCCTTCTTCGGCCTCATCTTCGGCTTCCTGCAATACACGGCGTTGCGCAAGCTGCCGGTGCACAAGTCGATGCTCGAGATCTCCGAGCTCATCTATGAGACGTGCAAGACGTACCTCATCACCCAGGGCAAGTTCATCCTCGTCCTCGAGGTGCTGATTGGCGCCGTGATGGTGGTGTACTTCTACTTCCTGCGGCACATGGCGCCCATCAAGGTCATCACCATCCTGGCGTTCAGCCTCATTGGCATCGCCGGCAGCTACGGCGTGGCCTGGTTCGGCATCCGGGTGAACACCTTCGCCAACAGCCGCACGGCGTTCGCCAGCTTGCGTGGCAAGCCCTACCCCACGTACGCCATTCCCCTGCAGGCCGGTATGTCCATTGGCATGGTGCTCATCTCCACCGAGCTCCTGCTGATGCTCATCATCCTGCTCTTCGTGCCGGCGGACTTCGCGGGCCCGTGCTTCATCGGCTTCGCCATCGGTGAGTCGCTGGGCGCATCGGTGCTGCGCATCGCGGGCGGTATCTTCACGAAGATCGCCGACATCGGGTCGGACCTGATGAAGATCGTCTTCCGCATCAAGGAGGACGACGCGCGCAACCCGGGCGTCATCGCCGACTGCACGGGTGACAACGCGGGTGACTCGGTGGGCCCCTCGGCGGATGGCTTCGAGACGTACGGCGTGACGGGCGTGGCGCTCATCACCTTCATCCTCCTGGCGGTGCCAGGGGCCGAGTTCCAGGTCCAGCTGCTCGTCTGGATCTTCATGATGCGCATCGTGATGGTGCTGGCGAGCCTGGGCTCCTACGGCATCAACGGCATCCTCCAGGGCGGCAAGTACAAGAACGTGGACCACATGAACTTCGAGGCCCCGCTCACCTTCCTGGTGTGGCTGACCTCCATCGTGTCCGTGGCGTTGACGTTCCTGGTCTCCTACCTGCTCATCCCGAACCTGGCGGGAGATCCCACGCTGTGGTGGAAGCTCTCCGCCATCATCACCTGCGGCACGCTGGCGGGCGCCATCATCCCCGAGGCCATCAAGGTCTTCACCTCCACGGAGAGCCGTCACGTGCGCGAGGTCGTCACGGCCTCCCGCGAGGGCGGTGCGTCGCTCAACGTCATCTCGGGCCTGGTGGCCGGCAACTTCTCCGCCTACTGGATGGGCATCATCATCGCGGCGCTGATGGGCGGGGCCTACTTCTTCAGCGTGGACATCCCCAACACGCTGATGATCGCCCCGGCGGTGTTCGCCTTCGGTCTGGTGGCCTTCGGCTTCCTGGGCATGGGCCCGGTCACCATCGCGGTGGACTCGTACGGCCCGGTGACGGACAACGCGCAGAGCGTGTACGAGCTGTCGCTCATCGAGAACATCCCCAACGTGAAGGGGGAGATCCAGCAGGACTTCGGCTTCTCGCCCGACTTCGAGAAGGGCAAGTTGTACCTGGAGGAGAACGATGGCGCGGGCAACACCTTCAAGGCCACGGCCAAGCCGGTGCTCATCGGCACCGCCGTGGTGGGCGCCACGACGATGATCTTCTCCATCATCGTCATCCTGGTGGGCATCACCGTGGCCGGCGACGGCTTCCGCTCGCTCAACGCGGCCAACGCGTCCAACCTGTCGCTGCTGCACGCCCCGTTCCTGCTGGGACTCATCACGGGAGGCGCCATCATCTACTGGTTCTCCGGCGCCTCCATGCAGGCGGTGTCCACGGGCGCCTACCGCGCGGTGGAGTTCATCAAGGCCAACATCAAGCTGGAGGGCGTGGAGAAGGCGAGCGTGAGCGACTCCAAGCGCGTGGTGGAGATCTGCACCCAGTACGCGCAGAAGGGGATGCTCAACATCTTCCTGGGCGTGTTCTTCAGCACCCTGGCCTTCGCGTTCCTCGAGCCGTACTTCTTCGTGGGCTACCTCATCTCCATCGCGGTGTTCGGTCTGTACCAGGCCGTCTTCATGGCCAACGCCGGTGGCGCGTGGGACAACGCGAAGAAGCTGGTGGAGGTGGAGCTCAAGGCCAAGGGCACGGACCTGCACGCCGCCACGGTCGTGGGCGACACGGTGGGAGACCCGTTCAAGGACACCTCGTCCGTGGCGCTCAACCCCGTCATCAAGTTCACCACGCTCTTCGGCCTGCTGGCGGTGGAGCTGGCGGTGGAGCTGAGCGCGGCCGGCCAGGCCACCATCACCCGGGTGTTCGCGGGCCTCTTCTTCATCGCGTCGATGGTGTTCGTCTACCGCTCCTTCTACGGCATGCGCATCGAGACCCCGATGTCCGCCATCGCCGGTGAGGGCAAGCCGACCATCAAGCCGGCCTAGTCCGCGGCCACTTCCCCTCTCCCTTCGGGAGAGGGACGGGGTGAGGGTATCGGACGAACCCGGGTTGAACCCCTGTCCCCACCGTGGGCCACGGGTTGGAGAACGGGCCCGGGTACCCTCCCCCCCTCTCCCGAGGGGAGAGGGAGCATTCATTCTTGGACTCTCAGCGGATGCGGAACGCGGGCGGGTCGATGCGGGTGGAGCGGCACTCGGGGCAGGAGCCGGGCCGGCTCAGGCGCTTGCGGTCACGGAAGACGTAGCCACACGCCAGGCACTCGGCGGGAATCACCTCCAGCGCGGCGCCTCCGGCCCGGAGCGACTTCTCCAGGTGCTCCAGGTGCCCGGCCACGTCCTTCTCGGAGATGCCCACCAGCCCGGAGAGCTCCTTCGTGGTGAGACCCGTCTGCGGCGCAGAGGCCAACTCCGCCTCCAGCGCGCCGCGCACGGTGGCGCCCCGGGCGGGGGGAACAGGGCTGCGATCCATGGCTCATGACCTCCCAGGACAAGAGTAGGCACGTGTCCCGGCTTTCGCCGACCGGTGAACTCGCCTGCTCGACTCCAGCGAAAGAGTATTAGGGACCCCTGGGGGGGTTGGATGTAGCCTCCGGCGCCATGAGCCTCCGCTACGCAGCCGACTATCGAACTCTTCTCTGGTGCCTCTTCATGCCCGTGGTGGCGATGGCGCAGTACGTCAACCCCGCGCTCATCCCCTACCTCAGTCCGATCAGCTGCTATCTGGCCCTGTCCGCGGGCGTCATCGCGCACAACCACAACCACTGCCCGACCTTCAAGAGCCGCAAGCTCAACTTCTGGATGAGCCTGTGGCTGGCGCACTTCTACGGCTACCCCACGTTCGCCTGGGTGCCCACGCACAATCTCAACCACCACAAGTACGTCAACAAGCCGGGCGACGCGACCATCACCTGGCGCTACACCAACAAGCACAACTGGTGGGTCGCCTTCACGTACTTCTTCGTCTCGTCGTATTGGCAGAGCGATCCCATCAAGCAGTACATCCGCAAGGCGCGTCAGTCCAACCCCGTGCTCTACCGGCAGATCATCACCCAGTACTGCACGTGGGCCGGCCTGCACCTGGCGCTGCTCGGGGTGGCCATCGCGTGGCACGGGCTGGGGCGCGGCATCATGGTGTGGAGCTTCGCCTTCCTCATCCCGGCGCTCTTCGCGCTGTGGACCATCATGTTCTTCAACTACATCCAGCACGTCCACGCGGACCCCTGGAGCGAGCACGACCACTCGCGCAGCTTCGATGGCAAGCTCATCAACTTCCTGCTCTTCAACAACGGTCTGCACTCGGCCCACCACGAGGTGGCCGGCGCCCACTGGAGCACCCTCCCCGAGATTCACGCGAAGCTCGCCCCCCGCATCAACCCGGAGCTCAACCAGCGCAGCTTCTTCGGGTGGTGTTTCCGGAATTATGTGCTGGCCCCCTTCTTCCCCCAGTACGGGACGAAGCAGATCGGCCGCGCCGGCTTCGAGCCGCCCACGGGAGAAACGGCGCAGCTGGAATCCGCGGATGTGGATGCATTGGAGTCGGGCATCAACGCTGCACGAACGTGAACAGTCGGCGGGGCCGTCCTCTCGACTTTTGTGAGCGGACGGACTACGCCTGAACCCCCGGCTCAAGTTCGGGTTGGGAACGGCGGTTCGTGTGCCGCCGCTGTGACGAAAGAAGAACGATTCATGGCAACCGGTACGGTCAAGTGGTTCAACGACGCTAAGGGCTTCGGGTTCATCACGCAGGACGGAGGTGGCGAGGACGTGTTCTGCCACCACACCGCCATCAACATGGATGGCTTCCGCACCCTGGCCGAGGGACAGCGCGTGGAGTTCGAGATCACGCGTGGCCCCAAGGGCCTGCAGGCGCAGAACGTTCGCGCCGCCGGATAGTCCGCACCACGGATGATTCCTGGAGCCCGACCTCGGCTGGGGTCGGGCTCTTTCTTTTTCATGCGCATGCGTCTGCCTCCCCTGCCCCGAGTCGCCGGTTTCGATGATGCCCCCTTCGCCAGACGTCCAGGCGCGAGGGTGCCGCTGGTGGGCGTGGTGTGCGCCGGCACGCGCTTCGAGGGACTCGTCTGGGGACGGGTGCGCAAGGACGGGTGGACGGCGACGGACGAGGTGTGCCGGCTGCTGGTGGGCGGCAAGTTCCTGCCGCAGCTGCACCTGGTGTTGTTGGATGGCATCGCCTTCGGCGGCTTCAACGTGGTGGACCTGCCGCGGCTGGCGCATACGCTGGGCAAGCCCTGTGTGTCGGTGATGCGGCGGTTGCCGGACCTGGACGCGATGGAGCGCGCGCTGCGCCACCTGCCCCGCGCGGAGCGGAGGCTGGAGTTGCTGAGGCGGGCGGGCCCCATCCACCAGCTCGGAGGCTTCACGTTCCAGGTGCAGGGCGCGGAGCCCGAGTGGGTGGCGGAGGCCTTGAAGCGCCTCACGGACCGGGGGCATGTGCCGGAGGCGTTGCGGCTGGCGCACCTCATTGGATCCGCGGTGGTGACGGGAGAAAGCTCGAAGCGCGCGTGATGCTCCCTCTCCCTCTGGGAGAGGGTTGGGGTGAGGGTATTCCTCGCACGGTGACACGCTGGGTGACGACCCTCACCCCCCGCCCTCTCCCAGAGGGAGAGGGCGCTAGCGGCGTACCTCGGGCGGCACCTGTGCCAACCACCCCACCTCGAGCACCGCCCACAAGCCCAACAACACCGCCTCCGCCGCGTCATGCCGCAGCGACGTGGGCCTCGGCGCTCCAGACCATTCGATCACCCGGCGCGCGAGCCCATCCGCGGCGTCCTTCGCGAGGCCCCCGCTGCGCTGCTCACGGGCGTACAGGAGCCGGGCGCGCCAGTCCTGGGCGGATACGCGCAACACGGGGAGGGCCCGCCGCGCGGCCTCGCGCTCCCAGACCTCGGCGATGGGCCCTCCGCCCTCCAATACCAGCCACGCGAGCGGCCCGGCCGAGTGCAGCACCGCCGGCACCGCGCGCTTGAGCCGTGACTGGGAGCCGAAGTTCTGCGAGCGGTACCAGCGCAGCCGCCCGTCGTCCCCATAGAAGGCGAGCCCCGAGCGCAGCCCGAGGTCCACCGCGAGCAACCCCGGAGTCGAGGGCGCGTCCGGGCTCACTCCGCCTCCCGCCTACTGCTGTGGCTGCTGCTGCTCGATGGAGGCGGCGATGCGGCCTCCGGCGGCGGCGAGCTCCGCGCGGCGGATTTCCAGCGTGGCCCGGGCCTGCGCCGCGGCACTGGCGGCGAGGAAGCGCCGCGTGTCCGCGTCTGACATCTCCAAGCTGGTGGACATCCCGGCCTTGAAGGCGGCCGCCACCTGCTGCTGCACCCGGGCGGCGAGCTGCGCCTGGGCCTCGGCCTGGGTCAGCGCGGCCTGCGCGGCCTCCAGGTTGGCCTTCGCGGCCACCCAGTTCGCATGGGCCTTGGCGCGAGACGACTCGTACTGCGCCTTCGCCTGCTCCAGCCGGGCCCTGTCCTCGTGCAGCGCCGCGTAGCGCTGCCCGCGGTCATACAGCGGCATCGAGGCCGCGACGGACAGCTCGTAGGTGGTGTTCGTCCCGGTGAAGCCGGAGTTGGAGTTGTAGATGCCGCGGGCCTGGGCCACCAGGCTCGGCAGCCACGAGAAACGGTCGTACGTCACCTTGCCCTCGTTGGCCTGCACCACCTTGGCGGCCGAGCGCACCGCGTAGGTGTTCTCCCAGGGGCTGGTGTCCTCGGAGGGGATGTCCCAGCGGGGGCCCGGGGCGTCGAGCGGAGCGGGCTGCACGGGCTCGCCCACCAGCGCGCCCAGCATCGCCAGCAGCTGCGCGTACTGGCCGGAGAGCTGCGCGAGCTGCACGCGCGCCTGGGCCGTCTCCGTCTGCGCGCGCAGCAGCGCCGCCTCCACCGTCATGCCCACGTCGAGCTGCGCCCTGGCCTCGCCCTCGCGCTGGAGCGCCACCGACTCCGCCTCACGCGCCGCGTCCATCATCTGGGTGATGCCCTGCAACCCCAGGTAGGTGCGCGCCACCGCCAGCAGCACCTGCTCGCGCGCCTCCAGGGCGCCCAGCTCCGCCGCCTCCGCGCCCGCCTTCGCCGGGCCGATGAGGAAGACGCCGGCCGGGGTGAAGAGGGGCTGGGAGATTTGAGCCGTCGCGTAGCGCGAGTCCTTCGCCGTGATGACGACGGGCTCCGGGATGAGCTGCGGATTCTGGGGCAGGAGGTTGAACACGCCGCCCACCAGTCCGACGAACTGCCCCAGGTCCAGCTGGGCCTCGGCGCTGGAGCGGACATACTGGGCACTGACCGTCAGCTCGGGCTGCCACGCCGTCCAGGCGCGGCGGACCCCCGCGGCGGCCACCGCGGCCTGGGCGCGAGCGGAGGCCACGTCCGGGCTCTGCTTCGCGGCGAGGGAGAGCGCCTCCTGCAGCGTCACGGTGCGCAGCGTGCCGGGAGCCGGAGCCGCCGCCAGACCGGGCTGCGTGGAGGGTGCCGGCTGGGGCGTGGCCGCGGGCGCCTGGGCGAGCGCGCCGAGCGGAGAGAGGGCGGCGAGGAGGACGAGCGAGAGGGGGCGCCGGGCGGACCCGGCGGCGGCGATTCGGATGAACATAGGCGATGGCAACGCGAAGAAGAGGGGGGCACCCGGCCGCGCTCAGGCGGCGCGACCGGAGTGCTGCGCCTGGGGCTCCTGAACAGGCGCGGAGGGGAGTTCTTCCTGTGTCTTCGGAACGCGCTTGGAGAAGCCCAGGCGCTCCATGGCGGCGAACACCACCGGCACCACCAGCAGCGTGAGGAAGGTGGAGGTGATGACACCACCGATGACGGCGATGGCCATGGGGGCGCGGAACTCGGAGCCCACGCCCTTGCCGATGGCGGTGGGCACCATGCCGATGGCCATGGCGGCGCTCGTCATGAGGATGGGGCGCAGGCGGCGCGGGCCGGCCTTCATCAGCGCCTGGTCCACCGTGTCACCCTCGCGCAGGTACTGCAGCGCGCCGTCCACCAGGAGGATGGCGTTCTTCGTCACCAGGCCCATCAGCAGGATGATGCCGATCATCGCGCCCATGGACACGTGGAAGCCGCCGAAGAACAGACCCAGCAGCGCACCCACGAGCGCCAGAGGCAGCGACACCATGATGGTGAAGGGGTGCTTGAGGGACTCGAACTGGCTGGCGAGCACCATGTAGATGAAGACGAAGGCCAGCAGACCCGCGGTGATGAAGGCGTCGTTCTGCTCGTTCATCAGCTTCATCTGTCCGTCGTAGACGAGCGAGTAGCCCGGGGGCAACGGCTTCTCGTCCACGCGCTGCTGGAGCTGGCTGGCCACTTCGCCCAGGGCCGCGCCATTGAGCTGGGCGTAGACGGCGAGCTGCCGCTGACGGTTCTCGTGCTCGATGACGCTGGGGCCATCGCGCAGCTCCACCTTCGCCACGTCCGTCACCGGGACCATCCCGCGGGGGGTGGCCAGCTCGATCTGCCGCACGCGCTCGGGCGTTTCACGGTCGCGCTGGGTCAGGCGCACGCGGATGTCCGTCTCGTCCACGCCCTCGCGCAGCTTGGCGGCCACGTCACCGCCGATCGCCATGCGCATCTGCATGGCCAGCGCCGCGGCGCTCAGGCCCAGGTCCTTGGCGCGGGCCCGGTCGATCTCAATGGCCAGCTCCGGCTTGGGCGGGTTGAAGTCCACGCGCACGTCCGCGGTGCCCGGGATCTCACGCAGAATCTGGGCGATGCGCTCGGACTCCTCCTGGAGCTTGCCCAGGTCCGGCCCGATGACGCGCACCATGATGGGGAAGAAGTCGCCGCCCAGACCGTCGACGATGGGCAGGTCCTGCATGATGACGCGGGTGGCGGGCAGCGCGGGCGCGAGCAGCTCGCGCGCCGATTCCTTGATGGCCTGGATGCCCCGCTCGCGCTCGTGCTTCTCCTTGGTGAGCACGCGGATGCGCGCCTTGTTCACATCGCCGTTGTCACCGACGATGGAGTAGACATCCGTCACCTCGGGGATGTCCTTGAGGATCTTCTCGGCCTCCGCCACGCGCACGCCCGTCTGCTCCAGGCTGGAGGCGTCGGGGAGGATGAGCTGCACGATGAACTGCGAGCGGTCCTCGGGCGAGAGGAACTCCACACCCAGGCGGCTGGCGGCGCCGAAGGACACCACCATCACCAGCACGGTGATGCCCGTGGTGAGCCACTTGTGGTCGAGCACCCAGCGCAGGATGTTCGAGTAGACGCGCTCGCTGTCATCCAGGAAGCCGCGGATGGCCTTGGCCAGCGCGTTCTCCTGGTGGTGCTCGCCGGGCTTGCGCTGCTTCGCCATGCGCGCGGACAGCATCGGGTCCAGCGTGAAGGAGATGAAGAGCGAGATGAGCACCGCCACCGAGATGGTGATGCCGAACTGCTGGAGGAACTGACCCACCATGCCCGGCATGAAGGCCACCGGGACGAACACCGCCACCAGGGCGAGCGTGGTGGCGAGCACCGCCAGACCGACGTCGCTGGTGCCCTTGGAGGCCGCGCTCACCGGATCCTCGCCCTGCTCCAGGCGGTGGGTGATGGCCTCGCGCACCACCACCGCGTCGTCGATGAGCAGACCGATGGCCAGCGACAGCGCCAGCAGCGTCATCTGGTTGAGCGTGTAGCCCAGCATGTACATCACGAAGAACGTACCGATGACGGAGGTGGGCAGCGCCAGCGAGGAGATGAAGGTGCCTCGCGGATCCAACAGGAACACCAGGATGATGAGCACCGCCATCGCGCCACCGAAGATGAGGGCGATCCACACCTCGTGGGCGTTCTCGTTGATGATGACCGACTGGTCGATGAGCAGCGTGGTCTGGAAGCCATGGCCCAGCGAGGGCACCAGGGTCTCCATCTGCTTCTTCACGGCGTCGCTCAGGGCCACGGTGTTGGAGCCGGGCTGCTTGATGACCTCCAGGATGACGGCGTCCTGGCCATTGAGGCGCGCCGTGGTGCGGCGCTCGGCCACGCCGTCGGTGATGGTGGCGACCTCCTCCAGCCGCACCTGGGCGCCCGTGCGGCTCTGCGCCACCGGGAGCTGCCGCAGCTCGTCCACGCTCTTGAACTGTCCCAGCGAACGCACCGTCAGCTCGGTGGGCCCCAGCTGCAGCCGGCCCGCCGGCAGGTCCAGGTTCTCCGAACCGATGCGCTGGGCGATGTCCATCGGGGTCACTCCCACCGCGCGCGCCTTGTCCAGGTCGACGTCCACCTGGATTTCACGCACGTCACCACCGTTGATGCGCACGTCGGCCACGCCCTCGAGCTGCGCCAGGGCGGGCTTGAGCTTGTCCTCGATGAGCTTGCGCACCGTGCGCGAGTCCGCCTGCGCGCTCGCCGCGTAGGTGAGGACGGGCACCGCGGAGATGTCCACGCGGCCCACCACCGGCGCATCCGCGTCCTGCGGCAGCTTGTTGACGATGCCCGACACCTTGTCGCGCACCTCCTGCACCGCCTGGTCCAGGCTGGCCGACAGCTTGAACTGCACGATCACCGTGCCGACGTTCTCGCGGCTGAAGGAGTGGATCTTGTCCACACCGCTGATGCCGGCGACGGCATCCTCGATGGGCTTGATGACCTGGGTCTCGATTTCACCCGGGCCGGCGCCCTTGTAGATGGTGTTGACCACCACCACCGGGATGGACACGTCCGGGTAGAGGTCGGTCCCGAGCCGGGTGTAGCCCATCACCCCGAGGACGATGAGGCAGAGGGAGAGCATGGCCGTGAAGACCGGCCTGCGGATGGAGACGTCGCTGAGGAGCATGGGGACGCTCTGGAATTCCTGGGGAGGAGGGCTACTTCACGGAGACGCGCGTCCCCTCGGTGAGGGACGGCGTGGGGTATTCGATGACCTTGTCCAGCGGAGCGGCGGCCTTCACCACCACCTCGCGCACACCGCGCTCGAGCACCTGGACGTCCACGCGGCGCACCTCGCCGGAGGGGGCCACCACGTAGACGTGGTCACCGCCCGAGGAGGACAGCGCGGTGGCGGGCAGGGACTGGGCGTCCTGCGCGTCGCCCAGCGGGAGGATGACGCGCGCCAGGGTGTTGGCCACGAAGCGGCCGTCCTTGTTGGGCACCAGGATGTCCACCGGGATGCGGCGCGTGGCCTGGTCCGCGGAGGGGATGATGGTGCGGATGACGGCCTCGTCCGTGGAGGCGCCGCCACCGATGACCTCCACGCGCACCTTCGTGCCCGGCTTGAGCTGTGCGCGCAGGGACTCGGCCACCGTCGTCTTCAGCAGCAGGGTGCCCAGGTTCTCCACGGAGAACTGGGGCGCGCCCGGGCCCACGATGGCGCCCACCTGCTCGGGCGCGTCGGTGACGGTGCCGGCGAAGGGCGCCCTCAGGTCGTGCTTGCGGCGGCCGGCCTGCGCCTGGGCCAGCTGCGCCTTGGCGGCCATGAGCTGCGCCTCGGCCTGCTTCGCCTGGGTGGTGGAGGTGAGGTTCTGCACGTCGCTCACGTTGCCCTGCTGCTGCAGCTTCGCGTTGCGCCCGGCCACGTCCGCGGCCATGGCGGCGGCCACCTCGGCGGCTGCCACCGAGGCCTGCGCCTGGGCCAGCTGCGCGTCGGCGATCTCCGCGTTGAGCTGCGCGAGCACCTGGCCCTCCTGCACCGTCTGGCCCTTCTTCACGCGCACCCGCTCCAGCCGGCCTCCCACCTCGAAACCCACCTGAAGGGCCTGGGAAGGAAAGAGCGTGCCCGTCACCTCCTCGCGACGCGAGGCCTGCACGGCGCGCGGCGTGGCCAGCGTCACCGTGGGGAGCTCCTGCGCGGCGGCGGCCTTGGCGGCGGTGGCCGGCGCGGCTGCGTCCGCCTTGCAACCAGAGAGGGGAAGCGCGGTGGAGGCCAGGCCCACGGCGGCGAGCCCGGCGACGAGCGGAGTCCTGGAGAGTTTCACGGTCATGACCTCGGAGTGCTGCGGGTGCGGGAGAGCGCGCGGGCCTGGGTGGACCGGCGCGGGGAAGTCGAAGCCTTCTTCGGAACCTTCTTCGGAACCGTCAACGTCGAGGGACCCGAGGCCGTGAAGGCCGGGGGCAGGCTGCCCTCGCGGATGAGGCGGTGGATGGAGTTGGCCCAGGCGGCCAGGTCCGGCTTCTGCTCCATCTGGCTCATCTGCTGCGCCAGCAGCAGGTAGGTGCCAACGACGAGCGAGCCGATGACCTCGGGAGGCACGTCCGAGCGGCACGCGTGGGCGGCCTGCAACCGCTGGAACTCCTGGGACACCCGCGCCGTCTCGCGGCCCACCATGCCCCACACCAGAGACTCGAAGTCGGTGCCCTGGCTGCCGCGAATGAGCACGTTCATCACATCGCGGTAGGCCCATATCAGCTCGAGCAGCTTCAGGTCCGACTCGGCGTTCAGCGTCACCAGGAGCTCGTACCGCTCGGAGCGCTCGGCCACGTCGTGGGCCTCGAGCGGGCCCTGCTCGGAGAGGAACCGCTCCGTGGCCTTCAGCCGGTGGACGACGAGCTGGTTCATCGCCTCCGTGAACTCGCCCACCACCTCGCCGAAGAGGGCCTCCTTGGAGGAGTAGTGCAGGTAGAAGGCGCCCTTGGACAGGCCACAGGCGGCGGTGATGTCCTCGATGCGCGCCCCGCGGATGCCCTTCTTCACGAACTCCGCTCGCGCGGCGGCGATGAGTGCTTCACGGGCATGAGGATCCGCGGGACGAGCCATGACGCGGCCATTACTAACCCGCCGGTCAGAAACTGCCCAGGGGGTTTCTGAACCACGGGTCAGAAACGATACCGGAATTTGTTATATAATAAATCATCACTGCTAATCATCCTGCGGACACGATCCACTGGGTACGGACGTGCCCGGCGGTCAGGGAGGTACCGCCTGAGCGGGAGCCATCCAAGAAGTGGGTGGCAAGGTCCTGCCATACGGAAGGCGCGGCAGGGCGGGCCGGGCGGACTCCGAGGACTGCGCGCGGCGGACCTCCTGGACGCGGAGCTTGGCGTCGCCGTCAAGAACATCAGTCTGGACCTCAAGACGAGGCCGCGAGCTGCGCTGGCTCTGGCGCAGGCGTGGTCCTACCGGGATTGATGGCGCAGCACCCATAACTCACCTGCTGCATCCTCCCCCCCAGCCCAACCCGTGGCTTGACGGGCGCACCTGCATTCCATGTAATTCCGGATTAGCGGCTCTTGGTTACGCCACTTGCGGAGGTGCGCCGTGCCCACCCGTCTTCCTGGTGCTCGCCCTACGGGCGCGCGTTTGGACCTCTGCTCTCGCGCCTGGGCCCTCATCATCCTCTTCCAGTTCGCGTGTGCCACGGCCCCCCATGACAGCCACCTTGCTGGCTACCGCTACAACTCGCTCACGCCTCCGTCGGCCCCCTCGGAGCATGTGGCCACCACGGCGGAGCCTGAGCTCGAGTCCGCCACCGTGTACGTGGTGGACTTCATGGAGCCCAGCGCCGTCGCCACCCGGCCGGTGCCCATCCCCAGGGCCGAGTTCCAGCAGTCCTTCCAGCGGCTCGCTCGCGACGTGCGGCTGGGCCGCAGCACTCCACGAGAGGCCGCCCACGCGCTACTGAAGGTGCTGGAGGAAGACTGGTTGGCCGAGCCATACCGAGGGCGCGTCCTCACCCTGGTGCCGGTGGACGAGAACAGTGCCCTCACTCCCGAGGCGGATGAAGCCCTGAAGAAGAAGTACCTCAAGTGGTGTGAGCACCGGGGTGGGGGCGACTGCCTGGGCCTGTTGGACGACGGGCCCTACCTACGCACGGACGACCGGCGGACGCTGGCGCTGGCCCTGGCCTTCGGCACCGTGCTCGACGAGACGCGCGCGGCCTTCGGGCGCGAGCTGCTGGACGCGCGGGCACTCGTGTCCCTGGTCGTCTGGACGGTGGCGCTCTACTGCATGATGTGGGTGGTGCCCGAGCCGACGACCAAGGCCCTGGCCGCCGGCCTGACCGTCCTCCTGGTGGGCTACCTGGGCCTCGAGACGGTGTACGGGCTGATGGACGGGTGGGCCCGTATGGCCGACACGGCGCACCACGCCAGCACCTTCGAGGAGCTGCGCGCGGCGGGTGGGGACTTCGGGAAGGTGCTGGGCGAGGACGCGGCGCGGGCGATGATTCTCGCGGTGGCCACGCTCAGCGGGCACACGCTGGGACAGGTGGCCTTACGGGTGAAGTCGCTTCCACGCTTCAAGCTCGCGGACGCGCGGTTCGAGGCGCAGGGTGGCGCCGCCGTCATGGAGCGCGTGGAGGTCGTGGAGACGGCGCTCGCGACGGAGGGCGCCCTGGTCAAGGCCGTGGCGGCGGTGGAGACGGTGGCCACCTCACCGCGGGGCCCCCTGGCGGTGGTGACGTTCAAGACGGGGCAGGGCTCCGGGGCGGGAATGGCCCCTGGAGGCCGCTCCGCCGAAACCGTCATGCATCACCGGGGCGGCAACCGGCAGGTGCAACTCAGTGACGGCCAACGCTGGCACTTGCCACGTGGCAGGTCGCTCGCGGACATTCCCGCCGAGGATAAGGTGGGCGACATGCTCCAGGAGGCCGTCACCAAGGCCGCCAACGAGTGGGGGCCTCATCGCCTTGGCCAACAGGAGAAAGCCGCCATTAGAGACGCAGAGAAGCAGGGCGAATACTGGTTGGCGCGACTGCTGGAGCGAGAGGCCCGCGGGCGGTTCGTACATGCCAGGTTGAAACAACGATTCGACGGAGATCTTCAGTTCAAGCATCAGGGCGTCGACGTGATTGACCCCAGGACGGGCCGTCAGTACGAGATTCTCGCCGGAACGGAGTCGAATCTGGCCCGCCATGGTCGCCGCATGGCGGGCGAGTTCTTCCGGATGCTCACCTTCTGAAAGGGGCGGCCGTGGGGTGGCTGGAGAACGTCATCTTCAAGAACCAGGAGATTGCCAACGAGCGGCTGGAACTGACGGACAAGAACTCCCTCTACTTCCTCAGCACGGGCTTGACGCTGCGCAACTGCACCGTCGTCCTGAAGGTGCCCGCCAGTCGTCTGGTCATCAAGCAGGCCACATTCATCGACTGCACCTTCGAGGTGAAGCAGGAGTTGAAGAACCACCAGCAGTGGATAAGCGCCTCCCTCAAGGGATGTCGGTTCAAGGGTCGCTTCTCAGGGTGCGACTTCGGCCACTGGCCCGAGTACGGCAGTGACCCCTGGTTCCGATTCGGCTCCATTGAGGACTGCGACTTCACCGAGGCCAGCCTGGACGGGTGCCGCATCATGGGCAGTGACCCAGCCACCCTTCGCTTTCCCAAGTGGCCCTGCTTCACCATCCTGGACCCCATCGCGCGAGCCCGCGAACTCAAGAGTGTCCGGTGGCCGGGACGATTTGGCTCTGTTGTCATCGAGGACCTGCACGACCAACCGCCTCCAACCAAGGCCCTGACACTCCTCGCCCCAGCCGAGGCAAAGCGGTACGACACCACGGTGGAAGAGCTCCAGGCCGTCATCGAGAAGCTCGACTGCATCATCTACTGATGGCCCCAGGTCGCGGGGCCTCGCCGATGCCCCCCGGTGAGCCGCCGCGCCTTCGGCCACACCTGCTTGTCAGCCTCGCTGCCCGCGCGCAGGTAGCGCCTCACCGTGTTGCGCGCCACGCCCACCTCGCGCGCCATCCGCTTGTGGCCCCAGCCCGTCTCCGCCAGCACCCGTATGCGCCGCACCACTTCCTGATCGACCATCGGCACCTCCGCCGCGCGGGGTGCCACAACTGCTGCCGTCTCTCCCATCGAGGTTACCTCCTTGGTTGCTGTCGCTCTACATGCCCGAATACGCCGCGCGTGGCGGCCTCTCCGGCGAGGTGAATCCGAAGCCCACTGGCACTACCTTCTGGCCGAACTCACGTAACGGTTGCTCGGGGTTTTCCAGGTTGGGGAGCCGCAGCCCCTCCTCGAAGTGGCGTGCGCTAGCGCGGAAGCCGGTGCCCACCGGGTTGCGCTCCTCGAAGGAGGGCCTGCCCGAGTCCGTCCGGTCACAGCCACCGAAGGCCCGCTCCCAAACCAGGGCATCGTCTCGATCGTCTCGAAGGACAGCGGCTTCGTCATGCCTACGCGGCCCATGCTTCGGAACCAGGTGCGTTCGCCCACCACTCGCACGACCTTCTTCAACGATCCCACCTGGAGGGCCACCAATGTCTCGGTAGTATCCCCCGTGGGGCGTATGCGTGGCCGATGAGTGCTACGTCCGTTGCCGGCTTGAAGAACGCGCCCTCCGGCTCGTACTTGTAGCTGGATTCGCCGGGTTTTCCCCAGGACTCGCCGCTCCAGCTCACTGGGATCTGCTCCTCGGCGAGCCGCGGCCCCGTGTCGCTGATTAAATAGGTGGCCTTCACCACCGGGAGCCTCTGCTCGCCAGTTTCAGGCCGCGACGCTCGGCTCGTCCAAATTCCCGCGCTTCCCGGTGAGCATCGACACACGAGGTGCCGGGGAGCGGATGCCAGGGACTGGAGCGGCGTCCCCCATAGCGGGCCTGCGCCCCCCCAAGGAGACGTGTTGGCGCCAACGAGAGGCATAGGCCCCAAGAGGGCGATCTCCGCTTCGGGTCCCCCCGGCACGGAGCGTCAGAACCCCAGGAAGATCAGCCCCTTGGAGCACCCATTGGCTAGAGTCGAGAAGGTGCGCCGAGCCGGGCCAGGGCGGTGCACAGGGGGCACGCGGCCGGCGCGTGGGGGACGTCGCGGCGGTGGAGGTCCAACACCGCGCGGGACACCTCGGCCAGCTCGCGGCGCACCTCGCGCCGGGCGCCCTTCACCCGGGCGATGGAGAGGTTGTCGTAGGCCGTCGTCTGATGTCGCATCCAGGCGATGACGGCGGCCTCGGCGCGGCGCTCGAGGGGGATGCGCTCGGTGCGGGCCACGGTGCCGCTGCCCACGGGGGTGGCATGGGCGGACACCGCCACGGCCAGCTTCTTGGCCTGGGCGGTGAAGGAGGGCGCGAAGGCGAGGAAGCGCAGCACGGCGTTGGCGAAGTCCACCTCGTACTCGGCCTGCTCGCGCTCCCGGCGGCGCACGTCCGCCTCCCGGCGGCGGGCATAGGCGGGGGTGGCGCGCTCGGCCTCCAGGGCGGCCCGGGCGGCGGTGATGTGGGCCTCGGGCGCCCACACTCCCTGTGAGAAGATCTTCCGCCCCTTCTTCTCCACCACCGTCCAGCTGGGGCCGGCGGCCTTCACCCGGCGCGTGAGGCCCGCGTCCCCCGGGGGCAGCAGGGCCCAGCCCGCGGGCACGGTGAGGAGGGAGCCATCGGCCGCGCGCACGCGGCGCGGGTCTTTCGTCGGGGCAACAGTGAGGGAATCGCTCATGGCGGGGGGTGGCGCCTATAGCGCAAGCGGCGTCAGCGGGGGAAGCGCCCCGGGGTCAACCTCGTGGTAGATGGAGCCTGTCGCCAGCGCACACCGCCGCTGCGCGGGAGGGTCTTCAATCGTGGGCAGCGCCGGCATGTCCATCCTCAGGCTCACCTTCCTCGGCACCTCGGCCGCTCAGCCGACGCTGCACCGCAACCTCTCCGGGCTGGCGGTGAAGGCGGACGCGGATCTGCTGCTCTTCGACTGTGGGGAAGGCAGCCAGCGGCAGATGGTGCGCTTCGGCACCGGCTTCACCGTGGATGCCGTCTTCTTCACCCACTTCCACGCGGACCACTACCTGGGAATCATCGGCTTCCTGCGCACGCTGGGGATGATGGGGCGCGACACGCCCGTGCTGCTCTACGGGCCGCCTCCGGCGCGCCGGCTGCTGAACCAGGCGGTGCACCTGGGCGTGGAGTCGCTGTCCTTCCCCGTGGAGTTCCACGAGCTGCGCGACGGCGACAAGGTGGAGCGGCGCGGCTACACGGTGCACGCGGTGGGGGTGGATCACCGCATCAACGCGCTCGGCTACGTGCTGCAGGAGGACGAGCGCCCCGGCAAGTTCAACCTGGACAAGGCCAGGGCGATGGGGATTCCGTCGGGGCCCCTCTACGGCCAGCTCCAGCGGGGCGAGCCGGTGACGCTGCCGGACGGCCGCACCATCCATCCCGACGAGGTGGTGGGGGACCCGAGGCCCGGCCGGCGGCTGGTCATCTCCGGCGACACCCGCCCCTGCCAGTCCCTGGTGCGCGCCGCGCGCGAGGCGGACCTGCTCATCCACGAGGCCACCTTCTCCGACGACGAGCAGACGCGCGCGCTGGAGACGCGGCACTCGACGGCGCGCGAGGCGGCCCAGGTGGCGCGCGAGGCGGGCGCCCGGCGCCTCATCCTCACGCACCTCTCCAGCCGCCACGACACGGAACCCTCGCGGCTGCTCACCCAGGCGCGCGAGGAGTACAAGGGGCCCGTCGAGGTGGCCTACGACGGGCTCACCGTGGAGCTGCCCCTGCGCGACTGAGCGCGAGGCGGACTCCGCTCTCTACTTGATGGTCTTCTCGGCCTCGTCGCGCAGCGCCTTGGCCCCCTCGGGGTCCACGCGCTGCAGCAGCTCCCACTCCAGCTCCACGTCCCGCGTCATGTTGGTGGTGTCCGTGCCGATGTTCCCGCGCTGGCCGTCCGAGCCCATGGGGCCCTGGCCGGACTCGACGCGGTTCTGCTTGAGGATTTCCACCGAGCACATGGTCGGGTTGGGCTGCTTGCCGCGCACCAGATAGCGCACGTAGCTGGTGCCCAGCGACGAGGGCGCGCCCACCTGGTGCCAGTCGGTGCTGATCTCATACGCCCCCGGGGCCTCGCGCACCGGCAGCTCCTTCTCCTTCAGGAGCGTCCGCACCTGGGGCCACACCTCGGCGATGGGCTTGCGGTACACGTAGTCACGCGTCTTCTCCTGGACGTAGGCCTCGCGGCGGCTGGCCGTGCACCCGACGGCCAGCGTGGCGACGGCGAGCACCACCAACGACAGGGACCACGACGAGCGGTTCGACGATTTCATTGCGAGCTCCCCCAACTGTTGAAGATGAGATGGAGGGGATTTGAAGCACGGGGTACCGCCCCCGCCAAGCCACCGTTGACGCACCCCACTGGCAGTGCAGCGCGCCTGGAACACGGCAGCGTGCTTGGAATGAACATTCGCGCCGCCGAGGAAAAGCGTACTGTTCAGTGGAGGAACACCCGCTCGAGCCAGGTCGCTTCATGTCGCCCCCCCGCCCCCCTCCCTCCCTGTCCCGCTCGACGTTGCTCAAGATGGGCGTACGCATCGCCGGGGTCATCGCCCTGGGTACGCTCGTCAGCTACCTCCACCTGCTCAACGCCGTGCGCACCGAGGATCTCGCGCGGTTGGAGCGGCATGTGTCGGAGCGCAGCCAGCGCGAGCAGACCCTCTTCGTGCTGGCACAGGACAACCACGTCGTCATCAAGAGGGCCCTGGAGGAGAGGATCCTCGCCCTGGAGAAGGAGGACGTGGGCGAACGCTTCGACAAGCTCTTCGGGCCGAGGCCCGACGGCACCGTGCGCAGCCGCCCCGAGGGCTTCGACGGCACGAGGATGCCGGGCGTCGTCGTCAACCGGGGCCGGCAGCTCGACGAGGGGCTGCGCCGGCGCATCCTGGCCGCCCATGAGGTGCTCTCCTGGTATGGGCCCGCCCTCCACACGCGCTTCACGAACACCTACGTCGTCCTGGCCGAGGGCGTCATCATCCTCTACTGGCCGGAGCGCCCCACCTGGTGCCAGGACGTGGGCGGGGAGCTGTCGTTGCTCGGCCTCAACGCGAACAGCCCCCAGAACAACCCCTCGCGGCAGACCATCTGGAGTGGCATCTACGCGGACCAGGGCACCCGGAAGTGGATGGTCTCGGTCGCCACGCCGCTGGACATGAACGGGCGGTACGTCGCGACGTTCGGCCACGACGTGCTCCTGGAGGAGTTGATGACCCGCACCATCAACGACCACCTGCCCGGCGCGTACAACATGATCTTCCGCGACGACGGGGAGCTCATCGCCCATCCCCAGATAACCCAGGAGAGCTCCACCGGCGTCTACAACCTCCTGCGTGACGCCGGGCAGAACGGCGGCCTCGTCGTCCCCGAGGAGCAGCGGTACTACCTGCGGAGGATGTTCGAGCGGGTGCGCGGCCGCGCGCTGGACCGGGCGGTGGTGGAGCTGCCCGAGTTCTCCGAGTACCTCGGCGTGGCCCGGCTCGAGGGCCCCGGCTGGAACTTCGTCACGGTGCTGCCCGAGAGCGTGGTGTCCGCGCCCGCGGTCCGGGCGGCGCGCAACGTGCTGGTGCTCGGCATCCTCTCGCTGCTGGTGGAGCTGGTCATCATGTCCTGGGTGCTCAAGCAGCAGATCACCCGCCCGCTGCTGGCCTTCACGCGGGCCGCGGACCGGGTGGCCGCGGGGGACTTCCATGTCGAGCTGGACACCTCGCGCGAGGACGAGCTGGGGCAGCTGGCCCGCGCCTTCCGGGTGATGGCGGACAAGGTCCAGCATCGCGAGGAGGCCCTGCGCCAGGCCAACGAGGGCCTGGAGCATCGGGTGGAGGAGCGCACCCGCGAGCTGAAGGAGGTCCACCGGCAGCTGGTGCAGACGGCCCGGCGCGCGGGCATGGCGGAGATCGCCACCAACGTGCTGCACAACGTGGGCAACGTGCTCACCAGCGTCTATGCCTCCGCGCAGCTCGCCCGGGAGCGGATGAGCCGGATGCGGCTCGAGCAGGTGAGCCGGGTGGCGGACATGCTCGAGGAGAACCAGGCCAACCTCTGCTCCTTCCTCACCCGGGACGAGCGCGGCCAGCACGTGACGCCCTTCCTGAGCAGGCTGGGGCAGAACCTGCTGGAGGAGCGCAGGGAGGTCCTCACCCTGCTCGACGACGTGGGCCGGTACACCGAGCACATCGGCGACATCGTCAAGGTGCAGCAGAACTATGCCCGCACGCCCCGGGTGCACGACGAGCCCGTCCACCTGGACGCGCTGGTGGAGGACGCGCTGCGCATCAACTCGGACGGGCTCACCCGCCACCAGGTGAAGGTGGAGCGGGACATGACTCCCCTGCCGCCCCTGATGACCGACAAGCACAAGGTGCTGATGATCCTCGTCAACCTCATCAGCAACGCCGGGTACGCCCTGGAGCCGGTGCCCGTGGATGCTCGGCGGCTGACCGTGAAGATGGAGCGCACCCCCACCCAGCGCGTCCGCATCGAGGTGCGGGACAACGGCATGGGCATCGCCCCCGAGCTGAGCACCCGCATCTTTCAATACGGCTTCACCACCCGCGAGGACGGGCACGGCTTCGGCCTGCACTCCAGCGCCCTGGCGGCCCAGGAGCTGGGGGGCTCGCTGGTGGCGCACAGCGAGGGGCCCGGACATGGGGCCACGTTCACGCTGGAGCTCCCCTACCTCCTGGCCGAGGAAGCGTCGTGAACGGCCCCTCTGGTAGACTGGCCCCACCATGAGGGATGGGCTCATCCGCCGGGCCATCAAACGGCTCGCGTTGATCCGCTACACCATCGACCTCTCCCTGACGCGCCTGGTGCTGCGCGCCCAGGGCGAGCCGCGCTACCGCCTCACCGGGGCCTGCAATGGCTGTGGCCGCTGCTGCGAGACGCCCGTCATCGCCGTGAGCCGGCCCGTGTTCCACCTGCGCTCGCTGCGCTGGCTCACGCTCACCTGGCACCGGCTCGTGAACGGCTTCGAGTACGTGAGCGAGGACCGCCGGCACAAGCTCTTCGTCTTCCGCTGCACGCACTATGATCCGGTGACGAAGCAGTGCGACTCCTACGACAGCCGGCCGGGGATGTGCAGGGACTACCCGCGCAACCTCGCCTACTCGGCGCTGCCGGAGTTCCTCCCCGAGTGCGGCTATTCGGCCGTGTACAAGAAGGGCGAGCAGCTCCGGCAGGCGTTGGAGAAGGCCAACCTCCCGCCGGAGAAATACGAGGAACTGGTGCGCAAGCTCTACCTCGAGGAGTGAGCCCGGGAGGAGTGAGCCCGGGAGGAGTGAGCCGGACGTCTCACGCCGGGGGCCGCGGCTCCCCTGCGTGCATGTCCTCTCGCGAGGCCCACTCCTCCTCCACGGGACGCTCCGCGGAGAAGTGCTCGAGGAGCAGCGCCGCCACCTTCTCCGGGGCCTCCAACGGCACGAAGTGGCCCTCCTCGGGCAGGTAGTGCACGACGGGCCGCTGTTCGAAGTACGGCTCCAACCCCTTCGTGAGCGACTTGCGCAGGGCGATGTCCTGCTCGCCCCAGATGAGCAGGAAGGGCGCGCGGATGCGCGGGAAGTTCCTCGACTCGCGCAGCCCCCTGGGAGAGAGGTTGCGGCGGAACGCCTGGCGGTAGTAGTCGATGGCCGCGCGCGCCGCCTCCCGGCTCGAGAAGTTGGCCTCGTACTCCGCCAGACGCCCCGGGGGCACGCGCGACGGGTCCACCATCGCCCCGCGCAGCACGCGCGGCACCAGCGCGCCCCCTCGCGCGGAGAGCAGGCGCTCGGGCAGGTACGGAATCTGGAAGAAGAACATGTACCAGGAGCGCACGAGCTGCCCGGGCTTCCAGAGTTCCCGCGCCATCACCAACGGATGCGGGGCGTTGATGATGGCCAGACGGTCCACCACCTCCGGGTGGTGGGCGGCCACGTGGTAGGCGATGGCCCCGCCCCAGTCGTGGCCCACGAGGTACACGGGCCGGTCCGGCTGGAGGTAGCGCGCCATCTGGACGACATCGTTGGCCAGCGTACCGGTGTCATAGCCCTTCCTGGGCCGGTCCGTGCCGCCATAGCCCCGCAGGTCCGGCGCCACCGCGCGGAAGCCCGCCTCGGCCAGCCGGGGCAGCACCTCGCGCCAGCTCTCGGACAGCTCGGGGAAACCGTGGAGCAGGAGCACCAGCGGCCCATCGGAGGGGCCGGCCTCCAGCGCCTGCACGCGCAGGCCGGGCAGCGGAATCAAGAGCGGAGTAATGGCGGTCATGCGCACACAGCTAGGGTCGCTCCTCCCCGGACGGAAGCGGCTCCCGGCCGGGACGTCCGCCGCCATACACGCGCGGAAATCAGTGCCTCGCGGCTGCGTCATGGACATGATGGAGCCGCCCGATGATTCCTCTCAGTGATGACAACCCCACACTCCGCACGCCGATCGTCACCTATCTGCTGCTCGGTGCCATCGGAGCCACCTGGGTCTTCATCCAGGGTGCCGGCCTCGACCCCCTGAGCCTCGTCTCCAGCGTGTGCAACCTCGGGCTCGTCCCGGGCGAGCTCACCGGACGGGCCCCGGTGGGACTGCCGGTGCCACTCGGAGACGGGCTGGCGTGCGTGGTCGATCAGGAGCCCATCAACCGCCTCACGCCCCTCACCTCCATGTTCCTCCACGGGAGCTGGGGCCACATCCTGGGCAACTGCCTCTTCTTCTGGGTCTTCGGCAACAACGTCGAGGACAGCATGGGCCGGCTGCGCTTCCTCGTCTTCTACGTGGTGTGTGGCCTGGCGGCGGCGGCGGCCCAGGTGGCGGTGGACCCCTCCTCGCCCATTCCCATGGTCGGGGCCTCGGGCGCCATCTCCGGGGTGATGGGGGCCTACCTCATCCTCTACCCGCGCGTGCGGGTGAACATGCTCTTCATCATCATCATCATCATCCGCATCATCCCCCTGCCCGCCTGGGTGGTGTTGCTCTACTGGTTCGGCCTCCAGGTCATCACCGGCCTGCCCCAGCTCAATCAGCTCAGCGCCGAGGGCGGCGGCGGGGTGGCCGTCTGGGCCCACGTGGGCGGCTTCGTCGCGGGGCTCGTGCTGGTGAAGCTCTTCGAGAACCGGAACCTCACCTCCCAACGCTCCAGGTGGAGGCACCGGCTCCACCCGGACCATCCGTGAACACGCCGCGCCTCCGTGTCAGGGGCATGCGGTTTGCTCAATGACAGAGCAGGGCCGAGAACCGCGGCTCGGGGACCTCGGTCCCCTCTGAAGCCGTTCGTGAGGGTGTGGCACGATGCGTCGGGTGTGGATGTTCCAGTCTTGCAATCCGCGGCACCTCGCGGTGGTCCTGGCGTTGCTGCTCGTGGGGGTGTTCGACCCGCCGCGGTCCGCGTCCGCGCAGTCGGAGACCGAGCCGTTGATTCCCCAGAGGCTCACGCTGCGGGTCCCGCCCCTGCAGAGCGTGAACGAGGAGGAGGTGCTGCGCGTCAGCGTCCAGGTGGAGGGCGCGCGGGGCAACCTCCGCATCTTCGCGGACGGGCTGCCGCCGGGGGCGCACTGGGACGAGCCCGCTCGCACGCTCACCTTCCAACCGGACTTCATCCAGGGTGGGTGGCGCCACGAGGTCACCTTCACCGCCCGGGACGACCACGCCACGACGGAGGCGCGGATGACGATCGCCGTGCGCGACACCGTGCGCCCGCCCGAGCCGCGCATCGTCCAGCGCGAGGAGTTGCCCGGCAGCCTGCGCCTGACACTGGAGCAGCCCACGGACACGTGGCTGGACAGCCCCGGTTACGCCGGGCGCACCTTCCCCGCGGTGGTGACGGTGCCGCTGGCCGCCATGGCCGGCAACCCCATGCCGGTGACGGTGAGCCTGCACGGCGTGGGCAACTGGCCGCCCACGGCGCAGGTGTCCACGGATCGCTTCATCATCCAGCCGAGTGACCCGAACCTCACCTACTGGTGGGGCTACTCCGAGAGCCTGCCCCGGGGCCCGGTGCAGGGAACGGCCGTGCCGCCGTACACCGCGCGCCGGGTGCTGGCGCTGCTGGAGTGGGTGCTGCGCAGCTACCCTGGCGCGGACCCCGAGCGCGTCTTCGTGGAGGGAGACTCCATGGGCGGCGCGGGCGCGCTGGCGCTGGGCCTGCTGGACGCGCGACACTTCGCGGGAGTGTTCGCCAGACACGCGCAGCCGGTGGCGCGGGCCCACCGTCCCTGGCGGCTCGCGCAGCTCTCCTCGCTGTGGGGCATGCCCGAGGAGGAGGTGCCGGACGCGCGGGGCCTGGGCGTCTGGAGCCGCCTGGACCTGACGCGCGCCCTGCGCGACGAGCCCGGCGCGCGCTCGCAGTTCCTCTTCCTGGAGCACGGCAAGGACGATCCCATCATCCACTTCGGCTCCGTGGTGGGGCCCAGCCCCCTCACGGGTGCCTCCTTCTACGAAGCGCTGCAGTCCTGGCACATCGGCCACGTCGCCGTCTGGGACGAGGGCGGACACGTGGAGACCGATCCCTGGCTGGGCGCGCGTTGGTGGGACCGCGGCTGGAACCCGCGCACGGACGCGCGGACCCTCCTGCGGCGGGACCAGGCCTTCCCCGCCTTCAGCCGCTCCTCGTGGGACGGCAACCCGGGCAGCGGGGGCAACGGGCGCCAGCCATGGCGCAACGACTCCGGCTACGCGGGAGACCCGAAGGTCGCCGGCGACACGGGCTGGGATGGGGACGTGGCGGGCATGCTCAACCGCTCGCTGCGCTGGGACTCCAAAGGCCTGGTGGATACGCGGGGGCGCTTCGTGTTGCCGCTGCGCGCGGTGCTCGGCCCCGGTGTCACCCGCACACCCGTGGTGGACGTGACGCCCCGGCGCGTGCAGCGCTTCCACTGTCTGCCGGGCGAGCGCATCCGCTGGAGCTTCGGCAAGGCCAGCGGCACCATCACCGCCGCCCCGGACGGCGGTGTCACCGTCCCCCGCCTGTCCCTGGGCGTGGACTGGACGCCGCTGGTGCTCGAGCGCGAGAGCTCCTGAGCCCACCTCCCCCGGCTTGACTACAACCGTAGTCACCGATACCTTGCTTCGTGACGACACTTGTAGTCACGCGGGTGGGGTGCATGAAGAAGCCGGTGGGAGACCAGGAGTTGGCGGTGCTGCGCTGGGTGGCGGAGCACGGCCCGGCCACCGTGGGAGAGGTGGCGGAGAAGTTCGGTGAGCCGCAGGGGCTGGCGCGCTCCACCATCCTCACGGTGATGGAGCGGCTGCGGAGCAAGGGACACCTCACCCGGAACAAGGTGGAGGGCGTCTACCAGTACAGCTCGAGCGTGCCGCTGGCGGAGCTGCTGCGCGGCGTGGTGGGGGACTTCGTGCAGAAGTCCCTGGCGGGCTCGCTGTCCCCCTTCGCCACGTGGCTGTCCCAGGCCGACGAGGTCAGCGACGAGGAGCTGCGCCAGCTGGAAGAGGCCGTCGCCCGGCTCAAGTCGAAGAAGGAGGGGGAGGAATGAGCGCCCTGGAACCGCACGCGGTGATGGAGCTCGGGCCCGGTGTCCTGCGGGCGCTCTGGCAGGTGACGTGGCAGGGAGCGCTCTGGGCATTGGCCGTGTGGGCGCTCACGCGCGCGCTGCCGAGGCTGCCCGCGTCCGTGCGCACCACGCTGTGGTGGCTGGTGGGGCTCAAGTGTCTGGTGGGCCTGTGCGCGCCCGTCGCGGTGCGCCTGCCGCTGCTGCCCGCGCCCGAGGCTCGCGTGGCCGTCGTGGAGGAGGTGGCCCCGGCGCCGGCTCTCGCGCAGGTGGGGGCGGGCGAGAGGAAGCGCGGTGATGGGCCCACGCCCGGGGTGCACGCGAGGGAACACGCCGGAATGCGCAGGGGCTGGACGGCGCTCGTCTGGGGGGCGTTGCTCGTGTGGCTCGGGGGCATCGCGTGGCAGGGGCGGGAGCTGATGCGGGGGCTCGCGCAGCTGCGCCGCATCCGGCGCGAGGCCCGGCCGCTGGAGGACGCCTCGCTCCACCAGGCCGCGGCGGCACTCGGGCGGGAGCTGGGCCTCTCTCGAGTCCCCCGGCTGCTCGTCTCCGAGCATGCGCCGAGCCCGCTCGCGCTCGGCCCGCTGCGCCCCGAGGTCATCCTGCCGCGCAAGGCCCTGGAGACGCTGTCCCCCCTGGAGCAGCGCATGGCGCTGGCGCACGAGCTCGCCCACGTGCGGCGCGGGGACCTGTGGCTCGGCTGGGTGCCAGCGCTCGCGCAGGCGGCGCTCTTCTTCCATCCGCTCGTGCGGAGGGCGTGCCGTGAGTACGCGCTCGCCCGAGAGGAGGCCTGTGACGCCGCCGCGCTCCAGGCCACCGGTGCCGCGCCCCGCGAGTACGGGCGGCTCCTGCTCATCTTCGGTGTCGCCCGCGCTCCGGCTGCCGCGGCGGCGTCCGGTGCATCGTCACACCTCGCAGCCCTCAAACGGAGGATCGCCATGCTGGAACATGCTGGGACCGAATCGAAGCACCGCCGCTGGACGCGCTGGACCCTGGGAGGCCTCGCCCTGGTGGCGATCATCCCCTTCCAGGTGGTGGCCCGCGAGACGCCCGCCACTCCACCCGCGCCGCCCCCCGCCGCCCAGGCGCCCGCCACGGCCGCGCGTCCCGCCGAGCCCGTGAAGCCCCTGGTGCCCCCCGCCGCCCTGCCCGCCCTGAAGGCCCCGGCCCCCGCGCCCCGCGTCGCCGCCGCGCAGCCCGCCGCCCCGGCGAAGCCTCCCGCGCCTCCGAGCGTGATCCATGAAAACGAAGACGGCAGGTACTCCTACGTCCTCCTCCGGTCCGAGGGCGACGCGATGATGTCCGGCTCGACGCACGACCTGAAGGTGGCCCGCAACCTCGCGGGCAACGGGAAGCTGCCCCTGCTCTACACGCGCCGCGATGATGGTCAGGAGTTCATCATCCGCGATGCGGCGACGCTGCGCGCCTTCGATGACACCTTCAAGGCCGTGAGGGAGCTCGGCGCGAAGCAGAACGAGCTCGGCGAGAAGATGGGCGAGCTCGGCGGGAAGATGGGCGAGCTCGGCGGGAAGATGGGCGAGTTTGGCTCGAAGATGGGGGAGCTCGGCACGAAGCGTGGCGAGCTGGGACGGAAGCAGGCCCAGCTCTCCCTCAAGGAGAGCCTCCTGGACATGGAAGAGGGGGAGGAGACCCCGGACATCAAGCGCCAGCGAGAGCAGCTCAAGCGCGAGCAGCAGGAGCTCGAGAAGCAAATGGATGAGCTCGATAAGCAGATAGAGCCCCTCGAGCAGCAGATGGAGGCGCTCGGCGACGAGATGGAGAAGTACAGCGAGCCGATGGAGGACTTCGGCGAGGAGATGGAGAAGCTCAGCGAGGGAATGGAGGCACGAAGCCAGGAGACCGAGAAGAAGGCCCAGACCTTGCTGGATGACGCGGTGAGCAAGGGACTGGCCGAGCCGGTGAAGCGTTAACCCGTAGCACGAAGTTCCCACTCGCGCGCGAGTGCGCCAGAGTGCGCCGCCACCGACCCCGGCCTCCGGGGCAGTCCGAAAGGTGAGCGATGCACGGGTTGAAATCCCTCCTTGGCGCGGTGCTCCTCGTCGTGTGCGCGGCCGGTTGTGCCCGGCGAGCAGCCGAGACACAGCAGGCTCCTTCTTCCACCACCACCGTGTATGTCGCGCGGCGCGTGCGGACGCTCGATGCGGAGCGGCCGATCGCCGAAGCACTCTCCGTGCGCGCGGGGAAGGTGCTCGCGGTGGGCACCCGGGACGAGGTGCTCGCCGCGTCGGGAGCGGACGCGCGGGTGGTGGAGCTGGGAGACGTGACGGTGGTGCCCGGCCTCACCGACGCGCACGGACACCTGGCGGGGCTCGGCCAGAGCCTCGCCGGAGTGCAGCTGGAGGGCACGGCCTCGCGTGAGGAGATCCTCGCGCGAGTGACCGCCGCGCCCGCCACGGCGATGCAGGGTGACTGGCTGATCGGCCGGGGGTGGGATCAGAACGATTGGCCGGAGAAGAGCTTCCCTGGCCGGGCCGAGCTGGACGCGAAGCTGCCGAAGACGCCGGTGGTGCTCGAGCGCGTGGACGGCCATGCGCTGTGGGTGAACGGCGAGGCGCTCCGGCGCGCGAAGATCTCGAAGGACACACCGGACCCGGCGGGAGGCCGCATCCTGCGCGGCCCGGACGGAGAGCCCACGGGCGTGCTCGTGGACAACGCGATGGACCTGGTGCTCGCGGTGGTGCCGCCCCCCACGGACGCCCAGTTGGAGGCGCGGCTCGCCGCGGCGCTCGCGCGCTGCGCGGAGGTGGGGCTGACGGGAGCACACGACGCGGGCATGGACCTGCGCACCTTCCGGCTGCTGCAGCGCTGGGACAAGGAAGGCACGCTGCCGCTGCGCGTCTACGCGATGGCGGATGGCCAGGGACCGGACCACGCGGCATACCTGCGCGAGGGCCCCTTCCAGGGACGGATGCTGACGCTGCGGTCGGTGAAGCTGATGCTGGACGGAGCGCTGGGGAGCCGGGGCGCGGCGCTGCACGAGCCCTACAGTGACGAGCCGGGCCACCGCGGGCTGCTGTTGCTGAAGCCCGAGGAGTACGAGGCGCGGGTGAAGGCCTTCATGTCGCGCGGCTTCCAGGTGGCCACGCACGCGATTGGAGACCGGGCGAACACGCTGGTGCTGGAGACGCTGCTGCGCGAGTCCGAGGCCACGGGGACGCGCCACCTGCGGCACCGGGTGGAGCACGCGCAGATCATGCGGCTGGAGGACATCCAGCGGATGGGCCAGGGCGGACTGGTGGCGAGCATGCAGCCCACGCACGCGACGAGCGACATGCCGTGGGCGGAGAGGCGCGTGGGCCCCGAGCGCATCCAGGGCGCGTACGCGTGGCGGAAGCTGAAGGAGTCGGGGGCGCCGCTGGCGCTCGGCAGCGACTTCCCGGTGGAGCGGCCGGACGTGGTGCTGGGGCTGTACGCGGCGCGCACGCGGCAGGACGCGGAGGGCCAGCCCGCGAGCGGGTGGTACCCCGAGCAGCGGCTGAGCGGCGAGGAGGCGCTGGAGGGCTTCACGGTGGGGGCGGCCTACGCGGCGTTCGCGGAGAACGAGCGGGGGCGGCTGAAGCCGGGCATGGACGCGGACTTCGTGGCGTTCTCGGTGGACCCGGTGGACGCGCCGCCGGCGGAGCTCCTGAAGGCCCAGGTGAAGCTCACGGTGGTGGCGGGCGCCGAGGTCTACCGGGCCCCGTAACACACGAGGACGGAGCCGGGGCTCCCCCGCCCCGGCTCCTCGACCCTACGCTCGCCCCTTGCCCTTGTCGGCGGGGGGCGTGCCCAGGTCCGCGGTGAAGGACAGGGCCTTGACCTTACGGTTCACCTCGTCCTGGGCCTCGCGCTTCTCGCGCGCCACACGCTCCAGCTCGCGGGCGATGAACTCCAGCCGATCCTCCTGCTCGTTCAGCTTCGTCACGAAGCGCTCGGCCAGCTCGCGCTGGGAGGCTCCGCTCTTCAGGGACTCGATGTTGGCCCGGATGCGCTCCTGGTCCTTGAAGAGCTGTGCCCGCTCCTGGGTCAGCCGCTGCTCGTCCTCGTTGAGCCGCGCCACCCGCTCGCGGATGGCGATGACCTCGCGGATGCCCTCGGCCACGCGCTCGTCGATGAAGCCCGAGCTCAGGAAGAAGCCCACCTCGTCCGCCCCGGTGTTCGACAGGTAGTACGAGCGCTGGCCTCCCGAGTACTCGGTGACGGCGAAGTCCTCGCTCGCGCCGGCCGCCAGCTCGCGCTTGAAGCGCCAGAAGCCGTCCGTCGTCTCATCGGGCTCCGGCGTGTCCCGCAGCTGCCAGCCCGTGCGCGGATGCTCCAGGTACAGCGTCTGCGCCCGCTTCGCCTTGTTGCGCACCAGGTAGTGGGTGCGCCGGAAGTGGAAGAACTCCACCACCAGCGTGCCGCGGTTCACCACCGCCTTGAACACCGGCCCCTCCTCCGTCTTGTCCTCCACCGACACCACGCACCCGAGCTCCACCGCGTACGGGACGAAGCGCTTGTCGTCGGGCTTCATCGTGTCGAGCATCGCCTCGCCCACGTACGTGTCCGCCTCCGTCACCGTCACGGGCCCGCCCTCCAGCGTCAGCCCCGTGGTGTTCTTCAGCTCGATGCACGCCATGGGGTTCTTCTCGCGCGTGGAGCGGTTGTAGAGCAGCACCCGCCTGCCCTCGAAGGGACGGTGGAGGATGGGCACCAGCGCGCTCTGGTTGCGGTGCACCGTCACCGGGTGGTCCACCCGGTACTCGAAGAGGTCACCCACCTCCTTCGTCAGCGTCTTCACGTCCGCGCTGCGCTCCATGGCCTCGCGCCGTCTCGCGCCCCTGGGTCCCGCCCCGAAGGTCCGCATGGGCGCGGGAGCCGGTGCGGCCATCGCTGGCATGGCATTCATCATCTCCATGGGCGCCCCCTCGTCGGCCAGCACCTCCTCCACGGCCGCCGTCTCGAACGCCTCCTCGGGGATGACGGGCGCCGCGGCCGCTTCCGTGCGCACCTCCACCACGGGCCGCTTCATGTAGCGCGGGTTGTAGAGGTCGTGCACGAAGGACACCGGCAACCCGGCGATGAGCGCCAGGTCCACGTCCTCCCAGTCCTCGTCCCCGGTGTTGTCCACCACCGCCCAGCCCTGCAGCAGCGGCTTCCGCTCCTCGTCCAGGAGGATGCGGTAGCTCGTCTTCCACACCGGCGCTTCCAGCACGTACGAGACGAACAACTCCCGCTCGCCCTCGCCCGCGGTGAGCACGGACAGCCGCTTGGTGTCCTTCTTGTACGAGGACAGCACCGTGGCCAGGTAGAACTCGAGATCCTTGCGCACGGTGTCGTCCAGGAAGACCAGCTCCGCCATGTCCAGCAGGTCGAAGCTGCGCAGCGACGCGCCCACCAGCAGCGTCAGGAAGGGCCGGTGCACCGCCACCTCGCCCTGCGCCACCGGCAGGGACTCGAGCCCCACGATGACGCCCTCCACCTGCTGCTCCCGGCCCAACCGCGCACGCACCCGCGCGCCCTTGATCTGCCCCAGCAGCGCCGTGAGGCTCCCCGAGTCCGGAATCCGGATGGTGGCCTCCTGCAGCAGCTGCTCCAGCGGCTTGGTGGAGTCGTAGCTCACCGCCGATACTGAACCACCCGATAAATCCAATACCGTCATCGACTTCAGGACGTCATTCATGTCCCGTGCCTTGAAGTCGAAGTGAAGTGTTTCACTTCCGTTCACCTTGCCGCGGCGCTCGAAGTAACCAACGCCATGCTTGTAGAGGACGACGCGGCGGATGGGCAGGGACGGGGGCATGCGCGCGGCTCCAACGAAAGATGGGAGTGAATACACTCCCGGTGTATCAAGTCTCCCATGCAAATGCGCCACTCCCCTCTTTCCATCGCCGCGCTGCTGGGCGCGGCACTGTCCCTCCTCCCGGGCTGCGAGAGCATGAAGTCGAGCGGCCCCTCCCCTTCCGACACCCAGACCCAGAAGGACGCCCCCGTGCAGACACAGGACGCCTGGCAGCGCGCCCGCGTGGGCGACCGGGTCACCTACTCGTTCTCCGCCAAACAGGGCCCGGATCCCCGCGGCGGCACCGCGCGAACGCTCAACGGGCAGGTGACGCTGGAAGTGGAGGCCGTGCAGCAGCCCTGGGTCTGGGTGCGCGTGACCTTCTCCGATGAAGCCGGCAAGCCCCTCGCGCAGACGCGGCTCGCGCAGGATCAACTCATCCCCGTGCGCACGGACGTGACGCGCCCGCTCGACGTGCCCCACGCGGGCGAGGCCACCGCCGAGAGCCCCACCACCGCCGGCCGCACCTGGGAGGCCATGCGCTACGTGAGCGACCAGCGCCCCGTGGATGGCCCCCTGCGCACGCGCGTGTACGCCAACGAGCCGGGCCCGCTCTACCTCACCCAGGGCCTGCTCGAGTCGAACACCGAGTCCGCCGGCTTCCACGTGCCGGGCGGCATCCAGGTCTCGCTGCGCGAGTTCCGCGAGGGCTCGGGAACCAACGCCGCCGTGCCCGCGCTGGACAGGCCGCTGGGCCCCGGCGCGTACTACGACCGGCGCGTGGACATGGGCCCCTCGCCCGCCGTGCATCGCGTGTGCTTCTCCGCCGAGCGCGGCTTCCTCCTGCGCACCGAGGGTCCCATCGACACCAACGCGGCCCCCTGCTCCGACTTCTCCCAGGCCGAGCCGGAGCGCCTCGAGGAGGTGCTGCTGGGCCTGCCCTTCGAGGCGCTGAGTGCCGGTGACTGGCCTCCCACGGCCGCCGCGTCCGGCACCCGCGGCACCTTCACGGTGGAGGAGCGCGCGGTGCCCGCCATCACCGTGCAGCGCACCGAGACCTCGGATGGCATCCAGCGCGTCTACTCGGAGACGGTCGCGGCCGATCCCTGGGGGCCGGTGCTCTCGGGCCTGCCCTACGAAGCGCGCTTCCGGACGCTCAGCGAGGGCACCGAGCGCGTGCTCCCGGACGGCAAGCGCGAGCCCGAGGGCAGCTCCCGCCTCGTCCGGTGGGGCACCTGGCTCGGGGGTCAGAAGTAAGGCACGCCGGCCAACGTCGCCGAGCAGCGCGCGCACGACCGGGCGCTGCTCGAACGATGGGCGGAGGGACGCTCGGGTGGCTCAGGCCACTTCGGACGAGAGCTTCACCTCGATGTTGCCCTGGGTGGCCAGCGAGTACGGGCACACCTTGTGCGCGGCGTGCATCAGCTCCTCGGCCTCGGCCTGAGACACGCCCTCGAGCTTGCCGTGGAGCTCCACCGCCAGGCCGAAGCCGCCCGTCGGCGTCTTCCCGATGGTGGCCTTGGCCGTGATGTGGGCGTCCTTGATCTGCTTCTTCATCTGCCCGGCCACCAGGCGCAGCGCGCCCTCGAAGCACGCCGAATAGCCCGCGGCGAAGAGCTGCTCGGGGTTGGTGGAGCCCGGGGTCTCCGGACCGCCCAGGGCCTTGGGCATGGTGAGCGCCATGTCGATCGTCCCGTTGTCGGAGCGGACGCGGCCGTTGCGGCCCCCGTGCGAGGTGGCGGTGGCGGTGTAGAGCGGCTGGATGGAGATGGGGGCCATGAAAGGACTCCTCGAGAGGGGACGGCGAGTGGAGCGCCCCTTCTAATCTCCCCACCCCACGGGTGCAGGCTCATTCTTCCGGCCAGTACACTGTCCATCAGAACGAAGCCCACCCTACCGGCGCCCGCGCACCGTGCGGCCCTTCGTCAGGTGCGCCACCGCGTCTCCCAGTCCCTCCAGCGTCAGGGGGAACATGTCGAAGACGCTCTTCACCGCCTGGATGGTGTTGCCCCGCCACGTCTGCGGAGGCTCCGGGTTGAGCCAGGCGCTGCGCTCGAAGTGGCGCGCCAGCTCCATCAGCCACACCAGCCCCTCCTTCCCCTCCGCGGGGTCGTAGCGGCCCTCCGCGTTCGTCCGCATCGCCAGCTCGTACGGCGCCATCAACGCGTCGCCCACCACCACCAGCTTGTGGTGCCGCCCCACCTGCCCCAACAGGTCCGGCACGCTGATGCCTCCCACCAGGTACGGCGAGTCGAACACGCGCCCGTACACGCAGTTGTGGAAGTAGTAGGTGCGCAGCTCCTTGAAGTGCGTGGCCTGCTTCGCCACCGAGAAGAGCCGGCTCACCAGGTGCGCGTACGGGTCCATCGACCCGCCCACGTCCATCATCAACACCACGCGCGTGTTGGGCCGGCGCGGCGGGCGCGTCACCACCTCCAGCTCACCCGCGTTCTTCGCCGTGGCCGCGATGGTGCCCTCCACGTCCAGCTCGTCCGGAACACCCTCGCGCGCGAAGGCCCGCAGCTTGCGCAGCGCCACCGCCATCTGCCGCGTGTCCAGCACCACGTCGCCCCGGTAGCCCTGGTACCTGCGCGCTCCCGCGAGCTTCATCGCCATGCGGCTTCCCGTGCCCTCGCCCCCCACCCGGAAGCCCTCGCGCGGGTTCCCCGAGTGCCCGAAGGGCGACGCGCCCCCCGTTCCAATCCACTTCGTCCCACCGTCGTGCCGCTCGCGCTGCTCGTCCAGCCGCTGCTGGAAGAGCCTCTCCAGCTCCTCCACGTCGAACTGCTCCAGCAGCGCCCGCTCCTCCGGGGTGAGCTCGCGCCGCTCGCGCGCGTCCTTCAGCCACTCCAACAGCTCCTGCGTGAGCTGCTGCCCCGCGCCCTCCATTCCCTTGAAGTGCGCCAGGAAGGCCTGATCGAAGGCGTCCAGGTGCGTCTCCGCGTGCACCAGCAGCGCCCGCGCCACATGGTAGAAGCCGTCCAGCGAGCTGTCGTGCAGGCCCGCCTTCAGCGCCGCCGCCAGCGAGAGCGCCTCCTGCGCGCCCACCGGCACCCCGCGCCGCCGCAGCTCGTAGAGGAAGGGCAGGTACATGGCTCGCCCTCGCTCAGGCCTTCGTCCGGCGGCCGCGCCCGAAGGCCTCCGCCACCGCCATCAGATCCTGCTCGCGCTTGAGCAGCGCGCCCAGGAAGGGCAGGTTCTCGTCCAGCTTCATGCTCGTGACACCGTTGGCCTTCAGCACGGCGATCCAATCGACGAGCTCGCTCGTGCTCGGCCGCTTGCGCAGCCGCGTGAAGTTGCGCAGCTCGTAGAAGATGTCGAGCGCCTGCTTCGTCAGCGACTCGTCCAGCCCCGGGTGGTGCACCGCGACGATGCGCCGCATCAGCTCCTGGTCCGGGAAGTCGATGAAGTGGAAGACGCAGCGGCGCAGGAAGGCGTCCGGCAGCTCCTTCTCGTTGTTGCTGGTGATGATGACGACGGGGCGGTGCGTGGCCACCACGTCCTCGTTCGTCTCCGAGACGCGGAAGCGCATCCGGTCCAGCTCGTGGAGCAGATCATTGGGGAACTCCACGTCCGCCTTGTCCACCTCGTCGATGAGCAGCACCACGCGCTCCTTCGAGGCGAAGGACTCGCCCAGCGGTCCCATGCGGATGTAGCGGCGGATGTCCCGGACGTCCCCGTCACCGAAGCGCGAGTCGTACAGGCGCTGCACGGTGTCGTAGACGTAGAGGCCGTCCTGAGCGCGCGTGGTGCTCTTCACGTGCCAGGTGAGCAGGCGCAGCCCCAGGCTCTCGGCGACGGCCTCGGCCAGCAGCGTCTTGCCCGTGCCGGGCTCGCCTCGGACCAGCAGCGGACGCTGGAGCGTCAGCGCACAGTTGACGGCGGCCTGCAGGCCCTCGCTGGAGAGATAGGAATCGGTTCCGCGGAAACGAGAAGGAGAGGACGTCATGGCGTGCCCCTTCCTTTAACACCACCCCGGCTCCTCCGCCTGCCTGGCGTCCGTCCCCGCCCACCCGCCATGCGTCCTTGCTTCCGGGGCACGACGTCCCCAGGGGGTGCATGCCCCCCCGGGGACCGGGCAACCCCGGTGGCGGCGGGGTATCCCGAGCTGGGGGTGACGCACCCGGACCGGGGCGCTCCCCCCCGGAAGGAAGAGGCAATACGTTCCCCCTACCTTTCCGCTTCCACACGACGCACGAGCGAGTATGGCCCAGACGCCTCTACGCATCGTCAGTTACAACGTCCGCTACTTCGGACATGCCCTGCGCGGGCTCGCCAGCACGCTGGGGCCCAAACGACGGGTCGCCGCGGCCCTGGCCACGTTGGAGCCACTGCCGGACATCATCTGCCTGCAAGAGGTGGAGACCCAGTCCTTCCGCAGCAGCGTCGCCCACCGCCCCTCCCACCCGGACGAGACGCAGTTGGAGGCCTTCATGGGGCGCATGGAGGAGACGTTCGCCAACCTCCGCCGGCCCATGCCCTACGAGGCCTTCTACTTCCGCGCCCACCACTACAAGCTGAGGGAGTTCTCGCTCTACACCACCGGGCTGGCCATCATCGTCAACACCCAACGGCTCGCGGTGGACACCCACAACGTGGACTCGCCCCACCACATCACGCACCACCACGTGCGGATGTTGCGCGAGCGCAAGCAGAGCCGCATCTGCGCGCACATGCGGCTGCTCCGCAAGGAGGACGGACTCCCCCTCCACGTCTTCAACACCCACCTCAGCCTGCCCACGCCCTTCTCCCGCGCCTTCTGGGCCACCCGGGACAAGATGGGCAACGGCATCAACCAGCTCCACGAGGCACGCGCGCTCTGCACCCTGGTGCGGCACCGGGCGGCCGGCGAGCCCTTCCTCATCTGCGGCGACTTCAACTCGCCGCCGGCCTCGCCCGTCTTCCACTACTTCTGCGACGAGGCCCACCTCGCCTGTGCCCAGGCGGCGGTGGGACAGATCGATCCGCACCTCTCGCGAGGCTTCCCCACCGCCGGCTTCATGCACATGCGCATGCACCTGGACCACATCTTCTCCGGGAACGGGGTGCGCTGGTTGGACGCCGACGAGACGCGCCCCTTCGGGGACACGCGCAGCCGCTTCCACGGACTCTCGGACCACATGCCGCTCATCGCGCGCTTCCAATTGGAACCACCGGCCGCGCACGCCGAGCCGCCCTCCCCTCCGTCCAACGAGCCGTCCGCTCCCACCGGGGCATGAGACGCCCCCCGCGCGCACCGTTGCCCGGCGGACAGGCAGCCCGAGACCCCGCTCCATCGCCTGCTTCGCGAGCCGGGCTTCGGCCCTCCGGCATCCGGACCGGGAGGACTCACGGGTCAGCAAGGCCATAGCCAACCTGTAGGCTCTAAGGAGGTGGCCCTCTCACACGAAAGGGATGCATGTCCGGCGATGACTTCAGGGTGCTGATGGATGCGATGGCGGATCCCCTCGTGGCCTGCGATGGCGACGAGCGCGTCCTCTACCTGAACCCCGCCGCCGAGCGCTTGCTTGGCTGGAAGTTGAAGGAGCTGGCGGGACAACCCTTCGACCGCCTTGTCCCCCAGCGTCTGCATGCCTTCGATGGGCAATCCTTCCTGCGCTACCTGCTGAGACGGCGGCGCGCGCTGAGCGGGCGCCCCGTTCGGGCCACCCTGCTGTGCCGGGGTGGACCGGAGCTGGAGCTGGAAGTGACGGTGGGAGCCGCCGAGGCGGCGAGCGGAGAGCGCATCACCGTGGTGCTGCGGCGCACGCCCGAGTTCCCCGACTACACCGACGAGCCCCTGGAGCGCCTGTCCTCCGCGGTACGCACGCGCGCCCTCCACCCGATCTCCACGGGGGAGCGCGTCTACCGGCTCGTCTTCGAGAACGCGCCGATGGGCCTGTTCCACTTCGACACCACCCCCACCCTCCTGGCGTGCAACGACTACTTCGTGCGCATCCTGGGCTCCTCCAAGCGGGCGCTCATCGGACTGAACCTGCTCTCGCTCCAGGACGAGGCCATCATGACCTGCGTGCGCGAGGTGCTCGAGGGACGTCACGCTTCCTATGAAGGGGACTACCGCTCCATCACCGCGGACAAGGTGACCCCGGTGCGCGTCCACTTCGCGCCCTGCCTCAATGAGTGCGGCGAGGTGGAAGGGGGCGTGGGCATCGTCGAGGACGTCACCGAGCAACGCATCGCGGAGGCCGAGCGCTCCCGCCTCTTCCGCGAGGCCCAGGAGGCCATCCGCGTGCGCGACGACTTCCTCACCATCGCCTCGCACGAGCTGAAGACGCCCCTCACCCCGCTCTCGCTGCGGCTGGCCAGCCTGGAGCGCCGGCTGGAGCGCCATGAGCCGGTGGACCCCACGCTGCTGCGTCACGCGCGCCAGCACCTGGTGCGGCTGGCGGCGCTCATCAACGACCTGCTGGATGCCTCCCGCATCGAGGCCGGCCGGCTCGCGCTGCACTTCGAGCCCACCCGGCTGGATGCCATCGTGGAGCGCGCGCTGACCGTGATGGACGCCGAGCGGGGCCAGCACCGCATCGACTACTCGCACCCGGAGGAGCCGGTCCCCATCCGCGGAGACCCGTACCGGCTCGAGCAGGTCATCGCCAACCTGCTGGAGAACGCGCTCAAGTACAGCCCCGGGGACAGCACCGTGCGCGTGACGATGGATGTGCGCGGCGACTTCGCGCTGCTCTCCGTGGCGGACGAGGGCATCGGCATTCCTCGCGACCAGCAGGAGCAGCTCTTCGAGCGCTACTTCCGCGCCCGGAACGTCTCCGTCACGTCCTACGGCGGACTGGGACTGGGCCTCTACATCAGCCGCGACATCGTGGAGCGCCACGGGGGCCGCATCTGGGTGGAGAGCGAGGTGGGCCGGGGCTCCACCTTCTACGTGGCGCTCCCGCTACTGTCCGCCGCCAGCCCCACGCCTCCCGAGCCGCGCCCGCCCACGGGCTCGTCGCAGCAGGTGCACTGAGTGCACTGAGAGGTGTCCAGGCCCGAGGCCGGATAGACTGCGCGTCCTCGACACCTCCATGAGAACGCCCTCGGTTCTTCTCCCGGTCGTACTGCTGGTGGCGGTGGCCGCGTGCAGGAGCCATACGGACAGCAGCCCTGGCCCGCGCCTGGCGTTCGCCCTGGAGTCACCGGGCACGGGTCCACTGCCCTCCCAGTCTGGAGAGGGGGGCCTGGGCAGGAAGGCCTCGGCATATACCGGGGCCGAGGTGCTGGAAGGGACGAAGGAGGTGCGTGCCCAAACGTGGGCAGCGGCACGCGGACTCAAGCGCGCGGGGGCATGGCTGGCCCTGGGGCTGCGCGTGGAGAACGGGCGTGTCCGGCTACTCGGCCTCCGCGTGCACGAGGGAACCGGCAGCGAGCTGGGAGCGGTGGACGCCGAGAGCTTCCGCGCCCTGCTGGAGTGGGCGTTGTACCGGTATGCGCGAGGCCAGCGGGGCGAGGTGGTGCTGACACTGCGACGCGGTGAAGGCCCCTGGCGCGAGGAGGTGGAGTCCACGGGCCCGGTGCTCTCGGCCACTCGGCCCCTGGCGCCCTATGAGGCCTTCCTGCGCCACCAAGGCAAGGCCTTGCAGGCCACGGGGCTTTCCGAGGCTGCGCGCCGCGAGGGCCTGGCGGCACTGAAGACGCTGGAGCGCGAGGTGCTCCTGCAACTGGAGGAGGCGCTGGAGAAAGCACCCTCTCCCCTGGCGCGCTACACGGTGCTGCTACAAGAGGAGCGACAGCGAGAGGAGCGCTGGCGCGCGGTGCAGCGCAAGCTGGCCGAGTACGAGGCGTGGGGCACAAGGCTACTGGACACCTACGCCCCGCCCCCACGCCGCCTCGCCCCGGGCTACCTCCTGAGCGAGTCGCCCCTGCGCGAGCACTCGCTGCGCGCCCTGGGTAATGCCACGCTGGCCTGGGCCTACGCCCATACGGAGGACCCGGACTTCCTCAAGCGCACGCCTGACGAGGTGGCCCTCTACCTGCTGGCGAGTCGCTCGGCCCTGGCCAGCGCGGTGCATCTGGGCCGTCTGGCTCCGGTGCACCTGGATTACAACGAGTCCTTCGACCCGGAGTCCTTCCGCTCCGAGGACCTGGTGCTGGAGCTGCTGGTGGGCCTGACGCCGGGCGTGGGCGAGGTAACGGACGCTCGGGCAGCCCTCACCGGCCACAGCCTCACCGGCCATACCCTCACGCGCACCGAGCGCGTGGTGTGTGCATTGGGCGTGCTGCTGCCCTTCATAACTGGGGCCGTGCTGATGAAGGCCACGGAGGACGCCGAGCGGCTGGCGTTGCTCACCGGCCGGGGCCTGGGCGAGGTGGAGGTGCTCTCGCGTGTGGCCTCGCACCTGTCTCCGGGGGACGCCAAGGAGATTGAGCGCCTGCTGGCACAGGCCTCGCGGGGCCACACCTTCACCCAGGAGGAATCGCGCTTCCTCGAGCGGGTGGCTCGCGGCCTGGAGGGGCCGTTACGCGAGGCGGCCGGGGCCCTGCGAGCGGGCCAGAAGGTGCCGCTGCTGGGCGTGCGCACGTTGCCGGACGGCACCCGGCTGCTGCCCGGCACCCCAGCCCACAAGGCTCAGCGCTGGGTGGACTACCAGTTCCGCCACCCGGAGAAGTACCGCCGCTTCTCCTTCCAGCCGGACTCGGACTGGGAGCGCCTCTACGCGACCATTCTGAAGAACAGGCCCGCGGGCAACGCCTTCGAGGACGCCATCCTCCAGGCCCACCGGTACGAGCGCAACGCCGCCATGATGATGCCGCCACCGGGCAGCCGCGCCCAGGGCTTCATCCCCGACTCGGTGAAGGGCAACCCCGCGGAGCTGGTCTGGGGACAGCCCTACTCCTTCGTCGAGTCCAAGGCTCGCAGGAAACTCTCCCTCTCCGGCAACCTCAAGGCGATGCTCGAATACATAGACAACTATGGTGGTCACCTCGAGCTGTGGGTCCGCTCCGCCAGACATCCCGATGGAGCCACGCACCTGTCAGAGCCGCTCCTAAACAAATTGAACGACCTGAAAGAACAAGGTAAGGCAATCCTTCACCACTACCCGTGATGTCTACTCAAGGCATGCCTATCCGATACCTCGAAACACGATTCAGGCTTCCGCCTGGACGTCCTCCCAGCCCAGAGGTGGGAACGTTTCTCGACCTCATTCTTCGTGAGTTTCGTTGGTTCGAGCCCAGGCGTCATGGATCGGTGGCTTTGGATAAACCCATCGATCCGAGTCGCATCGACATGGGTGCGCTCGTAGCCCATTACGAAGAGTATGGAACCTTGTTCGTGGCAGCCCGCACCGATCGGGACTTCATCTCAATTCATCCCATCACAACCGGTGCTCCACCCTACACGGGTTCCATCTCCTGGATGACCTCCGCGAGCCTGGCCTCGAAAGCCTCCTGGCGTGCATCTCATACCAAACAGGTGCGCGAGGTGATGCGCCTGTTTCAAGTACCGCTGGCCCTGTCCGGGTTGAAGACGGATCTCCACTCCAAGCAATGGCGGTTCATCCCCAAGAGCATTCCCATGGAGGGCGGAAAGGAGTTCACCTACTCGGAACAGGTTCTCACAGTGCCCGACTACAGCAAAGGACTGGCGGGCCTCGTCTGGCGCAACTTCTACGGCCCGCCTTTCGTCCGCATGTTCGGCGAGCGGCTCGACACATTGCCCCCCGAATGCCGCAAAACGCTTGGGGAGGAGCTTGTCCTCGTCCAGCCCTACGAGTTGCCCACGGATGCTGGCACCGAGGCGGGCATCGCACGCGAGCGCGAGCTCATCACCCTGCTCGGCCCCGAGTGCTTCTACGATCACGAGCACCACACCCTCCCCACCCGCCGCCCCGTCCTCAACTCCCTCGGCCAGCCCCTTCACTGAGCTGGATTGATCAGGACGTCGTCGTGTCCTCGCGCTTGAAATACTCCGCCACGGACTTCGAGAGGAAGTCGGGGTTGAGGGAGGTGGCCAGGTTGTTCTCTCGGATGACCGTGATGCGCTCGGTCAGCCTGTTGAACGGAATGAAGCCGCAGAGCGCGTTGAGAGGGCGCTCCCTCAGGGAGAACGCGGGGCGGCGGATCTCCTGCTCCACCTTGCTCCGGCGCTCGTCCGGGGCCACCAGGAACAGCCGGATGTTGAGGTTGGGCTGAAGGGCGAGCAGATCCGCCATCCGCAGCAGCCTCGAGTAGACGCTCGTGGTGCACTCGACCTCGAAGGCCGCGACGCGACGCCCAGGCCCGCATCCACATTGCCATCCTTCGCGTCCTGAATGAGCCAGCCGGCGAGTCGGAGGGCATCATCGATGTTTTCCCTGGCGAGGGCTTCTGGTGTGGTCACCCGATGATTCTGCCCGCAGATGGAGACGGACTGGAGACCCGGCAGGTCTTCCGGGGGCTGGAGGATGTAACGATGGAGGGGGCTCGCTCTCCGGAGGCCGGGATAGACTGCGCGCCCCTCGACACGTCCATGAGAACGCCCTCGGTTCTTCTCCCGGTCGTACTGCTGGTGGCGGTGGCCGCGTGCCGGAGCCATACGGACAGCGGCCCGGGCCCGCGCCTGGCGTTCGCCCTGGAGTCACCGGGCACGGGTCCGCTGGCCTCTCATTCTGGAGAGGGGGGCCTGGGCAGGAAGGCCTCGGCATATACCGGGGCCGAGGTGCTGGAAGGGACGAAGGAGGTGCGTGCCCAAACGTGGGCAGCGGCACGCGGACTCAAGCGCGCGGGGGCATGGCTGGCCCTGGGGCTGCGCGTGGAGAACGGGCGTGTCCGGCTACTCGGCCTCCGCGTGCACGAGGGAACCGGCAGCGAGCTGGGAGCGGTGGACGCCGAGAGCTTCCGCGCCCTGCTGGAGTGGGCGTTGTACCGGTATGCACGAGGTCAGCGGGGCGAGGTGGTACTGACGCTGCGGCGCGGTGAAGGCCCGTGGCGCGAAGAGGCGGAGTCCACGGGTCCGGTGCCTTCAGCCTCTCGGCCCCAGGCGCCCTACGAAGCCTTCCTGCGCCACCAGGGCAAGGCCTTGCAGGCCACCGGACTCCCCGAGGCTGCGCGCCGCGAGGGCCTGGCGGCGCTGAAGACGCTGGAGCGCGAGGTGCTCCTGCAACTGGAGGAGGCGCTGGAGAAAGCACCCTCTCCCCTGGCGCGCTACACGGTGCTGCTACGAGAGGAGCGACAGCGCGAGGAGCGCTGGCGCGCGGTGCAGCGCAAGCTGGCCGAGTACGAGGCGTGGGGCACAAGGCTGCTGGACACCTACGCCCCGCCCCCGCGCCGACTGGCCCCGGGCTACCTCCTGAGCGAGTCGCCCCTGCGCGAGCACTCGCTGCGCGCCCTGGGTAATGCCACGCTGGCCTGGGCCTACGCCCATACGGAGGACCCGGACTTCCTCAAGCGCACGCCTGACGAGGTGGCCCTCTACCTGCTGGCGAGTCGCTCGGCCCTGGCCAGCGCGGTGCATCTGGGCCGTCTGGCTCCGGTGCACCTGGATTACAACGAGTCCTTCGACCCGGAGTCCTTCCGCTCCGAGGACCTGGTGCTGGAGCTGCTGGTGGGCCTGACGCCGGGCGTGGGCGAGGTAACGGACGCTCGGGCAGCCGTCACCGGCCACAGCCTCACCGGCCATACCCTCACGCGCACCGAGCGCGTGGTGTGTGCATTGGGCGTGCTGCTGCCCTTCATAACTGGGGCCGTGCTGATGAAGGCCACGGAGGACGCCGAGCGGCTGGCGTTGCTCACCGGCCGGGGCCTGGGCGAGGTGGAGGTGCTCTCGCGTGTGGCCTCGCACCTGTCTCCGGGGGACGCCAAGGAGATTGAGCGCCTGCTGGCACAGGCCTCGCGGGGCCACACCTTCACCCAGGAGGAATCGCGCTTCCTCGAGCGGGTGGCTCGCGGCTTGGAGACACCGTTGCGTGAGGCGGCCGGGGCCCTGCGGGCGGGCCAGAAGGTGCCGCTGCTGGGCGTGCGCACGTTGCCGGACGGCACCCGGCTGCTGCCCGGCACCCCAGCCCACAAGGCTCAGCGCTGGGTGGACTACCAGTTCCGCCACCCGGAGAAGTACCGCCGCTTCTCCTTCCAGCCGGACTCGGACTGGGAGCGCCTCTACGCGACCATTCTGAAGAACAGGCCCGCGGGCAACGCCTTCGAGGACGCCATCCTCCAGGCCCACCGGTACGAGCGCAACGCCGCCATGATGATGCCGCCACCGGGCAGCCGCGCCCAGGGCTTCATCCCCGACTCGGTGAAGGGCAACCCCGCGGAACTCGTATGGGGACAGCCCTACCCCTTCGTCGAGTCCAAGGCTCGCAGGAAACTCTCCCTCTCTGGCAACCTCAAAGCGATGCTCGACTACGTGGACCGATACGGAGGTCACCTCGAACTGTGGGTCCGCTCAGCCAGGCACCCCGATGGAGCTACGCACTTGTCAGAGCCGCTCCTAAACGAACTGGCTCGTCTGTCACGTCAGTTCAAGGCAAACATTCGACGTTATCCGTGATTCCCATTCACAACATGCCCGTCAAATACATCAATACGGATTTTGATCTACCACCTGAACGACCATCTTGCGCGGTGGTGGGCAGATTTCTCGACCTCGTGCTTCGTGAGTTCCGTTGGTTCGAGCCCAGGCGCTATGGGTCCTCGGCCTTGGATAAGCCCATCGACCCAAGCCGCATCGATCTAGGTGCGCTCGTGGCCCACTACGAAGAGCATGGAACCTTGTTCGTGGCAGCCCGCACGGATCGGGACTTCATCTCGATTTATCCCATCACCACCGGCGCTCCGCCCTACACGGGTGCTATTTCCTGGATGACGTCCGCGAGCCGGGCCTCAAAGGCCGCCTGGCGTGCGGCCCATGCAAAGCAAGTGCTCGAGGTGATGCGCCTGTTTGGGGTCCCACTGGCCCTGTCCGGCTTGAAAACGGATCTCCATGCCAAGCAATGGCTGCTCGTCCACAAGAGCACTCCCATGGAAGGAGGAAAGGAGTTCACCTATTCGGAAGAGGTACTCACAGTGCCCGACTACAGCAAAGGACTGGCGGGCCTCGTCTGGCGCAACTTCTACGGCCCGCCCTTCGTCCGCATGTTCGGCGAGCGGCTTGACGCACTGCCTCCCGAGTGCCGCCAGACGCTCGGAGAGGAGCTCGTCCTCGTCCAGCCCTATGAACTGCCCACTGCAGCCGGCACCGAGGCGGGCATCGCACGTGAGCGCGAGCTCATCTCCCTGCTCGGCCCCGAATGCTTCTACGACCACGCGCACCACACCCTCCCCACCCGCCGCCCCGTCCTCGACTCCCTCGGCCAGCCCCTTCACTGAGCTGGATTGAGCAGGGCGTCGTCGTGTCCTCGCGCTTGAAATATTCGGCCACGGACTTCGAGAGGAAGTCGGGGTTGAGGGAGGTGGCCAGGTTGTTCTCTCGATGACCGTGATGCGCTCGGTCAGCCTGTTGAACGGAATGAAGCCGCAGAGCGCGTTGAGAGGGCGCTCAGGGCATCATCGATGTTTTCCCTGGCGAGGGCTTCTGGTGTGGTCACCCGATGATTCTGCCCGCCAATGGAGACGGACTGGAGACCCGGCAGGTCTTCCAGGGGCTGGAGGATGTAACGATGGAGGGAGCTCGCTCTCCGGAGGCAGGGATAGACTGAGCGCCCCTCGACACGTCCATGAGAACGCCCTCGGTTCTTCTCCCGGTCGTACTGCTGGTGGCGGTGGCCGCGTGCCGGAGCCATACCGACAGCAGCCCTGGCCCGCGCCTGGCGTTCGCCCTGGAGTCACCGGGCACGGGTCCGCTGGCCTCTCATTCTGGAGAGGGGGGCCTGGGCAGGAAGGCCTCGGCATATACCGGGGCCGAGGTGCTGGAAGGGACGAAGGAGGTGCGTGCCCAAACGTGGGCAGCGGCACGCGGACTCAAGCGCGCGGGGGCATGGCTGGCCCTGGGGCTGCGCGTGGAGAACGGGCGTGTCCGGCTACTCGGCCTCCGCGTGCACGAGGGAACCGGCAGCGAGCTGGGAGCGGTGGACGCCGAGAGCTTCCGCGGCCTGCTGGAGTGGGCGTTGTACCGGTATGCGCGAGGCCAGCGGGGCGAGGTGGTGCTGACGCTGCGGCGCGGAGAAGGCCCCTGGCGCGAGGAGGTGGAGTCCACGGGCCCGGTGCTCTCGGCCACTCGGCCCCTGGCGCCCTACGAGGCCTTCCTGCGCCACCAGGGCAAGGCCTTGCAGGCCACGGGGCTTTCCGAGGCTGCGCGCCGCGAGGGCCTGGCGGCGCTGAAGAGACTGGAGCGCGAGGTGCTGCTGCAACCGGAGGAGGCGCTGGAGAAAGCACCCTCTCCCCTGGCGCGCTACACGGTGCTGCTACGAGAGGAGCGACAGCGCGAGGAGCGCTGGCGCGCGGTGCAGCGCAAGCTGGCCGAGTACGAGGCGTGGGGCACAAGGCTGCTGAGCACCTACGCCCCGCCCCCGCGCCGACTGGCCCCGGGCTACCTCCTGAGCGAGTCGCCCCTGCGCGAGCACTCGCTGCGCGCCCTGGGTAATGCCACGCTGGCCTGGGCCTACGCCCATACGGAGGACCCGGACTTCCTCAAGCGCACGCCTGACGAGGTGGCCCTCTACCTGCTGGCGAGTCGCTCGGCCCTGGCCAGCGCGGTGCATCTGGGCCGTCTGGCTCCGGTGCACCTGGATTACAACGAGTCCTTCGACCCGGAGTCCTTCCGCTCCGAGGACCTGGTGCTGGAGCTGCTGGTGGGCCTGACGCCGGGCGTGGGTGAGGTAACGGACGCTCGGGCAGCCGTCACCGGCCACAGCCTCACCGGCCATACCCTCACGCGCACCGAGCGCGTGGTGTGTGCATTGGGCGTGCTGCTGCCCTTCATAACTGGGGCCGTGCTGATGAAGGCCACGGAGGACGCCGAGCGGCTGGCGTTGCTCACCGGCCGGGGCCTGGGCGAGGTGGAGGTGCTCTCGCGTGTGGCCTCGCACCTGTCTCCGGGGGACGCCAAGGAGATTGAGCGCCTGCTGGCACAGGCCTCGCGGGGCCACACCTTCACCCAGGAGGAATCGCGCTTCCTCGAGCGGGTGGCTCGCGGCTTGGAGACACCGTTGCGTGAGGCGGCCGGGGCCCTGCGGGCGGGCCAGAAGGTGCCGCTGCTGGGCGTGCGCACGTTGCCGGACGGCACCCGGCTGCTGCCCGGCACCCCAGCCCACAAGGCTCAGCGCTGGGTGGACTACCAGTTCCGCCACCCGGAGAAGTACCGCCGCTTCTCCTTCCAGCCGGACTCGGACTGGGAGCGCCTCTACGCGACCATTCTGAAGAACAGGCCCGCGGGCAACGCCTTCGAGGACGCCATCCTCCAGGCCCACCGGTACGAGCGCAACGCCGCCATGATGATGCCGCCACCGGGCAGCCGCGCCCAGGGCTTCATCCCCGACTCGGTGAAGGGCAACCCCGCGGAACTCGTATGGGGGGAGCCCTACCCCTTCGTCGAGTCCAAGGCTCGCAAGGAACTCTCCCTCTCCGGCAACCTCGAGGCTATGCTCAAGTACGTCGACAAATATGGTGGCCACCTTGAATTGTGGGTCCGTTCTCCTGGGCATCCTGATGGACCCACGCACCTGTCGAAACCACTCCTGGATTTTCTCAGCAGACTGAAGAACCAAAACAAAGCAACCCTGAGACACCATCCGTAGCTCGTCCCTTTGGCATGCCTCTGAAATATTTCCAGACTCAGCTTGGACTTCCCCCAGGCCGTCCTTCAGAAGTCGTCGTGAGAGAGTTCCTCAACCTCGCTCTCCGCGAATTCAAGTGGTTCGAGCCCAGGCGCTATGGTTCCGTATCGCTCTCAGAGACCATTGACCCGGCCCACCTGGATCTCGGCGCTCTCGTTGCCTATTACGAAGAGAATGGCCACCTGTGTGTGGCAGCACGCACGGACCGGGATTTCTTCTGGATTCATCCCACCTCTACTGGCGCTCCTCCCTACACGGGCGCAATCACATGGACGACATCCGCCAGTTCCACCTCGAAAGCCTCCTGGCGTGCAGCCCATGGTGTGCAGGTGGTTGAGCTCATGCGACTCGTCCATTCCCCGCTGGCCCTGGCCGGCCTGGACGCGGAGCTTCATGCCAGGCAATGGCGACTCGTGCACAAGAACATTCCCACAGAAGGAAAGCCGTTCACCTACTCGGAAGAGGTGTCCACCGTCCGAGACTACAGCGAGGGTCTCCCGGGTCTCGTCTGGCGCAACTTCTACGGCCCGCCCTTCGTCCGTATGTTCGGCGAGCGGCTCGACACATTGCCTCCGGATTGCCGCCAGACGCTCGGAGAGGAGCTCGTCCTCGTCCAGCCCTACGAACTGCCCACGGAGGCCGGCACCGAGGCGGGCATTGCACGTGAGCGCGAGCTCATCTCCCTGCTCGGCCCCGAGTGCTTCTACGACCACGTGCACCACACCCTCCCCACCCGCCGCCCCATCCTCGATTCCCTCGGCCAGCCCCTCCACTGAGGCGCATTCATCGCCCGCGCCACGGCTGGGAGCACACGGCGGCCGTGGGTCCCGCCCCGCCGGTGCTGGTTGATACCCCGATCGAGTCCGCGTGCGCGAGGAGCGCCCGAGCGATCTCCCCGAACAGCGGGCGGGGGAGATCATGCCCCAGCCCTTCCAGCATGAGCAGCCTGGCGCCCGGGATGGCCTCGGCCGCGGCGACCCCATGCGCGGGAGGAAGCATCGGATCGTCCGTCCCGTGAATGACGAGCGTTGGCACGCGCAGGTGCTTCAGCGCCTCGGCCTGTTCGCGAGTGGGTAATGGCACCAACCCGTGGTTCGCCGAGGCGGCCGGATCGCGAGCGCGGTCGAACATCCGTTCCACCCTGCGCCGACACTCCTGCTCGTCGAAGGGGGCTACGCTGCCGGACAGCGCTCGAACCATCTTCACCTGGGAGTCGATGGCTTCCTGGCGGTTGCCGGGCGGTTTGCTTGCCGCCGCCATGAGCAGCTCGCACACGAATGGGGCGGGTGGTGGCAGCGTCTCCGTCGTTGCCCTGCCCTGGAAGGTCTCCATGCGCCCGGCTCGCAGTGGCGTGGACAGCATCAAGGTGAGGGTGAGCACTCGCTCGGGGTGGTGGATGCTCACGAGCTGGCAGATCATCCCGCCCATCGATGCGCCCACCAGATGGGCCGCGGCGATGCCGTACGCATCGAGCACCCCCACCGCGTCCTCGGCCATGTCCAACAGCGTGTAGGGGTTCTTCTGGAAGTCGAAGCAGGTCGACTGGCCAGTATCCCGATGGTCGTAGCGAATGACGTAGTACCCGCCCGCGACCAGCAGCTCGATGAGCTCCTCGGGCCAGGCAATGCCCTGGACCGATGCGCCCATCACCAGGAGGAGGGGTGGATTTCCGGGCTCGCCAAAGCTCTCGGTCCACAGCTCGACGCCATTGGACTTCACCATTCGCTCCGCCATGACATTGCCCTCTTATCGCTCCATGAGCGGGTACGTGCACCGCCCAGGAGTCCGAGGAGAACGTCAGGTTTTGTGATCCGTGCTCGGCGCCACCAGGTTCCAGGCAGGCGGGCGAGCGAGTGTTCAGGCCCGTGTACCGCAGGCCCGTTGCCCGGTGCGCTCCCCCACCCCAGGGTTGCAAGATGAAGCGCGGGACGGAGGCGGAGGATGCTCACGGTATTCACCTTTGGCGATTCGGTTCTCGACTGTGGCCACTACAACCGTTACGGCGTCTCGCCCGGCGAGCTGCTGGTGCACAACTGGGATGACCTCTTCCCCGAGTTCCTCGGACAGGACCTGAGCGCACTCGGGGGTGGGCGACTCGAACAGCTCGCACAGGATGGGGGGACGGTGAACTCCCTTGCGCGCCAGCTGCGCGGAGTGGAGAGCCACGGGCCGTCGGTGGCGCTCGTCTCGGTGGGCGGCAACGACCTCCTCCAGGGCCTGCTCCTGGACGCGGGCCCGGGCTTCGAGGAGTTCCGGCGCAAGCTCTCCGCCTTCCTCACGGCCCTACCCATCCGCCCGGTGCTCATCGCGAACGTGTACGACCCCACGGTGGGTGATGACCGCCACAACTTCACCGGAGTGCCGGTGGAACGGGCTCGTGACAACCACCGGCGGATGAACGACCTCATCGCCGAGCTCGCCTCGGAGCACGGCGTCCTCGTCGACCTGCACAAGCACTTCCTCGAGGGCGACGCCTCCTGGTTCACCTCCACGATCGAACCCAGCCTGCGTGGCGCCTCCGAGGTGCGGCGCTGCTTCTGGAGGGAGTTGGTGAAGCTCCGCCCCGCCGGAGTCGCAGCGGCGCCCTGACACGGGTGCGCCGCGCAGTTGCCATGGGACCGGAGCCCGAGGAGAGTCACTGGCCATGCGAACTCTCGTAGGCCTGGGCTACTCCGGTTGGACCGAGAAGGCACGCTGGGCGATGGACCACCATCGGCTGGCCTACCAGTACAGCGAACACATCCCGCTCCTGGGCGAGCTGCGCCTGCGCCGCCATGCGCCTCCCGGAGGACGCGGCACCGTGCCGCTCCTGGTGGAGGACTCGGGTATCACGATGGGCTCCTACGCGATCGCGCAGCGCTGAAGCCCATGGCGCGAATGGCGGCGCGCTTCCTCGCGAGCAAGCATGAGGCGGCGTCGGACCCGGAGGCGCTCCTGCTCTCCACGGTCGTGCCCGGCCTGGAGCAACTGCGTGCCGCGCTCCAGGGGAGGAGCTTCCTCACCGGTACGTTCTCGTACGCGGACATCACCATGGCGGTGACACTCCAGTTCATCCAGCCCGTGGAAGAGCGCTTCATCCCGCTGGGGCCGGGCCGGAGGAAGGCCTGGTCCCATCCGGCCCTCGCGGAGCGGTTCGCGGACCTGCTCCGCTGGAGGGACCAGCTCTATGCCGAGCATCGCCCCCCGCCGGTGGCCCACTGACCCGGAAGCGCCAAGAGACACCATGAATCCGTTGTTCCTCGGTCTACTGCTGGTGGGCATGCTGGGGGTGCCCCTCCCCTTCGCTCTCCGATGGTGGAGGCGGCGCCGAGCCCGGCGCGCATGGCTCGCGTTGGCTCCGAAGCTGGAGCTCTCCTTCGCGGCTGATGGCGCGCACCGGCTGCTCTCCGGGCGCTATCAGGGCCACTCCGTAGAGGTGCTGCTTTCCCCGGATGGCACGGCGCAGATGCGCATGAAGGCACGGGCCGACCTGCCCTCCGGTCTCCACCTCTCGCGTCAGGAGGCGGGAACCCACCGTCTCCAACTCCGGGGCCTGCGCGATATCCAGGTGGGGGATGAATCCCTGGACGCGGCCTTCATCATCCAAGGCAGCAACCCCGCGGCCGTCATCCGCCTGCTGCGCGAGCCGGACTTACGCGAGGCGCTCCTGGCACTCGTGGCCGACAACCCACGAGCCGTGCTCACGGAGAACGAGGTGGTGGCCCCCATCGGCTACCCGGTGCGAGAGGAGCCATGCCGCCGCGCCCTCCGGACACTCGCGCAGGTGGCGTTCACGCTCGAGCGGTCCGCGGGTCAGCTCACACAGCAGGAGGTGTTGGCTCGAGAGCAGGTGCCCCAGGCTCCTGTCGAGCCAGAGCCCGCGAAGTCCCAGGTGGGCAGGACCCTGAGCGACAAGGACATCCGGGACGAGTACGGCCGCCGTACGAGCCTGTACATGCGGCTTGCCCTGTTTCCGCTCGTCGTGGGCTGGGGGCTCATGGTGCTCTTCGGCCCGAAGGGGCTCCTCGGACACGCGGGAACACCCTGGGGGACAGTGGGATTCGGGCTGTTACTCGGAGGCCTGGTGGGCGGCGTGTACGGCGACCTCAAGTTGCTCCGCTGCCCCGCCTGCGACGAGACCTTCACATGGTGGACGAGGAGGAACCCGTCCAGAGATGAGAACCTGAAAGCGGAAGTGAAGGCGCGCGGAACCAGGAGCGTGGAGGCCCTGTGGCTCGTCGCATGCCCCTACTGCAAGGCGCGACTACGCTGAGCGCCCATGCACGGACCGCCAGTGCCGCTTCTCGATCGTCCTCACGTTGACGGCATCCTCGAGAGTCGCCAGATACCTACCTGGAAAGGGCGGGTAACTCCTTGTCATCCGCCTCCCCGTTGTACTCCCTCACGTAGATGGCATTGCCATGGTTGTGGATGCACCTGGCGGGGGGTGTCATCCACGATGAGGATGACCCGGCGCATGGGGCCTGCCTGACAAATGCACGGAGACGCGAAAAAGGCCGGGCCCCGCATCCCATGAGGGAAGGGAGCCCGGCCCGGGACTCGAGACAGCGGGGTCGGGTTACTGACGGCGGCGACGACGGGCCAGCGCCAGGAACGTGCCCAGACCCATCAACACCAGCGACGAGTCACCGCCCGTGGCCGAGCAGCCGATGCCATTGCCCAGGAAGGCGATGTCACCCCCCGTGTTCGCGGACACGGTCCATGTCCGGGTAGCCGGAGTGGCGTCCACGTTGCCCGCGGCGTCACGAGCGCGCACCTGGAAGGTGTGCTCGCCCTCGGACAGGTCCGTGAGGGTGACTGGAGACGTGCACGGCGTGAAGTCGGCACCATCCAGGCTGCACTCGTACGTCACGCCCAGCTCGTTCGAGTCGAATGTGAACGTCGCGCTGTTCTCCGGCGTGGTGTCCGACGGACCGGAGGTAATGGTGGTGTCCGGCGCCGCGTGGTCCTGGACGATGGTGAAGCTGTGGCCCGCGCTCACCTCACTGGTGTTCCCCACCGCGTCCGTGCCGCGGACGGTCACCGTGTGCGGACCCTCCATGAGCGGAGTGGTCGGCGTGTAGCTCCAGTTGCCGGACGAATCCGTCTGGGCGGTGACCACCTCCACTCCGTCGATGATGATGGTGACGGTGCTGCCCGGCTCCGCCGTTCCGCTGATGACCGGGGTGAGGGTGTCCACCGTCCCCGTCGGGCCCGTCACCACGGGCACGGAGGGCGCCGTGGTGTCCACGGTCCAGGAGTAGCTGGCCGGCGTGGGGTCCACGTTGCCCGCGGCATCGACTGCACGAACCGCGAACGTGTACGAGCCATCCGCCGGGACCGTGAGGTCGAACGGGCTCGTGCACGGGGCGAAGGTGGTCGCGGGGCTCAGCCTGCACTCGTACGTCACGCCCGTGTCCGCCACAACGGTGTCGAAGACGAACGTCGCATCCTTCGAGTTGCTCGAGGCCGGCGGTCCCGAGACGATTCGGGTGTCCGGCACGGCCGTGTCCACGGTGAAGTCGCGCATGGGGGACTCGGGGCTGGTGTTGCCCGCCGCGTCCGTCGCCGTCGCCTTCACAGTGTGCGAGCCGTCCGCCAGCGGCGTCGTCGGCGTATAGCTCCAGTTGCCAGACGCGTCCGCCGTCACCGTGCCCACCGCCACGCCGTCGATGATGACCGTGACGGTGCTGTTGGGCTCCGCCGTTCCGGTGATGACGGGCCTGGACGTATTGAGCAGGGCTCCGTCCGCGGGCGCGCTCACCACCGGCGCCGCGGGCGCGGTGACATCCACGGTAAAGGTGTTGGCCGCGCTCTTGGGGCTCTGCACCTCATTGAGCTCCGTGGCCGCCTGCACCGTGTGATTGCCCTCGGAGAGAGCGGCGGGCAGGCCGAAGATGTAATCGCCGCTGGAGTTGGACATGGTCCGGCCGACCTCGACCCCGTCGATGTAGATGACCACCGTGGTGTTGGCCTGGGCGTTGCCCCGGATATCGGGCTGGCGGTTGTTGGTGATGAGGCCATCGGCCGGCGTGGTCACCGAGGGCACGGCAGGCACGACGAAGCCGCCCGTCAGGGTGACGGAGTTGCCATTGGCGCCCACCGTCGCCCCGTAGGTAGGGCCGTCGGGAGCCGTGGGATCCTGCTGGTTGCCGGGCGTGGCGCCGCCGAGGTTGAAGTTGCAGGTGCCTCCCAGCGCGGCCTGGAACAACACCCGTCCACCGCCGCCACCACCGCCGGGACCCACCCGGCCGGCATTCACCGAGCCACCCACACCTCCAGCGGCGGAGACCTGGCCGCACGAGGCCGTGCTGGCGAAACGCAGATAGATGGAGCCACCCGCTCCACCGCCACTGCCACCATCGTCGGACGAGGCGCCACCCGAACCACCCGAGGCCAGGATGGCGCCCGTGCCCGAGAGCTGGTTGGCCCGGATGAAGATGATGCCGCCGCCACGCCCACCCGGCACGCCCGTGCCGTCGGCACCATGACCGGCTCCGCCGCCACCGCCTGGAGTGAGGTGATTCAGCATCGAATAGACGAGCGCCGTGCCTCCCTGCCCGCCCACGAGCCGGGCCCCATCGACGTAGAACTCCGAGCGCCCGCCCACACCACCGGTCCCGTAATTACCACCGCCTCCGCCGCCCGACTTGAAGCAGATGCCGCCTCCGGCCCCGTTGGCCACGTTGCCACGCCCGGTATGAGAGGCGCCGTAACGCACGTCGGCGATGCCCTCGCCCTTCTGAGCTCCCTTGGCGGCATCCTCATCCAGCAACGCACAGCCCGTCGAACCAGAGCCATCATCGACGTACACGCCCCCACGGAATCCCATGGCGTTGGCGGTGATCTGCCCGGCGTTGCTCACCGTGCCCGTGGCCAGGAACGCGATGACGCCACCCGCGCTCCCGTTCCAGGGAACCGCGGTGATCCTCCCAGTCGTGGTGAGGGAGACGGTCGTGTACTCGGGGACCCGGATGACCTGGGTCACATTGGCCGCGTACGAGTGGATGAGCGGAGCGGTCAGCGTGAGCGTCGCTCCCGAGACCGAGGCCAGCCGCGCGAGCTCCCAGCGGCCTACCGCATCATTGGAGATGTCGATGGCGCCCGTGCCTCCAGAGGGGGGCACCGGGACGAGACCGGTCGTCTGGAGCACCATCACCAGGTCGCCGGCCGCGAAGCAGGAGACAGCACCCAGGCACGTCCCCATGGGAACGACGGTGTCCCCCGGGGCCAGGGGTCCCGTCACCTGGGCATAGCTGTTGATGATGGTGCCCGAGGTCGTCACCGAGAGCGCGCCATCGCGCCCGGAGCCCAACCCGAACGAATCCGGCTCGGCGAGCGCCGCCGTCGAGCCGAGGGCCAGCACGCACAGCGCCGCCGCGAGCCACTTCTTGAAGAGACCGTTCTTCATATGTATCGATTCCCTCGACTACTTCAGCTCGCGCTCGGCGGTGACGATGATGAACTCCACGCGGCGGTTGGCCGCGCGGCCCTTTTCCGTCTTGTTGGACGCGAGGGGCCGGTCCGGACCGAAACCCTTCGCCTCCAGGCGTGACGGCTCCACACCCTTGCTCACGAGGTAGCCCCTCACCGCCTCGGCCCGCGCCAGCGACAGCTTGCGGTTGGCCTCCGCGTTGCCACGGTTGTCGGTGTGGCCCTCGATGACCATCCGGTCGACCTCCGGGTGCTGCTGGAGCACCCGGGCCACCTGGTCCAGCATCTTGAAGGAGCGCGGCTGGATGATGGCCTTGCCCGTGGCGAAGAACACCGACTCCTTGATCTCCAGCTTGCCCGTCTGGATGGCCACGAGCTGCTTCTGCCGCACCGGGCAGCCCGCGTTGGTGGCCACGCCCTTGTCGGCGGGGCAGTTGTCCAGGTGGTCCGCCACGCCGTCGGCGTCCGTGTCCTTCGCCGGGCAGCCGCGCAGCTCCGCCAGGCCCGCCTCCGTGGGGCACCTGTCCGCGGCGTCCTCGAGGCCGTCCTTGTCCGAGTCCTTCACCGGGCAGCCCTGGCGCTCGGCCGGACCCGCCTCCGTGGGGCACTCGTCCAGGTCGTTCTCGATACCGTCCTGGTCCGAGTCCTTCACCGGACAGCCCTGGCGCTCGACCGGACCCGCCTCCGTGGGGCATGGGTCCATGTCGTCGCTGGTCCCGTCCTGGTCCGAGTCCCGCACCGGGCAGCCCTGGTTCTCGGCCGGACCATCCTCCGTGGGGCACGCGTCCTGGTCATCCGGGACGAGGTCCTGGTCCGAGGGCTCCGCCCGAGGGCAGCCCCAGCGCTCGACCGGACCCGCCATCGTGGGGCACCTGTCATCGTCGTTCCTCACGCCATCGCCATCGTCGTCACGCCGCGAGGCATCCGGCCGCTCGCCCCCGCCAAAGGCCACGCCGAGCAACAGGCGGAAGGTGGGCGTCCCCGGAGCATCACCGAAGCCCGGGCCACCGAGCGCGTAGGCCTCGACGGACTCGCCCACGGGCAGCCGGAGACCGGCCAGCACCTCCAGGGAGCTGGACTCGCGGGTGAGCGGCACGGTGCCGCGCACGTTGAGCTCGCCGCGCAGCCCATCGCCCGTGGTGGCCAGTACCGCGCCCAAGCGCACCTCGTTGCCCAGCTCGTCCTGCACCGCGCCCTCGTCCCCGAGGACGACCGCGGGCCGAATCAGCGCTCCCGCCTCCACGCCGACACGCAGCGCGCCGAAGTTCCGGCCCAGCATCAGCTTGGGCGAGATGCGCACGATGCTGTCGCGCGAGAGCGTGTCCACGCTGCCCACGGGCAGCCCCACGCCCAGCTCGAGCGCCAGGTCCACCGGCGCCTCCCGCCGTTGCGCGAGCAGCCCCAGCCGCACGTGCGCCGAAGGGGTGGCCAACCCCGTACGGCCCGGTGCCGTGACACCTTGCGCGCCGAGGTCATCCCCGCGCTGCCAGGCCACCAGCGGCAACTGCACGCCCAGCTCCAGCCAGTGCATCGGTGCCCATGCCGCCAGCAGGTGCGCCGTCACCCGGTCGCTCACCACCGAGCCCAGCCGGTTGCCATCCCGGTACATCACCAGGGGCTCGTTCTCGTACTGCCCCGCGAGCGAGACGCGAAAGCCGCCCTGGGGCAGCAGCTCGCCGGTGCCCATCAGCAGCGAGCCTCGGCCATTGGGGTTCAGCTCCAGCCGCTCCAGTTCGAACGAGGGCAGGCCCGAGGGCTGCGCGAGCGCGCTCGATGCGAGCAGGAGGGTGGCAATGGTAGACGAACGCACGTATCCCGCCCCCCGGCGGAACGACGGCCTGGTGTGTCTCATGATTTCTCCGTGTCGGGGCCCCTGCGGGTCCGCTTCCGACCGGACCCCCCCCGCGGCGCTGCATCCCAGGTGTGGAGAGACGGGAGCTACCTCCCCGTCTGGCACAGGGACGACGCCGCGCGCAAACAGACCCGACATTCCGTGGGCTGTCCAGGATTCGTCCAGGGTCCAACGCATGCCCGCCCGTCCTTCGAGGAACCACGGATCCGCGTCCAGCCTCGTTGGAGACATCCAGCGTGCTCGGCTGCCGTGTCGGTCAGTCAACCGGCATCAACTCCTGCCAGCGCACCCAAAGGGCGAGGAAGCGTTGCGGTGTCGGCAGCAGGTGCGCACCCTGGGCACGGATGAGCACCCTGGGGCGCATAGCGTGGGGTCTGGGCCTCGGGCTGATCGGGTTGGTGCTCAACCTGGCGGCCCTCGAGGTCCTGCCCGGGGTCCACCTGCTGCTCGGACCCCTGCTGGTGCTCATCGCCGCGGTGCTGTTCGGCCCACTGGCGGGCGGGCTGGCGGGGGCTGTGGCCGGAATGAGGACCCTCTGGCTGTGGGGCCATCCCTGGGGCTGGCTCAACATCATCCTGGAGGGTGTCTTCGTTGGCGCGCTGCGTCGGCGCCTCACCCCGTTGGTGGCGGACGCCTGCTACTGGGCGCTGAGCCCGCTGTACTTCCTCCTCACCTACCGGCTGGTGGAGGGCATCCCGCTGGATGCCACGCTGGTGGCGGGATTGAAGCAGGCGGTGAACGGGCTGTTGGCGGTGCTCGTCCTCCAGGTGGTGCTGCTCATCCCCCACGTGCGCGCGCGCCTGCGTGTGCTGCTGCCCCTGCCCCTGGCGGACATGTCCATCGGCCGTGCGTTCGGCTCGGCGCTCACGCTGGGGGCCATCATCCCGCTGCTGGTGGTGGGCGGCGCCGAGGGCCGCGCGCGCTACGCCTCCGAGGTGCGGCAGGTGGACGAGGAGAACCTGCACGCGGCCGGGGTGGTGGTCAGTGAAATCGAGAGCAGCCTCGCGCACGCCAGCCATGGCGTCTCGAAGCTGGCCCGTACGCTCTCGACGAGCCTCTCGCAGGAAGGGCGGCTGCCGGGTCCCCATTTCCTCGAGGGCGAGTTGGACGCGCTCGTCACGTACTCGCCAGAGGTCGTCAACGCCTACATCGGCGGCCCGGAGGGGGTAGCGCTCGCCTTCTCCCCGCGCAATGACGAAGCGGGCCGTCCGCTGGCGGGCACCGACTTCTCGGATAGGCCCTACGTGCGCGAGGTGCGGAGCGCGCGCGAGCCCCTCGTGAGTGACGTCTTCCTCGGGCGCGGCGGCGTGCAGGGCCCCCTGGTGGTGACGCTGGCCCCCATCCGCCGCGAGGAGCACTACGCGGGCTACGTGCTGGCGGCGATGGATCTCCCGAGGCTGCGCCGACATGCCCGCGCGCAGGTGGGGGACACTCCGAAGCGGGTGCTCGTGGCCGACGCGCGAGGGGGCATCATCTTCGACTCGGCCGACGAGGGACCGGGGCAGCTGCAGAGCATCCGCGGCACGTCGCTGGAGCGGGCGCTGGAGCGCGTGGGCAGCGGCGGCACGGGGAGCTACGAGGTCGAGCAGGACGCGGTGACACTGGTGCGCGTGGGCACGATGCGCCACTTCGGCATGGTGGAGGTCCCCGCGCTGGGCTGGCGGGTGGTGGTGGAGCAACCGGACACGCGGCTGCAGCACGACGTGGAGCAGGCCTACTTCGGCCTGCTGGGCACGATGGGGTTGGCCACGGTGGCGGCGGTGTTGCTGGCGCTCGGCTTCTCGCGCGTCATCGTCGCCCCGGTGCAGGAGGTGTCGCACGCGGCGGCCCGGTTGACCGCGGGGGACCGCACGGCGCGCGCCTCCGAGGCGGCCAGGGACGCGCCTCGCGAGCTGAGCCAGCTGGCGGAGACGTTCGACCGGATGGCCTGGCAGATCTCCCGGCAGCTCGAGGCCATCGAGCGCACCAGCCGGGAGAAGGACGCGTTCCTGTCCATCGCCTCGCACGAGCTGAAGACGCCGCTCACGGCGCTCAAGGCGCAGGTGCAGCTATTGAGGCGCAAGGTGGGCGGCGAGCACGTGGCTCGGCTGGACAACGTGAGCCGGCAGGTGGACCGGGTGACGCGGCTGGTGAACCAGCTGCTGGATGCCTCGCAGCTCGGCCTGGAGCAGCTGCCCCTGCAGCGCACGCGGATGGACCTGAGCGAGGTGGTGCGGCGGGTGGCGGAGGGGCTGGTGGGAGCCTCGCCGCTGCACACGTTGGAGCTCTTCACGCGCCCGCTGGTGGGCGTCTTCGACGAGCTCCGCATGGAGCAGGTGGTGCACAACCTCGTGTCCAACGCCATCAAGTACAGCCCGACGGGGGGACTCATCGAGGTGTTCACGCGGGTGCTGCCGGACGGCGAGGCGGAGCTGGTGGTGGCGGACCGGGGAATCGGCCTGCGCGTGGAGGACGAGGAGCAGCTCTTCGGGCGTTTCGAGCGCGGGGACCGGCGCGAGCAGACGGGCATCTCGGGCATCGGCGTGGGGCTGTACGTGTCGCGGGAGATCATCCGCCGCCACGGAGGGCGCATCTCACTGCGCCCGCGCGAGGGCGGCGGAGCGGTGGCCACGGTGCGGCTGCCGCTGGGCCTGGGCTCGGAGCACGACGGGACGAGGGGGGAGTGTGAGGCCCACTCGTAGAGGGAAGTGGCGGAGCCTCACCCCAACACGCCCAGCGCGTGCGCCAGCCGCCAGGCCACCACCAGCAGGTGCGCATCCTGCACCTCGTCCAACTGGCCGATGAGCACCTCGAGTGGCATCCAGCGCAGGCGCGAGTCACACGCCGCGTCGGCCTCGACCTCCACGGCGAACGGCCACACCAGCTCGGGAGTGACACCTGGAGTCGCGTGGTACGAGCCTCCGAGCTCCCAGACATCGCGTACCGTGACGGAGAACTCCTCGCGCAGGCGCTCGGTGATGAAGGCGGGCACCTGGCCCAGGTGGGTGAGCGTCCGGGGCAGCCGCCAGGCCGGTGTCACCGCGAAGTGGGCGCTGCCCGTGAAGTGCTGCACCACCGGCAACTCCCGGTGCTCGAGCCCCACCCAGAAGCCCTCCCGCGTCCGCACCACCGGAAGCGCCACCGTGGTGTTGCGGCTGGCCTCGCGCGGCACGAGGTACTCGCGCGGCACGCTCGCCAACACGCGCCCCTCCGCGTCCCGCTCGGAGAAGGTGCCGGTGCGCAGGTCCAGGTAGCCACTGGCACCCTCCTCGTGGGGAGTGAACGTCACGCGGCGCTCGGGCGTCAGCGCGTCCTGGGCCCAGCGAGGCCCACCGGTCTGCTCGGTGAGCTGGAGCGTCGCGCCGATCCACGGCCCGGGAGAGGTGCCCAGGTGGCGCAGCAGACGGTGGATGTTGATCTCCAACCGCGCGTCCACCATGCCGCCCACGTGGCAGGCACGGAGCACCTGGCGCGCATCGAGCTCGCGCACCGAGCCCGCACTGGTGAACGGACCGTAGTCGGGCGCGGGCAACCCGGCGGTAGGCGCGACCTCCACCAGGTACGCGGCCACGCGCTCGCTCACCCCACCGGGCGAGGTGAAGTAGCGCGCCGGCTCGCTCAGGGAGCGGATGCTGTCGGCGGACAGCCCGGCCCGCTCGTGCAGGATGCGCGCGATGGCCTTGTCCGGCGCCTCTCCCGCGTGGGTGATGGCGGCGAGGGGCTCGGTGACGTATCCGGACAGCGCCGCGCCTCCCAGGTTGGGATGGTCCGCGCACGCGTTGACGATGGGCCGCGGAAAGCCCTTCTTCGCCAGCACGAACACCTGGCCGTCCTGGCGGAACCAGGGCAGCAGATCCAACGTGCGCCCCGGACGCTCCACCAGCTCGAGGACGTGGCCGGAGTCGTGGCGCCAGGCGCGGAGGGACAGGAAGTGGGGCGTGGTGAGCGACTCCCGGCGCTCCTCGCGCAGCTCGACGCCCGCGCCCGGGGGCACCTTCTCCCCGACGATGAGGTAGTTGGTGGCCGGGAACGGCAGCGGCCGGCCCTCGAGGTCGCTCAAATGAAAACGGCCCTCGTAGCGGTTGGCGATGATCCACGGGTTGCGGATGGGCATCGAGCTGAGGATGCGCAGCCCGCGGCGCCGGAAGGCGGACTCGAACTGGGACTGGGAGAAATAGGAATACTCCTCGAGCAGCTCCACGTCCCAGTCGGTGCGGTAGTCCTTGCGGAGGATGAACTCATTGGCGGCGCGCAGGGTGAGCCGGTAGCGGACGTGCCCCGCGTGGGGCGAGGCGAGCCGTGTATGGGGCACCGGGCCGTCGCGGTTGACGCTGCAACGGAAGTCGCGTGCGAAGCGCTCGAAGAGCGCGGCGGTGGAGAGCCCGGAGACGGGACCCTCGGCCGCCCCATCCGTCTCGGGCAGGTCGAGGAACACCTCCTCGGGCCCCTCCGGAACGAGGAAGTCGCGGATGATGATGACACCGCCGGTACGCAGCGCGCGCACATGGTTGTCCAGACACTCCTCCAGCCGCGCGAGCGAGAAGCCGTTGAAGCTGGTGACGTGGTGGAGCACCGACGAGTCGAGCACCCCATCCAGCGACTCCGGAGGAAAGACGGGGTCGGCGATGTCGCCCACCACGAAGCGCAGGTTGGGGCGCTGGTAGGAGGCGGCGGCCATGTCCACGGACACGGGGTTGATGTCCACGCCCACCAACTCCAGGCCCCTGTAGAGACAGGCCAGGTCATGGGTGCCACGGCCCGAGCCACTGCCCATGTCCGCCACCCGGCCGCGCGTGGGGAAGTGCGCGGTGGTGAGGGCCACCTTCTGCTGCATGGACGCATCCATGCCCGCGAAGTAGGTGGCGTAGTGGTCCGCGTCGCCCCGGTGCTGGGCGGCATACGCCTCGACCGTGCTCTTCCTGGATGCCATGTCCGATGCCATTCCCCCCACTCTATGCCGGGCCCCACCGCTCCAGCATGGGGGGAGGCGCGGCGCTCAGCTCAGCAGGGTCCTCCCCAACAGGAGCACCAGCACGCCCCCGAGCAACGCGGCGAAGATGGCCAGCGCCGCGGGACCGGCCGGGGAGGGGTCGATGGGCTCCCCACGCGAGAGCGCCCGGTGGTTGTACAGGTAGCGTTGGACGGCCACGAGGTTGGCCACGATGCCGAACGCCACCATCAGCAGACCCACCACCATCGAGGAGGAGGACTGGCCCTGGTCCAGCACCGCACCGGGCGCGGTGACACCGAGCGCTCGCAGGAAGGCACCGAAGCGGGCCACGACGAAGCCAAACCCCATCATCGCCAGGCCGGTGCGGACCCACGCCAGCAAGGTGCGTTCGGCGGCCCAGTCGTAGCGCGCATCCCGGGCCGGGCGAGGGGCGACCGGAGTCACGGGGGGCGGGCTCTCCGGGGAAGGAGCTCCGGAGGAAAGCGGCTCTACGGGAAGACTCACCCCTTCATCACACCCGCTCTGGAGGTGCCATGCAACCCGGGACCCCCTCCCCTGCCCGCTCCCCGTGAGACGACCCGCGGAACAAAAAGTCCCGTGTTAGCGTCCAAGCGTCATGCGACCCGTCCCCGAGCCGCCGCCGATGTCCACCCGCGCCCTGCTGGCGTGTCTGGTGCTCGCCGCCGTGGCCAGCCTCTTCCTCTGGCAGACGGTGTGGCTGTACCCCTTCCGGCTGCTCGTGACGCTCATGCACGAGAGCGGACACGCCCTCACCGCCTGGGCCCTGGGCTCACACGTGGGCAGCGTCACCATCAGCCCGGCCACGGGTGGGCTCACCTACCACTCACTCACGGGTTCGCTCTGGAAGGAGCTGCTCATCGCCTCCGGTGGCTACGTGGGCTCCTCCGTCGCCGGAGCCCTGCTGCTGGTGGCCGCCGGTCGCATGCGCAGTGGACGCCTGCTCCTATGGGGCCTGGTCGCCTGGATGGTGGGTGTGGCCGTCCTCTGGGTGCCCCTGCTCCCGCCCGACCCCGGTGCCGCCCATGCGCTCGCCACCGGCTCCTCGCGCTCGGATGGACTCTTCACGCTCGGCTTCATCGCCGGCATGGGCGCCCTGCTGGGACTGGTCGCGTGGAAGGGCCCGGTGTGGATGAGGCGCGGGCTGATCGTGTGGATCGCCGCGCTGTCGTGCCTGATGGCCCTTCAGGACATCAAGGGCCTGTTCGGCTATGGCCTGGAGGTCGGTGTCTCCGACGCCCAGGCCATGGCGCAGCTCACGTACCTGCCCGCGCCCCTCTGGGCCGCGGTGTGGATGGGTGTGTCACTCGTGGCCATGTGGCTGGGATTGCGCTCCATCCTCCGGCGTCGGCGCATGATGGCCTCCCGGCTCCCCATGACCGGCCTGACCTTCCGGTAGGCCCGGAGCGCCTCAGAAGCGCAGCAGGGCCCCTTCCATCGTCAACCCGGGGCCGAAGGCGAGCATCACGCCGTACTCACCCGGCCGCGGCTTGTCCTTGGCGATCAGATCCTCCAGGACGAGGTAGACGGTGGCCGAGGAGCAGTTGCCGTACTCCTCGAGGATGTGCCAGGTGGAGCGGAGCTGGGAGTCGCTCAGCCCGAACTTCTGGCCGATGACCTCCACGATCTTCGGCCCACCCGGATGGACGGCCCAGTGCTTGATGTCACTGGCGCTCAGGCCCGCCTTCGCGGTGAGCGCTCCGATGAGCGACTCGATGTGCTCCCCGATGAGGCCGGGCACCTCGGGCGAGAGCGTCATGCGGAAGCCCTCGTCCACCAGCCGCCACGTCATCAGGTCGACCGCGCCGTAGAGGTGCGTGGAGTGGAAGTCCAGCACCTGCGGCCCGACCCCCGGCGGCTCCATGCCCATCACGGTGGAGGCACTCCCATCGGCGAAGAGGGCGTGGACGACGACCTGCTCGCGGCTGGACTCCTCGGGGCGGACGTGGAGCGAGCTGAACTCGGTGCAATTGAGCAGCACCCGCTCGTTCGGGCGCGCCATCAGGCTGTCCAGGGCGACGTTGAGCGCGTTCATCCCCCCGTTGCAGGCCATGTTGCCCACGAAGGTGCGGCGCAGCTGGGCGGGCAGGTGGTGCTGCCTCGCCAGGAGCAGATCCGGCGTGGGAGCGATGTAGCCGGTGCTGCTGGCCATGACGAAGCTGCCGATGGACTCGCGATCCACCTGACGCAGCACCGCCTCCACCGAGCGCCCTCCCACCTCCATGACTTCGCGCTCGAAGATGGCCATGCGCTCACCGAGCCCGACCTTGCGGCTCAGCACCTCGCGCGGGTCCAGGGCCAGGTAGCGGCGCTTCACGCGGACGCGCCGGATGATGCGCTCGAGCGCGGCGATGTCGCCGTAGATCTCCTTGCCGAACGTCTCGTAGAGATCCTTCTGCGCATAGGCATTCTTCGGGAACGCCGAGCTCAGGCAGAGGAACGTAGGATGGACTTCACGCGTGGACGTGTTGTTCTTCATGGATGGACCATTTCGGTGTGAGGGGGGGGGGACCTTCGAGGGGGAAACCCTGTCCCGCGTCTTGGCCGGGACATTCGGATGGAAGGCCGCGGAATGTGTTGTGACGCGCGCTCTTCAGCGGACATCCAGCGGGCCGCGCCCCGCCTCCACCCGGGCCTCCGCGACGGAGGGGGTGCGCCGCTCCTCGCGGACGCTGGTGGTGACGAGCTCGAGCAGCTCGTTGATGATCCGGATGATCTGCTTCGAGGTGTAGCCGTACGAGCGCATCTCCTTGAAGAACGAGTGCGCGGTGATGCGGGGACCCCGGGTGTCTGGGTTCATGGAGGCTTCCTTCCTGAATGGGTGGAATGAAAAATCAGTGTGTGGATACACAGACAGAAGGAGCCGAGCGAACGTGTGACGGAGCCGCCTTCACGAGGGAAGGGCGGCTCCGTCTTTCGTTCCGTGAATTTTCGAGAGGAATTGCGCGGGCCGGAGAGGGCTGGGGGGTCTCCCCAGCCCTCGATCCCGCCTCAACGCATACGACGGGCGATCGTGTCGAAGAGGGCGCCGGGCAACACCTGCATCACACGCATGAAGGCGGCGGCCTGCCAGGGCATGGCGCACCGGGCCTTCCCCTGGAGGATGGCCCGTCCCATGCGCGCCGCCGCGTCCTTCTCGTCCAGGGTGAAGGGCTCGGAATGGCCCCACACCGCATGGTGGTTGCGCAGGTGCCCGGGGTAGACGCAGGTGACGCGCAGCCGGGTGTCCTTCAGGTCCACGCGCAGGCTCTCCATGAAGTTGGAGATGAAGGCCTTGGTGCCCGAGTAGGCCGAGCGCCCCGCCAGGCCCCGGTACGCGGCCAGGCTGGAGATGCCCACCAGGTGCCCGCGGTCACGCTCCAACATGCGTGGCAGCACCGCGGACAGGAGCGCCACCGCCCCCATGACGTTGGTCTCGATGAGGTGGCGCGCGCGCTCCCAGGAGAAGTCCCGGGCGTTCGTCTCCTCGTACGTGCCCGCGGCCACCACCAGGTCCAGCCCACCGCACTCCTCGTCGAGCGCGAGGAGGCGCTCGCGTGCCGTCTCCACCCGGGAGGTGTCCAGCTCCACCGGCACGAGCCGGGCACCCGAGCCCCGGGCCCGCGCGAGGTAGGGCTCCAGCTCCTCCTGATTTCGCGCCGTGACGTAGACCCGCGTGCCCCTCTCGCCAAGCCATAGCGCCAGCTCGCGCGCCAACTGGCTCGGAGCGCCCGTGATGAGCGCGTTTCGATACTCCTGGTCCATCATGTGCCGTATCTCCACCGTGGAAGGTTCAGCGCGCGGCCCGGCGATCGTGGTGCCGGTCCTTGTGGAGCGGGAGCTTCCAGAGTTGCTCGCCGCGGTCGGCGCCCTGGTTCACGAAGAAGAGCTCTCCGTCCGAGCGCGTCAGGAACAAGGGCGCCGAGCCGGTGGGCCCGGGCACGAAGTCCATCAGCACACGCGTGCCAGACACGGTGCCATCACTCTTCCACAGCTCGTTCCCCGTCTCCGGGCTGAAGCCGGTGAAGACGACGCCGTCGCGCATGGGGATGAGGTTGGGCGGCGGGTAGCGGTCCGAGAGGAACAGCGGCCTGTGCAGCAGCCGGGTCCCGCCCCCGGTGCCGTCGGTGCGCCAGAGCTGCACGTCCCGAGGGGTGGGGGCGGTGAGGTCGGGGAAGTTGACGGTCATGAAGAGCTGGTTGTCAGTCCCCGCCGCGTAGATGACGAGAGGCTCCCTCGGCGGAGGCGCTCCGGGACCGAACGGGTTGGGGATGTCGGTGATGTGCTCCGAGCTCGTATTGCCCGGCACGAGAGTGCGCAGCCGCAGGGCCCCATCGGGCGACTCGCTCGAGGTGAAGTAGAGCCGCCCCTTGAAGAACGTGAAGGGCCGCGGCCGGGAGCCCGTGGGACCGGGGACGATGTCCTCCACGAGCACCGTGCCGCTCTCCGTGCCATCGGACCGCCATAGCTCGCGTCCGTTCTCGGGGTTGGTGGCGGCGAAGTAGTTCACTCCCGATTCCACGAAGACGGGGAAGTTGGGGAAGGAGCTCTGGGGCCCCGGGTTGATGTCCTTGACCATCCGGGTACCGGCCTCGGTGCCATCACTCATCCAGGGCTCGCGGCCGTGCGCTGGATCCAACCCGCTGAAGAAGAGGCGATCGCCGGAGCCGGTCAGCCCGATGGCGATGCCCCCGCTGGGCGCCGTGCCCAGGTCCTTGAGGCGAACGGTCCCGGCCGCGGTGCCATCGCTCTTCCACAGCTCCTCATGGACCTCGGTCCCGGGAACCCTGCGCACGAAGAACAGGGCGTTGCCGACGGCGGCCAGCTCTTCCAGGGACGAGGAGGCGGCTCCCGGGGTGATGTCCGCGAGCATGCGCGTGCCCTGAGAAGTGCCATCGCTGATCCACGGCTCGGCTCCGTGCACGCCATCATCCGCCACGAAGAAGAGACGATCGCCCACGACGGTCAACTCGCGGATGCTGGCACCGGTCACCTCGGGGAACTGCTTGACGAGCACGGTGCCCTTGACGGTGCCATTGCTCTTCCAGAGAGACGGCCCTCCGGCATCCGGGCTCCGGCCGAAGTAGGTCTTCCCCCGGAAGTCCACCAGCTCCGTGATGCTACGGACGTCGGGGTTGTTCATGGCCGGGAAGCGCTTCAGGAGCTGCGGGGACCCTCGCTTGGAGTCGTGCTTCTTCCCGGCCGCCTCACCTGGAACCTCTCGTTGCGTGGAGTGGGCGCACCCCGCTCCCGCGAGCGCTCCACCGGACGCCAATGCCAAAGAACAGGCCAATGCCCATCTACTCCCACTCGTTCTCATGTCGTACCTCCTGGGTTCAGAGGTCTGAGTTCATGAGTGGGGGATGTGAGCCATTCCTCTCACCTGGAGGAGAGGGAGCGTCTGTCTGGCCTCCAGGCGGGCGGGCCGGTGCGTCCTGGATTCAGAAGGGCAGTGAGGCGCGCCCCTCGCGGTGTGCTTGGAAGAACTGACGCACCTGCTGCACGGCGGGCTGCCCTGCCAGGGGGCTCATGTCCACCGTCTCCAGACGCCGGCACAGCTCCTCGTCCAACGCCCAGCTCTCGAGCCCGAGCTGCTCCTCCAGGACGCGCCGGGGCTCGGTCTGGCCACGTGTCAGCTCCGCCTCCGTCGGCTCCCGCCCAAGCACCTGGCGCAGCACTCCCCGCTCCTGGAAGAGCAGCACCTCCATCTGCGGCACCAGCAAGGCCACCTTCCACAGGTCCGCGCAGGCCACGCTGATGAGCAGGTACACGATGGAGCGGTGCGTCTGCCGGAGCTCCTCTGGCTTCGCATCGGTCACCAGCGCCACGATGGACTTGCGGTTGAGGAGGATGGAACGTGCCAGGGAGACTCCATCTCCAGTGTGATCCGACTCGAGCACGTGAAGCTCGCGTCCGAATTCCGGCTCGAGCAACTTGCGGAATACCAGGACCATCGCCTTCCCTCGCACGATCAAGACCGGATTCATTGGAAGTCCTCCCCCTTGAGCTCGTAGTCCATCGCGGCTTCCTCCACATCCCTCCTCTGCCACAGCAAGACATCGCGCACGGGCTACACTCGAGCCTCGCGCAGCGCGGGCAGGGAGAACCCACTCACGCAGAACAGCAGCCCGATGGTCGCCGCTAGCCGCCGCTCGACCCGGGCCTTGAACTTCGCAATCGGGCTGAAGTCCAGGGGCTCCCGCCAGTGTTTGCACTCGATCAGACGAGAGAGACCATCGGCGTAGACCGCCCCATCCACCTGCTCCCACTCTCCCCGGCAACGCCCCCCATCCTTCGCGAGGCTAACCAGCCCCTCTGACACGCATTGCGCTCCGACCGCCCTGTCAGTCATTGCGCACGACCACGCCCTACCTGGTCACCCGCTCATGAGTATCCCCCCTGAGAACCCATCGAGTCAAGCGCACGACTCTACCTGTCTCGTCACATGACGAGATGTCCGATGCATCCCGGATTCGAAGGAACCGGGGGTCTCGACGCCCCGCGCCTCGTTGTATCCTGGTCACCTTCGTAGGAGCCATTCATGACCGCTGTCACTCTCACCGGTCCCACACCGGCCCGCACGGGCTGGCTCGTGGACCGACGGCACGATCTGATTTCCACGTTGGGAGGGGTCGCCGCGAGCGGCGCGCTGGTCGGGCTGCACGTCCTGGGTGGTGTCAGCGGCTTCGTCCTCTGGTGGGCGTGGGTGCTGGCGCTGGACGGGCCGCACCTGTTCGCCACGGTGTCCCGCACGTACCTGGACGCACGCGAATGGCGGACACGGCGGCGTCTGCTCCTGGGCAGCCTGGGGTGGTTCGCCTCGGGGCCCCTGCTCTTCGGATTGTCGGCGGCGCTGGGGACCCGCTTGCCCTTCGAGCTCTTCCTGACGTTCGCCTCGCTGTGGGCGTACTGGCACGTGGTGCGGCAGCACTACGGCATCATGGTGCTGTACCAGCGCAAGGGTGGCGAGTCGCTGCCCCTGGACCGGCGGCTCGACAGCGTGACGCTGTACGTGGGGCTGCTGGCGCCCTTCGTGGCCTTCGCGGTGACACATCCGGTGGCGCGCAAGCGGCTGGGGCTGACGGGAGCCCCCACCTGGGAGCCGGTGCTGGCGGGGGCGTGCTTCGCGCTGGTGCTCGCGCTGGTGACGCTCTACGCGGCCCGGCAGGTGCAGCGCAGGCGCGAGGGGCTGCGGGTGAACGGGCCGAAGCTGCTGATGATGGGCGCGGCGCTGGGGCTGACGGCGGTGGTGTTCTGGCCGTCGGTGGCCGTGCGCATGGACTTCATCATGTTCGCGGTGGCGGTGACGGCGTTCCACAACGTGCAGTACCACGGCGTGGTCTGGTTCTATCACCGCAACCGCTACCACGCGGCCGGGGTGGACCCGGCTCCGTTCGGACTGGCCCCCAGGGTGAGCCAGCGCTTCATCATTTACGCGGTCTGCGGCGTGGCCTTCACGCTGATGTACCGCGGGCTGGGCTGTGGCTTCGGCGCGCACCCGGGTTGTGGACGCTTCGACTGGCACATTCCGCTGGCGGCGGGGCTCACGCTGAGACACCTGATGGAGGGGTTCATCTGGGGCTTCGCCCTCCACCACTACTACCTGGACCAGAAGATCTGGCGCGTGAGCCGGGACGCGGGACTCAACAAGGACCTGAGGCTGGGCACGGCGGCATCCGCGTAGGGGATGCTGTCGGTGATGGCGGCATGGCCGGCTCTGGCGCTCACGCCGGAATCAGCGCCCGGGTGAGGTGCTTGACGTAGTCGGCGCGGGCGCGGCTCGTCCCCAGCGTGTCCGGGCTGGAGATCGCCAGGTGCAGGAGACCCACGTACGTGGAATAGGCCTGCAGCGCCCAGTGGCGCGCCTCGCGAGCCGGCAGGCCAAGCGCCCGGTACAGCGTCACCAGATAGCCCATGCGCCGCTGTGACACACGCGCGAGGACCGGCTGGATGCGTGGATCCGCGGCTGCGCCCGCGACGATGGCGACCTCGATCTTCCCGTGCGGGTCCGCCTCGAACGTCAACGCCAGGAGTTGGTACAGCCGCTCCCGGGGATCTGTCAGTGCGTCCAGCCGGGCGATGACCTGGGTGGTCGCCAGTTGCTCCCAGCGCGCGAGCGCGGCCTGGAGCAACTCCGCGCGGTCCGTGAAGTGCCAGTAGAAGCCTCCCTTCGTCACCCCGAGCCGCCGGGCCAGCTTCTCCACCGAGAGGGCCTCGACGCCGTCCGCGAGGCTCCAGAGCGCGGCGTCCGCCCAGTCCTCGGCCGAGAGCCCCGGGCCCCGGCGCTGCTCGCGGATGTCCTCGAGCGTCCGGAGGGGCGTGGGCGCTGGTGTGCGTGCGGAAAGGCGTCTCATCGTTCGCCGCAGTCTGGCGGACCCCCTCCCCGACGTCCAGGGTGGCGTCCACATCGGCCTGGGACTATACGGTATCGTATCGCGATACGGTACCGTATCCGATGACGAGAACAGGGGCCGCACATGCGGGTGACGAACGGGTCGTTGCTGATGCTCACCGGAGCGCTGCACCAGGTCGTGGGGCTGGTGGTCTACCGGAAGCCGCTGCTGGAAATGGTGCACGCGGGCGTGTTCAACAGCGTGGGCGAGGACACCAGCGCCCGCGCGGCGGCCTTCTGGTTCCTGGCCGCAGGCGGGCTCATGCTTCTCATCGGAGCGCTGTGCCACTGGGTGGAGCGCGAGCTGAACCGCCCGCTCCCGGCGAGCTTCGGCTGGGGGCTGCTCGGCGTGGCTCTCTTCTGCGTGGTCCCCATGTTCGAGACCGGAGCCTGGGTGTTCTTCCCGCTGGGCCTTCGCGTCCTCTTCCAGGCCCGAACGCCCCAGGCACTACCCGAGGTGCTGCGCCCCTTCGCGAAAGGAGCGGACCACGTGGACGTGAAGACGGTGGAATCAGAGGCCTCACTGCGCGCCTTCCTGGCGGGCCTGCTGTCGTACCAGCCCGCCTGGGTGACGGCCCTGTATGGAGTGCGGCGCCTCTTCGTCCGGATGCTGGGGCTGAGGCAGCTCGGCATTCCCAAGTCCCAGCACCTGCGCCCGGAAGACATCCCCATGGCCCCGGGCAGCGCCGCCTCGTTCTTCACGGTGCGCCACGCGGAGGAGGAGCACGTCTGGGTGGTGGCGGCGACGGACTCGCACCTGGAGGCCACCCTCGCCGTCGTCATGGAGCCAACCGACGGAACCCGGAGGCGCTTCCACGTCGTGACGCTGGTGCACTACCGGAACTGGACCGGACCGGTGTACTTCAACGCCATCCGGCCCTTCCATCACCTCGTCGTGGGGGGAATGGCCCGGAGCGCGGCACGGGGAGGGCCGGCCCTGGGCCTGGCCTGAGCCTAGAGCTTCTCCACCGTCACCGTGTTGTCGTCCGGCTTGCGGTCGATGAGCTTGTTGAGGGGATCGATCCCCGCCTTCGCCGGGCGCGCGTCCACCAGCGCGGTGAACTCCACGTCCTCCTTCGTCACCTGGAGCTTCTCCAGGTAGAGCGGCTTGCCCTCCGCGTCGAGCACACCCACGTCCACCCAGTCCGCGAGCTTCAGGTCCGACTCCGCGCCCGTGCCGGTGGCCTCCACCTTGTGCGCCTTCGCCGTCACCTTCACCTCGAACTTCCCGCCGGCCACCTCGGTGTACGTGGCCTTCAAGGCCCGGTTCTCGTAGAGGGTGATGCGCTCGAAGAAGTCCGGGATGAGGTAGCTCAGGTGCTCGGGCGTCACCGCGCGCAGCTCGGCGAGCAGCTCCGGTGAGTTCGTGAAGGGCGGCTGCTGAAAGGCCACCTTCTTCAGGTACGAGGCCAGGGCGCGGTTGACGGTGTCCTCACCAAGGAAGTCCTGCAGCGCGTACATCACCACGCTGCCCTTGTTGTAGTGGACGTAGGTCTGGCCCTCCACGCGCATGAGCGGCATCTCCTGCTTGCGCTCGAAGGAGCGCCCGCGCAGATAGCCATCCATCTCGTAGCGCAGGAAGCGCCCCATCTTCGCCTCCCCGTACCTCTTCTTCATCACCATCAGCGCCGAGTACTGCGAGAGCGTCTCGGACAGGAGCGTGGCGCCCTGCACGTTGCCGCCGATGACCTGGTGCGCCCACCACTGGTGCGCCACCTCGTGGGCCGTCACGTAGTAGGGATAGTCCACGTCCTCCGGGTCGTCCGGATCCACCTTCGCGATGAAGCCGATGCTCTCCGAGTACGGAATGGTGTTCGGGAAGGCCTGGGCGAAGGTCTGGTAGCGGGGGAACTCGAGGATGCGCACCTGCCGGTGCTGATAGGGCCCGAAGTTCTTCGTGTAGTAGTCGAGCGAGTCCTTCACCGCCTGGATCATCCGCTCGACGTTGTACGCGTGGCTCGGGTGGTAGAGGACCTCGATGGCCACGTCATTCCACGTGTCGCGCTTCACCTCGTAGCGCGCGGAGAGGAACGAGTAGAAGTTCAGGATGGGACTGTCCATCTTGTAGTGGAAGTAGCGACGGCCGTTCTCCGTCCACTCGCGCAGGAGGTAGCCGGGCGCCATGGCGATCTGCTCCGGCGAGGTGCTCACCGTGGCCTCGAAGCTGACCCAATCCGAGTCCGAGGCGATGTACGTGTTGCGCCGGGCCTCCAGGTCGTTCACGTCGGCCATGCGCGCCTTGGGCGCGAGCCCCTGCTTCTTACGCACCTCGTCCTCCTGGAGCTCGAGCTCCTCCAGGTAGCCCAGCCTCGGCAGCACGTCGTGGTGGATGAAGGTGCCGTTCTCCACGATCCGCGTCTCCGCGCCCTTGTTGCGGAAGCCGTGTGGCTCCAGGCCCAGCTCGAACTGGAGCTCGGCGGAGGCCCCAGGCGCGAGCGGCGCGGGCAGCGTGTACGTGAAGAAGCCCAGCCGCGAGTCCTGCTCGGACGGAGCCTCGGCGCCCGCCACCACCAACCGGTACACCTTCACGTCGTCCGGCAGGTTGACGTACACCGTCTTCACCGGCTCGGCCGTCTTGTTGACGAGCCCGAAGGTGCCCCGGGCCCGCATGCGCGGCTCCTCGGGGAAGAGGTCCACCTGCACGTTCGCCGAGACGATGCGCGGCTGCGCCACCTTCGCGAGCGGCTTGTACTTCTTCTCGTAGTCGGCGGACTCCGTCTGCTCCTCGTGCTCCGTCTTGAAGGGGTTGAGCTCGTTGGTGTTGAAGAAGATGAAGGCGCCCACGACCACGGCCCCCACCACGGACCGGACCAGCCCCCTCCGCACCGGGCGCGAGGCCCGCGCGCCGGCAAGCTTCAGCCGCCAGTGGAAATCGCTCTCCGTGCCGCGCACCCAGAACAGGTGGATGACGAGGGCGAGCACCACCGCCACGAGCGCCCAGTACACGCGGAACCACACCATCTGCGCGACGAACGGCCCATAGCCATTCATGTCCGAGTACATGTGCACGGGCGCGCCCGCGTAGTTGTAGAGGTTGTGCTCGAAGCCCAACTGCGCGGCGAACGTGGCGGCCAGCAGGTAGAGCACCATCACGAAGTGGCCCACGTACTTGTGATTCACCAGCACGTGGACGAGCACCGCGAGCACACACAACTGCCACATATCCACCAGCCGGTAGCCGAAGAGGTCCGTGAGGTAGAGGCCGAGCTCGATATCCGTGAAGCCGCGGAAGAGCTGCACCAGCACGCCGCAGACGAGCAGCATCGCGCTGAGCAGGACCTGCACGCCCATCAGCGCCAGCAGCTTGGAGAGGAAGGGCAGCCACCCGGGCACGGGGAGCGCGTCGTAGAGCTGGTGCATGCGAGCGTCGCGCTCGCGCCAGATGAGCTCGCCCGAATAGAAGGTGATGATGATGACGTGGAAGAGGCTGAAGCCGCCGCCCACCATCTCCACCACCAGGTACGTCACCGGGTGGATGGGAGTGCCGAACATGGTGCCCAGGGTGCTCGAGGCCGCGAAGACCATGAGGACGCCGGCCAGCACCATGACCAGGAAGTAGACGTTCTTCACCGTCTCCTGGAGGTCCAGCCACGCCAGCCGCGGGAGCAGCCGCAGGAAGGTGGCGTCCCGGAAGTCGCGCGTGACGGAGGGAGGCGCGAGCGGCGCCTGGGCGGACACGGACTCGGTGACGGCCTCCGCGCGGCCTCCCGTCAAGGCGTGGGAGCGTTGGAAGCGGACGAGGGTATAGCCAAGCATGGCGGCACCCAGCCCCACCCAGAGGAGACGGTTGACGAGGAACCAGCCCTCGAGCGGCACCAGGCGGGAGTTCTTCTCCGCCACCGTCCAGTACTCCATCACCATGCGTAGCGCGTTCATGCCGAACGGGTCCGCCAGCGCGGCGATCCACTTCGTGTCGAGCTCCCGCAGCAGGCGGCCCGCCGCGAGGTAGCCCACGAGCAGCACCACGCTGGTGACGTAGACGGGGAGCATGCGGCGGGAGAGCGCGGCCATCCCGAAGAAGAGCGCGCCGGTGAAGAAGAGGTTGGGCAGGATGCTGACCAGGTAGGGCCGCAGGTACGAACCGGACACGGTGGGGCCCAAGAGGGTCTGGTCCAGGAAGGGCAGCGAGGCGCCGAAGCGGGCCCCCAGGCCGATGCTCGAGAAGATGACGACGAGCGTGAGGAAGGCCCCGAGGAAGCGGCCGAGCAGGAACCGGGTGCGCGAGATGGGCGCCGTGAAGAAGAGCGCGTGCGTGCCGTGGGCGAAGTCCTGGTAGACCGACTGGCCCATCACTCCGCCAGTGATGACGACCCCGGCGAAACCGAGCAGGGAGAGAAGCGAGGCTAGCGCGAAAGGCGAGTTGGCGAGCACCTTGCCGCCGCCCCCCGCGCTGAAATTGACGGACTCGAAGGCGCCTCCCGCCACACACATCGCCAGGCAGGCGAGCGAGAAGAAGACGCCGAAGTACACCCAGGTGGACAGCATCTTGAGCCGCTGACGCAGCTCGAAGAGGGCAATGGAGAGCATGGGGGATGGCTCCTCAGCCCGCGGTGGCCTGGAGGGTGGGCGCGGCATCCCCCGCGAGGTGCCCCTTGATGGCGGCGAAGTAGGCGTCCTCGAGGTCCGGGACAGCCGGAGTGAAGGAAGCGTCCGGAGCACCCGGGCTGTAGACGTGCACGAGCGTGCGGCCCATCAGCAGCCGGTGGGAGATGACGGGCAGCTCGGCCTGCAATCTGGGAAGTTCAGCCTTGTCCACGAACTTCTTCCAGATGCGGCCCGCCAGGCGGGCGATGATGTCCTCGGGCGCGCCGGTGAGCAGCACCCTGCCCCCGTTGAGCACGGCCATCTGCGGGCACAGGTCGCGCACGTCCGAGACGATGTGCGTGGAGAGGATGACGATGACGTCCTGGCCGATTTCACTCAGCAGGTTGTGGAAGCGCACGCGCTCCTCGGGGTCGAGGCCGGCGGTGGGCTCGTCCACGATGAGCAGCTTGGGATTGCCGAGCAGCGCCTGGGCAATACCGAAGCGCTGGCGCATGCCTCCGGAGAAGCCGCCGAGCTGCTTGCGGCGTGCGTGGTGGAGGTTGGTCTGGTGCAGCAGTGCGTCCACCACCTGCTTGCGCTCGCGCGCGCTGGAGATGCCCTTGAGGGTGGCCAGGTGGGTGAGGAGGTCCTCGGCGGTCACCTTCGGGTAGAGGCCGAAGTCCTGGGGCAGATAGCCGAGCACGCGGCGCACGGCGTCCTTGTCCTTCAGCATGTCGACGTCACCCAGGAAGGCGCTGCCGCTGTCGGCCTCCTGCAGGGTGGCCAGCGTCCGCATCAGCGTGGACTTGCCCGCGCCATTGGGCCCGAGCAGCCCGAACATGCCAGGCGGAATGGTGAGCGTGACGTCCTGGAGCGCCTGGGTCCCGTTGGGGTAGCGCTTGGACAGGTTCTGGATGCGGAGCTCCATGAGCCCTCCCGAGTAGGGTGGGCATCATGACGCGAACCTACTCGAACGTCACCTCAAGCGTGGGACGCCAGCTCGCGAACCCGTCACAAGCAAAATGAGGCAACTCCATCCTCCTGAACGTGTCCTCTCATTTCGGAGAGCGCCAGCCAGGAGGAACAGCATGCGAGTAGAGACCATCATCCGTGCGTGGAAGGATCCGGCGTTCCGCGCGAGCCTCACCTCGGAGGAGCGGGCGGCACTTCCCGAGCTCCCCTCCGGCAGGCCGGTGACCGAACTCGACGAAGGCGAGCTGTCGGACGCGGTGGGGGGCGTGAGCCGTCCCCGTGGGGGCTGTAACCCGCCTGAGTTCACCGACATCCCGTGCAGTGCGATCGACGCCTGCCCCAGCGCCCTGGGCTGCACGTTCGTCGCCTGCTGACGACGGTCACCGCCTCAACCCTCCTGAGGAGGCCAGTGGCGCATGACGCAGTCAAAGGCATCGCGCAGTGAGTCGTCTGGAACTCCGGTGAGCACCGGGCCATGCCGGGGGGTGAACTGGTATCCCTGGCCAGAGGGCGCGGAGCCGTGGGTGACGGTGGCCGCGGGCCAGAGCGCTCCGCCACCGGCGCGGACAGCGTCCTCCACGCACCGGTCGAAATCCGCCTCAGGAAGAAGGGAAAGCTGCTGCATCATCAGCGGCAGGGTCAGCTTTTTCGGGCAGCCCCTGGGCCACTCGCCGAAGAGAGCGCGCAGCATGAAGTCAAAGCCCTCCTCTGGGAGGAAGGCCACGTAGCCGGAGCGCAGCACCAGCATTCCCGGCTCTCCCGCGTGCTCGGGGCCCGAGGACGCTGGGCGGCGGGTCGCCTGGAACAGGGCCAGCGGGTACGTGGGCGGGCCCAGGACGCGTCCGAACAAGAGCGGCCTGCGGTGCAGCTCGAGCAACGCCTTCATGCGCTCGAGGAGCCGGACATCACTGAGGGTCAGCGTCTCCGTTCCCCCTTTCACACGCAGGACACCGGTCTTCTTCGTGAAGGCATGAGGCTCGGTGGTGATGCCATCGTGAGGGATCGAGTCCAACGAGAGCTGCTTCGTCTTGCCCAGGAGCGGTTTCCACACCAGCCGCCGGGGCGTGAGCAAGAACCGACCCACGCCCCACAGTGTGCGAACCACGGGTACCGTGAGCATGAGGAATTGCATACCGGCGAGGACGAGCCGCAAGACGCCCCCCGAGGGGATGCTGCGGATGAACCCGAGTACGTTGTCTGCCTTCCAGTACAGAAGGGCGATGAGGGAGACGACATACAGGACGGGGACCCACCGTCCGTCGCTGATGGAGAGGAGCACGAGCTCACCCTCGAAGAGAGGCGGGGCGGGCGGCTCGCGCAGCTTCGTCTCCAGCCGTTCGAGACCCTCCACGAAGGACAGGCTTCCCTGTTCGCCGAGCCGAGCGAGCCGGTCGCGCACCAGTGTCTCCAGCCTGGTGCGCTGGGTACGAAGCTCGTGGGCGAGGAGGGCCAACGGCTGCTGCTCAGACCGGGAGCCTTGCTCAAGCCGGCGCTCCGCACGAGCGAGTGCCTCGCCAAGAGGGGCCTCCAGCTCGCGAACCTGTCGCAACAGCGCAGGCTGCCGCCGAAGGTGGCGCATCCAGCGCCGGGAGGCGAGCGGCTCCAATAGAGCGCTCTGGCGGACCCGGGCCTCCTCGAGCACCTCCCACGCGCCCTCGAGCTGGACACGGAGCTCGTGCTCCAGTGAGTCTGGCGAACGCTGGGACAGGGGATGCGCGGAGTGGGTACTCATCGGGCGTACGGACTCTAGCCCACTGAAAGCACCGAACACCTCATACGGAAGGTGTGTTCCGCCTCCAGGTCCGGCCCGAGAGAAGCGCGCGATGCGCCTCTATCAGGCCGGCCTGCTACAGTGAAGCCGGTGGCACCATGGTAGTGCTCCTACACGACCAGCGAGCCTTCACTGCGCTGAAGGAAATTGCCTCGAGACCCCATCCAAGGGGGAGACAATCAATGCGCGGGAGGTGCGGCCATGGGAGTCTGCGCGTTCCGTTCTGGAAGCTGGTAGTCGGCACGCCAGCCCTCGGGAGTGCTCACAAACCGGAGCGATTTCAAAGAAACATCACGGGCGGCGTTTCCGCGCTCCATCTTGAGATGGACGATGGCCAGGTCCTTCGACTTCACCACCGCTGTTACCTCACAAAGGTCATTCAGAGCCCGCGCATCGCGCCACTCCGGCCTTTCGGGTTCCGGCAGCAACACTTGTGGGGAATCCTTCTGGAGGAAGTCGAGATCCTGCCGCCGGATGTAGAAAGAGGGATCGACGTTCTTCGGCATCCGCGCTACCACGGGCGCCTCGAACATATCAAACTGACAGAGCCACACGGCTTTCTGTCGCGGCTCCAATTCTTCACGAACCACGACTTTCGAGACGGCGGATTGGATCTTGTCGGCAAGGACCTCCCCCCCAGGCAGCGAAAGCCGAATGTTGAACGTGTAATCCACCGAAACAGGCTTGCCATTGATAGTCACAGGCTTATAGCGCTGTTGTTCCAGGGTCAGCAGCACAGCCTCCCCCATGTGTGGGAGGTTCTTGAGGAGACGGCAATTCGTAACATCCCCCTCGTAGGTAATGGTGCACTTGGCGATGAGCAAACCCTCGATGCGGTCCTCCAAGGCTTCCTTTGTATAAAAGATTCTTGGCCCCGAGACGAACTCGGGCCGACTCATACCCGCACCAAAAGGCAAAACGTTGATGCTCACGAACCAATTCGTCAGGAGGGGATCGTTTTCAGCCACGCGAGCCGCAGAGGCTGATCTCACAACATTCACAGGACGTTCCGACCCGCTGTCGGGCGGGCGTTGGACGGGCGCCTTCTCCAGAGGGTTGGCTGGAGCCCTCGCATCCACCACACGTCCGGTCGCGCACCCCAATAGCGAAACATGGATCTGGAGCAGCAAGGCAGTCCACGACGAGATTCTAGGAATCGGCATACCCCGAAATGTTACAAGTGCCGAGCTACCAACAACGTGTGACAAATGCGTGCCGCATGGCCCTCCGATCATTCGACACTGGGGTGAGCGCCTGCGCTCGCTCCAGCAAGACCTGCAGGCGCTGACCTTCTGAATCTCCTCTGCTCTCGTTCCAATCACTTCCCGAGCGACTGGGGCGCCGGCTTCTTGGCGCTGAACATGGGCAGGAAACACTCACCCTTGTACTCGTAGAGTTCGTCCGGGCATGGGGCCTTGAGCTTGTGCGGCCCCCAGCATGCGCCCATGATCTCCACCTCGACGAGGCGAGTGCAGGGCGGGCGCTTCTGCCCTTTGAAAGGCTCGCGCGGCATGGGCCGGGCGAACACAGGTTGTCCCTCAGGCACGGTGTCCGCGAGCCATCCGCTGGTGAATGGCTCCGGCATCCAGGTGTCCGCTGGTACCTCGTGGCTCATGGGTGCTGGCCCGCTCGCTACGGAGTCCGGCCCACTCGATGGTGGGCACGCGGAGTCCATACGCATCAGTGCGAACCCCAAGGCGCACGCCGTGGCAACTCCCGCCATCGCCCATCCCAGGCGCTGCCAGTGACGAGGCTCGTTGGACGCGGAGACGGCCTGGGCCATGCGGCGCACTCCGGCGAGCACATCCTCCAACGTGCACACCAGCGTCTCCGTCGATTGCTTGTCGGGAGCCACGGACCAGGGCGTCTGCTCCACCTCCAGCGCTACGTAACCCGGCGAGGCCGAGCTGACGCAGCGCACCCGCCAGTCCGTCGGTGGTTCCGCTCCGTCTCCTTCCGCGGGCTTGAACAGCAGGGCCGTGGCCCCGCTCTCCTCGTTCCTGGCCCGGTAGAGCTCGCCCTGGCTGTGCTCGTCCAGCGGCACCTGCTCCCGCAGTTGGTACGGTCCCAACCGCTCCACTTCCTCCCAGTTCGACTCGTCGTTCTCGTCCACGCGTGCTCCTCGCTGGCCTTCCCGACCGCTCAAGGCCCGGACCTCTCCTTTGCACCGAGTCGTGCCCCCGCTCCAGGAGGTGCATGGTGGCATCGCGCCGTCCTACTCCACGAGTGTCGCGGGCTGGTTACGAGCGAGGTGTGTCCTCTTCATTTCGAATCATGAAGGCCCTCCTTCCTCGCTGGAGAGAGGGTCTTCATGCGTTCACCCATGTAGAAGCAAACCCAGGTTCAGCACCGGCAACCGTAATACGGGTGGCAATAGATAGCCGTCTGCCCGCACATGCGCCCCGAGTAGTCATACCAATAACAGAAAGCATTATCATACATATAGTACGAGGGGGTGCAACTGATCGCCTGGCAATCAGGATCTGGATTGCTGCATCCCTGGTCACAGTATCCATTGCCATAGAGATTGTAGCGCTGGCAGTAATCCAGAGCGCCGCCGCAATCGGCATCCGAGCTCCCGCAGTCCGGATCACAGCTCCCATCCGCAAGGCATCGGTTATTTGGCGCGGTGCATGAGCCGTCCGGACACATCGACGACCAGCAATCCGCGTCCTCTTCACATGCGCCATTGCAGGAGCTGTCCTGCTCGCATGCTCTCTGTGTTTCCTGTACTGGGACGCCACGTCCGGAGAGCCAGGCCTTGTGGAGATCAACTCGTTGATAGAAGCCGTACTGAGTGCAGTTCTGGTCGCCATATGATGTGACGCCAATCTGCCACCACCTTCCACCTGCTTCGACAAAAGCCGGCCCTCCCGAATCGCCCTGGCACGCCCCCTCTCCCTTGAACTGGTAACCGATGGACTGCTGGGTCAGTCTACCAATGGAGACACGCGCCAGCCGGCGGATGCCGGTAACGAAATCGCCGCTCGTACGACCGTAGCCAACCAGGGTCATCTGCTGGCCAATCGTGGGAGAGCTACTCACCAGCAATACAGCGGGTTGGACCCCGGTGATGGGTGATGCCAGCGTCAACACAGCCAAATCGTTTCCGTTCTCGAATTGGTTGTGCACCCAATTGGGGTGGATATCTATGCTCAGAACATTCGACCGCAGTTGTGACTGCGAGAGGTCTACTCCGAGAACGAAGCTGAGGCTTCCTGGGGAGGCTGTATCCACGCAGTGCGCGGCAGTGAGCACCTTGTTTTGAGCCACAAGGGTGCCTGTGCATATGGCGTTCTGGTTGTAATGCACCAACGCGCCAGTCGCCGCGAAGGAACGAGTGAGTTGACCACCGGTAATATACTCGGAGGGCTCATCGGTATCGCCACCACATGTACATACACTCTGGGTTGCCCCCGCGCCACAGGAAGCGCTGCAACCCTCCACCTTTGCCTTACCGGTTTCGCAGCTGGTCGCCGTGACCGTCATTCCACTGGTCAGGCCATCCACGCAGGAGCACTGACGCGCAACATCACCGCACGTCTTCTGGCCGTCTTCGGAGGGATCTTCACAATAGCCGAAGTTACAGACGCGATCTCCCTTGCAATCGGAGTCAGTGTCACAGCCCGTTATAGGGTCACAACCCGCTTGAAGACACATCAAGCATGTCAGGGTCAGATTCAAAAGCAGCCAGGCTTTACGTGACGGCATCCCGTTCTCCTCCTCGCTGGGACCCTACCTCAGCAGCCACGCACATGGGGAGAGGGGGGGGCGCCGGGCCGGTGTACCGGCCCTCCTCCACGCGTGCTCCTCGCTGGCCTCCCCGACAGCTCAAGGCCCCGGCCTCTCCTTTGCGCCGAGTCGTGCCCTCGCTCCAGGAGGTGCATGGTGGCTCCGCACCGTCCTACTCCACGCGAGCGGTTCGAGAAGCGCGGCTTCTCCAGCGAAATGAGGTTCGGGGTGTCTCCCCGACGGCTGGCCAGCCGTGCTGAATGACGCCAACCACATCACGGTCGCCATGGCGCTCGGCTCTTGGTTTGCCCCTGTCTGCCCTATGCGTAAACTTCCATCCAAGACGTCAGGAAGTGATGGACTGACAGTTCGCTGGCGTTTCAGGCCGAGTCCCGGCACCATCAGGTGGCCTTGCGGCCGTCTTGTAAGAACATGCGCGAAGCCCCTACCGTGGTCTCGCAAACCGGACAACGCCGGTGTGCCCATGTCGCCGAAGACGGCCCATGGCGTCCCCACGTTCCACCTTCAAGAGGAGATTCGTCACATGAACCGTCGAATGGGATTGCTCAGCATCATGCTGTTCGCCACCGCCTGCGGTCCTGAGTCCGCCGCGGACGAGACGAACAAGGAGACCTCGGCCTCCGAGCTGAAAACCAGCGTCAGCCAGCTCGTGGACCCCCCCGTTGTCACGTTCTGGGAGGGCAATGGCTGTAGTCAGGATCAGGTCGGCTGGTATATCTACAACAACACCCCGATGATCATGCCCAACAGCGGCGGCTCGGGGTGGGTCAATGACGAGGCTCGGTCCATGATGCTGTTCAGGATGCCGGCCAACACGATCGTCCGCGTCTACAACAGCGGTTCCGGCTCCCATAGTGAGGACTGGGCGGAAATCGTGGTCAAGGAATACGCAGACCAGCTTTGCATCCATTCCTTCGAGGATGCGGTGGACAACGCCGCCTACAGTCTCCGCTATTGCCGTTACAACGGCGACCTCGACGGGAAGGTCTCCCAGGCCAGAATCCAGGGCTATCCTTTCAACGGCGACACCTGCAATGGCACGTGGATGCCGTGGTAGTCACGCTGTAGCTTCGTAGAACACGAGCCCGGAGTGCGAGGCCGCGGGCTCACTCATGCACCGCAGCCTCCACTCCGAGGTGCCGTTCGGCTCGCCCGCCGGGCCCGCTCTCACGCTTCGAGAACCCGAGCAGTGCGCCGTCACGACACTTATCCGTTACCCGTGGATGGCTCTCCACCCGTCGTCTGCTCCACAGTCACGTGTGTGTGTCTTCTTCAATCCGCATGAGGCGGTCCCGCTTCGAGCTGTATAAGGCGGCCCCCCCTCGGCCAAGGAGGCCACTTTGACACGGACTGTTGCTCGACTCGCTGCGCTGTCTGTCTGGATTCTGTGTGCGGTTCCTTCGTCTGCCTTCGCGCAACTCACGTGCCCGGACTATGGCTCGGTCGCGAATCCCCCCGCGCTCCAGGGCCCGACCCGGCGGAGCTTCCGGCACACGGGCAGCCAGCTCCTCTCCTGGACCCATCCGCCCTATCACATGGTGCATGACCAGATCGTGCCCGTGGGGACCCAGGCCACCGTCGTGGGCAAGTTCGACTACGGCGGCGTCCTGCACAAGGACCTCGAGGACGAGGACGTCCACGTCTACATCATGGGGACCAACGCACCGGGCTGGCAGTATGTCGGCGAGTTCCGCACGGACTCCGATGGGAAGATCTACGTCCCCATCACCCGCCCCGTGGGCGAGTACCGGGTCACCATGATCGTCGAGGGCGATCTCAGCTCCGCCACCGGCTTCCTCTCCGTGGTCGAGCCCGGCCGCCAGACCGTCCTGTTCGACATCGACGGCACCCTGACCCTCAATGACTTCGAGGCGGTCGGCGACTACCTCGGCTGCAGCACGGCCCAGGCCTACGCGCATGCGGTCGATGTGGTGAACAGCTACGCGGCCAAGGGCTACCAGATCATCTATCTCACGGCCCGCCCCTATTGGGTCGGCAAGGACACGCGCGAGTGGATCGACTACCAGGGCCTCGTCGACGGGCACGTCCACACCAATCCCTATGGAGATGGTCCCATTCCGCCGAACACCGAGCAGTACAAGACCGACTACCTCACCTACCTGCTCGAGGATGTCGGGCTCGACATCGTCCGCGTGTATGGGAACGCGACCACGGACATTGGCGCCTATGAGGCCGCGGGTCTGCCCAAATCCGAAACCTATATCATTGGCGAGCACGCGGGCGTCGACGGCACCATGCCCATCCGCAACGACTACCTCCAGCACCTGCTCTCGGTCGTGGCCTCCACGCCCGACGCCGATTGCATCCCCCGGTAGTCGAGTCTGTCCCACTCCCGGGCGACCCGGTGGCAAGGCAATGGACGGCAGGGGGAAGATACCCTCACCCTGGCCCTCTCCCAGAGGGAGAGGGGACATCCACGGGTCCGGAGCTCAAGGATTGAGGCGGACGATCTCCTCGTTGAGCGCGCTCGCGAAGCCCACCCAGCCGAGATAGGGCGCCATCATCCACGCGGCCCCCCGGTCCACCTTCCCCGCCACCGCGGTATACGCGGCGAGGCTCACGCCGAGCGCCGCGATGTCCGCGAGCGCCGCCCGCGTGCGGTGCTTGCCGAAGAAGAGTGGGGACCAGAGCGCGTTGAAGCCGAGTTGCAGGCCCCACAAGGCGAGCGCCCACGAGCGCTTGGGGCCCGCCGGCCGGTTCCACACCCGCCACGCGGAGAAGGACATCAATCCGTACAGCACCGTCCACGTCGGCCCGAACACCCAGGACGGCGGGGTGAAGCCCGGCTTGCGCAGCCGCCGGTACCAGAGTTGTCCGCTGTTCGAAACGCCCGCTCCCAGCAGGGCCGAGCCCGCGGTGAGCGCCCCGAAGGTCCCCAGCGCCACGAGCGACTCCGTCCGCAGCGACGGGTTCTTCAAGGTCGTGAGCGACGGGCTGTCCAGATTGTATTGCTCCTGCATTCTCCAACCTCCATCAAGGGGCGCGTCGTGGGAAGCTGGGGGCCAGGAACTCGAAACGCAATCCGCCCAGGAGCAACCCATGGCCAGCGTGGACGACATCCTCACCTTCTGGTTCGGCCCTCCGTCCGAGCCAGGACACACCGCGCCGCGCGCGCTCTGGTTCGAGCGCGACGCCGCCTTCGATGCCGAGTGCGCCCACCGGTTCCTCGCCACCCACGAGAAGGCCGCCGCCGGGGAGCTGAACGCCTGGCGCGATGAGCCACGCAGTGCCCTGGCCCTCGTGCTCCTCCTGGACCAGTTCCCGCGCAACCTCTTCCGCGAGTCGCCGCGTGCCTACGCCTCGGACGCCCAGGCCCGCGAGGTCGCGCGTCACGCGCTCGCCCGTGGACTCGACGTTCCCCTGCCCCCTGTCTGGCGTTGGTTCTTCTACCTGCCCTTCGAGCACAGCGAGGACATCCACGACCAGCGTCTGGCCGTGTTCCTCTTCGAGGTGCTCGCCCTCCAGGACCCGGGCAGCGCCGAATCACTGGAGTACGCCCGCCGCCACCACGACATCATCGCGCGCTTCGGGCGCTTCCCCCACCGCAACGCCCGGCTGGGCCGCGAGTCGACTCCGGAGGAAGCCGCCTTCCTCCAGGAGCCGAACTCGTCCTTCTAGTTACGCCGGAGCGCCAGCGGCCTCCTCGCCGACCCTCGCCTCCAGCATCGTCCCGGTGGAGATCCAGCTGCGCACCAGCGCCAGGTGCTCCTGCTCCACGTCCAGCGCCCGCTGGAACTCCTCGGCGATGGCGGAGTGCCCCAGCTCGCGCGCCAGCTCGATGAGCAGCTCCCAGCTCGCGTTGTCCACGAGCTCGGCCGTCAGCAACCCCTCCAGCGACTGCAGCAGGTTGACGCGCGGATCCACCATCATCTTGGGCACGCCCGCAGACATGTTGGCCTGCAGGTCCGCCGCCGGCGTGAGCGCCGTGGGATCGGCTCCCAGCTTCTCCATGGTGCGCTTGATCAGGGCGAAGTGCGACAGCTCATCCAGGCGGATCTTCTCCAGCTGCTCCCGCGAGGGCCCGCCCTCCCACGTGCCGAACACGTCCAGCTTGGACAGGGCCGCCTCGTACAGCCGCACCCCGGTGCGCTCGAAGCCGGCGCGCTGGCCCAGCTTGTCGACGAACACGGTGGCCCGGCCGCCCTTCAGCATGTCCACCGCCGTCTTCACCATCCCCTTCGGAGAAGGAGGTGGCACCGACCCCAGGCCATCCACCTCGCGCGAGAACTCCTGACGCACCTTCGCGATGCCCGAGGCATCACCGAGGCTGCTCGGGCCCCGCTTCTCGGCTCCCTCGATGGCTTCCTTGCTGTGCACCGGAGAGGCCTTGATGCCCGTCCGGTTCATTCCAATCTCGCTCGCCTTGCGTTCCATTACTGGATCCTCCCTTCGGCCACGGTGCTCACGCCCATGCGATCGGCCTCGGCCGACAGCTCGGTGCCCGGACGCCAGATGTAACCCGCCGCGGCGATATCGGACGGAACGCCGTCCGCGTGGAGCGCCTCGCGGTAGCGCAGCGTGCGCTCGTGCTCCTCGGCGCGCGGCACGAACTCGGTGCCCTTGGCGCTCAGCGTCTCCTCGTTGCGGAGCACCTGGCGCACGAACTCGCGGTGGGTGTCGAAGCGCACGGGCTCCGGCAGCTCCTTGGGCAGCACCTCCGCGGCGTCCCGGCCCTCCAGCCGCTGGAAGAGCTCCATCACGTAGTGCATGTGCCCCAGCTCGTAGTCCACGAACCGCTGCCACACTTCCTTGAGGACGGGGTTCGACTCGTAGTGCAGGCAGCTGTAGTAGTTGTAGACCTCGTTGGCCTCGTGCAGCAGCCACTTCTCCAGCCACGACTCGCTCGGGTCGCACAGCGACTCGTACTGCGTGACGTGCTGCTCCTCGATGGCGGCGATCTCCGCGTAGAGCTGGCGCGCCACCGGGTCGGTGAAGATGGGGCCGATGTTCATGTAGTAGGTGTGGACCTGGTTCTCGGCCGAGACGATGGTGAGCGCGTTGAGCTTGGAGATGGGGTCCGCCTTGCGCGCGTCATAGGACCGGCGGACGTCGTCCAGCGGGTGACGGTGCTCGACGACGGTGGGCCGCCCGGGAATGATGTCCGTGTAGCTCTGGACGATGTAGTTGGGATCCTTGCCCATCAACCGGTCGTACAGGGCCGAGTAGCGGTACAGGTGATCGAAGTCCTCGAGCATTCCGAAGCGGTAGGTCTGCGCGAGGTAGGGATCCGGCTCGTGCTGGGCCACGCTCGCCGTCACCTCGATGGCCGTCTGCTCGTAGCCGAGCGTGGTCTCGAGGGGAGACTGGTCCGGCGGGTTCATCCAGTTCACCATCGTCTGCTGGAAGTGCTCCACCCGGCGGATGATGGCGAGAGGTTCGCGAAGCTCACGGTTCATCCGCGCACAGGCGTGGCTGAAGCGCACGGACTCCGCTTCGATGCCGTTCATCAGGATGACACGCACTCGCGTGAAGGCGTCATCGTCCAGCTTGCTGAAGGTACGGCGTGTGAGGTCCTTCCAGGTGAACCTCTGGCGGTCCAGGGGAACACCCTTCTCCTTGAATAGATCCAGGGCCACTTCTGACTCCTTTGCGCGGCTCGTGTGAGGGGAAACGGACAGCGGAATGGCCTCCGAGTCCCCCCGGGTTCGGCGGTAAAGCTCCGACGTCACTCCAAGTGCGGCAATGGCACCCGGGTTGGGCCCCGCGTTCTCCGCCCGTAAGGCATCAGGAAGGACGATGGCTCGGCTGGCCGCTCGCCCTGGACCCCGGTCCAATGTCTGTCAGTTCGATGTCAGTCAAAGCGAAAGCCCGCCGGGTCACGAGGACCCGGGCGGGCTTGCGAGGCAACAGGAGGGAGCGCGCGGCTCCCGGAGTCAGCGCGCCACGGCCTGACTGAGCGCGCGGTGGACGGCCTCGAGCGCCTTGCGGGCCTCGAGCAGCTCGGCGCGCTCGGCGGTGAGCGAGGCCACCTGCTGGGCCAGCACGTCCCGCTCGCCCTGGAGCGTGTCCACGGCGCGGCGCAACGCGGCGGCCTCGTCCTTGGAGGACTCCAGCTCGCTGGCGAGCCGCTCCTCCTCGGAGAGACTGTCGGCGAGCGCCTTCTTGGCCTCCGCGACGGCGGCCTCGAGGGTGGCGCGCTCCTGGGCGGCGGCCTGCATGGCCTGACGTGCCTCCTGCAGGGACAGCAGGGCCTCGTCGCGCTCACCCTCCAGGGCGGCCAGCTCGCGCTCGAGGTCACCCAGCAGCTTCAACCGGCCCTCCATCTCGGAGGCGAGCCGGCGGGCCTCGTCCATGCGCAGGCGCGCCTCCTCGGTGGCCTTCTCCGCCTGGCGACGGGACACCTCCAGCTCCTGGGTGAGCGAGAGGTTGAGGGCCTTCACCTTGGAGAGCTCGTTCTGCAGCGCGGAGATGCGCTCCACCGCGCGCATGCCCGCCTCGGCGACGCTGGCCGGCAGGGGCTCGGGGCGGGGATTCTCGCGCACCGCCTTGAGGCGCTCCTTGAGCCGCTCGCGGCGGGCGTGCGTGTCCATGTCCTCGCGGGGCGAGGGCGAGGGCGGCGTCTGCACCTCCACCTCGGGCTCGGGAGCCTCCACCCGGGCCACCGGCGCCGCGGGGGGCGTGGCCACGTGAGCGGTGTGGGCCGGGGCGGTGTGGGCCTGGGCGGCGGCCACCTGCGTCGCGTGGTGCGGCGCCTGGTGCGGGGGCGAGCGCAGGGCGGCTTCGATGACCTCGGAGGCGGTGGGGCGCGGGGCGCGGGCGCGCTCGATACGGGCCCGCACCTCGGCGGACAGATCGTTGGCGGCGGCGGCCGGCGGCTCGGGCTCCCGCGTGGGCTCGGGGGCCGCGTACTGCTCGGGCTCCGGCTCGGGAGCATGCACCTGGGCCTGCGGCTCGGCGGACTCCGGGGTCTCCTCGGGCGTGGCGGGATCGACGACGCCGGTGAAGGCCCCCAAGCGGAGGCGCGGCTTGGCGCGGGACACGTTCTGTTCGAAGGCCTTCTTCATGGGCTGTGCCTTGAAGCGGAAGAGGTGGGGTGACGTCAACCGGCCTGCTGCGTACCGCTATCGCTACCGGGAGCCGTGTTCACCCGCAAGCGTGGAAGCACGTTCTGGATGAGGGCCTCGATGTCGTTGGCCCCCTTGGAGTTGGGATCGGCCACGAAGACGGGCCGGCCCTCGCTCGAGGCCTGGGCGAACTTGGTGCACTGCCGGATGATGGTGGGCAGCAGGTACTCCGGGTAGTGCGTCTGGAGGGCCTCGAGCGCCTCCTTCGCCAGCTTGAAGGTGGCGTTGAAGGAGTTGACCACGATGAAGACGTGGTCCAGCACGTGGTTGAGGTCCTCCTCCAGGCTCTGCACCGTCTCGAAGAGCAGCTTGAGGCCGTGGAAGGAGAGGAAGTCGGCCAGCACCGGGACGAACAGGTCGTTGGCCGCCATCAACGCGTTGAGGTTGAGCAGTCCGAAGGAGGGAGGCGCGTCGAAGACGATGACGTCGTACTGGGCCTCCACCTCCTTGAGGGCGTTGCGCAGCTTGAACTCGCGTCCCGCCATGGGCATCAGCGCCAGGTCCACCGTGGACATGGTGAGGTTGGAGGGGACGAAGTGCAGGTTGGGCAGGGAGCTCTTCTGGATGACCTCGGTCATGGGCGCCTTGCGCACCAGGACGTTGAGGAGCGTCTTGTCGAAGTCCTCGCCCTCGAAGCCCAGGCACTTGGTGGCGTGGCCCTGGCTGTCGAGGTCGACGATGAGGACGTTGTAGCCCAGCTCCGCCAGGCGCCAGGCGTAGGAGGTGGAGAGGGACGTCTTGCCGGTGCCGCCCTTGAAGTTGAGGAAGAGCTGCTTGCGGCGGCCGAGCGACGGCGGGAACGCGCCGAGCTGTGCCCGCAACGCCCACACCTCCGTGCCGGTGTAGCTGTCCTGCTTCAGCGCCGAGGCGATGGACTTCGGGGGCAGGCCGAGCATCTCGGCAACCTGCTTGGGGCTGTACGTCGGCGCATCCATTGAGGAACCCTTCGTCGAATCTCAGGGGGGCATACCTTGCCTCAAGCGGCGAAGTATTTGTGCCCCCTCCTTATGATCGCTCCCCTGGCCACGAGCAGGGCGAGCGCCTCCTCCACGAGCTCCAGGGTCGCCGAGACCCCGGAAGCCAGCTCACCGAGCGAGCGGCCACGGATGGCCACGCGGATCTCCGACATCAACGGCCCGCACAGGGCTTCCACGGGGGAAGGGGCCGAGCGCGCGGCGGGACGCGAGGCGGGCGGAGGCGCTGCCTTCGGAGGGGCCACCGGGGTGGCGGCGGTCCGGACGGCCTGGGCCGCGCTCCGAGCCGGGGCGGGCGCGGGACGGGCGGGCGCGGCGGCCCGGGCCGGAGCCGGGGCGGGCGCCACGGGCACCGGAGCAGCGGCCATGGGAGCGGGCGCGGCCACGGCGAGGCGCACGGGTGGAGGCGCCCTGGGAGCGAGCGAGGCGCGCACGGGCTGCACGGGGAGCGAGGCGAGCCGGCGGATTTCCCGGCGGCGATGGCCGTCATCCATGTTCACCACGGCGGAGACGTCCTGGCCGAGGATGCGCGAGAGGCTCTGCGCGGCCGAGCGGCGCACGCGCACCTCGGGGTCCTTGAGGGCCTCCAGCAACAGCGAGCGGGCGTGCTCCCCGCTGCCAGCCCCGAGCGCCAGGGCGGCGAGGCTGCGCACCTCGGGGTCCGAGTCGTGGATGGCCTCCTCGCCCAGACGGCGCGCGCTCTCCCCCTCCAGGCCGAGCGCCAGCAACGAGGCACGCCGGCGCACGGAGCGGTCCGGGTCCTTCACGGCCTGGGCGAGGTGGGGCGCGGCCTCCTGGGGCGCCAGGGCCAGCAGCGCCTTGAGGGAGGCGATGCGTACCTCGGGGACGGTGGAGGCCAGCAGGGGCGACACCACCGAGGCCCCCTCCTCCTTGCCCACCTCGGCGAAGGCGGCCAGCAGGGCGACCTGGACGGTGGGGTCCTTCTCCGCGTGCAGCGCGGTGGCCAGCACGGGCGCGGCGGCCGGCTGGCCCAGGGCCTTGAGGCGCTCGGCGGCGCGCACGCGCGAGGTGGCATCCGGCGCCGACAGCTCGCGCACGGAGAAGCCGAAGAGGGTCTCGTCGCCGCCCCCGCTCCCGGAGAGCTCCGCCATCTGCCCGGGGCTCACCGCCAGCCGCCCCTCCAGGAGGAGGCGCTGCGCGTGCTGCATCACCGGAGAGACGCTCGCCACCGAGGACGCCGTCACCACCGCGAGCGCGGGGGCCGGCTCCTCCTCGGAACGCTGCGGCTCGGACGGCGCGGGCCACGGGTACACGGGGGCGGACGGCGCGGGCGCGGACACGGCCTCGGCCGGACGCGTGAGGGCCTCGCTGCGCAGCTGCGAGATGAAGGAGGCCAGGTCGATGCCCAGGCCGTCCTCGTCCTCCTCGCGCTCGGGCCGGTCCGAGGCCCGGATGCGGCTGGCCTCCAGCAGCTTGCCGAGCAGCTGGCTGCGCTCGGTGCGCAGGGCCTGGTTGAGGCGGGTGAGCTCGTCACGGTCGGCGGACAGGCGGCCCAGCCGGACCTCCAGCTCCGCCACCTCGCGCCGCAGCGCCAGCTCCCGCTCCTCGGACTGGGTCAGCTCGCGCTTGAGGTGCTCCATCTCCTCGCGCGTGGACATCAGCTCATGGTGGAGCTGCTCGGCACGGGCCTCGAAGTAGACGATCTTTTCGAGTGCGCTCTTGAGCAGCGCGTCCGGACGCTCGTCACTCACAGCCTGAACAGCCCTCCCAACCGGGGCACGCCTGGAAGCCTCGGCGCCTGGGAACGCGGGGGATTCCGGTACCCGGGGACCCCCGGGAGGGCGCCACCCTATGTCAGAACGTCATGCTAGGTAAACCCCTGAAATAGCTGGGACTTTTCCATTCCGACCCACCTCGGGGGTTGACAATCGCGCCGGGGCCGATTTCTCGGGCCTCCGGGCGATTGTGTCCCCGGGAGGCCAGCCCGGGCTTCCAGGCCCCGCCCCGCCTCCAGCGACCGCGAGTGCTCGGCCCCCAACAGAGCCGCCGGCCTTCCATGCCCCGGTTGTCGATTCCGAACCAACTCCAAAAGTTATCCGCTGACACGTGACTTCAGAAGTCATATAACCCTGGGAGTCAGGACGGAGCCGAGAGGATCCATGGCGTCGAAGACGACTTATCCAGGCCCCCCCGAGCAGTCCTCCTCGTCCCGGCGCCGTACGCGCGGCAACAAGGAGGCCTCCAACAGGGGGAAACGAGAAGCGAAGCAACAGTTGGCCAAGGCCATGGGGGACTCCGCCCGAGAAGCCCGGACGAAAGCGGGGCTCACCCAGGCGGACGTGGCCGAGCGAATCGGCGTGGCCACGGAGGTGTACGGACGGTTGGAGCGAGGACTGTTGATGCCCAGCGTTCCCACGCTGCGCCGGCTGTGCATGGCGCTGAGCCTGCACGCGGATACGTTGCTGTCACTCGGCCCGGGCCAGCCCCCCGCCTGGAGCACCCCTCCCCTACCACCCCAGCCGGAGAGTCCGCTGATGCGGCGGCTGATGCGCCACGTGCGCAAGCTCAACCCCATGCAGCTCCGGGCGCTGTCCCTGGTGGCCGCCACGCTGCTGCGCGGGAGCTGAGCCGGACGGGGGAGGCGGAAGCACGCGGGGCTTCGCGTTGGCGCAACCGATTGGCGCCTGCAATGAAGCAGTTCACACCCCGCGTGCGTACACGAATGGGACATGAGCCCTCGCCCCGCCTCTCCTCCCGCGGTCGATGTCCCACATCTCGCCGTCCATGCCCTCTGGTGGGCATGGGTGCCCGCTCTTTTGCTGGGGTGGGACACCCTGCCCGGGGTAGGACGCGCCGCCCTGCTGGTGCTCGGCTTCGTGCTCCTCTTCTGGAACTACGCCGTGCTCCACAACCACATGCACGTACCCATCGCGAGGCCCCGAGCCCTGCGCTGGCTCGTCTCGCGCACCCTGGGCGTGGCGTGTGGCTTCGCCTACCGCGGCTACCACATCCACCACTTCAACCATCACAAGTACAACGATGGAGAGGGGGACTGGGGCCGGCGCCGCCCCGGTGAGGGCGCGCTCACCTATCTGGTGCGCTCCACCCTCACCCCCTGGCTCTGGCCCTACGCGCTGCTGGGCAGAATCTGGAAGATCGCGTCCCAGAAGCGGGGCCAGCGCGCGGAGCTGGTGCTGGACTTCGTCCTGCTGCAGGGCTCCCTGGTGGCGCTCGCCCTGTGGCGGCCCTGGCTGGCGCTCTCCTACCTCGGCATGGTGCTCCTCGGGCAGCTGTCCATCCACCTGCTCAACCTGGCCGCCCACCATGAGACGGACGCCACCCGGAGGGACGCCCTGGGCGTCACCTCCACCTCCCGCCTGTACAACCTGCTGTGCTTCAACGCCGGCTACCACCAGGCCCACCACCTGCGCCCCCAGGCCCCCTGGAGGGAGCTGCCGGCCCTGACGGCCCGGCTGGCCGGCGAGGGGCTGGTTCGTCCAACACTGCAAACCCCGCTGGCCCCCATTCATCCCGCCTGGGTCCTCAGGCTCCTGCGGAGCTATGCTCCCGCGCCGTGCAATCCGCAGAAGGACTCGACGACTACCTCCGAGACCCCATCGGCCGCTACCTGACGGGGGAGAGCTTCCTCCATTGGTACGCCTCGCCCGAGGTGTGCGGGTTCACCGTATGGGGCAGGCCGGGCGAGGCGCAGATTCAACGCCTCACGCAGGTGCTGGACGTGGAGCTGGCGCCCTCGGCGCCACACGTGTCGCTGGTGGACGCGCGCCGCGTGGAGGCCCCGGACGCCAACGGCCTCGCCGTGCTGGTGAAGTACATGATGCCGCGCATCTCCGGCTTCTCCCAGACGGTGAAGCGCCAGGCGCTGGTGCGGCCGGAGGGCATGGCCGGCGCGGTGGTGGGCGGCTTCTACAGCCTCGTCAGCTCCAGCTACCCCACCCGCGCCTTCGCGGACCCGCTCGAGGCGCTCTCCTGGCTGGGCCGTCCCGAGAGCGAGTCGCACGCCCTCATGAACGAGCTCAACGATCTGGTGACACGGCTCATGGGGCAGACGCCCCTGCTCGGCGAGCTGCACCGGGTGCTGAGGACCCGGCTGGTGGACGCCAGCCTCACGGACGTGGCTCGGGAGATGGGCATGTCCGAGCGCACGCTCCAGCGCCGCCTGCGCGAGGCCGGCACCTCCTTCCAGTCCGAGCTCAACACGGTGCAGGTGCGCACCGCCCAGGCGCTCCTCCTGGAGAGCGACGCCAAGCTCACCGCCGTGGCCGTGGAGGTGGGGTGCGCCTCGCTCCAGCACTTCAGCAGCCTGTTCCGCAAGATGACGGGCGAGTCCCCCAGCGCCTGGAGGGCCCGGCACCGCAAGACGCCCTAGCTCGCGAGGCCGCAGGCCGCCGGCGCGGCGCGCTCCGCCCCCAGCGGGAGCACCAGGGAGAAGCGGGCGCCGCCCTCGCAGCGGTTCTCCGCGAGGAGCGTGCCCCCCGCGCGTGAGACGTACTCCCGGCACAGGGCAAGTCCCAGCCCCGTCCCCTTCCCGGGCGGCTTGGTGGTGAAGAAGGGCTCGAAGAGCCGCGACATCACCTCCGGGGGAAGCCCCGGGCCGTTGTCCTCCACCTCCAACCGCACCCCGCCCTCCACCCGCCTCGCCCTCACCACGATGTGGGCCCGGCGCGCGGGCACCGCCATCTCCACCGCGTCCGCCGCGTTCAGCAGCAGGTTCACCAACACCTGCACCAGCTGCCGCTGCCCCAGCCGCACCGGCGGCAGCCCCGGAGTCACGTCCAGCGACACCTCGCCCAGGCTGCGCAGGCGCACCGACGCCAGCCGCTTCGCCTCGTGCAGCGCGTCTTCCGGCTGGCCCGCCTCTTCCCCCTCCCCCTCACGCGAGAAGCGCCGCAGGTCCGTGACGATCTGCTGGATGCGCAGCACGCCCTGCTTCGTCTCCTCGAGCACGTCCCGCAGCTCCGCGCGGTCCATCGGCCCGTCCCCGCCCAGCAGCTCCTGCTCGAGGTAGTGCAGGTTGGACTTCACGAAGGCCAGCGGGTTGTTCACCTCGTGCGCCACCCCGGCGGCCAGCTGCCCCACCAGCACCAGCCGCTCCACCTCCGCGCGCTCGCGCTCGGCGCGCAACCGGCGGCGCTCGCTCTCCGCGAGCCGCTCCAGCGCCGCCAGCCGCTCCTGCTGCGCCACCAAGCGCTCCTGCTGTGCCACCCACCGCTCCTGCTGCGCCACCCACCGCTCCTGCTGCGCCGACCGCTCCGCGCTCCGCGTGCGCCGGTACGTCCCCGCCAGGAAGATGGCGACCCCACTGATGAGCCCGAAGCACGACACATGCAGCAGCATCTGCCGCGCCGGCATGCCGGCCAGCGTGTCCAGCAGCACCACCACTCCCACCATCCCCAGGCTCGTCAGGATCGTGGCTCCGCGGATCTCCGAGGCGAACGTCGCGACGACGAGCGGCAGCGCGCTGAGCATCGGGAAGTAGGGACTGGCTGGCCCTCCGGTGACGTGGATGAGCAGCGCCGCCGCCACGAGGCTGACGGACCCGGAGCACATGCCCGACCACTCCGCCGGAATCCACCCCGCCCCCACCGCCGCCCCGAGCAGCACGAACATCGAGCTCCACCCGAGCAACGACAGCAGCGGCGCCGGGTCCGCGGAGCCCGACACCCCGCAATGGCCAACGGCCCCCACGGCCAGGAGGGCCGCGCAGATGAAGAAGTTCCTCCTCTTCACCTGCGCCAGGGTCTTCAACCCGAAGGAATCCGCCATCATCGGGCTCCGCTGTAACATTTCAAGCGGGCGGCATTATATAATAGAGTTCCTGGTAAGTCAGGTCTTCAACGCTCGGACCCATGGGGTGATGGACAAGGAGCGCCCGTCCACCTAGGCGCGCTTCCTCCCGGGGCGCACCAGGCGCCGCGTCTTGCCCAGACGAATGCCCGCGGGGGAGCCCTTCTTCTTCGCCGGGCCCTCGCCCCCGGAGAAGATGGGGTCCGGACACACCGGGCGCAGCCGGCACCCGCGGCACTCGGCCCCGCTCCACACGGACTCGTAGAGCGCCGTCACCCGGTCGATGACGTCGAAGTCCTCGGTGACGAAGCCCATCTCGAAGTTGCGCGCGTCCTCGCCCTTGGCCCCCAGCCCCGCCCCGGTGAGGTTGGCGCTCCCCAGGTAGGCCCACGCCCCGTCCACCAGCACCGTCTTGAAGTGCACCCGCGGACACACCTTCAGCTCCAGCCCCCCCTTCACCAGCCGCGAGCGCTTGTCGAACTCCGCCCGGAAGGGCCGGCTGGGCAGCTCCGCGTGCAACAGCCGCAGCGCCACCCCTCGCGCCGCCAGGCCGTCCAGCACCTCCAGCACCGGAACGAAGCGCCCTCCCTGCTCCACGTACATGGCCTTCACGTTCGCCGTGGAGATCCACACCGACTCGCGCGCGTGCGCCAGCTTGCCGAGCACCACTTCCCGGTACAGCGCGCCGCCGTCGAGCAACTCCGCCTGGATGGGCCGCATGCCTACATGCTCGCACACCCATCGGACGACCGCGAGCTTCCCATCACTCCGAGAGAGGAGCCGAGGCCGTTGACAGGGAACCGGGGCACACCTAGGGGAATGACCCCCCGCCCCCCACCTCCCTCCCCTCCGGGCGGCAGGTGCGCGTCCAGGCGTGAACAATCCCATCGCCGCGCAGGGGACCCACCACTAAGGATGACCTAGAGCCTGTGAGCGGTGGGACCCGAAGGCGAACGGAACCCAGAGGAGACGAAGCAATGCGCGTGGTGGATACGAACGAACAGGCTCGGACGAACCCCCTCCAGGAGACCTTCGAGCGCCTTCGGGCGCGGCGCTGGGACATGGCGCACACGAGCGCGAAGGAGCGCATCGCCCGGCTGCGCAAGCTGCGCGACACCATCGTCCAGCGGCGCGAGGCGCTCTACCAGGCCCTGCACGCGGACTTCCGCAAGCCGGCGGCCGAGGTGGAGAACAGCGAGGTGCTGATGGTGTTGATGGAGATCGACCACGCCATCAAGCACCTGGCGAAGTGGATGAAGCCGCGCAAGGTGGGCACGCCCGTGCTGCTCGCCGGCACGCGCAGCGAGGTGCGCTACGAGCCCAAGGGCGTGGTGCTCATCATCTCGCCGTGGAACTACCCCTTCCAGCTGACCATCTCCCCGCTGGTGGCGGCGGTGGCGGCGGGCAACTGCGTGGTGCTCAAGCCGAGCGAGAAGACGCCGCACACGTCCGCCTTCATGCAGCAGCTCGTGCGCGACGTGTTCGACCCGTCCGAGGTGACGGTGGTGCCAGGCGGCGCGCAGGAGAGCCAGGCGCTGCTGGAGCTGCCCTTCGACCACTTCTTCTTCACCGGCGGCCCGAAGGTGGGGCGCCAGGTGATGGAGGCGGCGGCGAAGCACCTGGCCGGGGTGACGCTGGAGCTGGGCGGCAAGTCGCCCGCCGTGGTGGACGCGTCGGCGGACATCAAGACCACCGCCGAGCGCCTGACCTTCGGCAAGTTCCTCAACGGTGGCCAGACGTGCGTGGCGCCGGACTACGTGCTCGTGCCCGCCTCGAAGGAGGAGGAGCTGCTCACGCGGATGCGAGAGACGGTCGAGCGCTTCTACGGCAAGACGGAGGAGGCCCGGAAGGCCAACCCGGACTTCTGCCGCATGGTGGATGACGCGCAGTTCACCCGGGTGAACCGGCTGCTGGAGCGCTCGGTGGCCAAGGGCGCGCGCGTGGTGGTGGGTGGCACGGTGGACGCGGGCAGCCGCTACATCGCGCCCACGGTGCTGGCGGACGTGAAGCCGGAGATGCCCATCATGGAGGAGGAAATCTTCGGCCCGGTGCTGCCGGTGCTGCGCTACGAGCGGATGGAGGACGCGGTGCGGCACATCCGCGCGGGGACCAGGCCGCTGGCCATGTACATCTTCAGCCAGGACGCCCAGACGGTGGAGCGGCTGCTGTCGGAGACGTCCGCGGGCGGCACGTGCGTGAACACGGCGGTGGTGCACCTGAGCAACGCGGAGCTGCCCTTCGGCGGTGTCGGCGAGAGCGGCATGGGCAACTACCATGGCGAGTACGGCTTCCGGACCTTCAGCCACGAACGCGCGGTGCTGCGCCAGGGCCCCCTGTCCCTGCTGAGCACCCTCTTCCCGCCGTACACGGAGAAGTCGCGGAAGATGGGGCGCATGGCCAGCCGCCTCTTCGAGTAGAAAGCGCCCCCGTGCTCAGCGTCGATCCCCATCCGTTGCTGGACGTGGTGGCCTTCGAGGTCACCTTTCTCTCGCCCCTGTCCGCCTCGCCCTCCCCCGAGTGGCTGGTGGCCCTGCTGAAGCCGGACGCGTCGGCGCCCCTGAGCGCCGATGACACGGTGCGCGGCGCGGTGAGGGATTTGTTGCGCCACGGCGGCTACAAGCCCACGGGCCGGGGCAAGCCGGCCTCGGAGTACCTGGTGCGGGCCGCGGGCGACGGCTCGCTCGGCTCCATCAACGCGGCGGTGGACGTGTGCAACGCGGTGTCGCTGCACAGCGGGCTGCCCATCAGCGTGGTGGACCTGGACCGGGCCCGGCCGCCCCTGCGCATCGGCATCGCACCCGAGGGCTCCTCGTATGTCTTCAACGCCTCCGGGCAGAGCATCGACCTCGGGGGCCTGCTGTGCCTCTTCGACGCGGAGGGCCCCTGCGCCAACGCGGTGAAGGACGCGCAGCGCACCAAGACGCAGGCCGACACGCGCCGCACCCTCACCGTGCTGTGGGGGACGAAGGCCCTGCCGGGACGCACGGAGCGCGCCTTCTCCTGGTACCGCGAGCTGCTCGAGAGGCTGGGCGCGACGGTGGAGCGGCGGTCCTGAGCGCGCCGGAGATAGCCCCCCTGCTGGCCAACGGAGCCCGTGCACTGTCGGCGGCCTGGGGCCGTCCGGTGCTGCTCGGCTCGCCCGAGCTCCTGAAGACGGGGACGCGCAGCGTGGTGGTGCGCGCCCAGGTCCGGGGCGGCCCCGTGCCGGGCATCATCCTCAAGCACTTCCGGGATGAGCCGGTGTGCGGGTTCGACGACTGGGCCGGCGCGGAGTTCCTCACCCGCCGCGCGCCGGAGCTGGGGCCCCGCTTCCTCGCGGGCGACGTGGACGCGCGCCTCTTCGTCCAGGAGGACCTGGGACACGGACGCTCGCTGGAGGAGCTGCTGCGCGGAGAGGACGAGCGCGCGGCCGCCGGAGGCGTATTGGCCACCGCCCGGCTCGTCGGCCAGCTCCATGCGCGGACGATGGGCCTGAAGTCCGAGTACGAGCTCATCCGCCAGGCGCTGCCACCCCGGCACCAGCGGGTGCGGGTGGAGAACGCGCGCTTCCTCCTCGAGCACGAGGGACGGCTGCTGCGCTGGTTGTCGGCGGTGGAGGCCGAGGCGGCTCCGGGCACGCGCGAGGACCTCGAGACGGTGGCGCGCGCGCTGGCGGACCCGGGGCCCTTCCTCGCCTTCACGCACGGGGACCTGGCACCGGGCAACGTCCTCTTCACCCCCGGGGGCCCGCGCCTGCTCGACTTCGAGTACGCGGGCATGCGCCACGCGATGTACGACGCGCTGATGTGGCTCGTCACCGTGCCCTTCCCGGACGAGCTCGTGTCCCGCGCGGACATCACCTACCGCATCGCCCTCTCGTCCCAATGCGAGGCGGCCCAGGTGGACTCACAGTGGGCCCGGGCCCGCGCCACGGTGGCGCTGGCTCGCACGGTGAACCTCTTCCAGTGGCTGCCCCCGCGCGTGCTGGAGGAGGACCGCGAGTGGGCACCGGGCCTCTCCGAGCGCGCCGCCCTCCTGCACCACCTCGCGCGCTGCCGGGCCCTGCTCGCCCCCGCGGATGGCTTCCCGGGGCTCGCCCGCACGTTGCGGACGCTGGAGTCACGCCTGAGCGAGCGCTGGACGGTGCCACCCTTCGTGTGGCCCGCGCTCCGTCAGGTCGGTGCCTGAAGGCCCAGCTCCCGGAGGATCCTGGCCACCACCGTGTCCGGCTCCGCCGTGGAGACGTCCACCGCCAGGGCGTCCCGCGGCACCTCCAGCGTCGCGAGCTGGCTGCCGAGCAGCGTGGGCGACATGTAGTGGCCCGAGCGCCGCGTCAGCCGCTCGGCGAGGAGCTCCGGCGACGCATACAGGTACACCCACCGCTGCCGCGCCGCGTCCACCGTCAACCGCTCCCGGTAGGTGCCCTTGAGCGCCGAGCACGCCAGCACCAGGTCCTCCCCGGTCTCCTCCAGGGCGCTCCGCACCAACTCCCGCAGCCGCTCCAGCCAGGGCCCCCGGTCCTCGTCCGTCAGGGGGATGCCCGCGGCCATCTTCGCGACGTTCCCGGGGGGGTGGAAGTCATCCGCGTCCAGGAAACGCCACCCGAGCGCCGCGGCGAGCCGCGTCCCCACCGTCGTCTTCCCCGCTCCGGACACTCCCATCACGATGACCACCAAGCGCGTGTCCTCCGACCCGTCTTCATCCGTTACCAGGTGCACACCGGCCGTATCCGGGCAGGTAGAGCAGAAGTTCCATCGAAACCGGCCAGATGTGGAAGTTTTGATCAATCCTCCCCGAGCCAGGTGAACGAATTGAACATAGGCCTCCGAGGACAGAGGGGCGTGCGTTGGCCGTCATTGCAATCACCTGATTTCCCGTCGTCGCGCACTCCCTGCGACACAGTCCACATCCCCTCCATCCACCCGCGGACAGAGCACGGCGCTTGCAGATGGAACTCGTCCTGCATGCACTGCGAGCACTGTTCGTCAGAACATCCCGCGAGTCTCCCTTGCGAGGAACAGGCCACCTGGACGGGAGCCGAACCCACGGGCTCGGCGCCTCGCCAGGTGGCCTCGACGACACCGGCCCTGGTGGACCTGCGCGGCCGCACGCTCGGCCACTACAGGCTCGTCCAGATGCTGGGCAGCGGTGGCATGGGCACGGTGTACCTCGCCGAGCAGATCATCATCGGAGCCCGGGTGGCGGTGAAGGTGCTGCACCCGGACATGGCCCAGGACACCCGGTTGCGCTCGCGCTTCTACGCCGAGGCGCGCACGGTGAACCTCATCGGCCACCCCAACATCGTGCGCATCTTCGACATCAACGAGTCGAAGGACGGCATCCACTACTTCGTCATGGAGTACCTGGAGGGCACGCCCCTGTCGCGGCTGCCGCGCCCCGTGGAGCCGGGGTTGCTGGCCTGGCTGCTCGTCCAGGCGTGTGACGCGCTGGAGGCCGTGCACCGCAGTGGCGTGGTGCACCGCGACCTCAAGCCGGACAACCTCCTCATGATGGAGCGGCCGGGAGAGCTCCCCACGCTCAAGGTGCTCGACTTCGGCGTGGCCAAGGCGCTGCACGACACCGCCAACCCGGAACAGACGATGGCCGGGCAGGTGTTCGGCACCCCGGCGTACATGGCTCCGGAGCAGTGGGCGGGCCAGCACGTGGATGGGCGCGCGGACGTCTACTCCCTGGGCGTCACGGGCTACCTGCTCCTCACCGGCCAGCTCCCCTACCCGCGCGGGCAGCTCGCCGAGCTGGTGCTCTCGCCGGAGCCGCCGCCTCCGCTGCGCCCTCCCCATGAGCTGGCACCCGCCGTGCCCGAGGCGCTCTCGAACGCCCTCCTGCGCGCGCTCGCCCGCAACCCGGCGGAGCGCTTCGCCAGCGCGCTCGACTTCAAGAAGGCCCTGCTCGCCGCCATCCGGCCGGCTCCGCGCACCTACAGCGTGCCCCTGCCGCCTCGCGCGTCCAGCACCACTCCCATCCCCGCGCTCCCGGCCCGGCCCGAGCCCAATGATCCCACGCCGCCTCCCACCTGGGCGGCCCGCGTGCGCCACGACACGGGCTCCGTGGTGGTGCATTGCAGTGAGATCAGCCGCGGCGGTGTCTTCATGTGCTGCGCCGAGCCCTTCCCCGAGCTCTTCACCCGGCTCGAGTTCACCCTGCAGATCGGCGGTGAGGAGGTGGAGTGCGTGGGGGAGGTGGTCCGGCACGTGGACTCCTCCCAGGCGCGCACCTGGCGCATGTCTCCGGGCGTGGGCCTCCAGTTCATCAACCCCTCCGCCCGGTTGCGCGAGCTCCTGATGCGCCTGCGCCCTCCGCGCCGTCCGTCCGCGGCCCCCCAGTCCGCGCCCCTCCAGGAGGCGCTCGCGATCCTCTGAACGGCGCCTCTGTCCACTTCCAGCCATCCCGGGTTCGGGAACGTCTCCTGTTGGACGGTGCCGGAGTCAAGACAGGGCACCCCCTGTGCGTCATGGATACCTTCGTGTGCGCATGATGCGCGGATCTGGTGAGGCGACCCGGGGGGGTTGGATGCTGGCGCTCGTGTGCGCCGTGCTGCTGGGAGCCTGCCGGGATCCGGCCCAGGCCTCGGGGACGGCGCTCTACGTCACCACCGAGTTCGATCCCACCCTGCTGCTCACCCAGGTGCGGGTGTGGGGCACGGTGGAGGGTGGTGGCCCCACCTTCGGGCCCGAGATACTTCCCGAGCAACCGGACCGGCTGCTCTACAGCGGAGAGACGTTGCGCGTGCTGCTGGGAGACATCCCCAACGGCACGCGGGCGCTGGTGTCCATCGAGGGATTGCGCAACGGCGTCGTGGTGGCGCGAGGCCAGGGCAGCGCGGAGATCCGCGACGGGTACGAGGTGGACGTCACCCTGCGGCTGGAGCCGGCCTCGCCGGACAACCCGGATGGGGGAACCTTCTGTATCGGGTGCGATGGCTGCTGCTTCCAGGGCAACTGCGTGGACCGGACCTTCCAGACCTGCGGCACGGGCGGCGTCGCCTGCACGGCGTGTGATGAAGTACGCGCCGACACCTGTGACAGCCGCGGCGTCTGCGTCTGCGGGAAGAATCCCGCCTGCAGTGGTGTGGGCGTGGATCGCTGCGTGAACGGGCAGTGCAGGTGCGGCAACGGCCAGGCCTGCGCCGCGGGACAGGAATGCGTGGACGGCACCTGCCGCTGCACGTCGAACTCCTGCTCCGGCTGCTGCTGGAACGACACCTGCCAGCAGGGCAATACGCAGAACGCGTGCGGCAAGGGTGGAGAGACCTGCCGCCAGTGCAGGAAGAGCTGCAACACGGACCGGACCTGCAAGTGAACGCAGGCCTGGCCCGTTTCACCGCACGGTGAAGCCGCTCGAGGTGCCCCGGTAGGGTCGCACACGACCATCCCAGCCGGACTTCCAGTCTCCCTCGTGGATGATGCGGTAGGTGCCCGGCCGCGCGTCCTGGGGGATGGCCCACTCGATGGTGACATGCGAGCACGCCAGGGTGGGCAGGCAGTAGCCGCGCCGCCACGTGTACTTCGTCTCCCAGTCCCAGTCGTACGCCATGTCCTCCCACAGCGGACCCGCGCGGCGCTGCACGCGCAGGTAGGAGCCCTGGATGTGCGGCTCGTTCTTCGGGTGCCCGCCCAGGAAGGTGACGCGCACCGTTTCGCCTCGAGCGTAGGACGCGTGCGCGTCCACGAGGACGTCCCCGAAGTCCTTCCACAGCGGCTTGTCATCGAAGAGGACGCCGGGCCGCAACTGACTCTGCTGCTGGCACAGATCGCGAGGCCGCGGGCCCGGAGGCAGCGACGAGCCCTCGCGCAGGGCCTGGGCCAGGGAGTCGAACGCCTGCTGGAGGGCCGCCAACGTCCAGGGGCCGAAGTGGGTGGAGGCCCCTTCGTAGTCCTGCAGGGCGTACTCCTCGCGCGTGGCGACGTAGCCGGAGTAGGCATTGGACAGGCCCGCGATGACCACCTCCGTCACCCCCGCGGGCGCCAGCCGGGCCCGCACCGTCTCGCGCAGGCGGCGCCCCGCCATGGTGGTCAGCTCGAAGGGCACCGCCACCATCGCCACGTTGCCCACGGTGACGAGCTGCATCGGCAGCACCTCGGGGCTCCACGGGAAGGGTTTCATCGCGCCCATCCGCAACACGATGGGCTTCTCCGCCTGGCAGGACGTGGTGGTGGTGGAGCAGGTGAAGGAACTCCACACGTCGTGCATGGCGGCGCACGTCGCGCCCTCGCCTCCTCCCACGCCCGGCCCGTCCTCCGCGCCCGACAGCATGGAGATGCCGATGGCCGCCGGGCAGGTGTGCCGCGCGGTGCCGTCCGTGAACTCGGGCCGCACCTCCACGTCGTCCATCTTCACGTAGACGTGCCGGTAGTCCACCCCGCCGGTGAGGGGCGTGGTGGCGCTCGCGTAGAGCGACGCGGCGCGCTCGTACTGCTTGCGGCCCGAAATCTCCGTGCTCTCGAAGTCGTCCCGGCCACCGCCGTCCTCGCCCCCGAAGATGTTGGGCGTCACGTCGCCCTCGTTGGCCTGCGCGAAGGCGGCCACGAAGGTGTCCCCCCGGGCATCGTAGCGCGTGCCCATCGACTTCTCGAAGAGATAGGAGGCGTACCCCTTGTTGTCGCCGCTGATGTGGCGGTGCGCCTGCCCCATGGAGGTGGTGTGCACCGCGAACCAGTTGAGGAGCCCCACCTCCACGCCCGACTCCCTGGTGAAGCGCAGCAGCGTCATCCGCTTGTCCGTGTCGTGGGCGTAGCGCGCGCGCTCCTCGGGCGGGTTGAGCCGGTAGGCCTCGGGCGAGCGGTTGCGGCTCGCGTCGAGCAAATCCCCCGCCGCCAGGGTGATGCGGCCCGGCCCCAGGTGCTCGTGGGCCCGGACGATGGACTGGTAGATGCCCTCGACGATGATGTCGAAGTTCCCCGGCTCGAAGCCGAACGTGCTCAGGTTGTAGAGCGCGTAGTGCGAGTACCCCCCTGGCCCGCTGTGGGTATGGGTGGCGCTCAGCAGCACGTTGTCATCCGAGTAGAGAGACCCGTACGTGGCCCGCAGCCGCTCCACCACCCGCTGCTTCACGCCCTGGAACACCATGCCCAGGTCCGCGGTGACGATCGCCACGCGCTTGCCGTTGCACGGTGAGGCGATGACGAAGGCCCGCGAGCGCAGACGCTGGTGGATGCCCGTCGTCTGCTGCTCCAACTCCACGTAGCCCATCATCCCCACCTCGGCGGCGGGACCGGTGATGTCGTGGATGCCGCTGCCGATGAGGAACGATTGCTGCCCGGCGCAGGAGCCACCGAGCCCCTGCCCGCCTTGCTCCACGGGAAGCCCGGAACCCGACTGTTCCTCCCGGGAACCGCGGTGGCCACAGGCGGCGAGCACCAGCGCCAGCACGAGCGCACCCAGACGGATGACGGACGAACGCACACAAACCTCCACGAGGGGCGAAGACGCCCTTCCTGAAGGTTAGGAACCCGGGACGGGTGATGCAGGGCCGGCCGCTGGCCCGGCTCAGGAGACCCTGGGCAGCGTCACCCGGAAGACGCTCCCCCGGCCCAGGCAGGAGCTCACGGAGATGCTCCCCCCGAGCGTGCGCACGATGTCGCGGCACACGGAGAGCGTCGGCCCCGGGCGGGCGTCCCGCGCCGTGAAGAGCGGCTCGAAGACGTGGGGGAGCAGCTCGGGAGGGATGCCGGCGCCGGTGTCATGCACCTCGACCACCACGTGGCCCGTGCCGTCGCGGGTGACGAGGCGCACCTCGTTCGCCTCCGTGTCCTCCCCATCGGGCAGGGACAGCACGGCGTGGAGGACGAGGTTGAGCAGGGCCTGGCGCAGCCCGCTCTCGCTGCCGGCCACCGGGGCCCGAGCGCTGTAGTCACGCACCAGGCGCCCGCGCGTGCGCAGCGTGCTGGACACCATCTGGCCCACCGTGTCGAGCAGCGTGTTGACGTCCACCGGCCCCTGGCCCGACTCCGCCCGGAAGCCGCGCAGGTGGCCGATGAGCTGCCGCAGCCGCTCGGCCCCCTCGTGCACCTCGGCGATCGCCTCGCGCCACTCGGCCACCTGGCTCGCCGGGGTGGCCCCGGCCACGTCCCCCATGCTGGAGAGCAGGTACTCCAGGTTGGCGAGCATGAAGGCGAGCGGGTTGTTCATCTCGTGCGCGAAGCCCGGCAGGAGCATGCCCAGCGTGGCCAGCCGGTCCGTCTGCTGGAGGCGCGCCTGCAGCTGGCGGCGCTCGGTGGTGTCCGCCAGCGTCCCCAGCACCTCTCCCTGACCCGTCGGCGAGCTGTGAGCGGCCAGCTCCACCCATCGGACCCCCCCGGAAGCGAGCAACCGCAGCTCGAGCCGGAAGGACGCCTGCACGCGCGCGGCGATCGCATCCAACACCGCCCGCACGCGCGGCCGGTCCTCCGGGTACACCATCTCCACCAGCGGTTGCCCGAGCACGTCCTCCACGGGCAGGCCGGTGAGCGAGCTCCAGGTGGGACTCAGGAAGGTGAAAGTGCCCGGGCCGTCGAGCTGGAAGACCACCTCGCTGAGCTGCTCCGCCAGGAAGTGGTAGCGAAGCGCGTCCGCGGACAGTCCCGAACGGAGGTTGGCGGCGAGCGCCAGAAGGCCCATCCTCGAGAGCGCCCCCGGCGCCGGGCTCTCCGCATCGAAGGCGACGGCCTGCGACAGTTCCTGGTACGCCATACCGTGCTCCTTTCCCCCGGGGAGACGGCCGCGCTTCGGAGACGGATTCCCCCTGCCGTCTGCCGAGGGCTCCTCCCGCGCACGCCATACTCCACCAGACGGGCCCTCTACATATTCGGAAGCATAAGACCCTCGAATGAAGCGGCGTCAATTCGGGGGCCCCCGGTCCGGCTCCGTTTTCTCGGGAGTTGACATGAATACCAGGGAAAACCGGTCAATCAGTCCCCGGAATCGTCAGATGGTGGCCAGGAGGGGTCGGGGGCGCCGGAGCGGCGGCGGTCCCGGCGGTCGCCGATCACCCGTGCGGGGACGCCGGCGACGATGGCCCAGGGAGGCACGTCCCGGGTGACGACGGCGCCCATGCCCACCACGCAATGATCGCCGAGGCGAACCCCGTCGGTGACGCCCGCGTTGGCCCCCACCCACACGTCCTTGCCGAGCACGATGCCGCGTGAGGTGACGGGCTGGGAGCGCACGGAGCGATCCGGGGCCAGGCCGTGATCGAAGGCATAGAGGGTGGCACCGGTGGCGATGCGGCTGCCCTCGCCGATGTGGATGCCGGCGGCCCCTCCATCCAGGCTGACGCGCGCGTTGAGGCTCACCCCGGCCTCGAGCACCACCGGCCCGTGCACGAAGGTATTGGCGGCGATGCTCACCCCGGGGCCCACGATGCGGATGGGGCGGCCCGGCTCGGCGAACAAATGGGCTTCCGGGGAGATGAAACAGCCCTCGGCGATCTCCACCGTCTCCAGTTCGCGCAGTCGGTCCTGCACCTCCTTCTGCCAGGCCTCGGCCCAGGCGCGGTGACGAGGCTTGAGCGTGAAGTAGAGCCACGGCATCCAGGAGAGGCGCTGCTTGTGCTGTTCGCGTCTGCGGGCGTCGAGATCGTCCACGGCTTTTGACTACCACGACCGCGCACGGCCAGCCTCGGGAGCGATGCGGAGATGTTGGCCCGGGTGACGTCGCATGCTACGGAGCCCGCCCCTCCCGGCTTCCGCGCCCCCCCTATGACACCCTCCAGGCTCATGGCCTCGGCACTTTGCGTGCTGCTCGTCTCCTGCGGCACCACCCGCTCCACCATCACCCCCGCGGCCGAAGAACTCACCCGCTACGTGCTCGTCATCCAGGAGTCACCCGACGGTCAGGTGACCCACGACTGGCGACGTGCCGAGGACTTCGAGCTCTCCGGGTACAGGCTCTCCTCGAGCGCCCGTGGGTCATATGGACGCGTCGTGCGCGTGTCGGGCCATCCGCGTGACTGCGATGAGGAGAACCGTCAGTGCGTCAAGATGGGAAGGAAGAATGGTGTAACAAGCAATGCAGGCAACCCTATCGTGATTGTCAGGAATTGGAGGGCCGCCAATTCCAGGAGTTTTCGGCCATGGATGAGGCTGTTGACTGGCTGAAGCACAACCATGAGGCCATTCTGGTAGGAAGCATTGTCGTCATCGCAGGCGTTGCGTTCGTCACGGTTTCCGCGGGTGCGGGGCTCGTTGTCCTCGCTCCAGCGGCTCTCCTGGCATCTTGACGAGCCCTGCTCGACCCCCACATCACGGCGGCATCCTATGGATATCGGAAAGAGCATCTTCGAAGCGATAAACCTCCTCGGCTTGATTCATGAGAAGGCCCAGTCTCCAGAGGAGAAGGAGTTGCTTCTCATCGCAGCCGAAGCGCTCAGATTCATCAATGAGACCGGCCAGCAGTATGAGTTCGAGGACTACCGCGAGGATCTCGGGACCGAAGGACCCGAGATGGTGATCGCCGCCTTCGCAACGCGCGAAGAAGCGGAACGCTGGCTGAAAAACCATCCCAGGCCGCCCCATATGGCCTGTGTTCTGGTCGCGGACGAGTACCACGTCGTCGTGTATGACCGTGCTCGGAACTTCCGCAGGCTGCTCTCCCATCACTCCATCGAGCACCACCTCAAGGAGATGATGCAGGCTGGCCTTCCTCCGCCGGTGGCCACCTTCGACACGCGAGAGGAGGCGAAGGCCTGGTTCTACAATCTGCCCGAGCGGCCCTCCCAAGCCGTCATCCAGCTCGGGGGCGAGCCCTACCTCGCGGCGTACCACCGCAACATCGACCACCTGGCCTTCCACCCCTTCTCCCTCGTCGAGCGGCTGAAGGAGTCCAAGCCGCGATCCTGACGTCCCCGGGAATCTCGTTGGAGGGAGTCCCAAGCGACTCCTCTCAGCGGTACTTCTCGATGAACCGGGTCACCGCCTCGAGGAAGGCCTCGGGCTCCTCGAAGGGTGGCAGGTGCGCGGACTTCTCGAAGATGACGAGGAACTTGTGCTCGGGAGGTGTACCCAGGTTGTCATAGGCGTCGTGCGCCATGGCGACCGGCACCGCGCCGTCGTGCCGCCCCCACAGCACGAGCGAGGGGATGGTGATGCGCGAGAGCTTCGGGGACATCCGCAGCGCGTCGTAGAAGGCGTCGTCGGAGAGGAGCTTCTCGAGGACGATACCGTTGTTCGTGCGCATGGCCCCGAACGAGAAGGGCGAGAAGAGCAGCGGCTCCGCGCCAACGCCGGGCGAATTCGACGGATCAAGGAAGTAGCCCCCCGCCTTGGTGCACAGGCGCTGCCATTTCCAGAGGTTGTCGCTGCTCATCCGCGTCCCCTTCATCGACTCGGCCCACTCGGGAACACCGCGCCACGTGTCCACCTCCTCGCCCGCGGCCAGCTTCCGCTCGGCGTGGACCTTCACGTAGTCGAGCGCGAAGTCCCAGTTCTTCGAGCCGCTAACGGCCCGGGCCCGCCATCCCCTCGCGGGCCATGCTCACGAAGGCCCTCAGGGCCGGTGACACCTGGGCACGGCTGGGGAAGTAGAGGAAGAGGCCCGGCACCACGGGCGCGTACGGCTCGAGCACCACGCGCAGGCTCCCCCGCGTCAGCTCGGCGGCGATCAAGGGCTCGAACGTGTACATGAGCCCGACGCCTTCCTCGGCCAGTGCCTTCATCAGCGACCAATCATCGGTCGTGACCGGCCCCCGGACCGGAACGCGCCAGCTCTTCTTCCCGCGTTCGAGCTCCCACGCGTAGCGCCCGCCGCGGGTCGGCGCGCGGATGCAGATGCAGTCGTGAGCGAGCAGGTCATCCGGTTTCTCCGGGGTGCCCCTGCGCGCGAGGTAGGCGGGCGCGGCGACCACGACGAACCGGCTCGGCCCGGACAGCCGCACCTGCACCATGTCGCGCTCGATGGACTCGGTGAGGCGGACGCCGGCATCCAGCCCCTCGGCCACGATGTCCACGAAGCGGTCCTCGACGCGCACGTCCACCTCGACCTTCGGGTAGCGCGCGACGAAGCGCGGCAGCAGCGGCGCGATGACCGTCTTCACGGACATGGAGGGCACGGAGAGGCGGATCCTCCCCGTCACCTCGCCCGGTCGGGCCGAGGCCGTCTTCAGCGACTCGAGCGCCTGGTCCACGGCGGGGCCAGCGTTCTCGAGCAGGCGCTGGCCCGCCTCGGTGAGCGCCACGCTGCGCGTGGTGCGCGTGAGCAGGGTGACGCCCAGGCGCGCCTCGAGCTGGCGCACGGACTGGCTCAACGCCGAGGGAGAGATGCCGAGGTCCGCCGCGGCCGCCGCGAAGCTGCGACGGCGGGCCACCGCGAGGAAGGCGTTCAGGGCGTTGAGCGGGGTGAAGGCCATCGAGGCGCTGTTCTACGAGGCCAGGCTCGCCAAGTCGATGACGAACCGGTAGCGCACGTCGCCGCGCATCATCCGCTCGTAGGCCTCGTTGATCTTCTGGATGGGGATGACCTCGACGTCCGAGACGATGTTGTGCTTCGCGCAGTAGTCGAGCATCTCCTGCGTCTCGGCGATGCCGCCAATCATCGAGCCAGCGAGCCGCTTGTTCCCGCCGATGAGCGAGAACGCGTGCACGGGCACCTGCTCGGGCGGGACGCCGACGACAACCATCGTGCCCTGGACGCGCAGCAGGCCCAGGTACTTGTTGTAGTCGTGCGGGGCCGAGATGGTGTCGATGATGAGATCGAAGCGCCGCGCCAGCCGCTGGAAGGTGGCCTCGTCCTTCGAGTTCGCGAAGGCGTGGGCCCCCAGGCGGCGCGCATCGGCCTCCTTGGAGGCAGACGTGCTGAGCAGCGTCACCTCGGCGCCCATGGACACGGCGAACTTCACCGCCATGTGGCCGAGACCGCCCAGTCCCACCACCGCTACCCGGTCGCCCTTCTTGCAGTTCCACTGGCGTAGCGGAGAGTACGTGGTGATGCCGGCGCACAGCAGCGGGGCCACGGCGGAGAGCCCGAGGCCGGCGGGAACCTTGAGCGCGAAGTGCTCGGAGACGGTGATGCGCGACGAGTAGCCGCCGTACGTCGGCGTCTTCCGGTCCATCTCGGTGCCGTTATAGGTGCCGGCCATGCCCTTCTCGCAGAACTGCTCGTACCCGCGGCCGCACGTCTCGCAGGTGCGGCAGGAGTCGACCATGCAGCCGATACCGGCGAGGTCACCCACCTTGAACTTCGTGACGCTCGAGCCGACCTGCTTCACCCGGCCGACGATTTCGTGGCCCGGCACCATCGGGAAGATGCCACCGCCCCACTCGTCGCGGGCCTGGTGGATGTCGGAGTGGCAGACGCCGCAGTAGAGGACGTCGAGGAGGATGTCGTGCGGACCGGGCTCGCGCCGCTCGATGGAGAACGGCGTCAGCGGCTGGTTCGGAGCAACGGCTGCATACGCGGGGGTCTTCAACATGCGTGACTCCTGATGAGGGACCCGCGAGATATGCGCGGCCCGCGGCGTGTCGGAAACAGACAGGATGCGCATGGGTCGTTCAGGAAATCTTCATGATAGGCACCTCTCGTCTGTCGTCGCGCGCTCTCTTGTCTTGGAGGAGCGGCGGAGAATCAGACCTCCTCGTCGGGCAGGAGTGTGAGCAGCAACTCGTCGTCAGGGCCGAGCGGACGCCAGCCGGGCGGCGGTGGGGTGGCGAGGAGCGCATCGCCGGCCTTCCTGACACGCTCCTCATGAGTTTCAGGGGTATAGGCAGACCAGAGGCCGAGCGCCTCGGCGACAGCGAAACGGGCTTCGTCATCCAGCACGGCCGGCCAGCCGTTTGGGAGTGCCTCGGCCAATTCGCGCACGAGTTGCCCGCGCACCAGACGCGTGACCTTGCCGCTTCGCTCCGCCTCGGCAACCAACCCGCTGAACACCTGCACTGCCGCGATGTCATCAGGGCCAAGCTCGTCCGCCAGTTCCACTAGCGAAGCGGTGGGACGCGCCTCGGCGAAGGCGGTGAGCGAGTCGTAGCCGCGCTTGCGGACCCGCTCATACAGGCGCGCCTTTATGTTGCCCTGCCAGGCACGTCCGTCGCTCATGGTCCTCTCCATGGGACGAAATTCATCGGGATCCTGTAGCGCTTCATGTTGTTCGCGACAATTCTCAGGATCGCATTGCGCGTCAACATCCGGCCAGCCCTGGTCTCGGCATCAAACAGCGCCTTCATGACCATCCGGTTCCATTCGCCGGGCCATGTGCGGCCCAGCTTCCAGTCGCCACCGCCGTGAATGGCCTCGTGGTGCGCCTGCTCCAGCTTGACGCAGAACTTGTCGATGTCCATGTCGCCAGTGAAGCCGCGCTTCTCGAACCACTCGCGGAACTCCTTGGGCAGAACGTGGTGCCGGGGGGGCTCGGCCATGCCGGCCCCCGCTCTGTCCGTCACCCGCATGCCCCGTACCTCGGGCCCGTCGCCGAGAGCCTCGCGCACGCCGCGCGGCATCTCGCCGTGCGCCATCATCATCTGGCCGGCCTGAATCCGCACTGCGGCGCTGACGGCGGGCAAGGAGAGGACGCCCGCCCGCACCAGCCGGTTCACCATCTCCACCCACTCGGCGGAGACGACAATGCGCGTGCCCATCATCACGCCGTTGTTGCCCATCACCATGCCCACCCCGAGTGTCACGGGGGCCGAGGGTCGCAACGCGGGCAGCGAGAACTTCAGCGCCGACCTCATCGTCACCAGTTCCATGAGCTGCGCCAGCAACATCACCTTCTCGACGCTCCTCAGCCCCGAGTGAAGGCGCTCCGCCGTCCTGTTGAACTCGCCGGACAGGTAGCCCATCAGTGCGGGCATGTTCTCCGCCGCTGCCTCCACCTGCCCTGGCTCCCGCGAGGCCAGTGCCGCCATGGCCGGCTCCACCATCTTCCGCCAGCGGTCCATGTCCACGAACAGCGTCTCCACCGAGTCGTAGCCCTGCTTGAACGCCACATCGAGGAGGTTGAGGAAGTCCACCCATGCCGCGAGCAGCAGCGCGCCCAGCATGGCGGCCTCCAGCCGTGGGCCCGCCAGACGCAGCAGGGCCAGCTGCATGTCCGGGTCCTCCACCTCCGCGGCGGCGTGGGCCAGCCGGGTGGCGGCGGCAAGCTCGGCGTCCAACCACCGCAACTGGCTCTGACCATACTCGATAGAGGGCACGAAGAGGCCAGCGGCCTTGCCGGCGATGCCCCAGTGGCTCTTGCGCAACCTGGACAGCTCCCCGGAGAGGTCGCGGGTGGAGCCCGACACGTCGAGCAGGGCACCGCGAAACGCCAGGTGGGCCGCCAGGGCGCTCTGCCACGCCGTCTCCTCCGTGCCACCAGGGCCCACCGCCGTCACCGCCTCCCGCACGTCCTGGCGGCGGTGCAGCCGCTGTGGACCCTCGGGCTCGGGCGCGGACTCCTCGCCCGGGTCTCCGGCCCATGCGGGCGCGGCAGCCTCGTGCGGCGTGTAGCGCAGGTGCGTCCTCCGTCCGGGTGGTGACGTCAGCGACGCACAGGCGTTGGACAGCAGGGCCAGGGCGAGCAGCAGCCCCGTCCACCTGCATCCTGGCGACTCAGCGCGCATGCTCCACCCCCAGGCCCACGGAAGCGAAGGCCCCCGGGCGCAGCGCGCCCTGGCCTCGCGGAAACAGCAGCGTGCCGCCCTGGCCCAGCACGTACAGGTGCCCCCCGAGCAAGCGCCAGCGCACCTCCGCCGCACCCTGAGAGCGCGCCCCGGGTTGCCCCAGACCCACTGCCATCCCCTTCACGGCCACTTCCATCATGTCCAGCGTGGGTGTCACCGCATCCGCGCCCGCCCCCACCACCGCCGTCCCGTCCACGTGCGCCAGCGTCACCTGGGGGCCCGTCCTCCGGCCCAGCCCCAGCCATGCACGGCGGAGAGCGCCAGCGTGTAGCGCCCGCGCTGCCTGGGCCTACCGAAGAGGAGGTGCTGAATGTCCAGCGAGACTTCCGCGCCCATCAGCCGCGCGCCCAGCACGCCCGAGAAGGCCTCCGTGTAGAGAGGCCCCAGCGTGCCGGTGAGGTGCGCCGAGAGGAGGCTGTAGCTCTCCAACCCGCCCACCCACAGCGCCACGGGCGCGTTGTCTGAGCCCAGCTTGAGGCCGCGCACGAGCTGCCCCCAGTCCGAGAGGCTGTCCCAGTCCTCGCGGCGCACCCACCCGGCTCCTGGAGATCCACCACCCAGCCGCAGCCACACCGGAGCGCCCAGGTTGACGCCGAACTCCTCGCCGCCGTCCAGCACCAGCATGGGGGTCCGTTGGACATAGTGCTCCACGCCGCCCGTCGCGCCAGCCGGCAGCGGTGGCCCTATTGCCCCATCGGGCGGGTTGTCGGGCCCTTCCGCCTGAGCGAGGAGCAGTAGCACCAGCAGCGTGGACGTCATCAGCGCCTCCGATGGGTGACTCCCATTCTATTGGGCGCCTCCGACAAATCCGGACAGCCTGGACAGGGCGGGCAAAAGGTGCCTCGCGTCGTAGGGTCCGTAACCCAACCGTAAGGGGCACCTGGAGCAGCTCGATGCTCCCCGGTGCAGAAGGCGAGCGCATGCCTCCGCTCGATTTTTGGCCCTCCGCCGCCGAGGGCACGAAGACGAAGAGCACGTACAACAACGGTGGCTACGGGCAGCGGACCTTCGACGTGCCGTACTTCGAGTCCACCGTTGTCGACCGCATCCGTGCCGAGCTTCGGCAGAACAGCGTCCCCCTCGGGGATGGCCGATTCAAGTATGCGGACAAGACGTTCCGCTGGAGGTGATCGCGTTCAGTGAAGGTCTGTCGTCTCCCCGAGGTCGCTCCCCCAAGCAGGTGAGGAGCTGTCCACGCGCACGCTCCTGCCCGCCACGTTCGCGATCGACTGAGTGGCCCGGGTCCAAGTGCCTCCCTTGAGCGGCGTCGACCAGACGCTCTCGTCACCGCGCTCCAACGCATAGAGCTTCGTTGCGTCCACGGCGGTGATGGAGAGGGAGCGCGAGCCGTCGATGCCCGGCACCGAGGTGATGCTTCCGTCGGGCTTGAACTCGTTCAGGTGGCCGAGCCCCGAGTTGCCCGGGTATCTGACGACGGCGTAGGCGGAGGTTCCGTTCGACAAAGACGTGGGCGGGAGCTGGAGCCTCTCGGCCAGCAGGACACTCGAGTCGCCCTGCTTGGAGGCTCGGCCGAAGTAGCTGTAGCTGGCCTCGTACGTGATGGCTCCGGAGAAGTACACGCTCGTGCCAAAAGGAAGGATGGGCTGAGCGAGACCGGAGGTCTGCGCGAGCTGAACCGGCGCGCAACTCCCGCCGCACAGCGGGGTGCAACTCGCGGCGGCGGAAGGCGCGGGCAGGACCTCGCCCGGGTTCGCCGCCAGCTCCAGTCCGTCCGCGCCGCGCGCCGTCGAGATGTCCGAGGACTCCGTGCCCTCGACCCCCGCTCCGCATCCGCTCAGAACGGCCGCGAGGAAGAGCGCCGACACAGAAGGAGACAGCTTGCGCGACGACGCCCCTCACGCCGTGCAGGCCCACGGCGGGTGGACATGGGTGGACATCCACCTCATGAGGGCGCGGTATCGCCTCGGGACTCCTCGCGCAGCCCGGGGCTGCGCCGTCGGGCCGCACGGGCCACCACGGCCGACAGCAGCGCCCACCCCAGCCCCGCCATCCATCCGCCCAGCACGTCCGTGGGGTAGTGCACCCCGAGGTACACCCGCGTCAGCCCGATGAGCAGCGTGAGGGCCAGCACCACGCCCACCAGGTACGCCTTGAGCCACCGCCGATCGACGAGCTGCGCCAGCAGCGCTCCCAACGTCAGGTAGACGATGGCCGACAGCATCGCGTGTCCGCTGGGGAAGCTCTCCGTCAGCACCTGGGTGAGGTGTGGCACCACCGTGGGCCTCGGCCGGGCGAACAGGCTCTTGAGGAGCGAGTTCACCACCGCCCCGCCCAACGTCGAGCCCACCACCAGCGCCAGTGTCCTCCAGCGCCGCACCAGGATGAGGAACCCACTCACCGCGCACACCACCAGCGTCAGCACCGACACGCTGCCCAGCGCCGTCACATCCCGGGCCGCCTCGGCCAACCACAGCGGCCCGCGCGGCTCCTCCGGACTGCCCGGCTTCCGCAGCGCCAGCAGCACGCGCTCGTCGAAGTGTTGGGTTTCCCGCTCACGCACCTCGTCCGACAGCTCGATGAACCCCAGCCCCAACGCCAGCAGGGCCAGCAGCGTGGCCAGCAGGCCGATGCCGTCTCCCCCCATCCACCCGTGGAGACGCTCCTTCAGCTCACCAGGAGAGAGTCGCATTCCCACACCCTAGGTGCTCTCCCACCAGAGCGCACCCCGCATTCGTGAGCTTCCCGACATCGCACGCAGATCATTCGTGCGAACGACGGCAAACGACCCGTCATGGCCTTGGGGATGGCGTCGGGGATCACCAGATTGGCGCCACCATGATGTCGATGTCGTCGCGCGTGCCGGGCACGTCAGCCGCTCGGAATACCTTTCCGGGTACCCATCCCGGCCAGCCTGGGGAGTGATGGTCCCATGTCCGCATTCGCCGCCGCTACCGTGTCTCCTCCGAATTACAAGACGGGCCTCATCAACAAGGTCTTCTTCATCCGTTGGGAACAGCCGCCCAGCCCGGCCGAGGTCCAGATCGTCACCACGCGCTTCCGCGAGGCCTACGAGGCCTACCGCCAGCAACTGTGCGTCGTCGTCGTCACCGGGGCCAAGGCCCGGGTGCCCAACGGCGAGCAGCGCAAGGCGCTCTTCAAGATGCTGGAGGACCATCGCAAGTACATCTGCGAGCTCCACCTGCTCATGGAGGGCAACGAGCTGCAGCACAACCTGCAGCGCATCATCGCCTCGGCGCAGCTCATCGTGACGCGCATCTACGACAACAACTACGCGCGCCTGCACAAGGACTCGGCGAGCATCGCGCCCTTCCTCACCAACCGCCTGAAGGTGGACGGCAACCGCATCATCAACGACGCCCGTCTGCTGGGACTGGTGCACTGAATCACCGGGCGGTTCGAGGCCGTGGGCCGGAGTCATGGCGCACGGCCTCGATGTCGAAGCGCATGGACAGGCCCTTGGCGCTCCACGTGGCGGCCTTGACGCACGGCCCGCCGCCCCTCGAGACCCGGGCATAGCCCTACCGCGCCATGCAGACGTAGTAGTTCTCGCCGTAGTAGTCGTCGCTGTCGGCCGCGAGCACGCGCGAGAAGCCCAGGCGCCGCAGCGTGTCCACCAGCTCGTCCGGCTGGAAGAAGGTCACCATCTCGTTGGGGTCGGTGACCAGCCTGCGCGTCACGTCGACGTGGTAGGCGGTGGCGGCCTGGAGCGACTCGTCCCAGCGGCCCTCCGCCTTCCATTCCTCGATGGAGCCCACCATCACCTTGTGCAGGTCCGGCCGCTGCCGGGGTCCGGTGGCGATGACCACGCCGCCCGGCTTGAGGTGCTCGAGGGCCTGACGCAGCACCTGCTCCGGCGCGCGCACGTAGAAGAGGACGTTGTTGAGCACCACGGCGTCCGCCTCACCCGGCACCTGCGAGGGGAAGGAGCACACGTCCCCCTCCAGCACCTTCCAGCGGCGACGCGCCTCCTCCGGCGCCCCGGCCTGTTTGCCCACGGCCAGCCCGAGCATCGCCAGGTTGTTGTCGAAGCCCACCACCGTGTGCCCCCGCTCGACGAGCGGCTGGCTCACCAGCCCCGTGCCACACCCGGCATCGATGACGTACCTGCGACCCTCGGTGTCACGGAGGATCTTCGCGACCATCCGCCGGTAGCAGTTGAGCTGGGAGCAGATGACGTCATAGCTCCTGGCGAATTCGGTCCAGATGTTGTCGACCACGGGGGGGCCCTCGCTCTGGGTCCGGGAGAATCCCGGAACACGGGCGCCCAATGTAATGGGCCGGGCAAGGGCCGGGAGCCCCCGGGCCGGGCGGATGCGTCCAAAAAAAAACGGGCCCCGCGTTCGAGCGGGGCCCGGGCACAGGGGCGACGGCAACGCCCCGCGCTCCAATTGTCAGTGCTTCTTCATCCACTCGTAGATGGGGGCCCACACGGACTTCTCGGCGTCTTTGGCCAGGAAGAGGTCCGCGTGGCCGTAGTCCGCGGCGCGGTACGCATCCGGCAGCCGCTGCACCCGGTGGATGGTGACGTCCTTGCTGCCCAGCAGGTTCTTCACCACGTACTCGCCATAGGTGCCGAAGCCACCCGCGGCGCCCACGTAGAGCACCGGCACCTTCACCTTCGACAGGTGGTCGTCGTAGGGCAGATCCTTCGTGCCGCACTGCAGCTGCTCGCTCTCCACGATCTCCGTGAAGCTCTGGTACGGGTGGGCGGCGGAGAGGAAGTCGAAGAACTGCCGCGCCTCCACGTACTCCAGCCCCGTCAGCCTGTTGTTCGGGTCGAAGCGCCCCGCGGTGAAGTGGTAGCCGGGCACCGACGGCTGGATGCCGGCCGCAGCGTTGGAGAGGAAGGTGTAGGTGGCGGCCCCCACGGTGACACCGAGCTGGCCGTAGGTCGTATGCGGCGGCAGCTCGATGCCCGGCACCTCGGCGACGGTGTTCGGCCAGGCGCTGGCCGCCATCCCCACCTGCATGATGAGCACCCCGGCGCCATTGCCGGACAGGTTCCCCTCGTAGCGCCCGCCCGCCAGAATCATCTCGGCCACGCTCGCGCGCGTGCACGCCCACTGGCGCTGCTGCTCGGCCTCGGGCCCGAACTTCATCACCATGTCCACCGGGATGAAGCCGCTCACGTTGCGCAGGCCCGGCGGCAGCTGCGTCTCCGCGTTCATGTACGCGTAGGACACCATCGCCCCGCGGCTCCAGCCCAGCAGGTTCATCTTGTCGCCGCCGCTGCCCGTCAGCGCGCGCACCGCCCGGGCCACCGTCATGCCCACGCCCACGTCCCGCGCGTGCGTGCCCAGGTTCCAGTCCTTCATGAAGGTGAAGTCCTGCGTCTCCAGCGGCACATGCGTCCAGCGCAGGTCGATGCCCCACACGTCCACGCCCCGCTCCGCCAGGTACACGGCGATGGAGTGGTCCGCCGCCACCTCGCTCGTCAGCGTGCTGGTCATGAACGCGCCCCGGAAGTCCCAGGCGTCGCCGTGCACCATGAAGAGGGACTCGCGGCTCTTCTTCGGCACCCAGGCGTACTTCTCCTTCACCACGCGGTGCAGGGTGACGACGTCGTGCGCCGCGTCGGGGCCCACCTGCACGCGGATGGAGTAGTGGGCGATGTTGTCCGTCACCTGCTCGCGCTCGAAGTCGCTCAGGAAGCGGGTGCCCTCCGTCCCGCCCAGGCAGCTCGGGTTCTTGGAGGCCTGGAGCATGGACTGCTCCTGACCCAGCTCCTCGGCCACGACGGGCAGCTGCTCCTGGTCAACGGGAGTCTCGGCACCGCACCCCATCAGCGAGAGCAGGGCGAACGGGACGACGTGGCGGAGATTGAAGCGCATGGATTCCTCAAAAAAGAGTTTCTACGGGTTCGGAGAAGCGACGTTTCCATCACCCCACCGGCCCCACTTGCGCGGAATGAAGAGCAGGAACCGAGCCAACCCCCCAAGCCCGCGAAAAGACAGGAACACCCTCCTGGGCATGCCGTCACGGCTGAAACATGCCGTCACTACTAAACAAAGGAAAGCACGATTTTCAGAGGGAACGGATGTGGCGCGTCGGAATTGAAACCGATGCTTCAATAATGAATCAGAAATCATGAATTCGCTGTCATGTAGGACGGCCCTGAAGTCGTAGGACGCCGTGCACACCGTGACAGCGCTGTCCGGGCGTCACGTGCAGGCGTGAACGGGGGCCTGACGTACTCCTTGTCGCACCCAGCAGCCGGACCCACACTCGGAGCATCGAGAGGACAGCCCCATGGCCTTCGCCACCGTCGACCCCACCACTGGAAGGACGCTGCGCACCTTCTCCCCCCACACGCCGGAGGAGGTGGAGGCGAGACTGAAGCTCGCCGAGGAGACGTTCCACACGTACCGCCACACGCCCCTGAGCGAGCGCGCCGGGTGGATGCGCCGGGCGGGGGAGCTGCTGGAGGGCGAGGCGGACCGCTACGGGCGGATGATGACGGAGGAGATGGGCAAGCCGCTGGAGGCCGCGCGCGCCGAGGCCCGCAAGTGCGCCAGCGCCTGCCACTACTACGCGGAGCACGCCGAGCGCTTCCTCGCGGACGAGCCGGTGGCCACCCCGCCGGACACGAGCTTCGTGCGCTACCAGCCGCTCGGGCCGGTGCTGGCCATCATGCCGTGGAACTTCCCCTTCTGGCAGGTGGTGCGCTTCGCCGCCCCGGCGCTCATGGCCGGCAACGTGGGGCTGCTCAAGCACGCGCACAACGTGCCCCAGTGCGCGCTCGCGCTGGAGGAGCTCTTCCTGCGCGCGGGTTTCCCGAAGGGCGCCTTCCAGACGCTGCTGGTGGACTCGAAGGCGGTGCGTCCGCTCATCGAGGACCCCCGCATCCGCGCGGTGACACTCACCGGCAGCGAGGGCGCGGGGCGTGACGTGGGCCAGCACTCGGGCCGGCAACTCAAGAAGGTGGTGCTGGAGCTGGGCGGGAGCGACCCCTTCATCGTGCTGCCGAGCGCCGACCTGGAGCAGGCGGTGGAGTCGGCGGTGAAGGCGCGCCTCATCAACAACGGCCAGTCCTGCATCGCCGCCAAGCGCTTCATCGCCACCGAGCCCATCTACGACGAGTTCGAGCGCCGCTTCGTCGAGCGCATGCGCCGCGCCGTGGTGGGGGAGCCGCTGGAGCCGCGGACGGAGGTGGGCCCGCTCGCCACGGAGGGCATCCGCGACGGGCTGCACGAGCAGGTGGAGCGCAGCGTGGCCGCGGGGGCGAAGCTGCTGCTGGGCGGGCGCAAGCCCTCGGGGCCGGGCTTCTGGTACCCGCCCACCGTGCTGGCCCACCCGCCTCCGGGCACGCCGGCCTATACGGAGGAGATGTTCGGCCCGGTGGCCGTGCTCTTCCGCGCGGAGGACGCCCGGGACGCGCTGCGCATCGCCAACGATTCACCCTTCGGACTGGGCTCCTCCGTGTGGACGCGCGACGAGGCCGAGCAGCGCCTCTTCATCGACGGGCTGGAGGCCGGCTCGGTGTTCGTCAACGGCATGGTGGCGAGCGATCCCCGCCTGCCCTTCGGTGGGGTGAAGGCCTCGGGCCACGGGCGCGAGCTGGCGCGCCACGGCATCCTCGAGTTCCTCAACATCAAGACGGTGCGCCTGGTGAGCGCGTCGTCGACCACGCCGGCCCGGACGCAGGCCCAGGCTAACGAGTAGGCACCCGCTCCCGGGGCGGGGCGTCGCGGTGGACCTCCTCCAGGGCCTCGGCCACCGCGTCCATCTCCAGGCCGAGCTGCTCCACGCTCCGGCGCAGCCCCGCGCCCGCCACGTCCGCGCTCGCCGTGTCCGCCGAGCGCACCCGCAGCACCTGCGTGTAGAGGTTCTCCAGCGTGTAGTACAGGCGCATGTGCTCGGCCTCCAACCGCGAGGCCGCCGTGGCCAGTTCCGCGCGCTGTCCCCGCTGCTCGTCCAAGAGCCGCAGCGTCTTCTCCAGCCGCTCCTTCACCACCGCGTCGCGCTCGGACGCCACCCGCGCCGCCAGCTTCCCGTGCTCCTCCTCCAGCCGGCGCTCGTCCTCGGGCGTGGTCAAGGCGCGCAGCTCCCGCTCCCGGCGCGCCAGCTCGTGGCAGCCCTTGCGCAGCCCCTCCACCGTCTGCTCCGGCTGGTGCACCACGTCCCGCAGCACTCCCGGCCCCGCGCGCAACTCCGCCAGCAGCTTGTCGCACAGCGCGTCCACCCGCGCCGTCCTCGGGTCCTCCGGCGCCGGGGACGCCACCGTCCCGCTGGAGGCCGTGGGCTTCACGGGTGCCTCGCTCCGGACGTCCGCCTCCACCGCGGCCGTGCCCCGCCCTCCCTGGAGCCGGGCCCGCTTGTTCTGTTGGACCTGGCCCAGGATGCCCGCCGACGCCGCGCCCATGCCGAGCGCCACGAAGATGAGCCACCACTTGTCGGGCATGCGCAGCGCCATCGCCACCATCACCACCGCCGCCAGCGCGAACATCCACCCCATCAGCGGGTTGGCCTCCTCGGCCCGCCGCTGCCGCTTCAGGGCACGCCGCTGCTCGCGCAACATCCGCCGGTGCATGCGCCGCTCCATCTTGCGGCGCTCGCGCTTGCCCAGGTGGTCGGCCCACTTCTCCACCCCCTCGGCCCACTTCTCCACCCCCTCGGCCCACTTCTCCACGCCCTGGGCCTGGCGCTGGGCCCACTGCTCCCACCCCTCGGCCTGCTGGCGTGCCCACATCTCCTTCTCCCGGGCGTCATAGCGCTCCCACTTCTCCTTCCACTCCGCGTGACGCCGCTGGCCCTCGACGATGGCCTCCAGCATGCGGCGCAGGTTCTTCTGGAGTGGGGTCTCGGGCGGGGGAGCGGGCGGTTGCGGAGCCATGGCGGTTTCCAGGTGGTGGCGGCGGAGCACCACGGTGTGGGTTACACCAGACGTCTCATCCTGCCCACGATTCGACCGTTTCCACCAGGAGGCCAGGGCGCCATGCACCCGGGGCTTTCCTCCTGGAATGGAGGTGGCGCGCTCGCCTGTTCGCAAGGCCCACGGGATTTGCCCTTCCTCATCGAATGATCGAAGAAGCGGGAGCGGGCGGGGGGCCGTAAGGGGACAGTGGTGTCGAGGAACGAAGCACAAGGGGTCGGGCCCGAGGCGATTCGCGCACTGAGAGGGGGACTGAGCCGGGCGGCCTTCGCCCGACAGCTCGGGGTGACGCCGCTCACGGTGTACCGGTGGGAGCTACCAGAAGCCGCGCCCCAGGCCCGCCGGCCGAGGGGACGCGTGGCGCAGGTGCTGCGTGAGCTCGCCGAGGGGGGCCAGCCGGCCCCGCCCCCTCCTCCCCGGCTGGCCGGGAGCGTGCGCCAGCAGGAGATGTCGCCCGAGGAGCGAGCCCGGCTGGCACCGTGTCTGAAGTTCTTCCAGCGGGCCGATTGGCGCTCGGCGGAGAACGTCCTGCTGGCGATGCTGGCCTCGGGGGAGCTGCGCTCCACGGGCGCGCGCGCCATGGCCGCGGCGGGCCTGGCCTACGTGTACCGCTGGGGCTTCGAGGACGTGCGGCGCGCCTTCACCGTGCTGCTGCCCCACCTGGCCGAGGCCGACGCGGGCCTGCTGCCCGAATCCATCGAGGTGCACGTGCACGCGCAGGCCGCCAACCTCTTCGCCTCGCCGGACGGCCGCATCTTCGACGCGGGCAAGGTGAACGTGCACGTGGCGCGCGCGGAGGCCCTGCTGCGCTCCGGCAACATCACGAGCGCGGAGGTGCGCTGTCTGCTGCGCATGGCGGAGGTCGCCGCGGCCTTCTACCTGGGCGCGCCCGAGCTCATCTCCCGCCAGTTCGGGCGGTTGGAGGAAGTGCTCACCGGGGTGACCGATCCCACCATGCGGCTGATGGCCACGCATGGAATCGCGCACGAGGCCGCCATCCGGGGCGAGGTCTCGCTGGCCACCCGGCGCTTCCGGGAGCTGTCGCAGGGCGCGGCGCGCCTGGGTTATGGCCTGCTCGAGGCGCGCAGCCTCGCCTTCCTCGCGCAGCGCCGGCTGGACGAGGCGTGCGAGCCCGACGAGGCGCTCGCGCTGGTGCGTCGCGCCCGCGAGGTGGCCTGGGATGGACGGCTGGGGCGGGGCTTCTCCTTCATCTTCGCCGCGCGCGCGGAGGCGGACGCCCTGCTGCGGCTGGCCCGCTTCGCCGAGGCCGAGGCGGTGCTGAACCAGGGGGACGCCGTGGTGGAGGACCTGGCCTGGACACCGCACCCCCTGGTGGTGCAGCGCGCCCGCTTCTTCTATCTCACGGGCCGCTACGCGGACATGCGCCGGCTGGCGGTCCGGCTCTCGAGCTATTCCGGCTCCATCCAGCAGCCCCTCACCCACGCCTATGGACTCTGGGTGGAGGCGCTGGCGGACTGGGTCGAGGGCAACGCGCAGCGCTCCGCGGACGGCTTCGCCGCGGCCCATGCCCGCGTCCTGGAGCTGGGCGGCTGGCCCTACCTGCGGCGCGACAGCATCATCGCCGAGGTGGGGGCGCGCGCCGCCGCCAACCAGTTCCCGGAGGCCCGCGCGGCCCTGCGCCGGGCCCGGGCCACGGTGGAGCAGTTCCCCTCCGCCTGGAGCACCGCCCTGCTCCACCGCCACGAGGGGTGGCTGCTCGCACGCGAGGGCCGCTCGCGCGAGGCTCGCGAGAAGCTGGAGGCCTCGCTGGCCACCTTCACCCTGGCGGGAGACATCCCCGAGATGGCCCTCACCCGCCGGACGCTCCTCCGGGTGGCGCATGCCGCGGGCGAGCCGGGCTCCGAGTCCGCGCTCCTCCAGAGCGAGGAGGAGCTGCGCCGCCATGGCATCACCGCGCCCCCGGACTTCAGCCCGGGTCCCCTCCTCGCACAGGAGGCGCCTCCCACCGACGCGGCCCCCCGGCTGGGAGCCGAGTCGCTGATGGTGCCCTTCGAGCGGCTCGCCGTGCGCGGCATGGGCGCGTCCCTCATCCAGCGCGAGCTGGTGGCGGTGCTGGAGGGGCTCTTCCCCGGCTGCGCCCCCCGCATGGAGGAGCTGGACTCGCAGGACCGGGCCACACCGCTGCTGGGCCAGACCGATGTGCCCGCGAGCGAGTGGGTGGAGCTCAGCGATGGGTATGGCCGCCGGTTGCGCGTGGGCGTGGCCGGCCCCCTGCCCGCCGACGGACGGGCGCTGCTCACCGCGTTGGCGCGCCTGGCCGGCTTCGCCCTGGAGGTGTCCGTGCTGCGCGGCTTCGCCCAGGCGGAGCCCCCCCTGCGCGAGCCCGAGAGCGGAGCCCCGGAGCTGCCCGGCTTCATCGCCGCCTCGCCCGCCATGCGGCGGTTGAAGGCGGAGCTGGCGGGGCTGAGCGGCTCGAGAGCCACCGTCATCGTCACCGGCGAGTCCGGCAGCGGCAAGGAGGTGGTGGCGCGCGGCCTCCACCAGCTGTCGGCGCGGTCCGCGCGGCCCTATGTGGCCTTCAACTGCGCCGCGGTCCCGCGCGAGCTCTTCGAGGGCCAGCTCTTCGGCTACCGGCGCGGTGCCTACACGGGCGCGGCCACGGACCACCCGGGTGTCATCCGCGCCGCCCACGGGGGCACGCTCTTCCTGGACGAGATTGGCGAGCTGCCGCTCGAGGTGCAGCCCAAGCTGCTGCGCTTCCTGGAGAACGGGGAGATCTTCCCCCTGGGCGAGACGCGGCCGGTGCAGGTGGACGTGCGCGTCATCGCCGCCACGCACCGGGACCTGGGGCGGCTGGTGCGCGAGGGCCGCTTCCGCGAGGACCTCTACTACCGGCTGCAGGTGGTGCCCGTGCGCGTCCCCCCGCTGCGCGAGCGGCGCGAGGACATCCTCGCCCTGGCGCGTCACTTCATCGCCCAGCTCACCCCGGAGGGGCAGGAGCCTCCGACGCTGGGGCCGGACGCGATGGCGGCGCTGGTGGCACACCCCTGGCCGGGCAACGTGCGCGAGCTGCGCAACGTCATCGAGCGCTCGCTCGCCTTCGGGCCACTGCCAGCGGTGCTGGGGACGGACAGGCTGCGCATCACGGGCTGAGCCCGGAGCCGCGAGCCTCCGCGAGAAAAGAGCACCGCGGGCCAGGACAGGGGGCGAACCCGACCCGCGGTGCGTGGACTACACCTGCGAAAAAATGCGCGCGCGGGCCGAGGTGGGGGGGCCCCCGACCCTCACAGCGCTCCGGGCACCGAGGCACCCGAACTGGAAAGCGTTACCGGGAGAACACATAGCAGGTGGCGTGCCAACGTCAGCGGACCTTGGACGGCCAATTGGAAATCATCCAGGGCCATCCGAAAGCAGGCGGGCATATCCAACGGCGCATCCAACGGAAGCAGGGGGGGGTTCCTGGACACCCAGGTGGATATGGATGTTGGAGGAGCAGGCGGGCAGGTCGGACCAGGGGGGCGGGCGGGGTCGAAGTAGGTTAGGGAGGGAGCCATCCGATGAGTCCTTCCGCCTCCTCCCGTGCCTACCGCGTCTTCAGCTGGTTCACCCTCGCCTTCTCGCTGCTGGTGGTGCTGTGGGGCGCGTACGTGCGAGCCACGGGCTCGGGAGCGGGGTGCGGAGACCACTGGCCGGTGTGCAATGGCGAGGTGGTGCCGCGCGCGCCGAGCGTGCAGACGCTCATCGAGTACACGCACCGGCTGACGAGCGGGCTGGTGATGGTGTTCGCGGTGGTGCTGTGTGTGTGGGGGCTGAAGGCCCACGCGAAGGGGCACCCGGTGCGCACGGGGGCGGTACTCTCGCTCGTCTTCATGGTGACGGAGGCGGCGCTGGGCGCGGGGCTGGTGCTCTTCAAGATGGTGGCGGACAACGAGTCCATCGCGCGGGCCTGGTGGATGGGGGCGCACCTCATCAACACGTTCCTGCTGGTGGGCGCGATGACGCTGACGTGCTGGTGGGCGGGAGGCGGGGAGCGGCTGACGTGGCGGCGGCAGGGGCTGACGGGCTGGCTGGTGGTGGGGAGCGTGGTGGGGCTGCTGACGTTGGGGGTGAGCGGGGCCATCGCCGCGCTGGGCGACACGCTCTACCCGGCCACGAGCCTGGCGGAGGGACTGAGACAGGACGTATCCCCCACGGCGCACATCCTGCTGCGGCTGCGGATACTGCACCCGGTGCTGGCGGTGCTGGTGGGAGCGCTGGTGGTGTTCTCGGCGGGGATGGTGGCGAGGCAGCGTCCGTCGCCAGCGGTGAGGAGGTCGGCGATGCAGCTGGGCATGCTGTACGCGCTGCAACTGGTGGCGGGGATGGTGAACGTGGCGCTGCTGGCGCCGGTGTGGATGCAGCTGGTGCACCTGCTGTTGGCGGACGCGGTGTGGATCGTCCTGGTGAGGCTGAGCGCGGCGAGCCTCGCCCTGGGAGCACCGAGAACGGACGTAAAACTGAAGTCCGAGCTCTCCCTGTCCTGAAAACTCCCTCTCCCCCCGGGAGAGGGTCGGGGTGAGGGTATCCGGTTCCCCGGCTTCACCCCCGGGCCAGTTCCTCATCGATGCCCCGCAGAGCCTCCAGCGCCCGCAGGGGCAAACTGATGCCGCCGGTAGGAACCTGGGGCTCGCGCACGTTGATGCGAATCAACGTGCCCCGGCTCGCGGCCATGCGCTCACAGAAACGCCGCACGGAAGGGATGGCGGTGCCCGCGCCGCACTCGACGACGGCCAGCGTGCCAGGCGCCACCGCGTCCAACCACCGCGTGAGGCGCCGCTCCTGAGCCTGGCTGCGCGAGTCGTTCCAATCCCAGTCGTTGAACATGAGGATGTTGGGCCGCACGAGCGAGCCGCAGCGGGAGCAGACGGGAAGCGGCGGCCTGGCGCGAAAGGTCTCCGGGTCCACGTCCACGGAGTACGCATCGGCGGAAACGACGTCCGTGCAGGAGCCGAGACACTGCACGAAGTGGATGGAGCCGTGGATTTCGAAGAGACGCTCCTCCGGGAACCCGGCCTTCTGGAAGTGGCCGTCGACGTTGGAGGTGAAGACGGAGGCGCCGTGCTTCATGCGCGAGCCCCAGGAGCGCAGCAGCGCGAAGCCCGGGTGGGGAGCCGTCGCGCGGTACAGCCCGAGCCGATGGCCGTAGAACCCCCAGGCGAGCTCGGGCTCCCTCTCGAACCACTGGGGGTTGGCCAGGGAGGAGAAATCGAGCCCGAGCTTCCCGTAGGCGGGGTAGGCGCGCCAGAAGCCCTCGTTGCCACGGAAGTCGGGCAGGCCCGAGTCCACGCCCATGCCGGCCCCCGCTCCGATGAGGAGGGCCTGGGCGGAACGCAGCACGTCGGCGGCACGGCGAAGCTCCTGGCGCATCCGGGTCATCCCTCTCCCCTCCTCGTGCGAGCCACTACAGGAACGAGAACGACACCGCGTCGCCCTGGGGCGGAGGCGTGAAGCGCTGCAGCTTGCGATCCTTGAAGTGGAGCAGCACGAGCGAGGGGTCCTCCAGGGGCACGTCGAAGGTGAAGGACAGCTTCCGGGGCCCTCCGGTGTCCGCCTCCAGCACCTTCACCCTCAAGCCCTCCATGGAGACCTCGTGCCCGGCGGCCAGGGGGAAGCGGCTGGAGCGGTGGATGCGCTCGCCGATGGTGGTGAGGAAGCGGCCGTGCTCCAGCGCCACCTCGAGCGTGGACGGACCGGTGCGGGTGATGTGGTGCTCGCCCGAGGCGTAGGAGAGCGTCCACCAGGCGCGCGGGAGCACCTTGCCGGTCGCCCACCACTGCACCGAGGTGTAGATGCCCACCATGGCGTTCGGCGCGTTGAGCACCACCACGCGCTGCTCGGGGAGGCGCGCCATGTCGAACTGCTCCTGGAAGCGCAGCTGGAGCCGATCATTGCTGGCGGAGACGGTGGAGAACAGGTTGATGGTGCTCCACCAGACGTAGGGCGCGGCGACCACGTGGAGCAGCACCAGGGCACCGGCGCCGGCGACCACGGCCTTCCCGCGCCAGGAGCGCTCGCGCCGGCGCCAGGCGTGGTGCAGCACCACGGCGACGGCGACCGCGCCACCCAGGCTCGGCACGAACAGCGTGCGCGAGGAGGGGAAGGTGGAGGCCGCGAACCACGTGGAGAGGAAGGCGCCCACCAGCAGCCAGCGGACGTGACGGCGCTCCGCGTCCTCCAGGCCGGTCCAGCAGGCGCGCAGCAACAGCCCCACCACCACCAGGGCGGCGAGCCCCACGCCCAGCATGATGCCCTCGAGACGGGCCTCGCCCGCGAAGTCCACGGGGGCGTTGAGCAGGATGCCGCCCAGGTTGATGGGCACCCGGATGAGCGCCGTCTTCAGCCAGTAGAGGGGGCTGTCCAGCGGATCCAGGTACATGTCCGAGCCCGAGGCACCGTAGTTCAGCTTCTGGTGCACCCCCATGTAGACGAGCAGCACCAGGCCCGTGGGGACGAGCGCGCGGAGCCGCTCGGCGGGCCGGCCCGGGGCCCCCAGCAACTCATAGGCGACCAGATAGCCGAGGACGATCAACGCCGTCTCGCCGCCCGCGAGCGCCACCACCAGGGAGAGCACCGAGAGGGGCAGCGCCCAGGTGCGGCCCTTCTCGCGCCACTCCAGGTGCAGGCACAGGCCCACCAAGGAGAAGAGCATGGAGACCACCGCGCTGCGGTTGGCCAACCACCCCACGGTGGCGGCGTGCGAGTCGTCGATGGCGAAGAGCAGCAGCGCGAGCGCGCCCAGGGCCCCGGGCAGCACGCGCCGCATCAGCGCGCCGGCCAGCGCCACCAGGCCCAGGTACCAGAGCACCGAGTGCACGTGGTAGCCCAGTGCCCGGGTGCCGAAGAGCGAGTAGTCCATCGCGAAGAGCGCGCTGGAGAGCGGCCGCCAGAAGGCGACCTTGAGCTCGGGCAACACCCACCAGGGGAAGACCCCCTTCTCCATGAGCGCATGTTGCGCGGCGGCATCCCCCGCGGCGATGCGGTACAGATCGAAGGCCGAGTTGGCGAGCGGCGCCGGCGGCGGCACCTTCCCGAGGATGCCCAGGTAGACGAAGTCGTCGGGCATGAAGCCCGCCCTCAGCACCAGCAGGCAGAACGCCAGCGCGGCGCCCAGGGAGACCCAGAGGACGCGGGGAAAGGACAGCCAACGAGCAAGGCGGGACGGGGGAGTGTCCATAACCCGACTACCATACCAGGGCCGCAATCCCAGGTACCGCTCCCCTCCCCGTTCTCTCAACAATTCTTAATGTAGCGGCAAAAGAGCGGAAAAAGAGCAGGTGTGTCATGGCGGGCATGGAACAGCCCCGCTCGAGCACCTGGACGCCCTCCCCCTACTCCCTCCGCCGCGAGCCCGTCGTCTTCGGCCACGTGATGGAGCTGTTGCTGACCGACATGGAGCTGCTCCATCCGAGGGCGAGCGAGGCGCTCGCCGGGCTGGGGCTCTCATCGCGGGAGCCCCACGCGATCTACCCGAGCGCCGCGTGGGTGGGTGCCATCCACGTCCTCTCCGGCGCGCTCTACTCGCACCTGTCCTCGCCTGGCGCGGAGTTCGCGCTCGGACGGCGGTTCATGGCGCGGATCCTCCGGTCCCGCATGGGCGAGGTGATGAACGCCCGCGCCCGGGCGGTGGGCCCGGAACGCACGATGCACCGGCTGCCCAACCAACTGCGGATGCTGAACAACTACCTGGGTGCCTCCGTGCACGAGCTGCCCGGGAAGAGCCGCTGGGAGCTCACCCTCCGGCCGCTCCCCGAGTTCTTCCTGTCGTCGGGGGTCCACGTCGAGCCGCCCCAGTTCACCCGAGGCGCGCTCACCACCGCCTTCCAGGCCGCCGGCGTGTCCGGCATCCAGATGGACCTGGTGCGCCACGACGCGTCGCTGGGCACGTCCAGCTTCCACCTCACCTTCTGAGCCGCCCCGGGTGAGCCGCCCCAAGCCGATGGCTTCCGGCCCGGGACAGGTGGGTCCGACATCCGAGGTTGGCGCGTGGAACCCGCTGAAAAGGGCCACGCGAGAGCCCCGGGAAACCTACCGCTTCGGCTTCAGGAACGTGAGCACCTGGGTGAACGTCCTGTCTCCGTTGGGGGTGGTGAGCAGCACACCGCTCGCCCCCTCATAGGCGCCCGTGCCGCCGACGATGGGAATCGAGGAGGGGCCGCTCTCGGCCTCCCGGCCCGCGACGGTGATGGATCCATCGGCCATCGTGAGCGTCCACTGGCACTCACTGAACTGGCCGGGCAGCGTGCGGATGCAGAAGCCACTGTTCGAACCAATATTCTCCCTGGCTGCGTTCAACAGCGGCTGATCAAACACAAACATATCGCCCGGCGAGTCACCGGGGGCCCCCAGGTCCACCGGCGAGGCGATTCCGCTGCGGGCGTCGGCGATGGTGGTCAACGTCCAGGACTCCTCCGCCTGGGCGTTATCGGCACAGCTCCACATCGTCGAGGCAAGAGACACGACACCAACAGCCACGAACATGGCCTTGCGCATATGACTTTCCTTTGGGTTTGGCCCGTCCAGGGCCAGCGCGGCGTAACATGGCCACCGAGGACCGTCCAGCGATGCCCCCTCTCCCTCTGGGAGAGGGCGGGGGGTGAGGGTCGTCACCCGCGTGTTCCACTAAAGCCGTAGACCCCGGGGAACCACGAGCCGCTCGACGAGCTCGAACAACCCACTGACGAGCAACGCGAGCACCGCCGCGGGCACAGCGCCCTGGAGGATGAGCGCGGTGTCATCCAGCCGGATGCCGGTGAGGATGGGCTGTCCATAACCTCCGGCGCCGATGAGGGCCCCCAGGGTGGCGGTGCCCACGTTGATGACGGCGGACGTCTGGATGCCGGCGAGGATGGACGGAGCGGCCATGGGCAGCTCCACCAGACGCAGGCGAGCGCCGGGGGGCAGCCCCAGCGCTTCAGCGGACTCACGTACCTCCGGAGGAATCCCCGAGAGCCCCGCGGCGGTGTTCCGGATGATGGGCAGCAGGCTGTAGAGGAACAGCGCCACGATGGCGGGCCGCGAGCCGATGCCCAGTAGCGGAATCATGAACACCAGCAGCGCCAGCGAGGGCACCGTCTGGATGATACCGGCGAGCGCGAGCACGCCCTTGCCCCACCTCGGCCTGCGGGCCACCAGCACGCCCAGGGGCACCGCGACCCCGATGGCCGCGAGCAACGACAGGCCCACGAGGAACAGGTGCTCGCGCGTGTGGCGCCACAGATTCGCGAGGACACTGTCGCCGCGCACCGTCACCGTGAGGCCCAGCTCGCGCTCCAGGAACGTGGCCGCGACCTGACGCTCGGGGACGCGCTGCAACTTCGCCCGGGCGTTGAGCTCCACCATCTCGGGCTCGGAGATGCGGCCCGCGAGCCGCCCGAACGCCGCAACGGCCTCGGGAGCACGCCCCTCCAGATCGGCACGGTAGAGGAGCACGGCGTCATACGCGGGGAAGTGCCGGAGGTCATCCTCAAGGACGCGCAGGTGGTAGTAGGCGATCTCCGCGTCGGTGGAGTACAGGTCGGTCACCTGGATGGCGCCGCTCTCCAGGCCCCGGTAGGCCAGGTCGTGATCGAGCCCGCGCACCTCCCGCTGCGGCAACGCATAACGCGCGCGCAGGGAGGGCCAGCCGTCGGCCCGGTCCATGAACTCGTTGCTGAAGCCGAAGCGCAGCTCCGGGTGCTTACGCAGGTCCGAGAGGGTGCGAATGCCCAGCCGCTCGGCCTCGGCCTCCTTCATGCCCAGGGCATAGGTGTCATTGAAGCCCAGGGGCGCGCTCATGCGCAGACCCTCGGCGGCGAGCGCCTGGCGCAGGGCCTCGTCATCGGGCAGCGGACGGCCGGCGAAGATCTCCTGGCGCAGCGTGCCGGTGTACTCGGGGTAGACGTCGATCTCCCCGCGCCGCAGCGCCTGCCAGAGCACCTGGGTGCCCCCGAGCTCGCGCCGGTGCTCGGCCCGCGCGCCGGTGCTCCGGGCGAGCTGCGTCACCATGTCTCCGAGGATGACGGACTCGGTGAACTTCTTGGAGCCCACGCGCACGCCAGGGCCCTCCGAGGACACACCGGAGCACGCGGCGAGCACGACCACCAGACAGACACCGAGCCCCCTCATGACGGGCGCCCCTCGAGGGGCAGACGCTGGGCCTGGAAGAAGCGGGTGACGAAGGGCTCCGCGGGAGCGCGCTCCAGCTCGGCGAGCGGGCCCTGCTGGACGATGCGGCCCTCGCGCATCAGCACCACGTGGTCACCGAGGAAGGCGCCCTCGGCCAGGTCGTGGGTGACGAGCACCACCGTCTTGCCGAGCCGGGCGAAGATGTCGCGCAGGTCGCCCTGGAGCTCGTAGCGGACCATGGGGTCCAACGCGCCGAGCGGCTCGTCGAGCAGGAGCACATCCGGGTCGAGCATCAGCGCGCGCATCAAACCAACGCGCTGGCGCTGGCCCCCGGAGAGCTGGCCGGGGTAGCGCTCGAGGGCGTCCGGGGGAAACCGGGTGAGCTCGACGAGCTCGCGCAGCCGGGCGTGGACCCGGTCCGCGGGCCAATCCAGGTAGCGGGCCATGAGGGTGGCATTGCCCCGGGCGGTGAGGTGCGGGAAGAGCCCACCGCCCTGGAGGGCATAACCCATGTGCTGCCGGACGGTGAGCAGGTCCTCGTCGCGCAGGGGCTGACCCCGGAAGAGGACGCGACCGGTGTCGGGCCGGAGCAAACCGTTCATCAGGCGCAGCAGCGTGGACTTGCCGCAACCGCTCGGGCCGAGGAGGACGGTGGTGCGAGCCTCGGGCAGACGCAGGTCGAGCGGATGGAGCGCCCACGTGACACCGAAGCGCTTGGAGACTCCTTCGAACTCGAACACCTGACGCCCTCCTCGCGGATTGCCCTCGCGTCCGATTCCTCTACACGGGGGACGACACCCCGCAACATCTCCGGTCCTCGAGGGTCATGTTCTGTAAACCCGGGAGGGTTCCTCGGGGAATGCACGCTTGCCGGGGTATTGCACGGTCTCCACCTTCGCGCGGCCCGAGCCGTCCCAGGCGGGCTCCCCAAGGCGGAGACGTCATGCCCCCGAAACGAATTCTTTTCCTTCTGTATATGTTGTTGTTGGCCCTTCCCCTTCCGGCCCGAGCGCAGACCAGCCCGCGCGCGGTCAGCATCCGCATCCAATGCGAGCTCAGGGACGTCAGTCAGACGAGCGCGACATCGATTCGTGATTGCCAGAGCCTCTTCGGCTGGTTCGAGGGCCGGCTCGACTGGCGCAGTGGCGGCACGGTGGGCGACGACTCCTCGGGCACGCTGCTGTACTCGGAGATCGGCCGCTTCTACGCGACCCACTCCTTCGACGGCGAGGTGCTCGTCTACGCCGATGGCAACGACGTCTCCGAGGACTTCCAGCAGCGCTACCTCACCCCGAGCGAGCACAACGTCCTGACGGCGCCGGACGTCCGGGTCGTGCTCTACGCACACAAGCGGGGCGACTACGTGCTGCTCACGGACCAGCGCTTCATGCCGGTGGCGAGCGCGGCCTGGGCCCGGTACGCGGAGGAGGCGATGCGCTTCTCGGGTGAGCTGCGCGGTGACGTGACGGGGCCACAAGAGGGCACGCGGGTGGTGGGCCTCCAGAACGTCCCCGTGTCCGAGCTCGCGCCGGCCCCCGGGCAGCAACTCCGCTTCGATGGAAGCCAGTGGGCGCCCACCTCGCCCTCGCCGCTGACGGCGGGAACGGGGCTCCAGGGCGGCAGCTATGACGGCCTGAGCCCGGCCACCTTCGAAGTGGTGTTCGGAAAGGGCCCGGGCACGGTGACGGAGGGCTCCGACGTGAGGCTGCCACCGCTTCCGGACGGGGAAGGACAGCTGCTGTACTCGCATGACGGGCACTGGACCGCGCTCGCGCCGGGCGCCCCGACGCAGGTGCTGCACGGGGGTGACACGCCCTCGTGGGGGCCCGTGGCGCTGGAGAGCGACGTGAGCGGAGTCCTGCCGGCCGCGAACGGCGGTACGGGACTGGACTCGCCGGGCGCGGCGGGCAACGTCCTGCGGAGCACCGGGACGGGCTGGGCCAGCGGCCCGCTCACCGGCTCGGATATGCCGGGCGGCAGCGGCCACTACATCCAGAACCAGGACGGCGCGCCGCAGGATGCCCGGATGTCCATCAGCGGAAAGGCGAGCGTCGGAGCCCTCCAGGTGGGCGGAGGCACCACGTTCCAGCGGGTGCAGATGGGCACGTTCGTGCTGAACCCTCCCGGCCGGTGCGGCGGCTACCCCGTCGTGAAGTGCAACTACACCTACTCGTTCTGGTTCCCGATGGCGTTCTCGTCGCCCCCGACCGTCCTCGCCTCACCGCGCAGCGAGTGCTGGGACTGCTCGGACACGTTCAACGTCACCGTCCGGAGCGTGACGAACAGGGGGTTCAACGTGGTGGTGACGCGGACCGACCCGAGCCGCGCGGGTGGAGACTGGGGCCAGTCCCTGCGAATCGACTTCCTGGCCGGTAACTGAGGCGGAGACAGGGATGAACCCGGGTCGCTCCATCTGGATGCTGGCGTCCGTGGCGCTCCTCGCCGTGGGCGTACTGCTTGGAGTCCACGTGTATCGCCTGGAGGCGCGCCTGGCCTCGCTGGAGGCGAGCTCCGCCGGAGCCGGAGCGGCGACACCTGCGGAGGGACAGGCGCGAGCGTCGCCCGTCGACTCCACCGGCCGGCTCCTGCGGCTCGATGACGAGGCGGCGCGGCAGCTCTCCCGGAGGCTTGGGGGAGAACTGGGGCTCGAACAGGAGCGGGTGGAGAAGCTCACCCGTTTCCTGATGGCCTTCCACCTGCGCGAGGCACTGGCGAGCGCACGGGCACAGGGCGAGGACATATCCGAAGCGGCGGCGAGCTACCCCGAGTTGCTACGGGGAGACCTGAAGCAGGAGCTCCGCGAGCTGCGGCTCACCGAGGCCCAGCTCGCCGCCCTATCCCGGGAGACGCCAGGGCTCGACGCCCTGCTGTCGAGGCAATGAAGCTCCCTCTCCCTCTGGGAGAGGGCGGGGGGTGAGGGTCTTCACCTACCTGGGCCGAGGGGCCGGGACCAGCACGTTCTCCCCCGGCCTGCCCGTGGACGCGGCGAGCGCCTGACTTCCGACAGACACCGCAGCGTCCGAGACGAGACTGGTCTCGGCGCGCAGCACCGGCAGGCCCTGCGGCTGCTGCTGGAGGAAGGCGATGAGCTTCTCGCGCACGATGCAGCGCAGGTCGAACGCCTTGCCCGCGTCCGACGCGCTCACCAGTGCGCGCAGCGTCATCGTCCGCTCGCTGCAATTCGTCACCTGCACGCCCTGCGCCTTGCCATCCCACAGCTCGCGGCCCTCGTCGTGGAGGATGCGCACGAGCTCGGCCCGCACCGCGTCCACGTTCGTCCTGTAGTCCGCGTACACCTCCACGGTGCCGAGCAGCTCCGGCGACACCTTGCTCCAGTTCTGGAAGGGCTTGTCGAGGAAGTGGCTCATCGGCACCACCAGCCGCCGCAGGTCCCACACCTTCACGACCACATAGGTGAGGGTGATCTCCTCGATCCACCCCCACTCGTTCTCCACGATGACGGTGTCGCCGATGCGCACCGGCTGGGTGATGGAGAGCTGGATGCCGCCGAGCAGCGTGGAGATGGACTTCTGCGCCGCGAGGCCGATGACGAGGCCCGCGATACCGGCCGAGGCGAGCAACGACACGCCCACATTGCGCACCGCCTCGAACTGCAACAGCAGCAGGGAGATGGCGATGACATAGGTGGCCGCCTCGACGATGCGCCGCATCACCACGAGCTGGGTGCGCAGGCCCCTCACCCGCCCCACGTCGGCGCCGGACTCGCTGACCACCTTCTGCTCGATGAAGCGGGCGGACAGCTTGACGAAGCGCAGGACGAACCACGCCACCGCCACCAGGGCCAGCGAGTGCGCGACCACGTCCACCCACCGCTGCGCCGGAGGCGGGAGCAGCAACGCCCGCGAACCCAGGGCCCCCAGCACCGAGAAGAGGGCGTAGCGCACCGGGCCCTCGCCGGCCGCGAACACCTGATCATCCCAGCCGGACTTCGTGAAGCTCGCGGCGCGCTTGCCCAGGCGCAAGCTCCACTGCTCCAGCACCCGGCTCGCCAGCGCCACCGCGCCCACTCCCAGCACGAGCCCCAGCCACTGCCACAACTCCAGGATCCAGAACGGGCGCGCGAAGAGGAAGGGAGGCAGCACCTCCAACATCGGCGAGCCGTGTTGCGCGAAGAGCGCGTCGATGGCGCGCACCGTGTCCTCGCTGAAGACCCAGAGGGAAGCCCCATCGGGCCCGCTCACCTTGCGCAGCCGGATGTCCCGCTGCCCCTGGCCGAGCGGAATCTGCCCGACCGAGTCGTAGAGCGCATCCGCCGGGTCCCCCTGCGGATCATGGCTGATGCGGGAGAAGTCGAACCACAGCGCGCGGTCCACCACGAACATCAACCGCAGCGCGAGCCGTTCGCCCTCGGCGCGCTGCTTCTCCTTCGGCAGGTGGGACAGCCACAGGTAGTGCGGCATGCGCGTGACGTCCCGGGCGTGCGTGGCCTCCAGGAAGCCCGCCACGGTGGCCGAGGGTGTGCGGCGATCCACCTCGGGCGGAGGCTCACCGAGCCCTTCGTTGAGCGCGTTGAGCGCGAGGCCGGTGGACGGGACCACCAGCAGGAGCAGCGACAGGAGGGCGAGGTATCGATGCATCATGGGGGTCCGCATAAGCTATTTTGACCTCAAAATAAATATCAGAAGAGCAAGGCCCCCTGGACAGGGAGGAAGGAGGGTTGCGCATGCCCCCTCTCCCCCTGGGAGAGGGCGGGGGGTGAGGGTAGTCGCCCCCGTGAGCCACTCGGAAGCAGTGCCGAGGACCTCGCGGACAAGCCACGGCTCAGCACGGCTCAGTTCTCGATCCGAGGAGCCTTGATGACCGCGGCGGAGCACCGCCGGACCACGCCGTCACTGATGTTGATGTTGCCCCAGAAGTCGCTCGTGCCGGTGACGGAGAAATCCTCGACGGTCGTATTGCGCCCGGTGGAGTTCAGCCCCTGAGCGCCGTGACGATCCGATCCTGGCCAGTAATCGGGGGCGGAGTAGGAGCCGCCCACCACGGTCACGTTGGCGTTCTTCTCGTTGATGTTGATCCCCATCAAGGAGTCATGGCGCTCGTTGATGTACCCGCGCTGAACCATGGTGAGGTTCTCGATCCGCCCTCCCTGGCTCAAGTACGGATGATCCCCCTGGATGTAGGTGTTCAAGGCGAACGTCGCGTTGAGACCCCGGGCCCGGATGAACTGGACGTTCGCACTCCGGAACGCCTCGAAGCCATGGAGGAGGATGGGGCTGCCCACGGTGCAATCGATACACCCTCCCCCGCTGGAGTCGGCCCACTGGAACATCCACTGCACGTAGATCTTCAACCCTTCCGTCATCACCACGTCGACCCGCTCGGCCCAGACGCTCTCGGCACCATTCGAGGTGCTCACGGCACCCTGGCCTGCTCTGCAGATGATCGATCCGGGTCTTCCAGAGACCATCCGTCGGGAAGATGCCCTTGAAGGCGACACTGCCCGAGCGCGTGTGACGGTAGTCCCGGAGCCGCAGGATCTCCTGCTGGTTGTACTTCAAGTAGATATCGAAGCCGCTCGTGCCGAAGGTAAAGGTCTTCTCGGAGTCCGAGGAGCTGTATCCCGGCAGCTTGCTGGCGAGGTCGCTGATGACCTTCAAGCGATAGGTCTTCTCGGGCAGACCCTTCGCGCCGTCGATGTTCTTGACGATTCCCACCTCCAGGCTTCCGGTTCCCGCCCGGGCATGCCGCAGGTAGATGGCGCTTCCATCCGGGGTGAGCCGGAGGAAGAGCCGTCCGTAGGTCATCCAGGTCGTGACCTCGACATCACGCGAGCAGACCCTGGACTGGAGCAGGTGCTGATTGAAATCACTGCTGACGAAGCTCTTCGTCTGCGAGCCCGTCGCATTGAAGTTCGGGACCACCTTGCCCGGACTGTTCAAGAGGTACGAAGACAAACTATCGGCGGCGCAGGTCGAGTTGGAGGCCCGGGGCTGCGGGTCGATCTCGATGCGAACCGGAGAGATGGGGGTCCGGGAGGCATCGGAGCACAGCGTGATGGCGGGCCCCGCGTACAGCGTCTCCGTTCGAGCGGCCTCCTCGGGAGCCGCGGGAATCACCTCCTCCTCGAGCCCGGTGCAGGCAGCGCAAAGCCGCAAGGAAAGGACGCCAATGAGCACCCGCGCGATCACGGTCATCGCTGAATGGAACATGTGTCTGTCACCTGTCGTTCCACGGTAATTCCCAATTACCCGGTGAAGCACTGATCAAGCGAATGCCGAAGCGCGCGCCTCACCGGGCACACGGGACGGAGGAGCACGCGCCCCACATTCCGCGGCCGGCGCGCCGGGCGGAGGACTCGAGCGCCTCGAACTCGGAGCGCCGGGAGCCACCCGCCGGAGCCACGTAGAGGACACAGGCATATCCCTCCCGAGCGAGCAGGGAATTCACCTCGCGACCATCCACGCTCACATACGCGAGCAGCCGCCCATAGCGGTCGGTACACGCCTCGCCGTACTCCAGCCGCACGTGGCGGCCCTCGACGAGGGAGCGGTTGAAGTCGCGGGCCTGGGAGCCGAAACACTCGTGCTTGCCACCCGTGCTCTCCGGAGTGTCTACGAGCAGGTAGCGCACGCGCTCACCGCTCTGGAGCACGAGGGTGTCACCATCCACGACCCTCGACACCACGCCGGCGCCCGGGCCACAGGCGGACTCCGAGCCGCACGCGCACAGGACGATGAGCACCCACCCGAGCGCGACGAAGAGCACCCGCCAGCCACTCACGGAACGCATGGACGGTTCTCCGCGCCAGGGGTGCCCCAATCTCCCAGGCCGAAACGAAAGTCCCTGGGCGTCGGACAGAAGCTCTCCGCCGCATCGTTGCGCGTGGGGTCCCTGCGAGCCGGGTCGAGCTGACGGGACACACCGGGAGTCGCGGCGCTCGTCCAGGACACCTCGTCGAGCAGGGTGCCATCCAGGAGCAACCGGAGCGCATGAAACCCCTCGCTGTTGCTCAAGCCAAACGAGAAGGTCCCCAGCACGGAAGGCAATCCCCCATTGGCCGCGGAATCGGCGCTCCGCGCGAGCACCACATGGGTCCCCGCCCTCACCTCCAGGCACCTCGAGTCACCGAGCAGGGTCCGACCACTCCCCTCGTTCGCGAGCGTCACGCCATTGAGGTCCACATCGCGAAAGGCATACACCTCCACCCACTCCCCCGAGACATCCGCCACGGCCTTCGGATCGGCCATGACCTCGGTGAGGAGCACGTCACCCGGACGCGGACGAGACAGGCTCCGGACCGACCCCGTGCGCGAGGACAGACACGTACTCGAGGACACGCCCGCGTCGCCGGACACTCCACCATCCGCGCCTCCGAGCGGCTCCGCGCAGGCCGGGTTCGCGGCGCCGGGGCTCGTCCGGGTGCCACCGTCCGGAACAGGAGGCGCATCACACCACCGGCCCGGCTCATCATTGTCCGTCGAGTCCGGGACGAGCCTCCCGTCGTAGATGCGCCCCACACCGGGACGGGTCGGCCCCAGGTAGCGCACCTCGTCCACGACGACATCTCCACAACGCAGACCCACGAGCCCGCCCGAGTTCCCCAGGGAGCCCAGGACATCGCCGTACGAATGACTCACATGGGCGGGCAGCGAGTCCGAGCGCACGTCCCCGAGCACCACATATCCCCGCGCATCCACCGGCACGGAGGACTCGAAGAGATACGCCCGCTCCTGCGAGCCGTCCGCACGCGCCGAGTAGAGCAGGAGCCCCCGCAAATCCACCGCCGAGCGCCCGGGGTTGTGGAGCTCCATCCACTCCTGCCCGGTGTCCGCGCCCTCGGGGTCCGGCAGGAGCTCGGTGAGGACGACGTCTCCGGGCCGCCAGCCTTCACAGGCGGGCTCCACGTCACCGAGCGAAAGACCACAGGCGCCACTCACGAGCACCAGGGGCAAGGCAAGACAACGAAGGGGTATGACTCTCTTCAAGGTCGACTCCATGGGAAACGGCCTTCCAGCTCCAGCCGGAAGAGGTGTTGAGGGGGCTCGGGAGGAGTGCGCGAGCCCACGGGTGCCTTCAAATCCAGCGCGAACTCGTACCGGGCACGCAGGCCGGGCCCACGCTCGAGAGCCCAGGCCACCTCCAGCGAGGTGCGCAGCGTCTGCGTGAGCCGGGTGTTCTCCGAGAGGTCCTCGTCCTGCCAGCTCGCGCGTCCGTGCAGGCGCAGCGACGGCAGCGGCCGGAAGAGGACATCCAACAGGGCACGGCCGTCCTGCTGAAAGCTCTCGGGGCGCTGACGACTGCCCACCCACGTGTGCTGGTACTGCACGGCCAGCGCCAGACTCTCGAAGGGCGCGAGCCGCACCCGGCCCGCGAGGCGATACTGCTCGCCGGCACAGGTGGCGTCTCCCGCGAAGCACAGCCCGGGCCCGTTCCGCCCGAGGTCCTTGTTGCGATGCTCCACCCACACCGAGGGCTGGAGCTCCGGCACGCCCACGGAATCCACCCGGACGGAGGTCCCCAGGTGGGCAACGCCAGACGACTCGCCTCCGGGAGGCTGCGTCCACACATCCACCCGCCCCACCAGGCGCCACGCCCCGTCCGCCGTCCGGTGGAGGTAGCGCAACCGGGCCCCCATCTCATTGCTCGCGCGCAGGCCCTCGGACTCATCGGGGCCCGAGACGGCCCGGCTGTAGGGATTGTCGAAGCCGCGCCCGTAGTAGCGCAGCGTCAGCTCCAGCTCCCGGCGCCTGTCACCGAGCACGGAACGCTGAACGGCTCCGAAACCGCCCCCTGCCCCGGGCGGGCCCGAGAAACCACGCGCGCCCTCGAAGAAGAGGTCCACCGGACCGGCACCCCACGCGGCGTCCACCCCCACCGCGCCAGGAGCACCCCCCCCGGGGTAGCGGGCACTCTCCTTGAAATCGAGCGACACGCCCTCCACCGCCCACACGGGCCAGGCGCCCCAGCCCGTCAGCCCCACGCGGGCGCGCGGTGAGAAACCCACGGTGAGGTGGCCACCTCCGGCCAGCTCGTGGAAGACATCTGGCAGGGTGCGCGAGACGAAGCGCGCGGCTCCGGGCACCTGCTTCCCGGGGAGCACGGCGAGCACGTCCGGAGCCTCGCGGGTCTTCGTGTCGAACAGCTCGTACTGGGAGAGGTCGCGCGACTGGTACGAGCCGAAGCCCGTGAGCGACAGCGCCACGCCCTCCACCTGCCCGTGCACGGTGCCCACCACGCCGCGAAAACCCTCCGTCCACCCGAAGTCCGGAGTGACGCGCCCCTGCTCACTCGCGTCCGAGCAGGCCCCCGTCCCCGTCAACATGCAGCGCCGCTCGGAGCCACCGGGCGCGCGGAATCCATCGTCGGGGACGAAACCGTCGGGTGCGGGCTGGCCCGTGGTGTCGAGGGTGAGCCGCTGCCCGAAACCCAACCGGTACGTTCCCACCAGCACCGACGCGTGCTCGCCCTCCCACCGCACATGGAGCTTCGGCAGTTGGAGCGCGGCGCTGGGGAGCTCGGCCACCAGGGCACGGCGGCGCGAGTCGTAGCGCACGGAGTCCAGGCGACGCCGGGTGAGCGAGAGAACGCCCCCGCCCCGCAGCCCCAGCGGCCCGTCCACCCGGGCCTGGAGCAGGACGGGAGGCACCAGCGCATCCGCCGCGCCATACGCGCTCAGCAGGCGCACGCGGCCGGAGAGCGTCCCCTCCCCGCGCTCCTCTCCGGCGAGGAAGGGCCGCAACCGGCGGAGCTCCTCCGCGGTGAGCACCCCGGCCTCCACCAACTCCTCCGGCGCGAAGGAGCCCCCCACCCGCTCCCGGTACGCGAGGAGCGCGTCCACCTGTGCCCACGTGAGGCCCGGCAGCGCGTACAGCACCTCACGCGAGGCGGTGCGCGGCTCCACGCCGGTGCGCAGCAACTCCCGCAGCGTCTCGAATTCCTCTTCCGAGAGGACACCGTCCTCGTACAGCACGCGGAGGTCCGTCTCGTCGTCGATGGAGAGCTCGACATCGTAGGGCTCGGCGCGCGCGTCCGGCGCGACGAGGAGGAGGAAAGCGGTCATCAGCAGGGTAAGCGGGCAGGCACGTCGCACGGCGCGGGCGCCCTGCACGAAGGAGACCAGCGAGGACACCTCGGGGACCCCACCTCCGAGGTGTCCCGGACGGGGACGGCCCATCCAGGACGCGGACCGGGACGCGGGGGAGTTGGCCGGGACCGCGGGGCTGACTATCGTTCGACCCCGCCGTTCTCCGGCGCCCGCCCATGGGTCACGTCCACATCATCCGAGACTTCTCCTCTCCACAGGAGGGCTTCACCCGCACCGTGCGCATCTACACGCCGGACGGGTACGACCAGGCCCCCCACCACGCCTTCCCCGTGCTCTTCATGCACGACGGGCAGAACGTCTTCGCGCATGCCGAGTCGGCGGTCTTCGACACCTGGTGCGCCAACCACGTGGTGGAGCACCTGGTGGGCGAGGGCCGGGGGGAGCCGTGGCTCATCGTGGGCATCGACTCGGGTCCCGGGCGTCTCGAGGAGTACACCCCGTGGGACGAGCCACGTGGCAACGTGCGCGGCCGGGGCGACGCCCATGCCCGCTTCGTCGTCGAGACGCTCAAGCCGTACATCGACAGTGTCTACCGCACGCGCCAGGGCGCCGAGTGGACGGCCATCATCGGCTCGTCGCTGGGCGGGCTGATGTCGCTGTACCTCGGCTGGAAGTACCCCGAGGTGTTCGGCCGCATCGGCGCGCTGTCCCCCTCGGTGATGTGGAGCGAGTACCAGATGTTCCGGAACTGGACGACCCACACCCGGCGCTGGTCGCGCATCTACCTGGACGCGGGGGCGGACGAGTGGATCGACCCGGGCGGCATCCCGATGCCCTACGGCGAGGCCACGCGCGACTTCTACTTCCACCTCAAGGGGCTCGGGTACGCGGACCACGAGGTGGCGCTGGTGCTCGAGCCGGGCGGGCTCCACCACGAGCGCGACTGGCAGCGGCGGCTACCGTTCGCGATGAACTGGCTGCTCGGATGAAGAGGGGCGGTTGCGACCTCGCGAGGTAAAGCAGGAAGACCGGATGGTCTTCGTCCAGGTGGTGGAGGGCCTGCTCCGGTACGGAGTGGGTGGACGGGTGACGCCTCGCCTGCGCAACCGACTGCGACAGGTGGGGCTGGACCTGGACCGGCCGCTGCTGCCGGCCTACCCGGTGGACCAGTGGAAGCACTGCCTCCACATCATCATCGAGGAGGTGTACCCGGGGATGCCGCGCGAGGAGGCCTTCGGCCTGTTGGCGGCGGCGCACCTGGAGGGCTACGGCCGGACCCTGGTGGGGCGCGCGCTGCTGAGGCTGTTGCGGCTGCTCGGCCCGAGGCGCACGGTGCACCAGATGACGCAGGCGCTGCGGACCTCGGACAACTACACCGAGGTGCGGCTGACGCAGCTGGGGCCCACCGCCTACGAGATGTGGATGAACTCGGTGTTGGACGCGCCGGGCTACGCCGAGGCGCTCTTCGTGAGCTTCCTGCGGGTGAGCGGCGCGGAGGAACCCCGGGCGAATATCGTGCGCGAGGAGGACGGGGGGACGGTCTACCTCCTCACCTGGAAGGAGCGCTGAGGGCGCGCCGGGAGGGCGTCAGGTGGCCTGGATGAGCCGGATGGCCTCGTGCATGGAGGCGAGGTCCTTGTGGCGGGTGAGGTACATCTCATTGCCCATGGCGCTGTGGTAGACGGCGGGCATGTCGCGGTGGAGCAGGAGCGCGTCGCCGAGCTTCGCCACCAGTTCCGCGTGGGAGTAGCGGTAGCGGCGGCTGGCGCGCCGGGCGCTGTGGCACACGTGATACTTCAGCGTGTAGCGGAAGTCGCGCAGGTCCTCGCCAGTGAGGATGCGAGCCCAGAGGCGGTACACGTCCATGTCGCACGTGTAGTTCATCATGTCCGTCATGAAGCCACCGGGGGGACGCAGATTGGCCTCGAGGGCGACGTAGCTGCCGTCGGAGAGCCGGAAGAACTCGAGGTGGAACCAGCGCTCGCGAAGACCGAGCGCGGCCACGGCGCGGCGGCCGAGCGCCTCGAGTGCGGGAGGGACCTCGGTGAGGCTCCAGAAGGAGATATCGCGCTGCTCGAGCACGACCTCCATGACGCCATCGCTGTACTCGTGGCTGAGGCGGAAGACGATGTTCCCATCGCGGTCCACGAGCCCGTCATAGGTAACGATGGCGCCGCGCACGAAGGCCTGGGCGACGTAGTTGTGGAGGGGCTCGGCGAGGGCGGCATCGACGTCGGCATCGGAGGAGACCTTGAAGGTGCGGGCGGCGCCGACGCCGACGTCGGGCTTGAGGACGAGCGGGTAGCCGACGCTGCGGGCGAAGGCCTTCACACCGGCGGCGTCCTTGACGGGGATGCCATCGGGATGGGGGACGCCGGCCTTCTTGAAGACATCGTGCATGCCGAGCTTGGTGCGCAAGCGGGCGATGTCGGGAGGCAGCAGACCGGGGACGTGGAAGTCCTCACGGAGACGGGCCTCGACCTCGAGCCAGGTCTCGTTGAGCGAGTCGATGCGGTGGATGCGACCGTGGCGCCAGGTGAGATAGCCGGTGGCGCGGAGGAGGGCGTCGTAGTCGTTGAGGTTGGGGGTGAAGAAGTATTCGGAGAGGGATTCGCGGAGCTCGTGGGGGAGGGAGGCGTAGGGGGCGTCGCCGATGCCGAGGACCGTGACACCGCGCTCGCGCAGGGCGGTGACGAAGTGGAAGAACTGGGGAGGAAAATGGGGTGAGATGAAGACGACGTTCATGGGCGGGCTCGGGAGGGCCTCCTGCGCGAGAGTCACCATAGCGCGGCCGGAGACGGCGCCCATTTCCAGGTCGGCCCCGAGTAAGAACCGCGACATTCGCAATACCCCCTCTCCCTCCGGGAGAGGGTTGGGGTGAGGGTATCTCGCCTCCCTGGTTGCCCCTGTGAAAGCCCCCTCTCCCTCTGGGAGAGGGCTGGGGTGAGGGTCTACCCCGGGTGAACTCCACCCACCCGAGAGACACGGAGAGTGCCACCTGGACAGTAGGCCTCCCCATGGTCCACCAGTCACCTCCTGGAGCAAGGCCACGACTTCGGTGCAAACAAGAGCCCCAGGCGCCGAGCGGACAGGAAGGCGAGCGAGGAGCGAGCATGAAGGACGAGAAGGAGTCCGGGTCGAGTTGGGAGGAATCGGAGCGATTGGGGCCGTACCAACTGCATGAGCAGATGCAGCAGGCCGCACGGGAGCGGGGAGAACTGTACCGGGCCACGAACGAGACGAGCGGGGCGACGGCCCTGGTGCTCAAGCCCACGGCCGAGGACGAGGACGGCGAGACCCGGCGGAAGGACTGGCAGGTGCGCTGCGTCTCCTCGAGTTCGCCCGACTACCTGGCCCTGGAGGTGGAGCGAACCCCGTGGTCGGTGTCCCCGGACAGACACTCGGCGGAAGCGCTGGTGTTCACGTTCGAGGACCTGCGCGAAGGAGTGAGACGCATGGCCCGGCACCTACCCACGGCCGACGAACCTCGCCCCAAGTGGCGCCTGGGACTCGCCCTGGCGAGTGCCGCCGCGGCGTGCGCCCTGCTCTTCGCCCTGGCCAACATGTCCCGACCACCCGACGGCCCGGATTCCGAATGGAGAGCCGCGCTATCACCCATGAACCCCGAGGGGGTGCAGACGGACACCGCGATGCCCTTCGAGGGAATTTCGCTCACGGACAGCAGGGATGGAGGGTCTATTGATCTCCTTGCCCGTCCCCTACCGAGCAAACCCTACAAGGGGCAGAAGCGTCCTCCCTGCACCCCCCGTATCGAGGTAGAAATCATGGGTGGCTGCTGGGTGCCGCACAAGCTGAAGGCACCGTGCCCTGAAGAACTCCACGAGTACCAAGGGGAGTGCTACACGATCGCCGTCAGCGCCAAGCCACCGCCCCAGTCTCTTGGGCAATGAGTACGCAAGGCCATCGCAGCAGACGAGGAAGTCGAGCCAGTCGAGGTGAAGGCCGTCCCCTACCGCGACCTTACGTGACGGCAGAGCACCACCTTGGAGCACATGGGACTGCCCACGCAGCCTTAAAAGACTGACCCCGGCGCTCTCGCCACCACACCAAGACGTCCAAGCCCCTGCCGCGCTCCTCGTGGGGGCGCGGCCAAGTGCTTCAAGTGGGCCGCACTGTCGGCTATAACCGGCCCGGCACACGGCATTTGGCTCCCGGCCGCCATCTCTCTGCACCATCTCGCCACCGTCCACAGGGCCCCATCCCCCTATGCTCCAGCTCTACTCTGGTGTGCTAAGGTGCGTTTCTTGGCAAAGCAGAAGCGCTGTCCTACCGAAAGCATGCCCGCCGGAGAGCACGCCCCTCTATGAGCATCGCATTGAAAGCGGTGGCCAGCTACGATTCCGGGAGCCACCATTTCCGAGTGGTGACCCCGCAGGACCCTGAATCGTTCCTGCAGGCAGTTGCCAAGGAGTACAATCGTCTACGGACAGAGACTGCACTTCCCTTAACTGAGGTGCAGCTTGATGGTATTCAGGTTCTAGACGTCGCAGGACTGAAGGCCAAGCTGGCCGCAGCCTGCATTCCCCAGCGGACAGGAACTACCTTCGATGTCACCCGAAGCGACTTCGGGGAAACCATCGCCTACATGCTTTTGGAGAAAGAGTACGAGACACGCTTCGGATACCGTAGCATCCGTGACCGCGAACTCGTTAATCTTCCAGGCCGGGGCATTGACCTTGTTGGCGTAGAAACAGGGCCAGTCCTCACGCTAGTTCTGGGCGAGACGAAGGTGTCTGGCGAAAACGTATCCCCTCCACAGGTTGTCGAAAAATCAGAGGACTCGCTCCACCGACAGCACCGCTTTCACCTCACTGAGCGCAAAGCAACTTACAACAAACTATTCGATCTGGCGCGACACGTCAGGGACGAAGATATCCGTAACTACCTCTTTGCAGCTGCGCTCTTATTCGAAAAAGAGGAATGGAGCCGTTTGCAGCTTATCTCTTATTGTGTACTGGTGCGACCGCATAGTTGCCACAAGAAGGCAGATTTCGGAAAGTTTATAAAAAAGCCCGAGGTCTTCGACCCTTCGCAAATCCGCTTCTGGATTGTCTGCATGCCTGACGACATCGATTCGACAATCGATGCGTGGCACAAGCACTGCACCTCCGCAATGGAGGCCGCATGAACAACATCGATTTCGCAGCAGTTCTGCAAGATACGGGTGCTGCCGATGATGTTCAACGGATTACCGAGGTTACAATCGCTGCGACGTTAGCCTCCGAGGTAACTGAATCCACGGTGGCCTATCAACCCGAGCGTCTGCCCCGTCTCGGGTTTCTGTACGAAATTCAAGGCCTCAGCGCCTATCGGAGATGGACTGCACGAAAGGCATCTTTCGACCGCGCGACCGCGCAAAGTTCCTTCGGCCTTGCCTCGGCTTGCTGGCGTGGGCTAATGGCCCTTCCGGGCGAAGAGGACATCGGAAAGCCCTCTCGAATAGTCTCAAAGGAGGGCGAACGCTTGATGGCGGCCGAGATGCCAGAGGCGCTCATTCCGCCCGCACTTTCCCTTGCCTTTCACCTCGGCGTAGCGAGTGTCGCCGCTGGACGCTCCGCCGAGGCTCGCTTAGATCTCAGTCGCATTGAACTTGCGGACACACCAGCCCCTTCCGACTGGCGTGGCCATGTTGCCTCTAATGTATTCAGGGCCTTCGTTCTCCTTGTTCGGAAGCAAGGCGGCTGGAGCGATGTTGACCGTGCATTAGATTCCATTTCCAGTCTGCGCCAGCTACAGGCGCAATTTGAGGACACATGGCTCAAGCAGTCTGGCTCTGGTGAAGACAGTACCACAGTCCGTGCAGCACTCTCGCTCGTAGGCCTCTACCATCTTGCCCAGCTCGTCACCCTGTGCGGCGATTATCTCAGCACGGGGAAGGAAGCATCAGGTCGAGTCCTGACGCGGCTAGAACGCCATCAAGACCAAGCGACGACAGCATTCGAATCGGCGGGAGATCAGCCTTCCGCGCACCTAGCTCGCCTTCTCCATCTCGGATGCCGAGAACTCGTGCAGAACTCCATTTGGTCGCAGGTCGAGGGTCTAGGGGCACCTGCGCAGCTTCTTGCTAGGCACCTTGCGCGTCGCGGCGCGGAACGGCCCGTCATTGAACTCTGGCCGGCGCAGCAAACTGCGCTTCGAGAGCGTCTCCTAGACCCCTACCCTCGCGCCATCGCTGTGGAAATGCCTACTAGCGCTGGCAAAACGCTACTCGCAAAGTTTGCCATCATCCAAACCCGTGCGCTCAGCCAGGGAACCATCACCTATGTCGTTCCCACGCGCGCGCTCGTCAATCAAGTCACGATTGAACTGAGGGCAGACTTCCGAGACCTCAATCTGCGAGTTGAGCAAGCAGTTCCAGCCTTCGAACTAGACCCTACCGAGGAGCGCCTTCTCCAAAGCGGTGCAGACATTCTCGTCACAACGCCTGAGAAGCTCGACCTCCTAGTGCGCAAGGATCACCCCATCGCCAAAAATTTGGCGCTGGTGATCGCGGATGAAGCGCACAACTTGGCAGAGCGACACCGGGGACCACGACTTGAACTCCTGTTGGGAATGATCAAGCGAGACAGGCCTGGCGTCCGGTTTCTACTCCTCTCCCCCTTTATCCCACAATCCAGTGAGCTTCTCACGTGGCTGGGGGATGACCGCACTATCCCCCCCATCCGCGTTGACTGGCGTCCATCCCGTCGCGTGGTGGGTACAATTCGTAGCAAGAAGGAGAAGGGAACCAGAAAACTCACGTTAGAGACCTTGGCAGCAGCGGACAACGTCGACGTCCGTGCTGGATTGAAGATCACTCTCGCTCGGGGCGATCAGGTTCCTGATCAGACATCGATTCGCTCTCTGGTCCGTGGAGCAGTACACGCGCTGAGCACCAAGGGATCGGTGCTTGTTCTCTGTCGCGGTCCAGGGACCGCTGTCACTCGAGCCCGAGAACTCGCCGAGGCCCTTCCCGAAGTTCCGCTGACATCAGAATGCGAGTCCGTGTGTCGCTATCTTGAGGCCGAAATAGGCAGAAAGTCGGCACTCGCAGATTGCATTCGCCACGGAGTTGTTTATCACCATGCAGGCCTTTCACTTGAAGCCCGTGCGCTCCTTGAGGGGCTTATTCGTCGAGGCCAAGTCAAGGTTGTCTGTGGAACCACGACCCTAGCCCAGGGAGTCAATTTTCCTATTTCGACGGTCATCGTTGAGACCCTCCAAAAGGGAAACGACGACCTCACCTACTCTGAGTTCTGGAACATTGCAGGGCGTGCGGGACGAACACTCGTCGACCCCGTTGGACTTGTCGCATTTCCAGCACCTACAAAAGCCGACGTCGAAAAGTTCTCCGCATTTCTGAAAGGAGAGGCAGTTGCCATCTCCAGTCAACTCGCGCTCCTTGTCGACCACATCGACGAGATTGGTGACAAATTCGATATCAACACGCTTATCAACGTCCCAGAACTATCACCGTTGCTACAATTCCTGGCGCACGCGATGCGCGTCTCCGGCAGCGAAGACTTTGCAGCACACGTCGATGACGTGGAAGATATTCTCCGATCCAGCCTCGTTTATCATCAGGTCCGTGCTCAGAGTGATAGTGCTGTTCAGCGACTGGTTGCTCTCTGTCGCGCGTACTTGGAGCAGGTTCGCGGGCTATCGCGAGGCACATTGGTTCTAGCTGATCAGACCGGCTTCGCAACACCCAGCGTCCTCAATCTACTGCGGCGAAAGAGTGCCACTCCTGAGCTTCAGAGTACTTCGGAATGGCAACCCGACCGGCTCTTCGGCGAAGATTTGGGGCCACTCGCTCTTCGCATCTCTGCTATTGCTTCTCTGCCTGAAATTCAGCTCGGCAGCGACGAACAAGGCCCTTTTGACGCTAAGCGTGTTGCTTCGATCTTGCGCGATTGGGTTCGGGGGGAACCGCTGGACGTAATCGCTCGCCGCCATACGAGGGATACACCGGGAGTCGAGAAGGATCCGGACAAGGAACTCTCAAATTTTTCCAAGTACCTCTTTTCACAACTCCTGGGTCGAGCTTCTTGGGGCATGGGGGCACTGGAGTCAATCTGCCTTGCGGGAACGAACGATGCGGGTCTACAGGAGGCAGGACACGTTCCTTCGATGCTCTACTTCGGAGTGAGCCATAGAGAAGCCGTCTGGTTCCGGATGGTTGGCGTTCCGCGTGTAGTGGCCGAAGGTTTGGGACGTCTGTGGAAAATTCGTGCTGGCCGAGAGCCCCAATCTTTCGATGACCTGCGCGGCTGGGTAGGAAACCTGAGTGAAAGCGACTGGCGCAGTAGCATTCCTTCTAATTCCCCCCTCAGTCCCGCTGACATGCGTTGGATTTGGAAAGAGTTTTCGGGAGGCGTGGCCTGAAATTCTCGGTAAGGGAGTCAGACACTTCGTACGATACTTCGTACGGATTGCGTCACTCGCCAACCGGCGCGGGCTCGGGCCGTTCGATAAGGCCTGCTCGGTCAAGCAACTCGCGCACACGTGCGGTGAACGCCACGTGCTCGGGGTTGCTCGCCGTCATGGGCTCGGGGGAGAGAACGAGAAGCCATCCAAGAGCCCCTATTGGCTCGATGCGCACGGGAGCGGGTAGCGGCGGCACCGTGCCCAGGCGGCGCGACAGGTACGTCAGCCATCCCACCCTCACCTCTCGCTTCCGCTTCTGAATGAGGCGTACCATCTCGGTCGAGCTGGCCATGGCGAAGTCGGGATCCCACGCCGTAGCCACACTGGTGAGAACCTCGGCCAGCACGGGAGCACTTAAAAGTCGCTCCCGTCCCGGCCCCTCATCGGGTGGATAGAGCAGGCAGGTGTTTCCTGGTCCCGATGGCGAGTATTCACCGCAGTGAATTTCGACGCGGGTCCGCTCCTTCTTCGCATTCCACACGAACTCGCTGAACCCTAGATCCTCGATCACCTTTCCACCAGCGTCCGTGCGGTTCCTCCCGCGAAGGAACAATTGCTCCCACTCCGTCACCTCTGGGCGGACTGGGTGACCAGGCAGCTCGCGGGGGGCTCCTCGTCCCCCCCTGTACCACTGAGCGAACGTCGGGTCACATCGCGCCAGCATGGAGAAGAAGACTGCCGCACGCCGGGCGCACTCCAGCGCGCTCTCCTGACGTGGCCCCCAGTACGCCCCTACGTAGTACCTCTCCGACATGCGTGCTCCTCACCGCGCTGGCGGCGTATGGCTGACGGTGATGTTGTCCCATCCATTTTCTTCGAAAAGGGCTCGAAGGAAGTTCGCGAATTCCGCTTCGGCAATGTGCCAGATCACCGGCAGATTCAGCGCCCTGGCTGTGTCCGACTGCCGCCTCGCCTGGTCCATCAGCCCCTTGAACCCCTTCCCATTTTCGAACCAATGCTGGGCTGAACCGCCTTTCGTGAGGAAGTTCTTATAACTACCGCCCTTGGCCTCCAGCAGCGCCTTACCATTGAAGCCGTCGAACTCCACGGCGCCAGTCATGTACACCCACCATGCGGGCCGTCCCGTTATCTGCTCCTGGTAATCACGGGCCTGCTCGGACTCGGTGGTGGGCTTCTTGTACGTCCACTTGCCGGGCCCCTTCGCCGAAGCCGTTTTGGTGGACCGCCCCGGGTTGCGACTCCTGCCGGTGTTTCCCTGGCCTCTACCCGCCATGTGGAGGATGGAGAGGGCTCCCAGGTCCATGCTCGCTGAGGCTGCCATCGTGCCTCCCGCCACGACCACCCGGCCCAGCACCATTTCGCCCTTGAGCGTGAGCGACAGCACCGGCAGCTCGGCTCCCAGCCCGCTCATGCGCCCGACGATGGCCTCCGCGCCCCCGAGCATCATGATGATGTGCGTGGACAACCGTGCCGCCTCGCGTATCTGGTCCTCCCGGGACATGGCGCCGTAGCGCGCGAAGTAGCCGGGCGAAGAGGCAATGAGGAGCGCCACCGCAGTGGGCAGTTGCGCGAGGTCCTCGACAGCGCGGATGGGATGGAGGACGGATTGGGCCAGAGCCACCGCCATCTCCCCCATGGCATCCTGGGCCCCGTCGAGTGCGGCGTTGAGCGGGTCTCTCTCCAGACCCAGCTCGGCCAGAGGCGGGCTGTCCGCGCACCGCAAGGCCTCGGTAACCGGGTAGAAGATGCCGCCGCGCGAGAAGTAGAAGTCGCCCACCCGGAGGCGTCCCACCATCCACTCGCCCTCCACGATTTCGAGTGGGCCCAGGCGCTGAAGAGAAGAGCCGGTGAGCGCGGCCACCAGGTAGCCATCCGGGCGCACCAGCACCAGGAGCCAGAACCGCTCGGCACGCCATTTCAAGTCGGCGTACTCCACGCGCTCGCCGCCCTCGAGCACCTCGCGAAGCAGCCAAAACAGTACCCGGCGCGGGGCGAAATTCTTCGGTGTTACGCGCGTTTTCGCTAGATGCTCCAGGAGCGCACGAGCCTGCTCCAGGTAGAGCGCCGCGCCCGCTGGGTGCCGAGCCTCCATCGGCAGACCGCTGGCCTCCTGCACAACCTGGAACGGGTCCGCCACCTGCGAGGGGACGCCGTCGGCACCTCCCACCGCTCCGGGCGCAAGCGTGGCGACAGATCGCAGAGGGTCGGAGTTGTGGCGGAACGAGGTGACCCGCGAGCGGATACCGTCGCCGCCCAACGGATTCCCGCGAAAATGGCCGGTGGCGCACCCTTCGAGGAGCACGACCACGGCCAAGGCCAGAAGCACCACGCCGATTTGGCTGCATTTAGCCCCAGCGGGCGCCAACGGGACAAACACGCCCACATTGGAGCGCAGCCATGTGCGAAAGGAATGCACGCCAAGAAGACGATTGGACATGCCGCACCGCTCTCCCAGCCGCATGCGTTGGAGTTGAACACCCAAGACTTCACGGGGCAGCATAGAAACTCACCTCTCCCTGACCGGCCGCACCAAGGCTCCCCGCACCTTCTCCGCCGCCAGCGCTCGGGCCACTTCCCGCGACACCAGAACACCCTTGTGGGCCGACGCTCCACTGCCGAAGTATTCCCTCGTCTTCGCCATCCGGGTCGGGGGCTCGCTCGCCAGTGGAGGGAAGGCACCTCGTGTTACGGGAAAATACTTGACCCGTTCACAACGTGCACAGCGCTCCACCTCAAGGCCCATCACCACCACGCCCACCTGCTCCTGGATGACGAGTTGAACCACAGTCTTCAGCTCCGTGCCATCCACGTCGAGAACCGGCCGGCAGCCCACTCCGTTAGGATTGAAGACGGTGCTCCAGACCTCTGGTGTCACGAAGAACTCGTCGAAGACCCAGTAGAGTTGAAGGATGCCGTTGCGCCCCCACCTCGGCTCGGACTTCATCTGGAAGGGAGCCTTCTGCTCCAACCCAATACCGCACTGCTCGCAGAAGCTTGCCTTCGCATAGGTCGCATCCCGGTAGCCGAAGTGGGCCTCGATTGGCTGAGGGTATCCATGGTGCCAACCCGGCTCCAGCGCGAACCATGAAGCCTCTGCCAACTCCCTCTCCGAGAACTTCGTGCTGACGATGTCCGCGGCCCCGCTCTTCGCAATCCACTGCCGCAGGGCCGACCACGCCTCGTGGGCCTCATCTACCTCGAAGGTGACCAACCCGCTCGCCCCCACGATGACCCCCAGGGCCGCCAGTTCCCCTCGGATCTCGGGCGTCGATGAGATGGAGATGCGATGGATGATCTGCATCGTCCGCATCTTACAACCCAGGAGCCTTCAATCGTTCAGGGAATCAGCGGGAATCGGAGGGGGCCTGCTCCCGCTCGCGCAAGCCATAGTCCCGGAGAACGCCCGCCACCCGAAGGCGATAGTTCCGGAAGAGCCCCCCCCGGCCCCGGGCCTGCGCGGCCCGGTGCGCCTCCAGCGTGCGCCATGCCTCGACGGCCTTCTCGTCCCGCCAGAAGGAGAGGGAGAGGATCTTCCCCGGCTCGCCGAGGCTCGTGAACCGCTCGATGGAGATGAAGCCCTCCACGCCCTCAAGTAGCGGCCGGAGGTCGGCGGCGGTGTCCAGGTAGTCCTGCCGGTGGGCTTCGTGGGGCCACACCTCGAAGATGACGGCAATCACAGTCGTGCACTCCCAGGCTCGAAGAGAGGAATCCGCGCGTTGGCGGAGGCGCGATAGGTCACCGCTCCCGCCAGGGACTCGAACGGCATGCGAGACATCAGGACACGTTCAACGCCCGCCTTCGCGAGCGCCAGGGCGAGCGCTTCACCCGGACAGGCATGGACCCCGGCACCGAAGGAGCGCGTCTCCCGCTCCGGCCGGAACGGGTCGAAGCGCTCGGGACTCGGGTGGACCCGCGGGTCCCGGTTCGCCGCCGCGAGGACGACCAGAATCACGTCTCCCGCCCTCATCCGCCCGCCCGCGACCACGTCGTCCCGGACAACGAAGCGGCGGGTGTTCTGGATGGGTGGGTCATACCGGAGGACTTCCCGAAGTACGTCGCCCAGCAGGCCCGAGTTGGCAACGACGCGCTCGCGCCACTCGGGGTGGGCGGCCAGGACCCGCAGCGTGTTGCCGAACAGCCCCGCTCCCGCCTCGTAGGCCTGGGACATCAGACCGATTCCATTCGCCGCCACGGCCTCCCCGACATCCAGGCCCCCGCTCCTGCGCCCCAGCTCCCGCGCGAGGGTGGACAAGAGTGACTCTGCCGGGAGGGCGTGCCGGGCGAAGAGCCACTCGCGGAACAGGCCGAGCAGCTGGCCCGCGGCCACCCTGCCCCGTTCGACCTGCTCGGGACTGCTCGCGGGCGCGAGGCAGCGGACGAAATCGCTCATCCAGTCCGCGACTCGTGGCAGGTGCGCCTCCGGCATGCCCAGCAGTTCCCCCACGCCGTGGACGGACAGGCGAAAGGCGAAGTCGGTCAGCCCGCCGGGAAGGGACGCGGGAGCCAGCTCCTCGAAGAGCCGCCGCGCCCACTTGCGTCCCAGCGCCAGGGCCCGGGCTTCATCCACCGTCCCCAACGTGGCGGACACCGCCTGCTTGAGCGGACAATGGCTGGCGCCGTCATTCATGCGAACCAGGAGGCGGAAGATGTCGGCGGCGGGCGAGCCGAGCAAGGCGCGCGGAACCGGCTCCGACACCGGGCGTACCCGGCAGGCGTCGTGGGAAAGGACGGCCGTCACGGCTTCCGCGCTCGAGGCCACCCAGAGCCCCAGCTCCCGGTCATGGTGGAGGGGCCTGTCCGCCACCAGGCGCGCGTAATAGGGATAGGGGTCGGGATGGGTTACCGCCGCGACAGGGGATTGCGGAAGGGTCATGGATGGGTGCTCCAGGGCTCGCACCGCGGGAGTCGCGGAGAGCGCTCTGCCTCGGAAGCGGCGCCAGTGTCTTCGGAGTGGGGCGCGTTGTCCCGCGGGAACAGTTTGGTTACCGTCGAACCATGACGGACGAACCAGACCTGGGCGCGCTGGCGCGAGCACTGGGTGACCCCACCCGCCTGCGCATGTTGACCCTCCTCATGGAGGGCCGAGCCCTGACGGCCAAGGAGCTGGCGTATGGAGCGGGAGTGGAACCCGCGACCGCCACGGCGCACCTGCAGCGGCTGACGGCCAGTGGGTTCGTCCACCCTCGAGCGCAAGGCCGCCACAAGTACTTCCACCTCGCGTCCGAGGACGTCGCGCGGATGATGGAGTCGATGATGGTCGTGGCGCCCTCCGCCCCACGCCGGGCACCGGGAGAGAAACCCGACGCCCCCATCCGCATGGCCCGCTTCTGCTACGACCACCTCGCGGGCCGGCTGGGCGTCCGGCTCGCGGAAGCGCTCGTCTCCCGCCGCGTCCTCCGAGCGGAGGACGACGCGTTCTCCGTCACTCCAGCCGGTGAGAAATGGTTCCGGTCATTCGGCCTCGACCTGCCCGACCTGAAGCAAGGCCGCCGCAAGTTCGCCTCGAGGTGTCTCGACTGGAGCGAACGACAGGAGCACCTCGCAGGAGCGCTGGGAGCGGCCATCGCCCGGAAGCTGACGGAGGAAGGCTGGATCACCCGGCACACTGACTCCCGCGTCGTGTCCGTCACATCCGAGGGACGGCGGGTCCTCAAGGAGCGGCTTGGGGTGTCGCTGGAGCGCTAAAGAAGCTCGAACTCGAAGCGCTCCCGCAACCCGCACGTCCTGTCCTGCTCCTCGACCTTCCTCAGGATACGCACAATCCGGTCGAAGACAGCCCCCATGGCAAGACGCGAGACCTCCGCGTCCTTCCAGACCAGCTTCACGGGCCGTTCCACGTCCGCACTGAGCCTGTCCCACAGAGCATCCAGATTCCTGCCGTAGTACGGCCCGAAATCCAGCATCCTGGCGAGCTGCTCATGAAAATCCCGCTCCGACCTGAGTCGACTTCCATCCAGTTCGACCAACATCCACGCTCTCCTGGACCGTGCTACATCGGCGTGTGCCGGAGGAAGGTATCAGGGTACGACCTCCACCGGGCCCGAGCCTCAGCTGCCAGGCCATCGGGGCCATGGCGCGCTCCGCTCGAGCTCAACCTCCGGGCTTGTCCCGCTTGCTCCCCCTCCGTCTGTCAGTCGCGGCGCGCTCCGTGCGGGGTCGGCTGCGCTTGCTGGGCGGCGGTGCCGGGCGGGTTGCATCTGGCCGCTCCGCCTCTTCCTCGGCAGGGTCCAGAGCCCAGGTGCCTTCCTCCCAGCGTTTCAAGGCTTCGGAAGCCTCAAAGGGAATCAGTCCCATCCCTTTTGCAGCCTCCTCTAAAACCGCTTTGGCCTCGGCTGTCCGATGACGGAGCAGAAACGCAGCCGCAGATGTCCGCACGTCCATACTCGGATGCGTGAAAAGCACAGCGAGTGCGTCCCGCCCCGTATCTCCTCTGGAGCGCAACTCCAGGAACGCGGCAACGGCCTTCTTTGCGTGCTTGTTTCCAGTCTTCGCGTCTCCCTTGAAGATCTCTTTGGTTTGAGCCTGTACGTGATACGCGAACTCCTCAACGAGCTCTTCAAGACTCTTTACCATGCCCCATTCCTGACATTGGTGATTGTCAGTAGACCAAACGCGCTCTGCACCTCGTAGGATCCCGCACCTCAGCTCCCGCACGAGGACGGACAAGAGTGTCTCTTCCGGGAGGACGTACCGGGCGGAGAGCCACTCGCGGAACATGCCGAGCAGCTGGCCCACGGCCACCCCGCGAGGCAGCGGACGAAATCGCTCATCCAGTTCGTGACTCGTGGCAGGTGCGCCTCCGGCACGCCCAGCAGCTCCCCACGGGAAGGAGGCCAGGAAGCGGTCAGCCAGACTGGCTGACCTGGCCGAGAATCGACACATTCTTTTCCACGGGCTGTTTCGGTACCTTGAGATGGTTCGCCGGAAAGTCAGGGTCCGCATACCCCAAGGACAGCCCACAGAGGATCACGAGTTCCTCGGGGATGGCGAGCTCACGGCGAATGACTTCTGGATACGTCGTCAACGCGGCTTGGACGCAGGTTCCGATACCGCGCGCCGTCAGTCCCAGGACCAGGGTCTGAAGGTACATTCCGACCCCCACTGCATCCACGAGCCCGAGCTCCCGGTGCATGCACAGGATGCCGACCATGGGCGCGCCGAAGAATTCGTAATTGCGCCGCGAAGCCAAAGCCCTCCCGGCTTCATCGTCCCGGGAGACTCCCATCGCCCCGTAGACGATCGCGCCCAGCTCACGGCGATACGAGCGAAAAGACGCTGGCAACGGCGCCAGCTCACGCGGATTCGCTCTCACCTCCGCCATGAGGGCCTCGCGCAGACGGTCCTTGCGTTCGCCCTCCGCGAGGAAGAGGCGCCAGGGTTGGATGTTCGAGTTGGAGGGTGCGAGCTGCGCGAGAGACAAGGCTTCCACGAGAAGCTCGCGAGGAATCGGGGTGGGAAGAAAGCGGCGGCTCGAGCACCGGCTTCGGACGATTTCCTCGAAATCAAACATGCGGACCTCTTCAAACCCGGTTCAGGGTTGTGGGGGGGAGGTCAATCATAACGTGCAGGACGAAGGGGCGGCAGTAGGTGCCGCCATCACCCGAATCGCACTCAAAAGCGCACGTTCGCGCTCACCATGGCATAGAGGGGCGGCAGCATCGCGTCATAGCGGCCATGCACCTCGTAGCCCGCGCGGAGCAACAGTTCGAACCGCCCTGACGAGAGCAGTCCCGCGCGCACGCCCGCGCGCAGGGTGTCCGCGGATGCTCCGTACCAGCCGGAGCGCGCATCGGCGTAGATGCGGCTCCGGTGCTCGGCCGTGGGCTCCAGGTACGTGAGCCATTGGCGATCCCACGAGAGCTCCGCGGCCAGCAGCCAGCGTTCTCCGTACCAGCCCGGCATCGCCCCGAGTTCCGTGCCCAGCCCGCGTGCCATGAAGGAGACGTTCTCCGTGCCTCGTACCTGGACGGCCGCCTGAAGTGGCAGCTCGAACCCGCCCAACCGGAGGAGATGCACCCGCGCACCCGCGCGCAGCGAGAAGTCACCGAAGTCAGGCTGAAGCAACGGGATGGCCGCGTCGGCGAACACCCACGTGGGAGCAGCGGACCCGGTCCCCAGCGCTCGCGCATAGCCCAGCCGGCCCGTCATGAGCGCGCCATCCATCCCGATATCCAGGTACATGGCGTTGGGACGGTCCGAGGAGGGCCTCGAGGCCACGTCGGCGACCGCTCGCTCCGGCAACAGCACCACCCCGGCCAGGAGCCCCAACACAAGAGAGATGGTTCTCATCGGGCCCCCTCCAGGTCCAGCGAGCGCAGGTAATCGCGGATGTGCTCCACGGACTCCGCGGCTCGCCAGTAGACGATGTCGTTGTGGCCCGCGTCGGGGATGACCTCCAGGCGGGAGCGTTGGAAGAGGGTGCGCTGCGTCTCCTGGAACGCGACTCCGAGGTCCTCCGTGGCTCCGCCCACGATGAACAGCACCTTCGGCTGGACCCGGTCCAGGTTCGCGGTGAAGTCGAAGCGCTGGTTGGAAAGCTGGTCCAGATAGACATAGACCTTCGACGCCATCCCCGTGCGCCAGGAGGGCACGCCCCTGTCATTGCGACCCGGCTGGGCGCTCTCGTCGAGCAACCCCACCGTGAGCAGGAAGTCGGCACGCGCATGGTCATCCGTCCCCACCACCTGACGCGCCCAGGCCCAGTCATTGACCCACTCGGCGTTCAGGACCGGGCTGAAGCCGGGCACCTGCTTGCCCAGCTCCGTGCTGAACTCTCCCGGTTCGAGCAACACCACTCCCGCCACGCGTTCGGGGTGTGCGCTCATGTACATCGCGGCGTACTGGCCGCCCCACGAGTGGCCCACCAGCACCACCTGGCGCTCGCCGGCAACGCGCTCCACCAGCTCTTCCAGGTCGCGCAGGTGTTTGTCCAGGCGGAGCTCCTCGGGGTCCGAGAAGCGCTCCGAGAGGCCCGCCCCGCGCTGGTCCCAGAAGACCAGCCGGTAATCGTCCGCGAGACTCACTCCGCCGTGTCGGCCCGCGAGCGGCAGCAGATACTGGTAGTCATCGCCCGGGCCGCCGTGCAGGAAGATGAGGACGGGAGCGCCCTCGGGCCCGAATTCCTCGATGTGGAAGGAGGCACCATTCCACCGGGCCTGTGGCAACGAGGGATCCTCGACCACCGTCCCAGGCACGAGATTGCCCGGCTCCGAGGCGTCGAGGCACCCCGCCGACACAGCCACTGACAGACCCAGACACATCCTTATCACCCGGTGCAGAACAGACGCACGTCGCGCCATCGGCTCCTCTCCTTCGCGGCGGACGGATGAACATCCTCCTCGTACCGCGCGCAGGAGGAACACCGGGCAATGAAGGAAGTGTCACCCGACAGGGTCACCGCGCGTCCACGCGGCGGGCCTCGCTCTCCACGCCCATTTGAATCCAGGTGAAGCCATAACCACCGTCCTCGAGGCGCTTCGGGCGTAGCACCGCATCGAAGGCGAGCGGGAAGAAGTCTCCCGCGCTGTCGTAGCCCAGCTCGAACGCCGGCTGACCCTCGGCCTGGATCTCCAAGGCATTGCCCTTGCGACCCAGCCGCAGCTTCAGCCCTCCCGTGAGCTCGTAGTGCCCGACCAGCGCATCCATCAGCGCCGGGTCGGCGGCCACCACCTTGCGTGGCTCGCCCGGTGGCACGGAGGCGTCGATCAGGTGCATGCCCAGGCCGCCCAGCCCGTTGAGCGAGAGCAGCGCCGTGTCCGACAACACCACGACGCCGCGCTTCCGCTCGGCATCCAGGGCCACGAAAGAGGTGAAGCCACCCGTGCCCCCCTCGTGCACATGCACTGTGCGTCCACCCACCGTGGTCAGCATCCAGTTCATGCCCATGCGCTGACCCGACACGGTCTCGATCGGCCGTAGGGTGCGCTGCAACGCCGGGGTGATGGACGACTCGCGCCTGCCGAGTCCGGCCTCGACGTAGCGCACCATGTCGTCGAGCGTGGCGCGCACACCGCCCACACCCGCCAGGTTCGTGGCGAAGGTCCACGCACTCGTGGGCTGCCCGTTCGGGAGGTGGCCCGTGGCGGCGCGGACCGTGTCGGGGCGCTTGTTGACATAGGCGCCCTCCATTCCCAGCGGAGTGAAGAGGCGGCGGTCGAGCAACGTCTCGAAATCCACACCGGCCCGGCGCGCGATACCCGCTGAGAGCAGCATCATCCCGAAGTTGGAGTACTCGAAACGGCTGCCCGGTGCCTGCTCCAGCTTCACGTCGGCGAGCGACTCCAGCAGCGTCTTCTCGTCGAGGTCGGCGTAGGGGTTGGCCGGGTCCTTCAGAGGCATGCGTGACGGGAGGGACGGCAGCCCCGAGGTGTGTGTGACGATGTGCCTCAGGAGGATGGGCTTGCCCTTGAACGTCGGGACCTTCGTGCCCTTTGGCAGGAGGCTCGCCAGCGGGGTATCGAGCGAGACCTTGCCCTGTGCCATCAGGTCCGCGAGCAACGTGGCGGTCAGGGTCTTGCTGACCGAACCCAGTTCGAAGGCGGTTCTCGAGTCGATGCGCCCGGCATCCTTCGCGTTGGCACAGACGTAGGCACGCGCGACCTCGTCGTCGATCACGGCCACGGCGAAGCAGGCGCCCGTACGGTCTCCAGACAGGCGCCGCTCGACCACGGATTCCAACTCGGCATCGGTCATGGCCTGTGCGGCTCCGGCACAGAGGGTGGCGGCGGCGACGAGCATGCGCTTCATCGAGGTTCCCTTTCGCTGATGAGATGGCGGCAATCCCACGCGACTTCATGCGGAGTCGCGTTCACCTCCGCCAGAAGGGCCTCGCGTAGCCGGTCCCTGCGTTCGCCCTCCGAGGCGGCTCACGAGCGATACCACGCCCCACCACACAGCAGCCCAGAATGCGGCAACGGCGCTCCACCCGAACAGCGAGGGAGCGCCCCATCCACCAGACTGCGCCCCCGCGAAAACGGGGAGGCCAGCTGCCCGCAGGACCATCACGTCAGCAGCGAACCCCACAGCACCAGGAGCAGTCGCACGTTTCAAAAACCTCGAATGGCTTGCTGGCGACCTCGTGACGCCACCACGGGACCCTGAGCAATGCCCGGCAAGGTTGTCAACACCCACCAGGGGAATGGACGCAGCGGCTCGCGGGTGAGCGCTGCGTCATCCACGTAGGTGCCGTCCGAGGGGGACACCCTGTCTACGGGTGCGTCGCGAAGGTAACGAGCGAGCCGCAGGGGTGATCACCCGCGACCACGTCGGCCAGGGTGATGGCATTGCCCGCGGAATTCATCGGGTAGCCGGTGTAGGTGAGCGCGCCCGTGGTGAACTGCGTGATTCCACCCGTGGCCCAGTACGCGGGGAAGCCGGCGGCGGGCGCGGGCGTCGAGGTGATGGAGAGATTGCCAGCGCAGTAGGCGGGCGCGCCCGGCGGGAACTCCAAGGACAGCTTCAGGTGGGTGCTGGCCCGGAGGTTGACCAGCGCGATGAACGACGTACTGGAGCTCACCGTCACCTCCTTCGACCTGGGCGTCCCGCTCACGGTCATCTGCTCGAAGGCCACCTCGAGACCCGGCTCGGGGGTAGAGGCGGGCGGAGGGTTGTAGCAATCCAGGGGGATGTTCTCGAACTTGATGAGGGTACAGGCGGGGTTGACCGTCTCGATGTCCGCGTTCCAGGTTCCCAGGCCATCCGCGGAGTCGATGGTGCCCTTGCGCTGGCCGAGGATCCGGAACGAGGTGCCCATGGTATTGAATTGAGGGCTCGCGGCCTGCTCCATCCACAAGCCGGTGCGCGGATCGAACCGCCACATCGCGGCCCGGCAGCTCCCATTGAGGACACAGGCGGGCATCGTCCCGCCCCCGACGGCCGCGGGCACGGGCAGCCGCACGTCCAGGGTCTTCCCGGCGATCAGGCTCAAGGTGTTACCACTGGCATCCACCGCCGCCAGCGTCACCGCCCCCACCGTCTCGAGCGCGACCGGCTGATTGGCGGAATTCCTCGCGCTGAAGTCGCCGGGCATCGTGTCCGGACCGTGCGGCGCGATGAAGAACGAGACCCGCCCCGTGGCGAGCGCGCCCGTTGGGGTCTGGAGGCTGTTGGCGGGCAGCATCACCCGGATGCCCGAAGCCGGGTCGGCGATCTCGTTGTTGATCGCCGGGTCGATCAGCTTCGTGAAGGACTTCGCGAGCACATGCTTCCGCGCGATCGCGCCTCCGGTCGTGAACACGTTCACCGGCGCGTAGCCATCCTTCCGGATGTCGAACCGATAGCCCGCCAGCGACTCGGTGACCGCGACGCTGTACGTCCCCGTGGAGCTGGTGAGGCGGAGGATTCCATTCACCGTCACACGCGCGCCGGCGATGGGTTGACCCTGATTGTCCACGACCGTCCCCGAGAAGACCGCCGAGAGAGCGGCGGACCCGGCGCGAGTGCCGTCGGCGGTGGATGAAGACATCTCCGCCTCGCCACAGGCGAGACCGAGGAGGGTGGGCAACAACAACAGAGCGGAGCGTTTCATGTCGGGATTCTCCTGAGGGAGGGAGGCCTCAGGATTTGCACGGAGCGTACCGACCACGCCTGTCACCGCCTTCTCCTCTGGAGCGTCAGGGAGGACGAGCCCGTCACACGTCGCGGTGTCGACCCGAGCACAACACGAAGGACCGTGGAACGTGGCCCTCCTGGCTACGAACGCGGGTCGACCGGCGCGAAGGTGCCAAGCCGCGCTTCGATCGCCGCGGCCGCATCGAGGCACAGATCCTCGCGGTAGAAGCTGGCGATGACCTGCACGCCTTGCGGAAGTCCACCGGCGAGGTGTGTGGGAACGGCGACAGCTGGCACGCCGATGAAGCTCGTGGCGGTACACAACCGCAGGGCGTTCGCGCACCGGGCGTGCTCCTCGGGCCCGCGCGTGTCGTAGCCGACCGGCACGGCCGGCTCCGTGAACACCGGTCCGAGCACGAGGGGATGGTGGGCCAGGAATTGTGCCCAGTCTCGCTGGAGTCCCTGCCGGACCGAGGTCAGCCGCACGTACTCGGCGAGATCGACGGGGCCGCGCAACGCCATCGCGAGCTCGATATAGCGGCGGCCATCCGGAGCCAGCAGCCGCTCGAGCATCGGCCAGCTCAGGCTGAACTCGGTCATGATCATGTGTCCATACGTGTCGACGGTCTCGGCGAGCCTTGGCACATCCACCTCCTCGACCACGTACCCGGCGTCCCGGAGCGCGGCCGCGGCCAGCTCCACCGCGGCGCGTACGTCCGGGTGAACGCCGAGCCCGCCCGGGTCTGCTGTAACGGCGACGCGGAGCGGGCGCGCGAGTGGCGGTCCCTCGAGGGGGGCCGGCACCACTCGCGGGTCGCGCGGATCCGGGCCCGCGAGCACATGGCAGGCGACGCGCAGGTCCGCGACGGTGCGCGCGAGCGGTCCGTCCACCGGAATCAGCTGGGAGGACAGCGTCAGGTCACGCGGCCCGATGCTGCGATCGCCGGGGAATCGCCCGTAGCTCGGCTTGAGCGCGGCCACGCCGCCAAGCAGCGCGGGCAGGCGCACCGAGCCACCCGCGTCGTTCCCCAGACCGAGGGGCGACATTCCCGTCGCGAGCGCGACCCCCTCCCCTCCGCTCGACCCACCCGGCGAGAGACTCGGGTCCCAGGGGTTCACGGTGTCACCGTGGAGCTGGCTGCGGGTGTGCATGCGAAGAGAGAGGTCCGGCAGGTTGGTGCGGGCGAGCGGGATGGCACCCGCCTCGCGCAGCCGCTGCACCACGGGCGCATCGAGCGGCGCCACGGCGTGACGCAGCGCGGGAACACCGTGCGTGGTCGCCGAGCCCGCCACGTCGAGGTTCTCCTTGGTCGTGAAGGGCACTCCGGCCAAGGGTCCGAGTGCCTCACCCGAGGCACGCCGGCGATCGACGGCTCTCGCCGCTTCGCGCGCGGAGTCGGCGAGGACGTTCGTGACCGCGTTGACCGAGGGATTCACCTCGGAGATCCGGTGCAGGTGGTCGTCCACGACCTCGAGCGCGCTGCACTCTCCGCGCGCCACCATGCCAGCAAGCTCCCAGGCACTCCGCTTCCACAGTCCCGTGGTCACGTGATTCATCTCCATCGTTTTCCGAGTGGGAGGCAGCAGCGACACCTGGCGGCGGCTTCCATGCCGACCCGGCGCGTCCGGTGCCTCTTTCGACGAATACTACCCGGGTATAATCAGCTGTCAATATTACCCGGGTAGAATATCGGTCACGGGCAGCGGGCCCGCGTTGCCGGGTCATGCGCGACGGTCTGCGCTATCACCTTGCGCTCGAACGAAAATATGGCTTTCCTGCTATTTCCAGAAAGGATCAGATATCATGAATTCATCTCGTCGCCATTGGCAGACGCCGCTCTTCGCGCTGGGCCTCGTGGTCCTGGGCGCCTGTGGTCCTGAAAGGGAAGAACTGGAAGCAGAGGCTTCGGGAGGACCAGAGGCCGCCCTCGCGGCGAATCCGCTCACGCTGGCGGACTACCCCATCAAGGCGAGCGCGGACCAACGCTCCCTCGTCACGGCCACGGGAGCGCCGTTCCGGTACGTCGCCGACACGCCGTGGGGGCTGCCGTCGAGGCTGAGCCAGGCGGATGTGATTGCGTACCTCGACGACCGCAAGGCGAAGGGCTTCAACACCATTCAGGTGATGTTGCTCCCGATGCCGAGCGAGTGGGGGACGAAGAACTATTACGGCGACACGCCCTTCAACGACATGAACCCGGCGTCACCGGCCATCACCTCGGTGGCCACGACGAACCCCTCGGATGCGAGTGGCTATGATTACTGGGACCACGTCGAGTGGGTCATCGACCAGGCCGGGCAGCGCGGCATCCAGGTAGCGGCGGCGGTGTCCTGGTATGGCTACGGGGGCAGGGACTGGCGCCCGTACATGACGACCAGCGCGTCCACGTCCTACGGGACCTTCCTGGGCAAGCGGTTCGGAGGCAAGAACAACCTCTTCTGGATTCTGGGCGGAGACAACAATCCCACGGGCGATGCCGCGGACGTCCCGGCGGGCATGGACACGAGCGACCGCGTCGAGGCGACCAACGCCCTGGCCAACGCCATCCGCGCCAACGAGGCGAAGCGTCACCTGATGTCGTACCACGCGAAGCGGAGGAGCTCGTCCGCGGCGTACTTCGGGAGCCAGGCCTGGCACACCGTGCACTTCGCGTACTCTCCCGAGACGACCTACAGCTACGTGCTCGCGGACTACAACCGCACGACGGTGCGTCCCGTGGTGATGCCCGAGTCGTACTACGATGCCCGCACGTCCTCGCCCATCCTCGATCGCCGGCGCCTGCGCGCGCAGGCCTGGTGGTCCTACCTCAGTGGTGCCGTGGGCTTCGCCTATGGCCACGAGAACATCTGGGACATGGACTCGGCCTGGAAGACGGCCTTGCAGGCGCCGTCGGCCACCGACATCAAGAACCTCGCGTCCTTCCTCGCGGGCTACAAGACGCACCTGCTGCGGCCGGACCATCGGACGGGGAACACCCAGAAGCTGCTGGCCGGTGGATACGGCACCACCTCCACCAACGGGGGACTCGACTACGGCGTCTCCGCCACGGCGAGCGATGGCAGCTTCGGCCTCGCGTACTTCCCGACGACGCGCTCGGGCATCGTCGTCAACCTCGCCGCGCTGGGAGGGGGCAACGTGACCCTGTCCTGGTGGAACCCGGGCGCGGGTGGAGCGAAGACGCTCATCGGGACGTACGCGGGGACGGGGACGCGCGCTCTCGCCTGGCCTTCGGGCTACACGGATGCGCTGCTCGTGGTGGAGCGCGCGGGCACCCCGCCCACCTCGGGGACACTCCTTCGCGCCATCAACCTCGGTGGGCCGGCGCTCACCATCGATGGGCGGAGCTGGGAGGCCAGCAGCGGCGCGGCCAACCTCACCCTCACGGGTACGCGCTTCGAGGACCAGAGCATTCCCCTGGTGCCCGCGACGGACGCCAACCGCGCGCAGATGATCCGCTCGTGCATCTACGGCACGACCGCGAGCGTGGCGATGGGCGCGGTGCCCTCGGGCACCTATGACGTCTACCTCTACGTATGGGAGGACAACGCGACGAAGACGTTCGACGTGCGGGTGGAGGGCACGCTCGTCCAGGACAACTACGTGAGCGGCGCCCCCGGTGAGTGGAAGCGGTTGGGACCGTGGGTCGTCTCCGTCACGGATGGCACCTTGAACCTGACCACGTCGGGAGGCACCGCCAACCTGTCGGGCCTCGAGGTCTACCGCCACTGACGGGCGGCGCTGGAAGGGACGAGATCCCCAGGAGGGTTTGCGCACCGCGTCATCCGTGTCATGGTCCACCGGAGTGACGACTCCTCATGACACGGAAGCGCCGGCCCTGGTGCCGGTAACCGGGCCGGTCCCGCCCATCCTCGCAGGGGAGGGCACGGCGTCGCCTCCCGGGGCCCGAGCGGGGGGCGGCAAGCTGGAGTTCGCCCTCGGGGTCCTCAATGGCGTGCTGGGGGACTACCTCCACCGCCAGGACAACGAGCTGGCCACGCCGATGGAGCTCTTTCTCGACGGGCAGCCGGTGCGGCTCGACCGCGCGTCGCTCCAGCGGGCCTACCCCGCGCCCACGGGCCGACTGGCGCTCTGGGTGCACGGGCTCGCCGTCACCGAGGCCGTCTGGTCCTTCCCCGGCGAGCCCGCGGTCACCTACGGCGCGCTGTTGAAGAAGGAGCTGGGCGTGACGCCGCTCTACCTCCGCTACAACTCCGGCCTGCACATCTCCGAGAATGGCGAGGCCCTGGCCCGGCTGCTGGAAACGCTCATGGCCGAGTTCCCGGTCCCCATCGAGGAGCTCATCCTGGTGGGCTACAGCATGGGAGGGCTCGTCGTGCGCAGCGCATGCCACGTGGCCGCCGAGGCCGAACTCACCTGGCTGTCCCGGGTCCGTCGCGCCCTCTACATCGGCGTGCCGCACCTGGGCTCCCCCCTCGAGCGGCTGGGCAAGGTGGTGACCTGGGCGCTGCGCTCCATCCCCAATCCGTATACGCAACTGGTGGCGGACATCGCCAATCTGCGCAGCAACGGCGTGAAGGACCTCGGCTTCGGGAACCTGCTGAAGCAGGACTGGGAGGGCACAGACAGTCAGGCGCCGCTCCAGAACCGCCGCCACCCCGTCCCGTTGCTCCCGGAGCTCTCCCATCACCTGCTCGTCGGCTCACTGGGCCGCGACGAGCGCCACCTGCTCTCCGCGCTCTTCGGCGACGGCGTGGTGCCCCTGTCGAGCGCCGCCGGCCGGGCGGGCGCGATGGACCGGAGTCCTGTCTTTCCGCAGGAGAACGTCAAGGTCGTGGCCGGGGTGGATCACATCGCACTGGCCCACCACGCGGACGTCTACGCCCAGGTCCGGGCCTGGTGTGAAGGGGAGCTCCCATGAAGACGTGGCGCGGAGTGAAGGCGCTGGTGCAGGACGCGGTGGACAAGGGCGCGACGGCGGTCGAGCAGGTGCACAAGCGCACCGCCGCGGTGCCCTTCGAATTACTGGAGAAGGTCCCCCCGCTGGCGGTGCCCGTCCGGGGTGTCCACGCGGTCCACGACCTGGCCCTCTCGGGCTCGTACGGGATGGTCCGGCTGGTCAACCGCGTTGCCGGCAAGGTGTTGGACGTCGCACTCGATGTCGTGTTCTCCATCCGTCCCCAGCGGAAGAGGTCCCTTGCAAGACCGACGAGACCTTTCCTACAGGCTAGCTCTGGCGTGTGCGCACGGACCTGCCAGGTCAGGAAAGGGAGCTCCAGATGTGTAGGAACGTCTGCGGGAACGACGTGGTGCATGCGGGAGGACCGTTGACGAGAGGCACATCCCGTCGGCGGTTCCTCGCGGCGGGGGCCGTCTCTCTCGGAGCGGCGGTTGCCTGTGCGACCCCTGGACCGAAACGGAATACGCCAGAGCCGGATGAGCTGCCGCGAGACACCGGTACCGAGGGGCGCCGGTACCTCTTGAAGGGCGGTGCGGTCCTCAGCATGGATCCTTCCGTTGGAGACTTCGCCCGCGCCGACGTGCTCGTCGAGGGCAGGAAGATCGTCGCGGTCGGGCCCGCTCTCGAGGCCACGGGTGCGGCGATCATCGACGCGACCGGTACGGTCGTCCTGCCGGGCTTCGTCGATACCCACCACCATCAATTCGAAACGGCGCTCCGGAGCTCCCTGGCGGAGGGCCTGCTGCTCAACGAGGGTCAACCGCACAGCGAGAGGAACTACTTCGACATCATCCTTGGAAGGCTGACGCCGGCCTACAGGCCGGAGGACGTCTACATCTCCGAGCTCCTCGGCTCGCTCAGCCAGCTGGATGCCGGAGTGACGACGGTCGTCGACACGTCCCAGGTGAACCATACGCCGGAGCATTCGGATGCGGCCATCCGGGCCCTGAGGGATGCGGGACGTCGCGCGGTCTATGCCTATGCGTCGGGCCAGGGCTCCGGCACCGCGTACCCGCGGGACCTCCTGCGGCTGCAAAAGCAGTACTTCTCCTCCAGCGACCAACTCCTGACGCTGGCCATGAACGCCGAGCTCAGGGAGAGCGGGTTCCGCGAGAACTGGGCGCTTGCTCGCCAGGCGGGTGTGCCCATCGTGACCCACCTCGTCGGCAGACTCGACCAGGCAACGCTCCTGGAGCAGCTCGGGCGGGAGGGACTGCTCGCATCGGATATCGAGTACATCCACGCCACCGGTATCTCGCAAGCCTCATGGAAGCAGATCGCCGACACCGGTGGGGGCGTTTCGATCGCGGCCCCGATCGAGTTGACGATGCGGCACGGCATGCCGCCGATCCAGACCGCGCTCGACCACGGCATCCAGCCTTCGCTCAGCGTCGACGTCGAATGCACGATGACCGCTGATTTCTTCACGCAGATGCGGACCGTCTACACGCTCCAGCGGGGGCTCATCAACGAGCGCGCACTGAACGGCGAGACGCAATTGCCCGCGCTGCTCTCCTGCCGTGACGTCATCCGCTTCGCCACGGTCGAGGGTGCTCGGGTTGCTCGTCTCGCACGGAAGGTCGGCTCGCTGACACCTGGGAAGGAGGCGGACATCCTCCTTCTGCGGACAGATGCCATCAATGTCGCCCCGCTCAACAACGTGCCGGGCGCCATCGTGACCCTGATGGAGCGCAGCAACGTGGACACCGTCATCGTCGCTGGAAGAATCCGGAAATGGAGAGGAGCCCTTCTCGACGTGGACCTGGGCCGTCTCCGTTCTGAAATCGAAGCATCGCGAGACTACCTGTTCGAGAAGGCCGGCGTCCCGCGCGAGCTCTTTTAAAATCCAGAGGTGACCCGAAAATCCCGGCCGCGGACTCCTTTACGGTGAATTCCACCTCGAAGGCAGAGAGGTCCGTCCGCATGAGGAAGCCATTCATCGCGCCGTCCCTGGTCCTGCTGTCCGTGTTGTCCGGTGGTCAGTCGCTCGCGCACGGCTCCATGGAGATCCCCATCAGCCGTGTGTACAACTGCTACAAGGAAGGGCCGGAGACGCCCAAGTCCGCGGCTTGCAAGGCGGCGATCGCCTACGGCGGCACGCAGGCCTTCTATGATTGGAATGGCGTCAGGCAGGGGAACGCCAATGACCGGCACCGAGAGATCATTCCAGACGGAAAGCTTTGCAGCGCGGGCAATGAGTCACACAAGTCCCTGGACCTGGCGAGGAACGACTGGCCGGCGAAGCTGATCGCTCCGAACTCGAGTGGCCGGTTCGAGTTCGTCTATCACGCGACCGCGCCCCACGCGGGCCGGTACTTCCAGTTCTACGTGACGAAGGATGGCTACAATCCGCTGCAGCCGCTGAAGTGGTCGGATCTCGAGGCAACGCCGTTCTGCACCGTGACGAGCGTCACCCTCCAGAACAACCGCTACACGATGAGCTGTCCATTCCCCAGCGGGAAGAGGGGCCGGCACGTCATCTACAACATCTGGCAACGCTCGGACAGCCCGGAGGCGTTCTACGCCTGTATCGACGTGGACTTCGGGAGCGCGGGCATCGCGGCATCCGACTGGAAGGAGCTGGAGCCGGTGCAGGCCCGTGAGGATTTGCGCGCGGGGAGCAAGGTGACCTTCCGGGTGTTCGACCGCGACGGCAGGGACGTGGAGCGTCACGAGCTCCGATTGGAGGACGAGGTGAGCCCCGCGGCCCACTGGCTCGTGCGGCTGGCTCGGCAGGTCAATGCGCACTCCCGCTACGTCCGGGTGGGTGCCCTCGAAGCCGGGGGAGGAATCGCTCCCGTCGAGGCGCGTCAGGGCAACAGCGTCTATGTCCGGGACGCGGGGTACCGCATCCAGATCGACATCGAGAAGCCGGTGAGCGGCGAGCCCTCGCGCTAGGGCCGGGAGCGGTGGAGCTGATAGCCGCCATCCACGTCCCAGATGGCGCCCGTCACGAAGCCGCTCGTCTTCTCGTCGAGCAACATCAGGGCATGCCGCGCGACCTCCTCGGGGGTGGCCACACGCTTGATGAGGCTGCTCTCGATCGTGTCCTGCTCGAGCGTCGGCATCACCTTCTCCGCGGCGTCGAAGGCGGGAGTCCTCGTGCCTCCGGGGCTCAGGCAGTTGACGCGAATCCCGCGATTGGCGAGCTCGATGGCCCACGTCTGGGCCATGTGCTGCACCGCCGCCTTCGTCGCGCCGTAGATGGAGAGGTAGGGCACGGTGCGGCGCCCCGCCGACGACGAGATGATCAGGATGGCCGCGCCCGGGCGCCCGCTCAGCGCCTTCACGGCCGCGTTGGTGAACACCACCGTCCCGCGCACGTTCACGCTGAACATGGTGTCCACGTCCTCCAGGGACAGGGCTCCGATGCCTCCAACGCGAAGGGTTCCCGCGTTGTTCACGAGCAGGTCCAGCCCTCCGTGGCGGCTCACCGCCGCTTCCACGGCGCGCTCGGCCGTCTCCGCTTTCGAGGCATCCCCCACCACGTACGAGGCGCGGGGCCCCAGCTTGCCCACCGCCTCCACGAGCTTGTCCTCTCGCCGGGCGACCAGCACCACCCGCGCGCCTTCCTCGACGAGCCCGGCCGCGATCGCGAAACCGATTCCCTCACTGCCCCCCGTGATGACCGCCGACTTTCCCGCGAAGCGCATGGAGACCCCGGAATGCCACGTTCGCCATGGCGTGGTGGTCATCGAGGCTAACGCGGATTTCAACATGCTGACAACATGCCACCCTGGGTGGAACTCCCGACCTCGAGAAGGTTGCGTCAGGTGAAGCGGACCCTGTCGGTGAGATGATCCAGGAACGCCCGCACGCGGGCTGGCAGGTGCCCGCCCTGGCCGAGGAAGACAGCGTGGACCGGCTCGGTGTCCCCCGGGTTGCAGTCCTCCAGCACCGGCAGGAGCCGGCCCGCCGCGATGTCGGCCTTGACCTGGAAGGCGGCCAGCCGAGCAAGACCGAGACCCGCCAGCGCGAGGTGGCGCAGCGCCTCACCGTCGCTCACCTGGGCGTTGCCGACGGGTGCGACGGTCACCTTGACACCCTGGTCCATCAGCGGCCAGCCCTCGACCGCGCGCGCGTAGCCGAACCCAAGCCGATTGTGCGCCTCCAGCTCACCGGGTGTCCTGGGCATGGCGAAGCGCTGGAAGTAGGCCGGCGCCCCGACGATGACCATGCGCGTCTCACCAAGCTTGCGCGCGACGAGACGCGAGTCCTTCAGCGGCCCGGCGCGGATCGCCACGTCCGTGCGCTCATCGAGCAGATCGATGACCGCGTCGGTCAGGACGATGTCCAGCGAGACGCCCGGATAGCGGGCCAGGAACTCCGGGACGAGCGGCAGCAGGAAGTGCGTGCCGAAGGGCACGTTGGCGTTGACGCGTAACCGGCCACACGGGACGTCACTCGTCGCCGCTCCCCGCTCGGCCTCCTCGAGATCCGCGAGGAGGCGAACGCTCCGCTCGTAGAAGGTGCAGCCTTCCGGCGTGAGCTGGAGGCCCCGGGTCGAGCGATTGACGAGCCGTGCCCCCAGGCGTCTCTCGAGCCGGGCGACGAGCTTGCTCACGGCCGAGGGCGTCATGCGGAACGCCCGGGCGGCCGCCGAGAAGCCACCCAGCTCGACCACCCGCACGAAGACTTCCATCTCGCCGAAGCGGTTGACGTCCAATCGAGCCATCGTGAGCTCAACTCACAAGTCCTGTTCCGTGCGGCGGTCTATCGCACGGGTGCCGCGCCGTCCATATCAGGGCTGGCACCCACGGGAGGAAGTCATGAGCACCCAGAACAAGGTCGCCCTGGTCGTCGGAGCCCAGGGCGTCATCGGCCGCAACCTCATCGAGCACCTCGCGACACTCGGCGACTGGGACATCATCGGCCTGTCGCGGCGCGGCGGAGCGTCAACGGGCCGCGTCCGGTACGTGGAGGTGGATCTGCTCGATCGGAACGACTGTCGCGCGAAGCTCGGCGGGCTCACCCGGGTGACGCACCTCTTCTACGCCGCGTACCAGGATCGACCGACCTGGGCCGAGCTCGTGCCGCCCAACCTCGCCATGCTCGTCAACGTCGTCGACGCGGTCGAGCCGGTCGCGTCCGGCCTGCGGCATGTCAGCCTGATGCAGGGCTACAAGGTCTACGGCGCGCATCTGGGCCCGTTCAAGACGCCGGCCCGCGAGACCGACGCCCACCACATGCCGCCCGAGTTCAACGTGGACCAGCAGGCCTTCCTCGAGCAGCGGCAGAAGGGCAGGGATTGGACCTGGTCGGCCATCCGCCCGTCCGTGGTGTGCGGCTTCGCGCTCGGCAACCCGATGAACCTGGCCATGGTGATCGCCGTCTACGCGGCGATGTCGAAGGAGCTGGGGCTGCCCTTGCGCTTCCCGGGCAAGCCGGGTGCGTACGACTCGCTGCTCGAGATGACGGACGCGGGGCTCCTGGCGCGGGCGACCGTCTGGACCGCGACCCACGAGCGCTGCGCCAACCAGGCCTTCAACATCAACAATGGCGATCTCTTCCGCTGGAGCGAGATGTGGCCGAAGCTCGCCCTCTTCTTCGAGCTCGAGGTGGCGCCTCCCCTGCCGATGTCACTCGACGTCGTCATGGCCGACAAGGAGCCACTCTGGAACGCCATGCTCGAGAAGCATGGGCTCGAGCGGAACCCCTACAAGGACGTGTCGTCCTGGCGCTTCGGCGACTTCGTCTTCTCCTGGGACTACGACATGTTCGCCGATGGCTCGAAAGCGCGCCGGTTCGGCTTCCACGAGTACGTCGACACCGAGGCGATGTTCCTGGACATCTTCGCGGATTTCCGCCGGCGCAGGGTCATTCCCTGAACCGCGCCACGCGGCCAGCGCCCCCGTCAAAAAGCGCTGGCCGCGGGCTCGGCGAACGGCGACCTCCGCCGTTCTACCCACATCCCCGGGCGTTCACGGCTCTTCCGGCCCGGAACACCGATTGCTGATGCAGAGATCGGAAGGCTTGGAGCTGCATCCGAGAGGAACAGCCCTCCTCACGGAGCCGGAAGACAGAGCAACCGTTGTGCCACGAACATTCATCGCTCGTGAGCCACGCCTCTGGCCGTGAAACCGAAGCCGTGGAGTGTCCGGATATAGAACGCTCAATCCCATTATCGCATATCTCCTGCAAGCCCCCGGCAGGGATTCGCGGATGGGGAGAAAGTCTCTACGTCTGAGAAATGGCGTCCTCCACGCAAAACTTCACATGGATGGTTCAGGCCAGGATCTCTTCCAGGAAGGTCCGCATCGCGGCCCAGGAGCGCCGGTCGGCCTCGGGATGATGGACGATGCCGCGCTCGGGCATGTTCGCACCCGCGAAGGTGAAGGCGTGCTGGGCATGGCCGTAGGCGTGAAGCTCCCAGGGCGCACCCGCCGCGGTCAACTCGCGCGCGACCGCCGCCACGTCGGCCGGAGGCGCCAGCGGGTCGTCCCAGCCATGGAGCAGCAGCACCTTGGCGGAGATGGGCCCCTGCGCCCCGAGGTTCGGCGGCTGGAACACGCCGTGGAAGCTCACGACGCCGCGAAGATCCGGCGGCGCGGCTCGTGCCAGATCGAGCACGCAGAGCCCACCGAAGCAGTAGCCGATCGCCGCGATCCGCCCGGTGTCGACCGCTGGATGCTTTCGGGCCGCGGCGAGCCCCGCCAGCAGACGCCGGCGCAACAGGGCCCGGTCCGCCATGAGCGGGCCCATCAGCCCTGAGTTGTCGCCGGTCTCGGACCCACGTATGCCCTTGCCGTAGACGTCGAGGGCGAAGCCGACATAGCCGAGCCTCGCCACCTTCTCCGTCATGGCACGCATGGCCCCGTTCAAGCCGCTCCACTCGTGAGCGACCAGGACACATGGACGCGGGCCCGTCGTATCCGATGGGTAGGCGACGTAGGCTTCGAAGACGGAGTCCGCCTCGGTGTAGTCGAGGTACTCGGTACGCAATTCCAGAGAAGTATCGGCGGCCGACATGGGCCCTCCTTCGCGATGAGGGGGGAGAGCCTAGACGCATTCGGGTCCTCGCCGCTGGGCTTTACTCAGGGCCCCTGAGAATGGCCGCTGAGAACGGGAACGAGCCTCTCCCGGATTTCCTTCAAGTACTCGGTGAGGCCCGTGTTCCCGCCCCGCGCCGCCAGTGAGGAGAGGGACGTGTCCTCCAGGCACGCGCGCTCGCGCTCCTTGTCCCCACGCGTGAGCTCCTCCAAGGCGACCTTCGCATCGTTCTTGGCCCCGTGCTCACGTGCATCCAGGCGGTGGGCATCCCTCACGGGGTGGAAGGAAAGCCGACGCTCCGACGCTTGGAGCCGCGCGGTCTCCTCGGGGTTCTTGGGGTCGAATCCCGTGAGCGCCCAGCATTCGCGCTTGGGCTCGGCCACGCCGATGATGATGGGAAAGGGCCAGCGCCTGTCATCCCTCGCCTGTTCGAGCCCAAGGCGGCGCCGGGAGTCTCCATCACTGTCGCGAATCAGGAGCACGGCCTTGGGAGGTTGCACGGATGAGGCCAGAAGCAGAAGCGCGAGACGCGCCATGAATGCGTCCGGCTGACCGGGCTGTCCATTGACACAGACGACGCCGAGCTCGTAGGAGGCCTCACTCATGGCTCGCCGTCTCGCCTGCCTTCTCCAGCCAGGACTCGCCCACGGTGCTCCAGAACTCACCAGGGCTCATCAGGTCCTTCCAGCGCTCGAACTCGGGATGGGCCGAGAGCTTTTCGCAACGGGCAAAGCCGTTCTCCGCGAGGAAGGTCATCCGGACCTCCTTCGGGTCGAGGTAGTTCAGGATGAACGGCGAGTGGCTCGTGGCGATGATCTGCAACTCGGGGTCATTCTGCTGAAGCCTCCGCAGGACCTCGATGAGCTTGGCTTGAGCGACGGGGTGCAACCGCATTTCGAGGTCGTCGAGAAGGACGAGACGCGGCTTTTGAGGGCTCATCAAGACGGTCAGGAGACCGAGCACCATGAGCGTGCCTTCTCCCGCCGCATCCGCGGCAACGCCCTTGGCGCCCCGCATGTCCAGAACGATTCGCTGGCCCCACAGCGTGCGCGTCTCTGGAATCTGATGTTGCTGCTCATCCAGGGAGAGCGTTCGAATGAACCTCTGCTCGACCACGGCACGCTCGAGACGAATGCGACGGACCGAGGGAACCACCTGCTTCAGTGCGAGCTCAATCTCACTGAAGATCTCATCCTGGCTCAATTTGAGGTAGGCCAGTACGGACGCCAGTCCACTGCCATCCGTGCCAATCTGGGGAACAGCCTCCTCACTGTAGGAAGCCGCCGAGAGACTGCTGGCCTGGAACCGCAGAACCGTGGTCGCGCTCAGGGCCTCACGGATTCGCTGAAAAGAGGCCGTTTCCAGGTCACCATGGAGGCCGTGGGGATTATTCGGACGAGCCGTCTTGCCCCAATCTCCAGCCCAAAAATGCGCCCCGTTCCATTCTCCCTCGAGCTTGAATGGGAAGTATGGCGGCGAACCGTCTTGCGGTTTGTATGGCTCTGGGCTGCAGCTGGCGCTGGCCGATCCCTCAATGCCTTTCCACCTGCCAGAAACGCTCAACTCAATCGGCGCCTTGACTCCGTAAGACTGGAATTGGAGATTGTTCGTGGGCAGGAACCCCCTTCCTCCTGCCAGCATCTCGTAGGCCACTACGGAAAAATGATGCAGCCCTTCCAGCAGCGTCGTCTTGCCCGATGCATTCGGGCCGACGAGCACCGTGAAGGGCTCCAACTCCAGGTCGAGCGAGCGGTACGCCTTGAAATTGCGGAACGAGACCTTCTGAATCACGACCGCCCTCCCGGGAGGGGACGACCCTCACCCTAGCCCTCCTAGAGGGAGAGGGAACTTCCACAGCCGTGAACCTGGGACTTCCTTTACCCTCACCCCGACCCTCTCCCGGAGGGAGAGGGAGGAGTGGGCCGTGTCAGCTCTTCGTGAGCGGACGGTAGCGGATGCGGTGCGGCTCCAATGCCTCGGGGCCCAACCGCTTCTTCTTGTCCGCCTCGTAGTCCTGGAAGTTGCCCTCGAAGAAGAACGCCCGGCTCTCTCCCTCGAACGCCAGGATGTGCGTGGCGATGCGGTCCAGGAACCAACGGTCGTGGCTGATCACCACCGCGCAGCCCGCGAAGTTCAGCAGCGCCTCCTCCAGGCTCCGCAGCGTCTCCACGTCCAGGTCGTTCGTGGGCTCGTCCAGCAGCAGCAGGTTGCCGCCACTCTTGAGCATCTTCGCCAGGTGCACCCGGTTGCGCTCGCCTCCCGACAGGTCCTTCACCCGCTTCTGCTGATCCTGTCCCTTGAAGGCGAAGCCCGCCAGGTACGCGCGGCTCGGCATCTGCCCCGCCCGGCCCAGGTCGATGTAGTCCAGCCCGTCGCTCACCTCCTGGAAGACGGTCTTCTCGCCATCCAGCGCGTCACGGCTCTGGTCCACGTACGCCATCTTCACCGACTCGCCGATGCGCAGCTCGCCCGCGTCCGGCTTCTCCTGGCCCGTCAGCATCCGGAACAGCGTCGTCTTGCCCGCGCCGTTGGGACCAATCACTCCCACGATGCCACCCGGCGGCAGCTTGAAGTTCAGGTCGTCGATGAGCAGCCGATCCCCGTATGCCTTGCGCAGGCCCTTGGCCTCCACCACCAGCCCCCGGAGCTGCGGCCCGGGCGGAATCGTCACCTCGCCCGTTGGATCCCTCTTCTCCTGCGTCTGGTTGAGCAGCTCCTCGTACGCCGTGATGCGGGCCTTGCTCTTGGCCTGGCGCGCCTTCGGCGACGCGCGCACCCACTCCAGCTCGCGCTTGAGCGTCTTCTGCCGCGCGCTCTCCGCCTTCTCCTCCAGCTCCAGCCGCTTCTGCTTCTGCTCCAGCCAGCTCGAGTAGTTGCCCTTCCAGGGCACCCCCTCGCCGCGGTCCAGCTCCAGGATCCACTCCGCCGCGTTGTCCAGGAAGTAGCGGTCGTGGGTGATGCAGACGATGGTGCCCTTGTACTCCTTGAGCGCCTGCTCCAGCCACGCCACGCTCTCGGCGTCCAGGTGGTTGGTGGGCTCGTCGAGCAGCAGCAGGTCCGGCTTCTCCAGCAGAATGCGGCACAGCGCCACGCGGCGCTTCTCACCGCCCGACAGCTTCGTCACGTCCGCGTCCCCCGGCGGCAGGCGCAGCGCGTCCATCGCCATCTCCAGGGTCCGGTCCAGCTCCCAGCCGTTGCACGCGTCGATGGCGTCCTGCAGCTTGCCCTGCTCGGCCAGCAGCTTCTCCATGGCCGCGTCGTCCATGGGCTCGGCGAACTTCGCGCTCACCTCGTTGAAGCGGTCCAGCAGCGTGCGGATGGGCTTGAGCCCCAGCTCCACGTTCCCCTTCACGTCCAGCGAGGAATCGAGCTGCGGCTCCTGCGCCAGGTAGCCCACGCGCGCGCCCGGATCCGGCTTGGCCACCCCGAAGAACTCGGTGTCCACGCCCGCCATGATGCGCAGCAGCGTCGACTTACCCGACCCGTTGGGACCGATGACGCCAATCTTCGCGCCCGGGAAGAAGGACAGGTAGATGCCCTTGAGGATCTCCTTGCCTCCCTTGACCTTGCGCAGGTCCTGCATGGTGAAGATGAAGTTCTGGGCCATCGTGTTCTTTCTGCCTCCGACTCGGTGACGTGGACGCAGGCGGATACCAAGGAGCGCAGGCGGCCTCAAGGCGCACGGTCACTCGCTCGGTCTTCCCGGACACATGCTGTCCCGGGCTTCCGCCTCTTCCGGCTGAGAACAGTCCGTCGTGCGCGCCGCGTCCTCCCCGTCCCCCGCGCTCCTCCCTTTCCCCGCGCTCCCCTGCCCTCCGGGCGGGACTGCGAGTGCGCATCCTTCACCCCCCCGGCATTCCAGCTCCATTGGAATGCTCTCGGGCCTTTTCGGAAGCCGTGGTGGTGGTAAACGCCTCCCCACCATGTCCACCACCCCCGCGCTCGAGCTGCAGGGTCTCACGAAGTCCTATGGCGGCAAGCTCACGGCCCTCTCCGACGTCAACCTCAGCATCCGCCCCGGGGAGATCTTCGCCCTGCTCGGACCCAACGGCGCCGGCAAGACGACGCTCATCGGTTCGGTGTGCGGGCTGGTGAAGAAGACGAGCGGGAGGATCCTCGTCTTCGGGCAGGACCTGGACGTGGACCCGGTGCGCCCGCGCTACGAGGTGGGGCTGGTGCCGCAGGAGATCAACTTCGATCCCTTCTTCACGGTGGCCGAGTCGCTCTACATCCAACAGGGCTACTACGGGCAGCGCCGGGACGAGGCGCGGGTGATGGAGGTGCTCACCGCGCTCAACCTGCAGAACAAGGCGAACGCCATCACCCGGGCGTTGTCGGGCGGAATGAAGCGCCGGCTGCTCATCGCCAAGGCGCTGGTGCACAAGCCGCGGCTCGTCTTCCTGGACGAGCCCACCGCGGGCGTGGACGTGGAGCTGCGGCGCGACCTGTGGAACTACGTGCGCAAGCTGGCCGCGGAGGGCACCACCATCGTCCTCACCACGCACTACCTGGAAGAGGCCGAGGAGCTGGCCGACCGCGTGGGCGTCATCAACGAGGGCAAGCTGCTGCTGGTGGAGGAGAAGAAGGCCCTGTTGCGCCGGCTGGGCGAGAAGCGCCTCATCGTCACCTTCACCGAACCGGTGAGCACGCCGCCCGAGCTCGTGCGCAAGGCGGGCGCCACGCTGTCCGCCGATGGCCGCACCCTCACCTATCCCGAGCGCGAGGGCTGCGCTCCCGCGGGTGACATCCTCCGCACCCTCTATACCCTGGGCCTCCCGGTGGGCGACGTGGAGACGCGTCACTCGCGCCTGGAGGACATCCTCATCGACATCCTGCGCGGCAAGCCCGCCGCCACTCCCGCCACCTGAGCGCCCCACTCCCTCCCCCGACACCCACCATGAACACCCTTGGGATGAAAACCCTGCTGGTGAAGGAGGTCCGGCGCTTCATGCGCGTGCCGGGCCAGACGGTCCTCTCACCGCTCATCAGCACCTCGCTCTACTTCCTCGTCTTCGGCTACTCGCTGTCCGGCCGCGTCCACCAGGTGGAGGGCGTGTCCTATCTGGAGTTCATCGTTCCGGGCCTCGTCTTCCTGGGCCTGGCCAACAACGCCTTCCTCAACAGCAGCTCCTCGCTCTTCATCAACAAGATGCAGGGCACCATCGTGGACCTGCTGGTCGTGCCCCTGGGGCCCCTGGAGCTGATGGCCGGATTCATCGGCGGGGCCATGGTGCGCGGGCTCATGGTGGGCCTGCTCACCTGGGGCGTGGCCACCCTCTTCACCGGCTTCCGCCTGGAGCACGCCCCCGCCACGCTCCTCTTCCTGCTGCTGTCCTCGTACACCTTCAGCGTGCTGGGAATCCTGGCGGCGGTGTGGGCCGAGAAGTTCGAGCAGATCAACTTCTTCCCCACCTTCGTGATGCTGCCGCTCACCTTCCTGGGCGGCATTTTCTACTCGGTGCGTGAGCTGCCCTCGCCGTGGAACCACATCAGTCTCTTCAACCCCATGGTGTACATGGTGGAGGGACTGCGATACGGAATGCTGGGCCGTAGCGGCTTCCCGCCACTGTTGGGCTCTAGTATCCTGGTGGCGTTAGCGCTGGCGGCCACCGTCCTGGCATGGGCCGCATTGCGCTCTGGTTACAAACTGAAAGCCTGAGTGTGCGTCGCCTGCCTGCTTGCCTGCCCGGCAAGGAATGTAGGGGACAGGACATTCGCGGATTCTTGGAAGCCGGGTTATCGTGACGCGTCATGGCCGTCCCCTTCGGCAAGTACCTGTTGTTGCGCAAGATTGCCTCCGGCGGGATGGGCCAGGTGTTCCTTGCGCTCGAGCGGGGCGCGGGGTTCGAGCGGCTCGTCGTCATCAAGCTGATCCTGCCGCACCTGGCCGAGGACGAGGAATTCCTGTCGATGTTCCTCGATGAGGCCCGGCTGGTGGCGCGGCTGGCGCACCCCAACCTCATCACCATCCTGGATCTCACGGAAATCAACGGCCGGCACTGCCTGGCCATGGAGTACGTGCAGGGCGACGACGTGCGACGGCTGGAGAAGTTCGCACGAACGGAGGGCAAACCGCTGCCCGAGGGGCTGGGGCTGCGCATCATCGCGGAGGCGGCGGCGGGGCTGCACTACGCGCACCAGGCGAGGGATCAACAGGGCCGGCCGCTGCAGCTGGTGCACCGGGACGTGTCGCCGCAGAACATCCTGGTGGGCTTCGACGGAGGCGTGAAGGTCATCGACTTCGGGGTGGCGAAGGCGATGGGGAGCGCGTCGCACACGGCCACCGGGGTGCTCAAGGGCAAGTACCCGTACATGTCGCCGGAGCAGGCCAATGGACTCGCGGTGGATGCGCGCAGCGATCTGTTCTCCCTCGGCGTGGTGCTGTGGGAGCTGCTGACGGGCCGGCGCCTCTTCAAGGGCGAGTCGGATCTGATGACGCTGCGGCTGGTGCGCGACTGCCAGGTGCCGCCGCCCTCGCAGCTCAACCCGAAGCTGTCGCCGGACGTGGACGCATTGGTGCTCAAGGCGCTGGCACCCACGCCCGAGGCGCGTTTCCCGGACTGCGGGGCCTTCCGTCTGGCCATCGAGGACTACATCCTCCAGCACCAGCTCCCGGCCAGCAACGCGCACCTGTCCGCGTGGCTGCGGGAGGTGTACGCGGAGCGCATCGCCCGCGAGGCGGACCCGTCCAACCTGGATCAGCTGCCCGAGGACGCGGACCTGGACGCGAAGTCCAACCCGTCGCGCAGCAGCGTGCGCTCGCATTCGCAGAAGCCCGAGCCCCAGGCCGCCGCGCCCGAGGGGACGATGGTCGCCCCGCATCCCAAGACGCTGGAGGATGGGAAGACCCACCATACGCAGACGCTCCTGCCGGACACCGTGTCGCGGCGGCGGCGCATCCCGGTGGTGCCGGTGGTGGCCTGCGTGGGCGCGATGCTCGTCGCCGCGGGAGGCGCCCTCATCTACCTGCGCCAGCACCCGGCCGACAAACCGATGCAGGTGGCCAACCCTCCGCCGGAGGAGCAGCAGACCCAGGCCGAGCCTCCAGGGCCCGAGCGTCCGAAGCCCCAGCCCGTGAAGCTGAAGGTGCTCTCGGAGCCGGCGGGCGCGCTGGTGGTCGTGAATGGGAAGCATTTCGGCGAGACGCCCATGGATCTCCCCCTCGCGCCCGATGCGCCGCCGGTGACGCTGGCACTGAAGCTGGATGGTTACGAGCCGGTGTCGCAACGGGTGTCCGCCGGCAACGCACCCGAGGTCTCGGTGAAGCTCACGCCGAAGCCCACGCCCCAGAAGCCGCCGCGCCGCACGGGCCCGCTGCTCGACATCAAGAAGGGCCGCTAAGCTCACACGATGCCGTGGCCCTCCCTTGCCGACCGCCCCTCCGCCGCCCTGTTCGTCACCCTCACCCTGCTCGCGGGGTGCACCGGAGCCACGCGGAGCACCCGACAGCCTCCGGCCGTGGACGCGCTCTTCTCCGCCCATGACGGCCCGGAGGTCCCCGGCGCCAGCGTCGTCGTGATTCACGAGGGGCGGGTCGTGCTCGACCGCGCCTACGGACTGGCGGAGCTCGACTCGCGCACCCGCGCCACGCCGGAGACCCAATACCGCCTCGCCTCGCTCACCAAGCAGTTCACGGCCACGGCCATCCTGCTCCTGGTGCAGGAGGGCAAGCTCCGTTACGACGACCGCGTGGTCGACGTGCTCCCCGGCTTCCCGGCGTACCTGCGAGAGGTCCGCATCCGCCACCTGCTCCACCACACGTCGGGTATCTGGGATTACGAAGCCTTCGTCCCGGAGAACCAGCGCGTCCAGGTGAAGGATCGCGACGTCCTCGAGCTCCTCGCGCGCGCGGACCGCACGTACTTCCCGCCCGGGAGCGCGGTGCGCTACAGCAACTCCGGGTACGCGGTGCTCGCCCTCGTCGTGGAGCACGTCGGAGGAATGCCCTTCGCGAGGTTCCTGCGCGAGCGCGTCTTCGCTCCCATCGGCATGCACTCGGCGGTCGCGTACGAGGCGGGCATCTCGACGGTGCCACGGCGCGCCTACGGCTATGTGGCCGACGCCCAGGGCTTCCGCCCGCGCGACCAGAGCCCCACCAGCGCCGTGCTGGGAGATGGCGGCATCTACGCATCCGTGGCGGAGCTGGTCGCGTGGGACGCGGCGATGGACGCGCACACGCTCGTCGGCTCGGACACCCAGAAGCTCGCGTGGACGCCGGCGGTGCTGCCGGATGGCGCGTCCGCGCGCTACGGGTTCGGATGGTTCATCGACGAGGACGAGGGCCGGGTGCGACTCTCCCACCACGGCGAGACGTGTGGCTTCACCAACGCCATCGTGAAGTACCCGGAGCAGCGGCTCACGGTCATCGTCCTGACGAATCGCGCTGGCGGAGAGCCGTGGAGGCTCGCGCAACGGCTCGCGGACCTGTGGCTCCCCCCCGCGGCGGACGGGCGGCATGCACCCGCCGAGGCGCGCGCGTGGCCCTTCGAGACGATGCCCAACGCGCGTTGAGCGCGGCTACCGTTGCTGGCCGTCGTCGGACTCGAGCACCTCGATGGAGGTCGCGACGCGGACGCCCCCCTCGTTGCGGAAGTGCGTACGGATGGGCGTGCCCTCCCGCAGCTGGTCGAGCGCGAGCGGTCTCCGCCCCTCCTGACGGATGGAAACCCGGTCCTCGTCCTTCACGACGACCTGTACCAGGGGCTCATTCCGGCCCACGTCGAGCGTGATGACGTTGCCGGTGGCCCCCTTCACCGTGCCGTGGATGAAGCCCGAGTCCTGCTCGGTGAACTGGTCTCCGGGCGTGGCCTTCTCCTCGACGGCCTGGAGCTCCGGGGGCGCGGGGTCCTCGGCCGCCCACGCGCCGAAGGCGAGCGTGGCCACGGTGAGCCCGGCGAGTACGGTCCGTGAGCGCATGGCAGACCTCCTTCCGGGAAGAGTGTGTCCGGCGTCGTGCCCCGCCAACCCGCGCCTGCCCTCCAGGACACCGGGCGACCCGGATGGAAGTTCGCGCCCACATACTCAAACTTGACCATTCATCCTCGAGCCCTATAGGGTTCCTCGCCGAGGAGAGGGAGAATCCATGAGCACCCGGCTGCTCATCCTGGGCATGCTGACGCGCGCGCCGATGCACGGCTACGAGATGCAGCGCGCCTTCGAGGTCAGCCGCGTGGACGCGTGGGCGGACGTACTGCCCGGCTCCATCTACCACGCGCTCAAGAAGATGGCCGACGAGGGACTCGTCCGGGTGCAGGCCACGGAGCAGACGGGACACCGGCTACGGGCCGTGTACGCCATCACCGACGAAGGCCGCGACGCCTTCCGTGCGCTGCTGCGCGAGGCCTTGAAGCACCCGCCCCGCTCCTTCCCCACGGACTTCTACGCGGCGCTCGCCTTCCACGACGCCATTCCCCGAGCGGAGCTCCTGGCCGCCGCCGAGGCCCTCATCCCCCAGTTGGAGCGAGAGCTGGCACAGTGGAAGGAGGGCGAGGGCGCCAAGGCCAACGTCGGCGCGATGCCTCCCGAGCTCCAGCTCTTCTTCGCCAACGCCCGCCAGCACATCGAAGCGGACCTGGCCCTGCTGCGCGGTCTGCGCGAGCTGCCCGCGTCGCGAGGGCGCACCCGAGCGAAGCCCGATACCCGGTAGGCCCCGGCCTCTCGAGCCCACCGGAGCGCCTGGTCCCGGCGTGTTCGCGGGCGCGGATGGTCAAATTTGACCAAACAATATTGTCCATGAAGGAGGATGCGATGAAGACACAGGCGTTGACGGAGCAGCGGGTGCTGGTGACAGGAGCCACGGGGTACCTCGGGAGGCGACTGGTGGCGCGACTGGCCCGCCCCGTGGTGCTGACACGGGATGTCGCGCGTGCACGCGCGGTACTCGGCGACGTGGAGGCGCACGCCTGGGAGCCCCTGGCCGGCCCGCCTCCGGCCGAGGCCCTCGAGGGCGTGGACGTGGTGTTCCACCTCGCGGGAGAGCCACTCGCCATGAGTGGATGGTGGACGCCGGAGAAGAAGGCACGCATCCGCGACAGCCGCGTGGTGGGCACGCGCCACCTCGTCGAGGGACTGCGCGCCTCGCGTCCCGGCGTGCTGGTGTCCGCGTCCGCCGTGGGCTTCTACGGCCCCTGCGGCGATGAGGTGCTGGAGGAGGGCTCGGCCTCCGGCACCGGCTTCCTCGCCGGACTGTGCCGCGAGTGGGAGCAGGCCGCGTCCGCGGCGGAGGTCTCGGGCTGGCGTGTGGTGACGCCGCGCATCGGCATGGTCCTCGGCGAGAGTCGAGGGTTCCTCGGCAAGCTGCTCGGGCAGTTCCGCGTGGGGCTCGGTGGGTGCATCGGCGATGGCAACCCGTGGATGCCGTGGGCCCACGAAGAGGATGTCCTCGGGCTCTTCCTCCACGCCGCCTCGTGCCCCGACGTGTCCGGCCCGCTCAACGCCACCGCCCCCGAGCCCGTGCGCAACCGCGAGTTCACCCGGACCCTCGCCTCGCTCCTGCGCCGCCCCACCCTCTTCCACTTTCCCTCGGGTCTGCTGCGGCTCGCGCTCGGGGAAATGGCCGAGGAGCTCGTGGTGTCCCAGCGCGTGGTGCCTCGCGTCGCCGTGCGCTCCGGGTACTCGTTCCGCTACTTCCGGCTCGAGGAGGCCCTGCGGGACATCCTGAAGCGTCCAGCGGCTCGCTCAGCCGAAGCGCTCGCGGAACGCGCGTAGGTTGGGGCCCCGGCGCGGTGAGGCAATCCCCGTCAGGCTCCGCCGCTCGTGGCGTAGTGCAGCACCAGCAGCGCCGCCAACACATACACCACCGGGTGCACCTCGCGCGGGCGCCCCGACAGCAGCTTCAGCGCCGCGAACGACACGATGCCCGCGCTGATGCCATTCGCGATGGAGTACGTGAAAGGCATCAGGGCAATCGTCAGGAAGCCGGGCAGCGCCTCATCCATCCGGCCCCACTCCAGCTCGCGCGCCCCGCCCATCATCAACGCGCCCACCACCACCAGCACCGGCGCCGTCGCCACCGGAGGAATCGCCGCCAGCGTCGGTACGAAGAAGAGCGACAGCAGGAAGAGCACCGACACCATCACCGCCGTCAGCCCCGTGCGCCCGCCCTCCTCCACTCCCGCCGCCGACTCGATGTAGCAGGTCACCGTGCTGGTGCCGAACGCCGCTCCAGCCACCGTGCCCACCGCGTCCGCCATGAAGCCCCGGCTCGCTCCCGGCAACTCCCCGTTCGGCTTCAGGAAGCCTCCAATCCGCCCCACGCCCAGCAGCGTGCCCGCCGTGTCGAACACGTCCACGAAGAGGAACGCCAGCATCACCGTCAGGAACTTCCCCGTCAGCACCTGCGAGAAGTCGAACGCCCAGAACGTCTCCCGCGGAAGGCTCGGCACGCTCACCCATGCCTCTGGCGCCTTCGCCAGCCCCATCACCCACGCCGCCACCGCCACCGCCGCGATGCCAATCAACAGCGCGCCCTTCACCTTGCGCGATGACAGCACGCCGATGATGACCAGGCCCACCAGCGCCAGCAGCGGCACCGGCGCATGCAGCACCCCGAGCTGCACCAGCGTGGCCGGGCTGTCCACCACCAGCCCCGCGTTCCTCAACCCGATGAGCGCCAGGAACAGGCCGATGCCCGTGGTCGTCGCCACCTTGATGGGTGCCGGAATGGCCCGGAGGATGAGGGTCCGGATGCCGCCCCAGGACAGCACGATGAACAGCAGGCCCTCGAGGAACACCGCCGTCAGCGCGAAGCGCCAGTCCACGCCCAGGCCCTTCACCACGCCATAGGTGAAGTAGGCGTTGAGCCCCATGCCCGGCGCCAATGCGAAAGGGTAGTTCGCGTACACGCCCATCAGCAGCGTGCCGAATGCCGCGCCCAGCGCCGTGGCCACCGTCACATCCGAGACCGGCATTCCGGCCTCGGAGAGGATCTGCGGGTTGACCAGCAGGATGTAGGCCATGGTCAGGAACGTCACCAGGCCCGCGCGCAGCTCCGTCCCGACGGACGAGCCCCGCTCACGGATGTGGAACAAACGCTCGAGAGCTTCCATGGGCGCCATATAGACGCCCGCTCGCCCGCCCCCCAAACTTCAAGAGCCTGACTTCATGTGCCTGGCCGCCTGGGGGGGGGCGGTGGCGGGGAGCTTGGACGCGTGCGCTTCCAGTCCCCAGGGCCCGCGCCCAGTTTTCGACAGACCCCTCGAACGAACGGGGGGACACAGGGAGGCAACATCATGAGCTTCAAGAAGAGCTGGGGTCTCGGCGCCGTCGCCGCGGCCTCGCTGCTGGCGGTGCCCGCGCTCGCCCAGGATCGCGACGAGCGCATCTTCGACGCGGATGACGCGCGCCGGAGTCTCACCCAGGACCTGAACGTCAGCGTGAGTGGCGGCTTGAGCGCCTTCACGGGCGACCTGGGAGCGGAGACGGTGGCGGGTGGCTTCCTCGGCGTGCAGGCCAGTTCCCGCCCGCTGCCACTGCTGGGCCTCGAGCTCGGCTACGAGGGCTCACGCAACGCGTTCGAGGACATCGACGGAGGCCTGTGGCGTCACAACCTGGGCGCGCTCGCCAAGGTGGGCCCGGAGCTCGGCGCCAACCGCAACCTGCGGCCCTTCGTCGGCGCGGGCGTCGGTGTGAGCTTGCTCAACCCGAGCGAAACCGGGGAGGTGTTCTTCGAGAACGACGTCATCACCGAGGTGCCGTTCGCCGCGGGCGTCGAATACGACCTCGGCGGCATCACGGCCGGTGCACGCGCCTCGTACCGGTTGCTCGGTGGCGAGAACCTGGGCGTGGCCGAGAGCGGCAACATCGTCAACCTCGGCATCCAGGTGGGCGGCGCGTTCTAGGCACCGCCCTGACTGCCCGGGACTCAGTCCTTGATGCGGACCACCACGGCCGAGGGACCCTCGAGCCGCACCACCCCGCTTCGCAGCGGCTCCTGCTCCTGGGTGCCGCCGAAGCGGGGTGACTCGGTCCACAGCACCAGCTCCGCGTTGGCGGGCACCCGGTGCTCCAGCGTCCCCTTCACGTTGACGATGACGTGGAGCGCGCCCCCAGGGCCCCGGCGCTCCAGCACCAGCCCGTGCGAGCCCGTGGGCCGCGCGTCGAAGTGGCCCCGGCGGTGCTCCTTCAGGCAGGGGTCCGTGGCGCGCAGACGCAACAGCTCGCGGTAGAGGGCGAGCACCCCGGCGTGCTCCGGCCGCCCGGCCTCGCTCCAGTCGAGCTTCGAGCGCGTGAAGGTCTCCACCGCCTGCGGGTCCGGCACCGTGTCACCCGAGAAGCGCGCGAAGCCGGCGAACTCCTTGCGCCGTCCCTCCGTCACCAGCCTGCCCAGCTCGGCGTTGTGGTCGGTGAAGTACAGGAAGGGCGTGCTCGCGTTCCATTCCTGCCCCATGAAGAGCAGCGGCGTGTAGGGCGCCAGCAGCAGCAGCGCGCTCATCGCCCGGAAGGCCGCTGGGGACACGTCCGCTCCCAACCGCTCGCCGTGCGCGCGGTTGCCCACCTGGTCGTGGTTCTGGATGCAGAGCACGAGCTGCCAGGGCTCCGCGCCGCTCGCGGGCGTGCCACGGACCCGGCCGTGCACCTGGGACACCTGGCCCTCGTAGAACCAGCCCTGGCGCAGCGTGCGCGCGATGTCCTCCGTGCTCCCGGTGTAGTCGCGGTAGTAGCCCTCGCTGTCCCCGGCGAAGGCCCGGCGCATCTGGTGGTGGAAGTCGTCCGCCCAGACGCCGTCCAGTCCGTAGCCCCCCTGGTCTCGCGGACGCACCAGGCGCGTGTCGTTGCGCTCGTCCTCCGCGATGATGACCACCCGCCGGCCGGGCGCCGCGGCACGAGCCCGCTCGGCGATCTCCGTGAGCAGGTGCGGCGTGCCGTCATCGAGGATGGCGTGGGCCGCGTCAAGGCGCAGCCCGTCCGCGTGGTAGTCGCGAATCCACATCTCCACGTTGGAGAGCACCAGCGAGCGCACCACCGCGGAGCCCTCGCCGTCGTAGTTGACGGCCTCGCCCCAGGGCGTGTGGTGGCGGCCGGTGAAGTAGTAGGGCGAGTAGCAGCGCAGGTAGTTCCCGTCCGGCCCGTAGTGGTTGTAGACGGCGTCGATGAGCACCGCGAGCCCCTCGGCGTGGGCCGCGTCGACGAGGCGCCGCAGTCCCTCGGGGCCGCCGTAGGCCGCGAGCGGGGCGAAGAGATCCACGCCGTCGTAGCCCCAGTTGCGCACGCCCGGGAAGCTGGCCAGCGGCATCAGCTCCACCGTGGTGACGCCCAATTCCTTGAGCGAGCGCAGACGGGGAATGAGGGCCTCGAAGGTGCCCTCGGGCGTGGCGGTGCCCACGTGCACCTCGTAGATGACCTGGGCCTCCGGGCCCGGCCCCTTCCACCCGGCGTCCGTCCAGGCGAAGTCCGGCACCACGACCTCGGAGGGACCGTGCACACCGTCCGGCTGTGAACGGCTCCACGGGTCCGGGAAGGGGCCTTCCCCATCCACCCGCAGCTTGTAGCGCACGCCCGCGCCTTCACCCGCGAGTGTCGTGGAGAAGAAGCCTCCTCCTTCGTCTGTCATGGGCAGCGACGTGCCCGGCCGGCCGTCCTTCCCATGAAGCACCACCTCCACCTTCTGGTGCCCCGGAGCCCAGACGCGCCAGCGCACACCCTCGCCCGGCTCCACCCAGGCCCCCAGGCGAGCCACCTGACTCCGCGTATCCTCTGCTCGTTCCATGGCCACCTACTTATCCACCCTCACGCCATCCGCAGGTGTTCTTCAGGCCAATGAGGCGAGAAGATGTTCACTGGTGGCCCTGTCTCGCATGGTGGATGCCCCCTCCGAGAGCGGGCGGGCACTGGCGGAGTCGACAGCCAACGCTTGTCGCATGACCTTTTACAACGGAAAGATGTCGGCTACTTCATGAGCCCACGTCCCGATCATCTGCAGGCCGTCTCCTTCGCACGCGGCGAATCCGTTCGCGAGCGCGTCGCCGCGTTGGAAGTGCTCTCACCGCGAGAGATTGACCAACGCCTCACCGAGCTCGGCTACCGGGGCCAGACGGAGGCCCGGCGCGCGGCGTCGGTGCTCGCCTACCGACACGTGCGGCGGCTGCGGCGCATCCACCTGGAGGGCATCCTCCCCGAGCCCGGCACGCGCGAGAACTGTCTCTTCCTGGGCCCCACGGGCAGCGGGAAGACGTTCCTCGTGGAGCTGCTCTTCAAGGAGATTCTCGGCGTGCCCACCGTGCTCGTGGACGCCACCCAGTTCTCCGAGACGGGCTACGTGGGCGACGACGTGACCACCATGCTCTCGCGGCTGTACGAGGCTGCGGGTGGGGACGTGGCGTGGGCGGCCTGCGGGGCCATCTGCATGGACGAGTTCGACAAGCTCGCCACCAGCCGCTCCGATGCCCGCTTCGCCGGACAGCAGACCACCAAGGACGTGAGCGGCTTCGGCGTGCAGCGCAGTCTGCTCAACCTGATGAGCGCGGCGAAGGCGGACTTCCCACCGGACTTCGGCTTCACCAGCCGCACGCCGCCCATGCCGCTGGAGTTGTCCGCCATCACCTTCATCGCCTGTGGGGCCTTCAGTGGCCTGAAGAGCACGGCGGAGGAGCTGGGCGGCCAGAAGGAGCGGATGGGCTTCGGTCGTGAGACGAGCAAGCGCGAGGCGGCCATCGCGGAGAAGGTGACGGAGGATCAGCTCGAACAGACGACGGCCTTCGCGCGCTACGGCTTCATCCCGGAGCTGATCGGCCGCTTCAGCCGCATCGTCTCCTTCTCGCCGCTGGACGCGGCCACGCTGGGCAACATCCTCGAGGACAACGTGCTGCGCACCTACGAGCGCGAGTTCGCCCACGAGGGGCTGAACCTGGAGGTGGATGCAGCGGTGCGCGAGTGGGTGGTGCAGCGAGCGCTCAAGCGCGAGACGGGAGCGCGAGGCCTGCGCGCCGCCCTGGTGCCCCAGTTGGAGCGCGCCGCCTATGATCACTTCGGCGAGCCGGAGGTGTCCACCGTGCGCCTGGTGCTCGATGGAGATCGGGTGGGCGTCGTCACCCGCTGAGCGGGCACGGCGGTCGGACGGGCAAGGCGGAGAAGAGGCGTCCCCTCTGCCTCTCTGGGAGAGGACAGGGTGAGGGTCGTCCCGACTCCATCGGTTCGTCCCATGTCACGCCCGCGTCAGATATCGGCGCTCCGTGAGGAGGCCGTGGCTATGATGGGCCGAGAGCGTGCGGCCCTTTCAGCCCGACGTGGGATACCATGTACCTCCTCGACATCAACATCTCCGGACTCAAGTTGCTACGCGACTTCCGCCTTCCGCTGCGGGACGCGCGGGGACAGCCGAGGATGTGGACGGTCCTCATTGGTGAGAACGGGCTCTGCAAGACGAGCATCCTGCAGGCCATCGCGATGGCGGCGAGCGGCTACCTACGCGCCAATCAGCTCGCGGATGTGCCGTCACTACCGGACCGAAGGACGATTGGAACAGCCCTGACCATCGACGCCGAATTCACCTTCGGCGCGAATCAACACGCGCAGCGGAGATACCCTGGAATCCATCCACGCCCGGAGTCTCCGCCGGTCATCCACTCGAGCGTCTATCTTGAGCCCTGGCATAACGTTTTCGATGGAAAGTCGGACTACGACGACCCGCATGAAGACGAGAACGAACCTTCCTCTTCATTCGATCCCATCGAGGAAGCCAGGGCCCTCAATCTTCCCCAATGGTTCGTGGCGGGTTACGGGACCACGCGTCTATTACCGCGCCCCTTCGGGAGTGACAAAGTAGAAGATCCCATCCTGAGCAGGCTCAATTCCCTGTTCGACCGTGGTCGGATCATCGGAACTGGTTTCGCGGATCTGCTCGAAGACTCCCGAGAGTTTGCTCAAGCAATGCATCAGGCGCTCGTGAGCAGCCAGTTGCTGCCACGAACCACCAACGTCGAGTTGCAGGGGAGAGGCGGAACGAAGACCCCGAGCGACCTCGTCGCCAGGCATAGCTTCGAGCTCACGGTCGGTACCGAGAAGTTGAAGCTCCCCGCGACCTGGCTCTCGCAGGGCTACCAGAGCACCATTGCATGGATCGCCGACATCATCGGTCAGATGTTCTGGGAGAACGGTGGGCCCATCCCACTTTCCGAGATGGAGGGGCTGATTCTCGTCGATGAGATCGACCTGCACCTCCATCCCAAGTGGCAGCCTGGCCTCATTCCCACCCTCAAACGCGTCTTCCCTAAACTCCAGTTCGTCGTGACGACACACTCGCCCATGATCCTGCCGGGACTGTCTCGCGAGGAGGTCGTCATCCTGGGCACCGATGACAAGGGCAACGTCATCGCCCAGGAGAACTCGGAGTCTCCGGCACTACTCACGGGCAGCGAAATCTACCGAACCTTCTTCGGCATCGACCGGCTCCACCCATCCGATCTCGGCAAGGATCTCCAGCGCTATAGCCTCCTCATCGCCGACCCGCTGCGGAGCGATGAGGATGACAAGGAGATGCACGACATTTCGAAGCGCCTCGCCGAAGCTGGCGTCGACCCTGGCTGGGAGCCCGTCCCGCGCATCCAGGTGCCACCGGCCGGGAGTGAAGAGCCGTCATGATCCGTATCCACCGCGGTGCGGAACCCGCGGAGCTCGCCGCGGCCAGGGCGGCCGAGCTCCCCAGAATCCAGGCCCTCGCCACTACGCGCCGACAAACCCAGGAGGACCTCGGCAGGAAGTACGAGGTCGCCAGGGAAGCGCTCTGGAAGGCCCAGAGATACAAGTGCTGCTACTGCGAGAGCCGGGAACAGTCGAAGCGCAACGATGTCGAGCACTTCCGGCCCAAGACGCAAGCGGACCGGAGGCCCGGCACGCGCGAGGCTCACGGCTATTGGTGGCTCGCCTGGACCTGGGAGAACCTCCTCTTCTCCTGCCGCAACTGCAATCAGGCGCCTGCCAAACTCGACAAGTCCCCGCTCGCCGAGGGGAGTGAGGCGCTGCGGGAAGGTCAACTTCCTCCGAGCAAAGGAGCGGCCATTGCTCATCGACCCGGCGGAGGAATCCGGCATCGAGCACATCCAGTTCGTCCGGATGCTTCATGGCCCTGGAACGACGGGCAGGTGGTACCCGAGGCCTCGCAACGGAAGCCATCGGGGAGCAATGACCATCAGGGTTTGCATGCTGGACCGGCCTGACCTGCTCGACCTGTACGGACATCATGTCGAGCAGAACGTCATGCCCATGGTGGAAGACATCCGCGCGGCCATGCGGGGAGGCGGTAACGCCGATGTGCAGCGACAGTGGTCACGCGCACTGCTGCGATTGCTCAATCCAGTTCAGCTCTACATTGGGCTCTCATACGACGCGCTCGACTTCTTCATCCCCTCCGTACTCCGCAAGAAGCACCAACTCGAGCTCACCCTGCCCGACTCGCGGTAGGTCGGAGGACTGCGCATCCAGGCTACCGCCCCAGGATTCGCGCCAGCACGTCCACGCCGCGTAGCACCACGTCCGGGGGCGCGCAGGTGAAGCACAGGCGGATGTGATGGGGGAACGGCCCGAAGCTCGGCCCCGGGGACACCAGCAGGTTGTGCTCGACACACCGCTCCAGCAGCCCCGGGAGTCCCCGCTCGTCCAGGTGCTCGGAGACGTCCAGGAAGAGGAAGGTGCTGCCCTCCGGCGCGGGGACACCCAGACGCGCGGCGGCCTTCGTCCCCGTGTCGCGGTAGCTCGCCGAGGCCATGGCCACCCAGGCCTCCCCCGGGCCCCGCAGCACGCGCACGCCCGCGAGCTGCGCGGCCGTGGGTGCGCTGTAGAAGGAGTGTGTGCTCACCTTGCGCAGCTGCGCCACCGCCTCCGCCGGCCCCACCACGTAGCCGCACCGGTTGCCCGCCATGCCGTACCCCTTGCTGAAGGAGTACGAGGAGAGCGTCCGCTCCGGCGCCAGCGCGCGCGCGTACGTGTGTTCGCCCGCGTAGACATAGTCCTCGTACACCTCGTCCGAGAGCAGCCACAGCCCCTCGCGGCGGGCCAACTCCGCCAGGGCCTCCACCCACGAGCGCGGCAGCACCCGGCCCGAGGGGTTGTTGGGCGTGTTGAGGTAGAGCGCCACGCCGCGCTCCGTGAGGCGCTCGCGCACCGCCGCCACCAGCGCCTCCGGGCTCTCGCAGTCCAGGAAGGGCACCGGCACCGGCCTGCCGTGGAACGCCGTGACGATTCCCGAGATGAGTGGCCAGTAGGGGGCGAGGATGAGCACCTCCTCGCCCGGTGACACCAGCCCGCCGATGATCGCCCCCAGCGCGCCCGTGGCCCCCGTGGTGACGAGCACCTGGGAGCGCTCCGTGGGCACGCCCGTCCTCGCTCGCACCCGCTCCACCACCGCGTCCAGCAGCCCCGGCAGCCCCTGCACCGGCGCGTAGCGGTGCATGCCCGGGTGCTCCTCCACCCGGAAGTCCTCCATGCGGCACCCCTCGGGCGGCTCCATCCACGTGTCCCCCACGTGCAGCGGGTACACCTCTCCGGAGCTGCTCGACAGTCGCTCCGCGAGCCCGGAGTACAGCGTGCTCGACATGCCCGAAACCGAGGGCGCGTAGGCGGGATGGCGCGGCATGGGTTCCTCCTGGATGGCGGCCGGAACATGGCACGGATGCCTCCCGGGGGAAGTCACTCGGTCCTCCCCGCTTCCCAAAATCCGTGACTCACCATCCGAGAAAAACTTGAGCTTCGACTATTTCCCGTGATACCAGGGAAAACCGGTCATAACCATGCAACGTTCATCCCTCAAGGTCGCCGCACTGCTCGGCGCCCTGCTGCTCATCGTCCTCGGAGCGGCGCTGCTGTCGCGCCGGCCGGATTCAAAGGTGGGGTCCTCCTCGGACTCCACGGCCCCCACGGACCCGTCGTCCGGAGGCATCCGGACCGCCACCGCCCCCACCCACGCCGGAAGCCCGGCCCCACCACCCCAGGAGCGCCGTCCGAAGGAGGACGTGCTGCCCATGCCGGGGTGCTGGGAGGGCGTGGGGGAGTTCGACAAGGACGTCTCGCTCGACACCTTCCGCCGGGCCCTGGCCGCCGCCGTGGGCGCGGGGGACCAGCAGCTCGCGCAGTACCTCCAGGAGCGGCTCACGGAAATCATCGGGGGTGACGCGACGCTCGCGCTCCAGGTGCTCGACCTGGCGGAGAAGTCCCAACAGCCCGAGCTGGGCGTCTTCATGGAGGCGCTGAAGAACGCATCCGCCGTGCAGGACCCGAAGGTGGTGGAGCGCCTGCTGAAGATGGGCGAGGACAAGGGCTCGCCGCTGGTGAACCGGGCCGCGGCCATGGACACGCTGGAGACGCAGAAGCGCCTGTCTCCCGCGAACATCCAGCGGCTGAAGGCCGTCGCGATGGACGTGTCCGCGGACTCGGCGGGTTGGGTGGCCACGCGCACCCTCGGCCGGGTGATGAAGGAGGACTACGAGCGCACCGGCAACTTCGCTCCCTATTGGGAGGAGCTGTTGGACATCGGCGAGAAGTCCGAGGACATGGCCGTGCGCCTGCTCGCGCTGGAGATGCCCTCCTACTCGGATCCCCTCATCGGCGGGGAGTCGATGGACCGACTCAGTCAGATCATGCGCACGGATCGCGAGCGCGACGTGCGCGAAATGGCCGCCTTCCGGCTCGCCGTCACGCAAGAGCCGGACAAGGCGCTGGAGGCCTACCGCACCGCCTTCCCGGCCGAGCACGACGAGTGCGTGCGCTGGGCCCTCTTCCGCTTCGCCGTGCGCGCCGCGGGAGCCCGGGCGCTCCCGGTGTTGCAGCAGATGGCCGCGCAGGATCCGCGCTTCCTGCCGGACTACCAGGACTTCCTGAGGCTCTACGCCGGGGGCACGGTGGACTTCGCCCGCATCTGGCTGGGCAAGGAGGATCGCCACCAATGCATCGTGGAGGAAGGAGCGCCGCACTGATGAGCCCCCACACCTCCGAAGGAACGACTCCCATGAACCGCTCGCCCTCCTGGCGCATGGCGCTGCTCGCCGCCGCGGCCTGGCTGCTGCCCACCACCGCCTCCGCCGGCGACGAGGCGCCCCTCCGCCCGACGACGTGCTCGTTCACCGGCATGATGGACGAGCTGCGCGCGGCGCTGAAGTCGGGCTCGCCCGCCTACCGCAAGTACGTGAAGGAGCGGCTGAAGATGGCCGCCCGGGTGATGCCGTCGAAAGAGCTGCTCGCGGCCGTGCAGCAGGAGCGCGACCCGGACACGCTGGAGGCCCTGGGCGCCGCGCTGGCCGGCAAGTCCAGCTTCTCCGAGGACGCCACCCTCCTCCAGCCGCTGCTCGCGCGCGCGGTGGGGGATGCGGACCCGAGCCTGCGCGCCGCGGCGGTGCGCGGGCTGCGTGGCACCGGCTCCGTGGACGCGATGGCGAGGAACGGCGGCGTGGTGACGTACGAGCAGCTCATCCGCGACAGCGCGCCCGAGGTGCGCCAGGCGGTGGCGGACAACCTCGTCCACGAGAGCGCCAAGGTGTACTTCGGCCATGATCGCACCGTGTCCGAGACGGCCGTGGCCACGGCGCTGGCCTCGAAGGACCCCGAGGTGGCCGCGAGGCTGCTGTCCGAGGTCTCCATGGAGCAGGTGGGCCACGAGACGGTGGAGAAGCTCCGCCAGCAGCTGCGCTCGGAGGACGCGGGGCTGCGCTCGGCCGCGGCGACGGCGCTCGGGGGCGTGCCCGGCTCGGAGTCCGCGAGCACCAGCCAGACGCTCGTCCAGCTCTACCGCACCGAGCAGGACCCGGGCGTGCGCAAGGCCGCGCTGCAAGGCATTGCCCGGCTCGGTCTGGGGAGCGCGCGCTCCACGCTCGAGTCGCTGCGCGGCGTGGCACCCGCGTTGGACCCGGAGATCGACGCCTGGCTGTCCGCGATGAAGTTGGGGCTCCAGGAATGGCACCTGCTGCTCCGCGAGAAGGAGCGCATCCGCAAGTGAGGGATTGGGGGGAAACGCAGTCGCGCAGTGAAACACCAGGAGGCAGCATGAACATGAAGAAGATGATGTACGCCGTCGCGGCGCTCGCCGCGGGCTGGACCGGCGTCGCCGTGTCCGCCACCGCCAAGGGTCCCATCTGCGAGACCACGGCGAAGGTGAACTCGACGACGTATTACAGCTGCTCGGGCAGCAGCCACACGGCGCTCGACATGAGCAACTCCTCGTGCGGCGAGTGGAACCACCGCGGCATGCTCTCCGGCAGCTACTACTACAAGTACTACGGCGGCTGTGCCGCGGCCTGCTACGGCTCGAGCTGCAACGGCGGCGCGGGCAACTACTACGTGGTGACCGGCGGCAGCGGCTGGGAGTTCCGGCAGCTCCACATCTACGCCAACGCCAGCTCCGGCTCGAAGACGTGCGACGGCTGCGCGCTGGGCCTCGTGGGCGGCACTGGCCAGGCCACTGGCCCGCACGTGCACGCGGACAACCGTCAGTACGGCACCCGCAAGTCGGCCTGGTACACCAGCAAGGGCACCACCTGCGGCACCAGCGCCTACTGCGGCAACGTCGTCGGCGTCCCGACGCTGTAGTCCGGCATCCCCACCGCCCCGCTCCCCTCCTGGACGGGGCGGTCCTCCCCCGGCCTCGCGCCCGCCCATCAGGCGGGCGGCGCACCCCCTGCTCCGCGCTCGCCCGGTTGTGCCCGCTCGCTCCGGCTCCCACCTTGTTCCTATAGAGCCATTGAACGAACACGGTGGAGGACGAATGACCCCGCACAAGTGGACGTGGAGCCTCACGGCGGTGGCCCTGCTGGGTCTCGCCTCGGGCTGCAGCAGGGACCGCACCGACCCGGGACGCCTCGATCGCGAGAAGACGGTGCAACAAGGCACCGAGGGTGACAGGACCCCGATGGCGGACTCGCGCCAACCCGAGCAGAGCCCGCTAATCACCGGCGGAGAGGACCTGGCGGACCAGGAAATCTACGGGACGGTGACCGGAGTGGCCGGCAACAGCCTCACGGTGCGCAACCCCACTGGGAGCACCACCCTGACGCTCACGTTGGACGACAACACCCGCTTCGTCCGCCAGGGCCAGCAGGCGGACCGGGGACAGCTCCAGGAGGGCATGCAGGTGCGCGCGTCCTATGACGAGGACGGGGGCAGGTACGAGGCCACCACGGTGGAGCTCCTCCAGGACGCCTCCGCGCCCCAGAAGCCGTGAGCCGCGCGGCACCCGGCGAGGTGAGCCATGCATCACACACGTGAGATTCCCCGCGAGGGGTGGGCCGATTATCTCTCCCTGCTGAGCGCCATCGAGCGCGACCACCAGGTGCGCATCCACGCGGGGAGTCCGGAGCTCGGAGACCAGACGGTGGCCGGGAGCCTGCCGCTGGTGGACATCGCCCTCGAGGAGAAGGGCAGCGAGGAGGGCTCCATCGAGGTGACGGTGGGCAACCCGGGCGAGGCGCTCACCCATCGCATCTCCCACCCGGAGCACCTGTGGGCCGAGGAGAGCGACAGCGGGGAGCTCGAGTGCCTCGACATCGAGGACTCGGACCACGTGAAGACGCTCATCTACTTCGAGCCGCAGGAGTTGCTCGACGAGGCCTCGCCGCCACCCCCGGCGTAGCGGTCCCGGAGCGCGGTGGGAAAACGAAGAGGCCGGAGACGCGCCGCCCTCGTGGAGAGAGCGTGCATCTCCGGCCCCTGTCAGCTCATGCGAGCGGACGGATTACGGGTAGAGGGCCCTGGCGCCGGTCTTGTCCAGGCTGGTCAGCACGAGGTCGCCCGTCTGGGTGCCGTTGCACTGGGGGTAGTGCATGACGGAGGACGAGTCGTAGTTCGTCAGCGCGCGCCAGCTGGCATCCTCGTAGCAGCCGGTGCTGCTCAGGCGGGTGTGCTCGTGGCGGAAGCCGAGCGTGTGGCCCAGCTCGTGGCGCAGCACGCCCGTGAGGGTCCAGGCGCCCATGTTGCCGAAGGCGCTGCTGTCGATGAGGACGTTGCGGGCCGAGCGGCTGGAGTTCGGGAAGAACGCACGCGCCGTGTAGCCCGCGCCGCTCACCATGCGCACGTCGAAGACGACGGCGGACTGGGACGCGGTGCAGCTGGAGTCGTAGGTGCTGCTGTGCACGAAGTTGACGTTGGCGGTGGCCTCCCAGGCCGCGGCCGCGTTGGCCATCGCGCTCACGACGGTGTTGTAGCGCGTGCCGAACGACGTCTTGCTCACGCAGTAGGTGATGTTGCGCGCGGCGGTGGCGCTCCACTTGATGTCGCGGCCACCGCTGTAATACACGGCCAGGCCGCCCTCGGTGGTGCCCACGTCTCCGTTGGCGACGTAGTTGTCATAGTACGCCTTCAGGCCCTCGATGCCCTCGATGGCCTCGTCGCCGTTGACGACATAGACGTCACCCTCGTCCTTGATGGCCTGGGCCTGGAACTCCTCGAACGTCGGAATCTGCTGCTGCTCGGCGGCCTCGGGACCACCACAGCCAACGAGCGCCACACCAGCCAGCAACGCCATCGAGATCTTACGCATGGGGACTTCCTCTGGGGGACAACGGGGATGGGCGTGGCCGCCTGGGGGGACCAGCCGCAGCCGCGCGCCCCTGCCCTGAGCAACTCACGGGCCAGGAGGTCCGTTGTCCTGAAATCGAGGACTTAGCGGGGATACCTCGAATAGCCGTGGAGCATGGGTGCTCCAGGTAGCTCCCGCTTTCTCGTAAAAGAGCCTGACAGTTTCCGAGCAACCCCTTGTCGTCGCGGGGACTTGCCAACGCGTCCCCGCGTCGTCCGACTCTCGGACGGGGATGTTGTGCAATCGGACAGCAGGCACACGCCTCCCGTACCGGGGAGACCCACCGGTAGCGAGAGCGGCCACACTCCCGTTGCCAACAATGTTGGAGGACCGAGGAAGTCCCCTCACGAGAAGTGAGGACGAGCCTCCCCGGCCCGGACTTCACCTGCGGGGCCCGGACTCGGGCCGCGGGATTACGGGTAGAGGGCCTTGACGCCGGACTTGTCGTAGCTGGTCAGCACGAGGTCGCCCGTCTGGGTGCCGTTGCACTGGGGGTAGTGCATGACGGAGGAACGATCGTAGGTGGTCAGCGCGCGCCAGTTGGCGTCCTCGTAGCAGCCGGAGGAAGTGGAGCGGGTGTGCTCGTGACGCAAGCCGAGCGTGTGGCCCAGCTCGTGGCGCAGAATGCCCGTGAGGGTCCAGGGCGAGACGTTGCCGAAGGCGCTGGTGCTGATGAGCACGTTGCGCGCCGAGCGGCTGGAGTTCGGGAAGAACGCGCGGGCCAGGTAGCTGGTGGTGCTCGTCTGACGCACGTCGAAGACGACGCCCGACTGGGACGCGGTGCAGTTGGAGTCGTAGGAGCTGCTGTGCACGAAGTTGACGTTGGCGGCGGCCTCCCAGGCCGCGGCCGCGTTGGCCATCGCGCTCACGACCGTGTTGTAGCGCGTGCCGAACGACGTCTTGCTCACGCAGTAGGTGATGTTGCGCGCGGCGGTGGCGCTCCACTTGATGTCGCGGCCACCGCTGTAATACACGGCCAGGCCGCCCTCGGTGGTGCCCACGTCTCCGTTGGCGACGTAGTTGTCATAGTACGCCTTCAGGCCCTCGATGCCCTCGATGGCCTCGTCGCCGTTGACGACATAGACGTCACCCTCGTCCTTGATGGCCTGGGCCTGGAACTCCTCGAACGTCGGAATCTGCTGCTGCTCGGCGGCCTCGGGACCACCACAGCCAACGAGCGCCACACCAGCCAGCAACGCCATCGAGATCTTACGCATGGGGACTTCCTCTGGGGGACAACGGGGATGGGCGTGGCCGCCTGGGGGGACCAGCCGCGGCCGCGCGCCCCTGCCCTGAGCAACTCACGGGCCAGGAAGACCGAGTCTTGGAATTTCAAGGACCTGGCGGGACTCGCCCGATTTCACTTGGAGCACCGACAATCCGCATGGCGCGGCAAAATTGCCAAGGCGCTTTACACTTTCTGCTCAAACATTTTGCATTTCAATAGTTTGCACTCAAACATCTACCCTGTCCGGAAGTCGGACACGTGCTGTCTTCCACCAGATCACACGGCCGGGCACCGTGCCGCACCGCGGCGCTCAGCCGTTGGCGGCCTCGGGCACCTTGAGGGGAGTGGGAGGAGCGCTGGTGTCGCCCTGGGCGAAGTAGATGCGCTCGAGCAGCTTGCGGTGGTGGATGAGGGGCTTGTCGTACTTGCCCAGGCGCATGCCCTTCATGCTGTAGGGGGTGTGGGCCACCAGGGGGATGAAGCGGGCGTCGTCACGAATCTCGTACCAGGACATGGCGAGCGCGGCCCGGCGCACCAGGGGCATCAGCGGGCGCAGGCGCTCGTCGTGAATCAGTCCGAAGGAGAAGGTGTGCAGGCGCGTGGTGTGCGCCGTCTCCGGGACGAAGAAGATGATGGCGCGGTTGGTGAAGGGGCGCTGCTCGCCGGTGGGGCTCGTCCAGGTGATGGTGTAGTCGGTGCGCACGGGGTCGAAGCGCGTCACCCAGTGGTTCTGGAAGAGGTCCCCGTTGCGCAGCAGCAGCAGGGGAATCAGGAACGAGGGCCGCTGGGGCGCGCGGTAGAGCACCTCGGTGCGGTCATCGAAGTTGTGGGCCTCGAACTGGATGTCCTTCGTCTGGGCGCGGTTCCACCCCAGGCGGGTGTGGACGAAGGGGGTGTGCTCGTCCTCGCTGAAGTTGTCGAGCGCCACGTGCAGCGGCGCGCGGAAGAGCATGGAGAAGGAGCCGTTGAAGTCGTAGCCCTGGGGGACGAAGTCGGGGAAGGAGGACAGGGGCGTGTCGCGCGCGGCGAGCCACAGGTAGCCGAAGCGTTCCACCACCTGGAAGGAGCGCGCGTCGCACTTCTTGAGGTCGGGCTGGCTGGGGCTGCGGCCACGGCCATCGGCGTCGAAGAGCCAGCCGTGGTAGGGGCACTCGAGCTGTCCCTCGCGCGTGACGCGGCCGGCGGACAGCGGGGCCAGGCGGTGCGGACAGGCGTCGGAGAGCGCGGCGGGGCGGCCCTGGGCGTCGCGGAAGAGGGCGTAGGAACGGCCGGCGAGCTCCACGCGAACGGGCTTGTCGCGCAGCTTCCGGGCGGAGAGGACGGGGTGGAAGAAGCAGGTGACGTCGGGCATGGGCTCCATGGACAGAAGTATACGCCCGCCCTGGAAGAGCCTCCTGCCTGGCCGGGAGCATGCGCATATTGTCCCGCTGCCCCGGCCCCATGCCCGGCCGGGCGGAGGTTGGATGACGCTGGAATCGCTGCTCCTGGCGATATGGCCCCACGTAGCGGCGGCGTTCACGGTGGTGGCCAATCTGCTGGCCACCGGACACGCGGTGCTGCGCAAGCGGGATGTGCGCGCGGCGGTGGCGTGGGTGGGGTTGGTGTGGCTGGTTCCGCTGGTGGGGGTGGTGCTGTACCTGCTGCTGGGCATCAACCGCATCCGCCGCCGGGGCCGCTCGCTGGCGCTGCGCCAGGAGCATGGTCAGTTCCCTCCGAAGCCGGGCGTGGCCGCGTGCACCCCCGAGCAGCTGGTGGCGCGGGTGCCCCCGGCGGCCCACCTGGCGCCGCTGGCGCGCCTGGTGGACGAGGTGGTCCACCACCGGCCGCTGCTGCCGGGCAACCGGCTCCTCCCACTGGAGGCCGGCGCGGGCGCCTACCCGGCCATGCTGGACGCCATCGAGGAGGCGCGCACCTCCATCACCCTGTGCAGCTACATCTTCGACAACGACGAGGCGGGCCGGCGCTTCGTGGACGCGCTCGGGCGCGCGGTGAAGCGGGGGGTGCAGGTGCGCGTGCTCATCGACGCGCTGGGTGCGCGCTATGACTGGCCTCCCATCACCGGCCGTCTGCGCCGTGCCGGGGTGCGGGTGGCGCGCTTCCTCCCCACGCTGTTGATGCCGGCGCGCCTGGCCTTCATGAACCTGCGCAACCACCGCAAGCTGCTGGTGGTGGACGGGAAGGTGGGCTTCACCGGGGGGATGAACATCCGCGAGCACTTCCTGCCCGGCCACGGCGACGCGAGGGACCTGCACTTCCGCGTGGAAGGCCCGGTGGTGGGGCAGCTGCAGGAGACGTTCGCCGAGGACTGGGCCTTCACCACGAAGGAGCGTCTGGAGGGGGAGGCGTGGTTCCCTTCGCTGGAGCCCGTGGGGCCGGTGGTGGCCCGGGGGATTCCGGACGGCCCGGACGAGGACTTCGAGACCTTGCGCTGGACGCTGCTGGGAGCGCTGGCCTGCGCGCGCACCTCGGTGCGCATCGTCACGCCCTACTTCATTCCGGACTCGGCGCTCATCACCGCGCTGAACGTGGCGGCGCTGCGGGGCGTGCGGGTGGACGTGGTGCTGCCCCAGAAGCTCAACCTCCCGGTGGTGCAGTGGGCCGCCACCGCGCAGCTGTGGCAGGTGATGCGCCCCCACTGCCGCGTCTTCCTCACCGCGCCGCCGTTCGACCACACCAAGCTGATGGTAGTGGACGGGGTGTGGTCGCTGGTGGGCTCGGCCAATTGGGATCCACGCTCACTGAGGCTCAACTTCGAGTTCGACGTGGAGTGCTACGACGCGGAGCTCGCCACGCGCCTGGACGCCCTCATCGAGGAGCGGGTGTCGCGGGCCCGGCTCCTCACCTTGGAAGAGCTCGACCGGAGGCCGCTGCCCATCCGCCTGCGCGACGGCCTGGCCCGGCTCATGTCGCCCTACCTGTAGGCCCGCGCCGCCTCAGCCGTTGGCCGCCTGGGGGACGACGGCCTCCTTCCAGCGCACGAGGAAGGTGCAGGCGGTGCCCTCGAGGGACCATACGTCCACGTGCACGTTGCGCGCGCCCGCCATCTGCTGCGCCCGGAGGATGAACCCCGCCACGAAGGAGGAGTGGTTGCCGAGGATGTCATTCACCCACAGCTCGACATGCCGGGGCGCGTCCTCCAGCCGCACCTCGCTGAAGTTGTTGAAGCCGCGCAGGTCGCGCTCGATGCGCTCCAACATCCGCCGCGGGCCGAGCACCGGCGCCAGCTCCGCCAGCACGCGGCCCATGGACGTCTGGAGGTAGCCCTCCATGAAGTGGATGCCCATCCACCAATGCGCCTCGGAGGGAGACAGGTGCGGATAGAGCGCCTCGGCGCCGACGCGGACGAACGTCTTCCACTGCTCCAATGGGTAGGAAACGTCGAGCGGATGCTCCAGGTCCAACCCGGCCTCACGAAGCAACCTCCGGGCCAGGGGCGTCAACGTCGCCCCCAGCTCCCGGACGAACAACGCCTCGATGGCCGTCGCATACACCAGCTTCTCTGGCGGCATGACGCTCCCCTGGCACCTCATCGGCGCCCCCCCACGGGAAAACGGCTCCGGTCACGAAGTGCTCCCTCGTCGAGAACGGATGCTCACTTTCTCATAATGGGGAATGCCTCCGCCACTCTCCCGCCGGGTGGGCTCACACGCGGAGTGCGGCAGGACTCAGGGCGACACGCGGCCGACGAGCGCGAGGATGGCCTCGCCGTAGCGCTCGGCCAGCTTGGGGCCGACACCGTGGATGCGCTGCAACGCCGCGCCGTCACGAGGGCGCGAGGTGGCGATGGCCCCGAGCACCCTGTCCGTGAGGATGCGGAAGGCGGGCACGCGCCGACGGCGGGCCTCGGCGAGACGCCAGGCGCGCAGGGCCTCCGCGAGCTGGGGCGAGGCCGTGCCCATCCCGAGCGTCGCCCCGCTGCGCCTGGAGCGCTCCAACGCCTGGGCCAGGGCCTCCCGGCCCCGAGGCACCCGGGTCTCCGCCACCGGCTCCCGCTCCTCGTCTCCGTCGTCGCCGTTGTCGAAGTCGGGCTCGTACTCCGGCTCGTACTCGACCTCGGACGAGGGCTCGGACTTCGGCCCGAATCGCGGGGAGGCCGAGCGTTTGCGCCTGCCCCCTGGAGAACCCTTCGCGGAGGCCGAGGTGGACCGCTTGCGGCGCGAGGTACGACGGCCACCACCGGCCGGAGCCCCCTTCGCCCGGGAGCCGCGGCGCTTGCGCGCGGGGGCCTCGTCGGGAGGCAGCGGCAGTTGCACCTGACCTGGGGCGGGCTCTCGCGTCCGGCGGCCCTCGGGCGTGAGCGCCACGCGCTGGAAGGTGATGTGCTGACCGTCCTTCTCGAAGGTGTCCTCGGACAGGCGCACGAGCCCGGCGCGCACGAGGCCCCCGAGCAGCCGCTCGAAGTCACGGCGTGGCAGGGACTCGCCGAACAGCTCGCGGTGGAGCCGTCCGGTGGCCTGGGCATCACGCTCGTGGAGGGCCCCGAGGATGCGCGCGAGCGCCTGGGCCTCCGCGTGCGAGGGCTCGCCGAAACGCAGGGTGGCACAGGACTCGGGAGCGCAGACGTCGCACAGGCCGCAGGCGGCGCCCGTGTCCTGCACGTCACCGAAGTGCGCCACGAGGTGCCGCATCCGGCACCCGTGTGACTCGCCATAGCGGGCCATGTGCTCGAGCTGGGACTGCTTGTGCTCGCGCTGCGCCGAGTACGCGGCCATCCAGCCCGGCCGCCCGCGGCGCACGGACTCGTCCGGAGTCATCTCCACACCGCCGTGAATCCAGAGTTGCTCGAGCGCCTTGTCGAAGACGTCGGACTCCATGCGCACCCGGGCCGCGAGCGACTCCTTGGGCTCCGGCTCCTCGCGGGTGGCACGGAAGAGCCGCTCGAGCACGGAGGGCTCGGGGTAGTCGCGCTGGTGGAAGAACTCGTGCGTGCGCCGGTCGATGAAGGAGTGCAGCAGCACCGCGCGCGCGGGCTTCCCATCGCGGCCCGCGCGGCCCAGCTCCTGGTAGTAGCCCTCCAGGCTCGCCGGCAGCGCGGCGTGCACCACGGTGCGCACGTCCGCCTTGTCGATGCCCATGCCGAAGGCCGTCGTCGCCACGATGACCTCGAGCCGGCCTCCGAGGAACGCCGACTGCACCTCGTCCCGCTCCGACGCGCTCATGCCCGCGTGATAGGTGCCCGTGCGGAAGTCCGCGCCGAGCTCCTCCGCGTACCGCTCCGCGTGCTTGCGCGTGGCCGCGTAGACGATGGCCGGGCGATGCGAGGGGTCGGCGAGCAGCTCGCGGATGGCCTCGGAGCGCTGGCTCGGGTTGAGCTCGCGCACCTCGATGGCGATGTTGGTGCGCCGGAAGCCGTGGATGAAGGTCTGCGCGGGAGTGTTCGCCGAGCCCCGGAGCCCGAGTTGCTGGACGATGTCGCGCTGCACGTCCGGGGTGGCCGTGGCGGTGAGCGCGACGACGGGCGCGGGACGCAGCATCGGCAGCCGGGCGCCGAGCAGCCGGTAATCCGGGCGGAAGTCGTGTCCCCACTGGGAGATGCAGTGGGCCTCGTCCACCGCCACCAGCGCGGGCGTGCGCCGGGCCAGCAGCTCCACGAAGCCCGGCACCCCGAGCCGCTCGGGCGCGATGAAGAGGAAGTCCAGCCGGCCCTCGAGGTACTCCGCGCACACCTGGCGCGACGTGGCCCGGTCCCTCCCCGAGTGGATGCGCTCCGCCGCCAGCCCGAGCGACTGGAGCCGCGCCACCTGGTCCTCCATCAGCGCGATGAGCGGGCTGATGACCAGCGTCGTCCCCGCTCGCGCCAGGCCCGGCAGCTGGTAGCACAGCGACTTGCCCGCTCCCGTCGGCATCACCAGGAGCAGGTCCTTGCCTTCCGTCGCCGCGCGGCACACCGCCTCCTGGTACGGCCGGAAGTCCGGGAAGCCGAACACCTCCTGGAGCAGTCCCCGCAGTTGGTGGGGCGGCGTGGGCTCCCGGGGCTTGCGCTCGGGCCGGACGGTGTTCGGGCTCGTGAGGGTGAGCGTGGGGCGCGCGGTGTTCCTGCTGGGTACGGTGGCGAGCTCGTTGGGGGCCCGGGGGCGCTGGGTTCCGGGCAGACCCTCACCCCGTCCCTCTCCCAGAGGGAGAGGGGATGAACGCGGGGACGACCTGGGACCCCTGGTACCCTCACCCCGTCCCTCTCCCGGTGGGAGAGGGGTGATTGTTGGCATCGGGATGTTCGGGGGGACCTTGCCCACCACCTCGATGACGTAGGCCTCGATGCCTTTCAGGAAGGAGTCCAGGTCTCCGCTGCCGTGCTCGATGCGCCGCAGCCACGCCTCCCACTGCCCCGTCATCGCCGGACTCTTCACGTCCGGATGCACCACCCGGATGAGACCGATTCCCTTCTCCGTCGCCTCGAACGACTTGCCCCGCCGCACCAGGTAGCCCCGGTCCAGCAGCGTCTCGATGATGGCCGCGCGCGTGGCCGGCGTCCCCAGCCCCGACTCCCGCATCGCGTCCGCCAGCTCCTTGTCGTCCAGCGTCCGCCCCGCCGTCTCCATCGCCGTCAGCAGGCTCGCGTCCGTCAAGCGGGGCGGGGGCCGCGTCCGCTTCGTCACGGGCTTCACCTCCCGCACCGCGCGCGCCTGCCCCTTCGCCAACCCCGGTGGCAGTTCCTGCTCGTCCTCCGGCTCCTCCGCCTCGGCCTCGCTCCCCTTCTTCCCCGCCTCGCGCGGCTTCGGCGCCCGCTGCCCGCCTCCCACGTCCAGCACCTTCCAGCCCTCGCGCTCCACCATCGTGCCCGTGCTGTGGAAGCGGTCCACCAACGGCACGTCTCCGCTCGCGACCTGCGCGCTCACCGCGGTGATGACGGTCGTCACCGACCAGACGAAGTCCTCGTGCCACGCCGCCAGCAGCCGGCGACAGACGAGCTCATAGATGTGTCGCTCGTCCGGGGACAGCCGCGCGCCCTCCGGCGACGTCGTCGTGGGGATGATGGCGTGGTGGTCCGTCACCTTCGCGTCGTCCACGAAGCGGCGGCCCAGGGGACGCTGCCCCGTGCCGGGCGCGAGCAACGCCTCCCACGGCCCGCGGATGGCGCGCACCACCTCCGGCAGCGTCTCCGCTATCTGCTTGGAGAGGTGCCGGCTGGAGGTACGCGGATAGCTCAGCAGCTTGTGCTTCTCGTACAGCGCCTGCGCCAGCTCCAGGGTGCGCTGGGCGCTGAAGCCATACAGACGGTTGGCGTGACGCTGCAGCTCCGTCAAGTCGTAGAGCAGCGGCGCCGCCATCCGCTTCGTCTCGGAGGTGACGGACTCCACGGCCGCGCGTCCCGTCTTCACGCGCTCCACGATGCGTTTGGCCTCCTCGCCATCCGCGGGCAGGCGCCGCGCCTCACGCGCGTCCCATTCCTTCTCCCTGCCCGGCTCCGCGGGGCGGAACCAGGTGCCCTGGTAGCTGCCCTGGGGACCCTCAGGACCCGCCGGGCCGAAGGTGGCGACGATTTCCAGATAGTCCTTCGGGACGAAGTCGCGGATGGCCAGCTCGCGCTCCACCACCATCGCCAGCGTGGGCGTCTGCACCCGCCCCACCGAGAACGTGTCCCCGCACGCCAGCGTGTACAGGCGCGACAGGTTCATCCCCACCAGCCAGTCCGCCCGGCTGCGCCCCTTCGCCGCGTCCGCCAGCGGCTCGTAGTCACGCCCTGGCCTCAGCGAGCGGAAGCCCTCGCGGATGGCCCCCTCCGTCAGCGAGGACACCCACAGCCGCTTCACCGGCTTGCGGCATCCGGCCGCCTCGTAGATGTAGCGGAAGATGAGCTCGCCCTCGCGCCCGGCATCCGTGGCGCACACCACGGCGTCCACCTCGGGCGCGGTCATCACCCGGCGCACCACCTTGAACTGGCTCGCCGTCCTCTCCTCCACCACCAGCGGCCAGTCCCCGGGCAACATGGGCAGCAGTTCCCGCTGCCACCTCTTCCACTCGGGCTTCATCTCGTGCGGCTGCGCCAGCCCCACCAGGTGGCCAATCGCCCACGTCACCACGTAGCCGTTGCCGCGGTAGCACCCCTCGCCCTGCTCGCGAGCCCCCAGCGCCCGCGCGATGTCGCGCGCCATGGCGGGCTTCTCCGCCACCACGGCCAGCACGCCCCGTCCTCCGTCACCCATGGTCATCCCACCTCATCGCGTCCTACCCGAATCCATACCGCGCCTGCCCCTCCCACCTGCAAGGCCGTTCAGCCGGAACGGCCGTCCACTCGGAGAGCAGGCGAGTGGACGAGGAGTATGACCTCCGCTCGGCCGCCCTCGCTCCGCAAGCGCCCGGTCCCCGGGTTGGCGTGCTTACGCAAGCAGTTGGCGTCCGAGCGGAAAACTCCGGGGCGCACTTTGGCCAATATCCCGCCTGTCACCAACGCGCACACGGGCGTGCCACGGGGGGAGGTGCCCATGCAGCTCACGGTGGAGAGGAACGGGATGAAGGCGTCGCGGCATCAGGTCGGGGGGAAGGGGTTCGGAGGGGGGAAGGTGGGAGGGGTCCTGAATGCGGGGGGAGAGCTGCATGCGGCGGTGACGAAGACTCTGGCCCGGCTGACTTGTACGGCCGGGCAGTCCGAGCGCGATGGGGGTAACCGACTGGAAGTACCGCTGCTGGCGTCCTTCGCGGGGGCGAAACGGACCCAGTTGGCGGTGCTGACGGAGGCCGCGGTGATGGCCGAGCTGCGCCAGGTGGTCACGGGGGTGACGTGCCTGGCATCGGTTCGGCCGCTGTCGCCGCGGCTGGCGGTGGCCCCCATCGTGCTCGCCAGAGGTCAGGACTTCAGCCCGGGCCGGGCCCACCGGCACGGGTGGGTGGAGTCGGCACACAGACACGACTTCGACGAGGTCGTGGACGAGGGCGGTATCTACAGCTGGTAGGACTTTTGCTTCCAGCCCCCCTGGTGCACCGGGGGGCCAGTCTGGGAGTCCCGTGGGGGCGGGGCTCCAGGGCTGACGGCCCAACGACTCCTGCTCGCCTGAGGGGGAGAGCAGACGAGGTCGAGGTCGGAGTGATGAGGGGTGCCTCGCTTTCAAACGAGGCATCCCTCATTTTTTTGCCCTCAGCGCGCCTGGGCCGAGCCGGCCCGCTGCTTGTGCCAGGCGGCGAGCACCTCGCGCTCGCGCACCGGGGTGAGGCCGGCCCGCTTCCGCAGCTCCGCCTGCCGCTCCGGGGGCAGCCCGTTGAACCAGGTCAGCGTGTCGCGCGCCGTGTCCACCGTGGGGCGGAATTTCAATCCACGCGCCACAGCCCGGGCATTGCTGACGGCGCTCATGCCCGCCAGCTCTCCCCCGGGCGACACCCACACCGGCATGTCCGTCCACGCCGCCACGTTCTGCGTCTCCAGGAAGGGGGCGTCCGCCCAGGTGAAGGTGGCGTTGCTCTGGCTGGCCTGTTTGCAGGCCTCCAGCAGTTCCTTCATGGAGAGCGGCTTTTCCGGGCCGGTGGCGTTGAAGATGCCCACGTCCCGGTTCTCGAGGGTGAGGAGGGTCCACTCGGCCAGGTCGCGCACGTCGATGAACTGGACCGGGTCCGAGCCGTCGCCGGGTGCGAGCACCTCGCCCCCTTGGGCCACGCGCACCGGCCAGTAGGAGAAGCGCTGGGTCGGGTCATCCGGGCCCACGATGAGGCCGGGGCGGATGTTCGTGGTGCGCCCGGGAAAGGACGCCTCGGCCGCCTTCTCGCAAAGCGCCTTGAGGGCGCCGTAATTGTCACGGACGTTCTCGTCGTTGGTGTCGGCGATGGTGGCCAGTGGCGCGTCCTCGTCCATGCCCGGCCGGGGCAGCTCCTTGTAGACGGAGATGGTGGAGATGAAGACATAGTGGCCCACGTTGGGCGCCAGCAGCGCCGCCGAGGCCCGCACGATGCGGGGCACATAGCCGGAGGTGTCGATGACGGCATCCCAGCTCCGCCCCTCGAGCGCCTTCAAGCCCTCACCATTCCTGGGATCCCGGTCCCCGTGCAGCTTCTCCACATCCGGGAACAGGTGGGGGCGCGTCTTGCCGCGGTTGAAGAGGGTGACGGTGTGGCCACGTGCGCGCGCCGCCTCCACCAACTGGGGACCGAGGAACCCCGTCCCTCCAAGGATGAGGATGCGCTTGCTCCCTCCACGTGGCGTGGACGCCTGGGCCGCCCCACCCTGCTCCCGGGTGGCGGCACACCCCATGGCCCAGAGCGAACCGAGCGCGGCCGCTCCCTGCAACACCCCTCTGCGAGTCAGCTTCATGCGGACTACCCCCTCTCGAGTGGAACGAATGATGGACCGCCCTGGCCACATGCCGCGCGGCTCAGCGGGTCACGTCGACGGTGGGCCCCAGCGGCGAAGCCCGAACGGGCATGGAGGCGCGCTGGTGCCGGGCGAGCCACAGGGATACCACGAGCCACAGGCCCGCGAAGGGCACCGCCGCCAGCGCCAGGCCCGACGTGCCCAGTCCCAGCTTGTCGAGGCCCGAGTACATCCAGGCGCTCACCGAGTCGCTGCCGCGGTACACCACCGTGTCGATGAAGCCCTTGGACTTGTACTTCGCCTCGCGGTCCACGTTGGTGAAGAGGATTTCGCGTCCGGGCCGCTCGAAGGCGTAGTGCGAGGCACCGCGCAGCGACTTGAAGCCGATGAGCATCCCCAGCGTGGGCACCGCCGCCAGCCCGACGAAGCCGAGCGCGGTGAGCAGCGGCGCCACCGCCAGCGCCACGCCCAGGCCGAAGCGGGGGATGAGGTGCCCCGTCACCACCGTCTGCAGCACGAGCGTGAGCACCTGCACCCAGAAGTCGATGTCGGCGAAGGCGGCCGCGCGCGCGTTGGCGCCCGAGGCCACCCTGTCCACGATGTGGGCCTGCTGGTTGTAGAGGAAGGTGGAGGTGGAGGCGTAGAGGAGCATCTGCAGCCCCAGCCCCAACAACAGCGGTGAGGAGAACAGCAGCCGCAATCCGGCGAAGACTCCACCGCCCACCGGCGCCTCGGCGACGACGGCCCGGGCCGACACGATGGACGTCCGGCGCGACAACAGCCGCACGCACTGAGCGCTGCCCTCCAGCAGCACCGCGGTGAAGAGCATCAGGTTCGTGGCCCCCAGCGGCTCGGCCAGGTGTTTGACCAGGAAGGGCCCCACCAACATCCCCGCCGTGCCCCCCGCGGCGATGAAACCGAAGAGGCGCTTGCCCTGCTCGCTCACGAACAGGTCCGCCATGAAGCTCCAGAACACGGAGACGACGAAGAGGTTGTAGACGCTCACCCAGACGAAGAAGACGCGCGCCACCCCGTCCCGGGCCATGCCCAGCTTCAGCACCACGAAGAAGGCCAGCAGGTTGAGCAGGAAGAAACGGTAGACGAGCGGAATCACCCGCTGCCTCGGCCAGCGCGACACCAGCGCCGAGAAGGCTGGCACCGCCACCAGCATCACCCCGAACGTCGCCGTGAAGAGCCACGGGATATTCTTCACGCCTCCCGCCGTCGCCATCTCGTCCCGCAGCGGCTTGAGGATGGCGTAGCCGCACATCAGCGTGAAGAAGTAGACGAAGGACAGCAGGACAGCGCCTACCTCCTCGTCCTTCACATTCACGAATCTCTTGAGCATGGGTGCCTGGCCGCCGTCCGTGCCGCCACCAACCGCGACATTTCGGGACTATTCCCAAGCCTGATGGGACCCACCAGCGGGGCACCTGGAGCCGGAGCACGGCGTGACTTCGTGTGAAGCGCTCCGGCCCTCGGAGTCGTCTACCGGCCCGTCGCCTCGCGCAACACCGCCTCCACCCTCGGCAGCGCCGCGCGGATCTCCTCCATCGACACCGCGCCCACCGACAGGCGGAACCAACCCGTGTCGTCCTTCAAGCCGAACGCCTGGAAGGGCACGAGCGCGAAGCCCGCCTTGTCGAGCAGCAGCTTGCGGATGTCATCATTCGTCCGCAGCCCCGCCTTGCCGACGAGATCGAACTGCGCCGACAGGTAGATGGCACCCTGCGGGGCGATGGAGCGCACCGGCAACCCCGCCGCCCGCATCGCCTCGAAGCCCTGGTGCAGCGCCACCAGCCGCTCGTCCACCCGCCGCCGCATCGTCTCCAGGAAGGCCGTGGTCGCCGGCACGTCATCCATGAAGCGCGCCACCGCCACCTGCTCGGCCTTGGGGGCCCACGCGCCCACGTGTCCCAGCACGTCCTTCATCCGCGAGATGATGGACGGCGGCCCCACCGCCCAGCCCACGCGCACGCCCGTGGCCGCGAATGCCTTCGAGATGCCATCCACGAACACCGTGTACGGCGCCATCTCCGGCACCAGCTCCACCGGCGTCACGTGCTTCGTCTGCCCGAACGTGAGCGTCCAATAAATCTGGTCGTACATCACGATGAGCGGCCTGCGCCCCTGCGCCTCGCGCTTGCGGTTCTCCTCCACCACGCGCTGGCCGATGTCCCGCAGGGCCTCGGGCGAAATCATCGTGCCCGTGGGGTTGAGCGGGCTGCATAGGCACAACAGCCGCGCCTCCGCGAGGTGCGGCGCAAGTTGCTCCACCGTGGGCATGAAGCCGAGCTCGGGGTCCGTCACCACCGTCACGTGCTTCGCCCCCACCATGTGCGCGTAGTGGTTGTTGTTCCACGAGGGCACCGGGTAGACGACCGTGTCTCCCGGATCCATCACCGCGCGGAACACGCCGTAGATGACCGGCCGCGCTCCGCCGGTGATGAGCACGCCGTCGATCGGATACTTCAGACCCAGCGTGCGCTCGTAGAAGCGCTGCACCGTCTGCCGGAGCGGCAGCACACCGTCCGAGGGCGGGTAGTTCGTCTCACCCGCCTTCAGCGCCGAGGCGATGGCGTCGCCCAGTCCTGACGGGATGGGGAACTCGCGGGGGCTGAAGTCCCCCACGGTGAGGTTGCACACCTGTTTCCCCTGGGCCACCAGCTCGCGGATCTCCGCCGCGATGCGGAGGATTTCGCTTCCAACGAGACCACGCACCATCGTGCCAACGGTGTCGTCCCGGCGAGGGCCAAACAGGGGATTGAGGTCGAGAGCCATCGGGGCATTACTCCAGGGTCGGATACGCGTCCGGGCGAACGATATACGCGGCGGAAAGCCCGGGCCCAAGCGGTCCGTGGAATCCGTGGGATTTTCCGTTCCCCCTGCATCCTCAGCTCCCGGACGCCCCCCTCCTCCCCCGCCCAGGAACATCGACCGAGGCCTGGGGCACGAACTGCCTTTTACCGGGCACTTCCTTTCGGCTCGAATCGATGACGTCGTTGAAGTCCTCTAGACACGTTGACCGACCGTCGAGACTCCAGGCCCACCCCGGGCCCTCCACGAGTCCTGGCGGACAGATAGGAGAAACATCGATGCACATGCGTGAAATGAAGCGCTGGGGCGTGCTGACCCTGCTCGGAGCCGGGCTGCTGGGGCTGGTCGGCTGCGGAGAGTCGCACGTGTCGACCACCCAGCTGTCGGGCGCCAACGAGGTTCCCCCCGTGACGACATCCGCCTCCGGCACGGCCAGCGCCACGCTCGACGGAGATGAGCTCTCCGTCAGTGGCACCTTCAGCGGGCTGTCGAGCCCCCTGTACGAGGAGTCCGGCAGCGCGGCCCATGTCCACCAGGCGCCCCCGGGTGAGAACGGCGGCATCGTCTTCAACCTCACCGTCTCCGGTGATGGGGCCTTCAGTGGCACCAAGAAGCTCACCGACGCCGAGCAGGAAGCCTTCAAGGCCGGGCGCTTCTACGTGAACGTCCACACCGAGAACCACCCGACGGGAGAGATCCGCGGCCAGTTCTCCACCACCATCAGCGGCAACTGACGGATGCTCCGGACGGAACCGGCCTCGTCCCGGTTCCGCTCCCTCCTCACCGGCAATCGTGCTGGCACTCGAGCGCCGCTCGTGCCACATGGGACCCCGCCCGGGCCTCGCGGGCCACCAGGAGGATGCTGATGAAGATGATTGGACGCTGGATGCCGACACTCGGGCTCGCCGCCTGCCTCGCGACCACCGGATGCAAGAAGGAAGAGCCCGCTGCTCCCACCGCACCCGCTACTCCCGCCGCACCCGCGGCCCCCGTGGACCCGACCGCCACGGCGGATGCCGGTACGCCGGTCGATGCCGGTGGCACGGCCGCTCCCCACCCCGCTCCCGAAACACAGACGCCACCGTCCTCTCCCACGCCGGACACCCAGGCCGCCGGGCCCGAGGACCCGAAGAACCGCGAGTGGACCGCGGGCCTCGTGGACATCCCCCGCTCCGGCATGATGCCGGTGACACTGCTCGAGGTGAGAGAGGGCCGCAACGAGGGCTTCGACCGCGTCGTGTTCCAGTTCCAAGGCGATCAGCTGCCCGGCTACCACCTCGAGTACATCGACAAGCCCGTCACCAAATGCGGCTCCGGCAATCCCACGGAGGTCGCCGGCCAGGGCTGGCTCGAGGTCCGCATCATGCCCGCCCAGGCCCACGTGGACGGTAAGGTCACCGTCGCCTCGCGCGAGCGCATGCCCAAGCTGCCCGTCATCGAGGAGATGGAGCTCACGTGCGACTTCGAGGGCGAGGTCACCTGGGTGCTCGGCGTGAAGCACCCCAACAAGTACCGCGTGATGGAGCTGCGCGAGCCCACCCGCCTCGTGGTGGACGTGCGGCACTGAGCACCTCCATCACCCGCGCCGCAGCGCTCCGGCCAGCCGCTCCAGGTCCGCGATGAGCTGCCCGTGCCGCGCGCGAGCCGCCTCACCGCCCGCGCGCAACGCCATCGCCAGCGCCTTCGGCAGGTTCAGCGCCCCGTCGCTCGCGAGCTTCTCCGCGTACCCACTTCGATAGTCATTGGGCACGCGGAGGCTCCAGTTCTCCTCACTCACTGTGCCCGGCGCGTTGTACGTCTCCTTCATCCCCAGCAGGTCCGCGAAGAACACCATCACGTTCTCCGCCCGGCTGGCGAAGAGGTCCGCGAACTTCGCCTGCACCAACATCCCCGGCTCCTCCACCAGCCGGCGCGCGAAGTCCTCCCGCCCCTCCTCCTCCGGGTGCAGCCTCCACGCCAGGTAGTCCGCCTGCGCTCGTGCCTCCCCCGCCTGCCTCCACCGGTCCGCCAGCGCCCAGATGGGCTTCGTGTCGTGGTTGCCCACCATGATCCAATCCTGGGGCGCGGCGTTCTCGCTCCGGTACACGTCTCGCGGATTGTTCAGGTCCGCCTTCTGCGTCACGCGGAAGCGCCCCAGCCCGTACTGCTCCATCACCCGCTGCAACGGGTACGGCATCGTGCTCAGCACCTCGCACAGCAGGTCCGACACCTTGCGCCCGTGCGCGTGCGCCGACGCGATGATCGCATCGAAGAGGGCGCTGTAGCAGCTCACCTGCTCCGGGTTCAGCTCGCGCACCCAGCCGTCCGCGTGGCGCGGCGCCGAGCGATCCAACTGCTCCGGCTTCACGAGCGCCCAGCGCGCCAGCTCCGGATGGTCCGGCAGATCCGGCGAGGAGAAGAGCCGCGCCCCACTCTGCACCGCGCGCAGCGCGTTCAGCTCTCCCGACCGGTATACCCACGGGCACACCAGCCCGTGCGGATGATCGATGCGCAACCCGTCGTACTCGGTCAGCATCTTGTTCACCCGCGAGCCCATGAACCACAACACCGGACCGGGCTGCCTCACCCCCGGGTACGGCCCCGCCGGATTGGGCGGCGCGTGGTACTGCGAGGGGTCCAACACCGGGTAGTTCCACGGTTGGCCCTCGGGGTTGGTGCGGCTGGGCGGCGCTCCCATCAGATACGAGCCCACGAAGAGCCCCTGGTACGCCCAGGCATCCCTCGGCGAGTAACCAATCTGAAGGTCACCGAACAACTTCAGGCCCCACGCCGCCGTCCGCTCCCGCAGCGCCGCGTGCTGCGAATGCACCAGGAATTGCCTGAACGCATACGCCTCCACCTGCGCGGCGTACTTCGTCAACAACACCTGCCGGCGATTGCCGAACGTCGCCTCCTCGCCCGGGCGCGGGTTCCACAGCCGCCGGTCCCACTCGCTCGGCCATTCCTTCCAATAGGCACGCCCGTGCTCCGTGCAGAGCACATCGTAGAGCGCGTCCCGCTCCAGCCACTCGCGGTGCTCGCGCCGGAAGGTGTCGAAGTGCTCGGACAGCCAGGCGATGGCGCTGCCGGGCTCCGCCCGGGCCCGCTTGTGCTGGAAGTTCGTCCAGGCCTCCTCCAACGCCTCGCTCTGGGCTCGGAAGACGTAGCGGTGCTTCACCCTCCCGTCACCACCCGGACGCGCCGCGACGAGGGCCTGCACACGCTCGGGCCGCAGCAGGCCCCCCCAGGACTCCTCGTGCGTGAGCGACGCGAGCGCCACGTTCAGCACGTTGCGCGAGAAGAGCGTCCCGTCATACGGCGAGGGGTTGTCCTCCGATGTCTGCCCCTGCGGGCCAAGTTGGATGCCGTTGAAGCCCAGCTCCCGCGCGAACTCGAGGAAGCGCAGGCCTCCCTCCGCGTACGGCGAGCCCCGGCCAGGGTCCTCGCCCGGGGCGCTCGGGAAGCTCGGGTCATGAATGCTCAACACCAGGTTGCGCACGTTCAGCGCGGCCAGGGCCGCGGTCACGTGTCGCTGGTAATCTTCGGGCAGGTTTCCGCGGGGCATCGGCACGGCTCGGGGGGGGGGGAGAGGCTCGCCCCCACCCTAGGAGATCATCGCGGGGCCGTGAACCCCTTCCCGCCCGGAGCCGCCCGGTTCCCTCGCGGCTGCCGACAGGAGGACAGGTGGACCGGTTGCCTAACCGTCCGCGCTCGCGCCCTCCTGCTCCGCCGCGCAATCCCGCCGCTTCGAGGGCTTCTTCGCCTGCTTCGTCACCACCGCTCCCCGCTCCACCGAGAAGCGCCAGGTGCGCGTGTCGCACGTCGGGGCCGTCAACTCCTCCTCCAGCACCAGCTCGCCCCGGCCCACCCGCAGCCCCTTCACCTCCGACGCGGCGTCGTCCTCGGGCGGCTCGATGACGGTGGACTCCACGTCCTCCTTCTTCAGCAACGCGAGCACCAACACCCAACTCCGGCGCGCTCCACCGCCCTCCTCCATGTGGTCGAACGTGACGGCGGTCAACGTCCCTCCCGGGGCACGCATCCGCGCGCTCTTCCCGAAGGACCAGCCCGGCAGCAGCTCGGGGCACGCCAACGGCTCCCCTTCGTCCCACAGCACCCGGCGTGAAGACACCCCGGGCTCGAGCGCGGAGAACACCTTCGCCATCACCTCGCCCTCCTTCACCTCGCACACCCCCAGCGCCACGAAGAAGGCGCCGGGCCTCAACCCGGGCACCTCCGCTCCGTCGATGACGCGGGGATACGCCGAGCCCGCCTCCAGGACACGTGCCCAGTCCACCGAGCGCGCCTGGTAGGACTCCACGAGCGACTCGGCCTCATCGCGCGTGCGGCCCGCGCCCCAGACCACCATCACCCGCTCCTGGATGGGGCCAGCGGATACCGGCGACTCCGCTCCAGCCCACACCGGGAGCGACACGACCAGGACGAGGAGGATGAGGACCAGGCGCATGGTGTCACGCACGATGGCATGGCTTCCCGACCTCTCCCAACTCGTAGTCCCCGGCTCCCAACAGTGAACACTGAGGGACGCGGATGGGTGGACGTCCCAGCCTCGCGTTGGAAGGGTTCGGGCCCCAGGGGAGACCCTCTTCTTCGATTCCGGAGTCCTTGATGAGCATGGTGGCCCCTCCTCCCTCGCCCGCTTTTCCCCAGACACACCGGACCGGCGAGGGCCTGGGCGCGGAGATGCTCGCGCAACTCTTCGAGCGCGCCCGTCCGCTGGTGGAGGCGCTCTTCGCGCAGGTGAACGACGGCGTCACCGTGCAGGGCCCGGACCACCTGCTGTGCTTCGCCAACCCCGCGGCGGCGCGCCTGCTCGGTGCCAACACCCCGGAGGAACTGCTGGGCCCACGCGGCGTCCCGCTGCTCGAGTGCTTCCAGGTGCTCGACGCCTCGGGCAGGCCGACGAGCGCCGACATCCTCCCCGGCCGGCAGGTGCTCGCGGGCCAGAGCGGCGCCGAGCGCGTGCTGCGCTTCCGCCACTCGCGCACCGGCCAGGAGAAATGGTGCCGGCTGTCCGCGGCTCCGGTGCGCGATGCCGACGGCAGGGTGGTGTACGCCGTCAACGTCTTCCATGACGTCACCGAGATGATTCGCACCCAGGAGCGGTTGAGCGTGCTGGCCGAGGCCGGTGAGCTGCTCTCCGCCTCGCTCGACCTGGAGAGCACGTTGACCGCCACCGCTCGCCTGCTCGTGCCCCGGCTCGGAGATTGGTGCGCGGTGGACCTGGCGGACGATACCTCCGCTTCACGGCGGGTGGCCGCCATCCACGCGGACCCGACCAAGCTGGAGCTGGCGCGCACACTGCGCGAGCGCTACCCCGGGAGCGCCGAGAGCACCGGCACCATCGCCCACGTGATGAAGACGGGTCAGCCCCACCTCACGGCCCACATCACGGACGAGATGTTCGTGGCGACCGCCAGGGACGCGGAGCACCTGCGGCTGTTGCGCGAGCTGGGCCTGCGCTCCATCATCGTGGTGCCCCTCAAGGCCCGGGAGCGGACGCTGGGTACCCTCACGGTGGCCACCGCGGAGTCCTCGCGTCACCTGGGGACGGACGAACTGCAACTGGTGGAGGAACTGGCCCGCCGGGCGGCGCTCGCGGTGGACAACGCCCGCCTCTACGCGGAGGCGAAGCGCACCCAGGCCCGGCACGAGGTGGCGCTCGAGGCGGGCCGCATGGGCGCCTGGGAATGGGACATCTCCGCCGGACGCGTGACCTGGGCCCCCACGTTGGAGCGCATCCACGGCATCCCCGAGGGCAGCTTCGGCGGCACCTTCCAGGATTACCAGAGCGACATGCACCCGGAGGACCGGGAGCGGGTGCTCGCGAGCATCCAGCGCGTCGTGGCCCAGCGAGAACCGGAGCACCACATCCAATACCGCATCGTCCTCCCCGACGGACAGGTGCGCTGGATGGAGGCCCACGGCCGGCTCACCCTGGACGAACAGGGCCAGCCCTCGCGCCTGACGGGCGTGTGCACCGACATCACCCAACGGCTCGCCCTGGAGGAGGACGCGCGGCGGTTGGTCCGCGAGCAGGCCGCGCGCGCCGAGGCCGAGCGGGCCCGCCAGCACACCGCCGAGCTGCTGGAGAACCTGCGCAAGACCCAGGCGGAGCTCGCCCAGCGCGCCCAGGAGCTCGCCCGCTCCAACGCGGACCTGGAGCAGTTCGCCTACGTGGCCTCGCATGACCTGCAGGAGCCGCTGCGCATGGTGGCCAGCTACGTGCAACTCCTGTCACGTCGCTACAAGGGCAAGCTGGACGCGGACGCGGACGAGTTCATCCGCTACGCGGTGGACGGCGCCACCCGCATGCAGGCGCTCATCAACGACCTGCTCGCCTACTCGCGCGTGGGCACGCGAGGCAAGGAGCTGATGCCGGTGCCGCTCGAGAAGAGCCTGGAACGCGCCCTGTCCCACCTGCGCCTCGCCCTACGGGAATCCGGCGCGGAGGTGAAGGTGGAGCCCCTGCCGTGGGTGCTGGGAGACGAGACCCAGCTCGTCCAGCTCCTGCAGAACCTGGTGGGCAACGCGGTGAAGTTCCGCGGCGAGCACCCTCCACTCATCCGCGTGTCCACCACGCGCGAGGCGGACACCATCACCGTCACCGTGGAGGACAACGGCATCGGCATCGAGCCCCAGTACTACGAGCGCATCTTCGCCATCTTCCAGCGGCTGCACGCCAAGGAGGAGTACCCGGGCACGGGCATCGGCCTGTCCATCTGCAAGAAGATCGTCGAGCGCCACGGCGGGCGCATCTGGGTGGAGTCCACTCCGGGCCAGGGCAGCACGTTCCGCTTCACGCTCACCGCGGCCGAGCCCCAAACCACGTAACGCTCCCGGCACATCCCCGGCGCTGTGCGAACCACCGGGTTCGTATATCCTCCAACGACACGACGACGGTACCGGCGTTCCCCACGGGTTCTTCGGGAGCGCGTCCCGCGCACCGGCCGCCGTGTCAAAGAGGGGATCGACATTCATGCGCAAGGTCGTGCAGATCGTGGGGGGCGCGCTGTTGGCGCTGGGTCTCACCGCGTGTCCTGATTCGGATGAAGACAAGGACAAGGACACCACTTCAACGGGCAACACCATCAGCGGCACGGTGAAGGCACCTGCCGGGGGCAGCATCATCAGCACGGAGCTCGTGGCCTGCTTCGTCGTCGACGGCCAGTGCGACGTCGAGTCGTCCAAGACCCGCCTGCAGGTCCTGCAGGGCATGGGCACGAGCGCCTCGTACAAGTTCGACAACCTGTCCGCGGGCCAGTACCTGCTCATCGCCCTCAAGGACACCAACAAGAACAACGAGTTCGACCCGGGCGACTACGTGGGCGTCTACGGCAACTCCCTGGGTGCGGTGGCCGTCAAGCCACCGGCCCAGAACATCAACATCACCATGACGGTGAACACCGAGACCGCCAACACCGGCATCAGCGGCACGGTGACCGCGCCCGCGGGCGGCTCCATCAGCGGCACCCAGGTGGTGGCTTGCTTCGTCAGCGGCGGTGCGTGCGTCCCCGACCACTCCAACACCCGGCAGGTGACCCTCAGCGGCACCGGCTCCAGCGGCACCTACAGCTTCAGCTCCCTGGCCGCCGGCCAGTACACCCTCGTCGCGTACAAGGACATCAACGTCAACTCCCAGGTCGACGATGGCGACTACGAGGGCTTCTACACGACGACCGGGACCAGCGCGTCGCCCGTCACCTCGCCGGCCCAGGGCGTCAACATCTTCCTGAGGGTGAGGGGCGGCGGCACGACCACTCCTCCCCCGGGCGTGACGTTCCTGCGCCCCTCGGACTTCAGCGGCGGCTCGGCCACCGTCACCCTCCAGGGCCTCTCCCCCACCGAGCGCGTGGCCGTCATTCCGGTGCACGCCAGCCAGTCCTCGACCGTGGATGGCCTGCGCTACACCCTCAACACCACCGGCGTGCTCGCCCAGACCCTGACGGACTCAGGCGTGGCGGCGCTGCCGCGCTCGGACCTCGAGCCGGCCGTGCCCGACACGGGCGATGAGAAGGCGGCCCACCAGGAGGCCCACCTGACCCGGCTGAGCAAGGGCCTGCGGGACGTGGAGACGCTGCGGCGGGGCGGTGCCCGGACACTGGGCGCCAGGGGCACCGTTCGTGCCCAGGCCCTCGACAACTGCGCGGCGCCCTACACCGTGGGCTCCAAGGCCTGCTCCTTCTGGATCAGCAATGGCAGCTCGCAGACGCGCATCACCGCCACGCTCAGGCACTCGAGCCCCAACGCCTACTGGTTCGTGCAGAACGAGGACACGAGCGAGTTCAGCAGCAGCGAGCTGCAGAGCCTGGCCAACGACTTCGAGACCCGGGTCATCCCCTCGGACAACCGCTACTTCGGCGACTTCGCCGACGTGGACAACAACCAGAAGATCCTCATCGTCTTCAGCCGCCTGCTCGGCCCGCAGGGGCTGCTCGGCTACGTGTTGCCGTTGGATCTCTACGACGACGCCAATGCGTACCCGGCCACGGGCACGCACAGCAACGAGGGCGACATCTTCTACGCCGCCACGCCTGGCACCCTCGGGTCGGTGTACTCCCGCTCCAGCTACTTCAGCACGGTGATGCCCGCCACCATGGTGCACGAGCTCAAGCACCTCATCGCCACCGGCCGCCGGCACACCGCCGACAACCTGCCGGAGGAGCTGTGGATCGAGGAGGGCAGCGCCATGGCCGCCCAGCAGCTGGCGGGCCTGGGTACCCAGGTGGGTGAGATGCAGCCCTACGCGCGCTACGCCCTGGCCGCCCCGCAGAACTACCGGGTGGTGCACGCGTCGCGGCCGAGCAGCCATGACGAGGGGCTGGGCATCTACGGCTACAACTTCCTGTTCGTCTGGCGCGCGGCGCAGGCCGTCGGCCACGACACCTTCTGGAGGAACTGGACGGCCGGCCCCGGCAGGGGCATCTCCAACCTCGAGGTCCACACCGGGAAGCCCTTCTCCGAGCTGATGCTGGACTGGGCGGCGGCGCTCGCGCTGGACCATGCCCACCTCATCGACGGCTACGACTACGACACCTTCAACCTGCGTGACGGGAGCTGGACGAGTCTGGGGTACGGCACGCTGCAGAGCGGGGTGAGCGGAACGACGCGCTCCATGGCCTACCACGTGGGCCGCGGCACCGGCGCCAACGCGAGCATCACCCTCCAGGTCTCCAATGGCGCCAATCCCCACGCCGTGGTGTTGCGTCTGCCGGGAGCACTGCCCTCCT